>CAZURK010000072.1:0-53514 GCA_964623055.1 uncultured Pirellulaceae bacterium
GGACCCTACACTAAATTCCAACGGTGGTTGTCTCAATCCTATTGACGCATTCCGCAGGCCGAAGCAGCATTGAGGTCCCAGTACGAACGCGTCGCAAGCCGTGGTCGTGCGGTACTTGAACTGATCGGCGAAGTCGAATCGGCAGCTCAAAGCTGGGAGCGTCAGAGCGAAGCGCTGCTCGAAAACGAGTCGGGGAAGGCGATAGCCGCAAGTGAAAACTTGGTGGACGCTTTCGAGAATCTCCGGCGTGAACCCCGACCGTCGGTGCAGACGCTGACCGATCTTAGTGGAACAGTTGAGGGGCTCCTTAGACCCGTGCGCTCTGCTATTGACAATGACGAGTTTCATGTTGCGCCGGACGTCAGTCTGACGGCGGAACTTGACCACTGCTACCGCGAAGCGGAGGAAATGAAGAAGAAATACAATGGTCACCTGAGCCGATTGGATGCTCTACTTGAGGATGCGAAAGCGGTCTCGGCCCCCGGTGACGTCTCGCTTCAGGAGGCGATCAAGCGTCTACACGCCAAGTACGCCCACCAGCAAAACGAAATCGTGGCCAAGGCCGCCGTCGAGCAAAGGCAGATCGAGGCGGAGAAGATGGCCGTTATTGAACGTAAGCGGATCGCTGATGAAGAGGCAACTCGTCGAGAGAAAGCAGAGAAAGACCGGTTGATTAAGCTTGCCGAGGATCCGACCATTCAAGCTCTGTACTCACCGTTTTTGGAAAAAGGCCGCACGTCTGCCAGCTCGGACAACTCTGGTAGGGGTTGGTACTTTTATTCGTATAATGGGCCTTCCCGGACGGTTCGCTACTCGGCCATGCAGCGTTTTGACATGTTCACTGATTTCTCGGATTTCTTGGTGGCAGCTACGAGCTCACACAACGATCGACGCACATGGCGTTACCCGAAGACGGACGAAGAGTGGGCAGAATACCAGAAGCGATTTGAGCTTTTCAAAGAGCTTGCTCCCGTTTGGGTGGAACTAGGCCTGATTGACAAATAGTCTATGCCGACCTCAGGACCAGCCGCATGCCGTCGCACGCATCGTCGCGTGGCATGGCCTCTCAATGTGCACAGCGGCGTCGGTTGTTCAGGCCCGGCTTCGACCGTGTAGAGCATTGGCGGCAGCGGCCATTCAGGAAGGGTTGCGGACGATTACGAAATCACTGTCGGAGTGTTCGTTTTTCGGTGGGCTTATGGCAGTCCGCCTCGACAGAGCGTGCAACCTCACGGTGATTCGTCCATTCCAGAGCGTCTTAAAGGAGCGCATCGCCCATGTCGCGAGAGTGGAAGTAACGCTAGCTCGCCGTCGGCCGCTACCTTTGCCATTATCGTCTTCTATGCCGCAGCGACTCGTGACCTTCGTCTGTGTGTTGGGGACGAGGCGAGCGTCAGCTTTGGGATTCTCGGGCTGCCAACGTGTAGCGGCTACCTGACTAGCTGGCATCGACTGGCGGGCTACGCAGTTACGTTTCGACGACTTCGCCGCAATCTACGGCAGCGAGGTGTCGGTTTTGTGGGCGAGAGATGATCGGGTTCCACGATCAGAACTGGATCCGCCACGACCTTCGCTCGGCAAGGCGCTCGCGATCTTACGGTTTGGCCGCCGGTAAGTTGATGGTCCGGTTGTGGGACAAAACCAGAATCCGCCATCGAGTGCCCGTACAGGGACTTTGCATCGGCTCGTTCTGACGTCAATTTCCCTGGCGGTTTTCTGGCTGAGTCAGCCGATTCTCGATGGATACGCTGGCCTGGACGCAAGATTGGCTGTATTACGCTGAAGTCGCGAGAAGAGCAGGGCACTGGTCCCCCTCTTCGATGAACGGCTCATGGCGGCCGATTTCGTCGGCCCTGGAAAGAAATGACGATAGAGTATGGACTTTGCCTGTCGTAAGCATCTGTGTAGGAGGCGATAGTTCTCAGGGCGAGGGCGAGCCACCTCCAACTGCTGCAATGTGGACGACGGAGACGAGGAATTCAGCATTCACGCGGGGCTCAGGCACCGCCAGCCCTCTGGTAGAGCGTTTCGCGGAACGAAACGGCGAACAGAAGCAGCCGGCGCCACCGCTCTTCGAAGACGTGGATGCTGTGGGGGGCGAAATCCAGGGTAAAGCGTACTGTCTCGCAGTGGTCGTCCAGTTCCAGCAGGCCAGTCGCTCGATCTCCGTAGATGCCAAAATCACAGAGAAGTTCAGGCTCCTCCGCAATTTCCGATTCACGGACGAGACGGACAACGATGCCACGCTTGTATTGCTCCGCGATCCAATCGGATATGGCCTTCGTGGGACGAGTTTGCGCCAACGGCCAGAGAGAATCGTTGAGAATCAACGTCCGTTCGACTCGCGTGCCTAGCTGTACGAGGTCGTAGTTGAGCTGCATGCTATGTTTGCCTGGGGCGTTTCGCCAGTAGGCCTCACTGCGGAGCCAGGCGACCGAGAGGTAACGCTCCAGCCCCGGAGTGCGCAGTATGCGTTCATAAGAGGTTCGCCACGCTTCGGTCGCCGTGAACACCAGTTTTCCTTCCGCGAGTGTTCGCAACTCGTCCTGCATCGCGCCCAGCTTGAGAATCGCCGCCTCGCGGAGTACTTCGTCTGAGTACTTCGCCAACTCGGCGAGGGATCGCGTCACAGAAGCATGGGCGAGTAGAAGCTCAGGACGATGTGCGAGGAGTCCGGAAGCCGCAGGCTTGGGCCTGTTGCGGTTCCCGTCGGCACGATGTTCGACTAGTTGTGCGATCAGGAAGACAAGAAGTAAACCGCACCCAGCGGCCAGGACCTGGGCCGAAGCGAGTGGCGAGGGCAAAATCACTCCGCACAGAACCACAATGGAAATGGCTGCTACAACGAGCCGAAATCGTCGCCGCCAAAGCGGGGATCGAGTAGTCCTTGGAGCCCGCGTCGATTCCATGAATTGGACCATAGCGCATCTGGCCCGTTCGAGGCAAGCCTCGAAGAGTCAGCCCAAATCTACATTATTGTTGATGCGATGGCGAACCTCTGCCAGGACCTGTACCAGGGCTTGTTCGATGTGGTGGTACGCTCCTCCTTTGGACGACGTGACAACCACCCTCCAGCCATTGTCCGCGAAAAACGACTGCTTGATCGCGCACCGGCTGCTTTTACGTTTGCCGCGCCGCTGGCGGACGACGTCGGCAATTTGCCGGTGTGTCAGTTCCTCGGCGCAAGCCATGGCAGCCAAACGTTGCTGTACTGTCTTGTCGGTGATTTTCGATATTTCGTAGGCGCTGCGAGCCGAGATCTGTCCGGCGTCAACCTGCTTCCGAATGGCAGCCGGCAGTTTCAATAGCGACAATGTTCGGCTCACCTTGCTAGGATTGACGCGGATGGCTTCGGCGAGTTGTTTAGCGTTCCAATCGTTCAGGGACATGAGTTTCCCGAATGCTCTCGCCTCTTCCAGCGGCCTGAGGTCCTCACGTAGGCAGTTCTCGATGAGTTGCTCTTCCAGTATTTCCGATTCGGACAGGGGCGTGTCATGAAAGTAGCACTCGATTGTCGACAGCCCTGCTTGTTGAGCAGCGCGCCATCGGCGTTCGCCGGCGACGATGATCCATTTGCGTGCCGTGTCGGACCATCGCACACGAATTGGGTTAAGCTGGCCCTTGTCGCGGATGCTTTGGGTAAGGCGGTGCAGAGCCTCTTCGGATATGTCCGTTCGCGGCTGGTCGGGATCCGGGATGATTTGGCTGATATCGAGCCGTCCGATGTTCCGAATCGGGCTTCGGCCGACGTCTCGTTCGCGAGCGATCGGAGCGAGGCTAGGTTTCGCATCCTGTTTTCTCTCACCCAGTGACTCGTCCAAGTTGTCTGCCATCGCTGCAAGTGTCTGTTTCGTATCCATCGCCCTAAGCGACTTCCCGTTCGGCCGTCATTTGCAGGGCGCGGTGCATGATCTCCTCGCCTAGTGCCCGAGTCGACCTAGCCGCCTTGGACCTGGGTCTGTAGAGCCCGACCGGTTGGCGGCACGTCAGAGCCACTTTGAAGGCCGATGCCTCGCGAATCACTGTCTCAAGCACCAAGTCTCCGTGGCGGGATCGCAATCTCTTTTCGTAAGCCTGATGGACCAGCAGGCGACCGTCGTAGCGTGTGACAACGTAGCCGAGTAGCTGCAGGGCGGCGTTGAGGCTTTGGGCGTTTTCCACCGCTTGGTGGACGAGGCGTAGCCCTTGCGTACCGAAATCCTCTGGAGGTACGGGAACCACAACAAAATTGGCGGCGAGCATCGCATTCCAACTACACAAGTAAAGGTTGGGCGGACAGTCGATGAGAATCACGTCAAACCGGCGCGTCTTGCCCAGAAAACACCGTAATACCTGCTGCTTCAAACCAGCCAGTTCCGGCGAGGGTGTGTTGTGGGGTGCAAGGGTCTGATTGGCTGGAATGAGCGAGATTCTCTCGAACGAAGTCGGCACGGACAACGCATCCAACGAGGGCCAATTCGAAGTATCACCGAACAGAGCAGCCAGCGTTTCTTCGGGCCTCAGGCTTTCTATCGCCGAGGAACCAAAGAACCCCTGACTAAGCGAGCTCTGCGGGTCAGCATCGACTAGAAGCACGTTCAAGCCGGTTTCGGCGAAGGATCCGGCGAGGTGAAGACAGCAAGAACTCTTGCCGCAGCCACCCTTCTGATTGATGAAGCAAAACGTTGTCGTCATGAGCGTTGCTGGCCGATTGCCAGTGGCAATTCAGGGATAAGTCCTTACTCCCGTTAGCAGAACTCTGCCACAGTCAACCGAAGGTAGTCAAGCAAGAAATATCTTCCGTTTGGAGTCTCGACGTGGTACATGGAATAAGTAGGCTAAAAACATCGCTCTTACGGCATGGCTCGGATATTGTCAGCGGATACTGCAGCACCGATGACCGACGGTCTGGGACCGTCCGCAGCGATTGGGATCGGTCAACTTACGCTCGTGGAACACGCGTTGTGTCCGCTTGATTCCCGCACTTCGTTGGTCGAAAACCTGGTGCACAACGCCGTGTTCTCGTTCACGGACGGCCAGAGTCGACGGCGTCATGGCCAAGCTCAAGTCGTTTGCCCGGCCGGACTCTCGGCAGCCGACGAGTTTTACTTGTGGGGCTTGCTGGCCCTTTCCCTGTCAGAACCGGAGCCAGATGTCGAGTTCTACGCCACGCCGCACTACTGCCTCCGACGATTGGGCATAATCGACCAATTCCTTCGTCGCGGCGGCCGGCAATACCTGCAATTCACGCAGGCGATTGAGCGGTTATCCCTCGTCCGGTACCGCAACGACAAGTTCTACGATCCGATTCGTGGCGAACATCGTCGTGTGAGTTTTGGCTTCTTCAGCTATAGCCTTCCACTCGATCCAGTCTCTAGCCGGGCCTGGCGATTCGGTTGGGATCCAATCTTCTTCGCTCTCGTGCGTGCTGCCGGGGGACATCTGTGGTTTGACTTGTCCGCGTACCGTCGTCTTGACCCGGCCAGCCGCCGTCTGCTCTTGTTCGTAAGCAAGCTGTTCCACCGGCGCGCCACGGCCCGGATTGAGCTGCGTCAGCTTGGCGTTGAGGTTCTGGGATTCACGCCAACAATGGCCTTGCGGAACCTCAAGGCCAAGGTTGCCGTGTGTGGGCAGCGGCTGATGGAAGTGGGTGTGCTATCGGATTGGCAGTGTGTGAAGACCGGAAAAGGGCAATACATCGTGCTTCTGAATCGAGGAACTCGTTACAAACACCGGTTGCGGGAAAAGGATAGGCTGAAAGTGAATGAATGTTCGGTTGGTCATCTACTCCAGTCTATCGGCTTCGATGAGCGGGATATCGGACGTTTGCTCCGCAAATATCCGAGTCGACTGCTGCAGGAATGGGCAGACATCACATTAGCGGCGAAGGAACGGCATGGAGCATCGTTTTTCAAGCGGAGCCCACAGGCATACTTCATCGACAACGTGAGGCATGCCGTTGCGGGCCGGCGCACGCCACCCGACTGGTGGCATCAGCTTCGCAAGGCGGAGGAACAAGGAATTCGACCGGCCATGCGGCGAGGCAGTCAGATAGTGCCCAGATCCACTGCGGATATTCTGAGTGCCGTTGCCGGTGACTCCAATGCGTCGATGCACGATGCTGTTCGGTCCCTTCTCAATAAGCAAACCTGATTTGCTTTTCAGTACTCCTTTGATCAGTACCTTTGTTGCGCCGGGAGCCCATCCACCATTTCGGAGAATTGGCGAAGGATTCCGACTGGTTGGCTCAGGGGCTGGCTGGTTTCAACCCTTCAAACTGCAACGGGACCGACACGTGATGACGAGCGTTCTGCAACGCGACCGACACGTGCCAACGTCGAAAACCGTAACGCGACCGACACGTGTCTCGCGCCGGCCGCGAGGGAGTTATCCACAGGCCCCGTCGGCCCCGTCGACATCGGGATTTGCAGATTCGGCCGGATCAGTCGTGCCGGCCATCTGTTCGATGATCCAAGCCGACGCCCGCTGAATGACGTCGGTCAGGGCCTCGGCATTCCGCGGGAAAAAGTTCGTCGAATAGCCTTCCTTGTCTGACGTTTTTGACTTCCACGAACGGCTTAGAGAAAAGTCGAAGTAGACAGAGCCAGTGCCCGTCTGCCGCCGCCAAACCGAAGCCGCAATCGCTCCGTTACGAAAAGTTCGCTCAGGCTGCAAGCTCTGAGGCTTCGACTCCGTGCTCAGGGCTTCTGAGGTCTGCTCTGTGGTCGTATTCCTGGTGGTGTTTTCTGTTGTCATGGTCCTCTTGCTACCTCCATGCTGGTGGTTATTTCATCTCCGAGGTCTTTACCACGAAATGGGACGAATTGTCCAGCGATCGGATGAAGATTCCTTCCGGAGGATCCTGGTTTGTTCTGGATTCGCCGAATTTGCTTCTCGATGCGACGATGTGGTAAAGTCCTCGGACGAGCCTGTCGGCTCAGACTGCTATTGGCGAAAACTGCTGATGGCGTTGTCGTTGTGGGTAAGGCCACCTGGTAAACCTCGGATTTACCACCCGAGTCTAAGGGAGAACGGGGTTAACCGCCCGTTCGCTGGTCTTCCGCGTAGAGGCGGATGCAGCGAGAGTTGCTTGTCCGTCTCGACGGGGACTTGTCGGTGTAAAGCCTGGGCACGAAGCCTTGGTCCAATCCCGACATTTGACCCGATGGATCCGCCGAATCCTGGGCGACCGAGACACACTTCGGTGTGTGATTGCTGTTCTTTCTGATCACCATCGGAGCCGTGGCACGCAAAGGCTGCTGCCGAAACCCAAAAGGCGCAGCGGGGCACGGTGCCGTCTACCGGCATCGGGCCCTCGGGTGAGAGACACGATGTCTCAAATACTCCGCACACGGGGACAGGGGCCAGTCAGCACGGGTTCACAACCGTCTGGTGCGATCCGGCCAGCGCCGGGTCAGCTTCGGTCAACGTGTCTGGGCAGGGGACCCCTCAGCATCGCAAGGTGCGAGGCCGGCCGTCAGGTGGCGGTCGGGTATCCGGGAAGAAAAACCGGAGCGGAAATAGCTCAACCTGTTCCAAGGCCCGAAAGGGCTTTCCAGTCAGAGTTGGTGCCCGAGAGGAACGGGTGGCATCCAGGCCACATACGAGCCGGATGTCAGAGAGGACGTCCAAGCCGGGTCATCAGACCCCGCGAGGACAAATGAGCCGAACCGCGAAAGGGCGGGAAGGGGTAAGCCGGTGCTTCCACGTTCGGCCGGCTGAAATCGGCCCGGCAAAGTCGGGCCGAAACGCTACGGGCTGCGAGAGCAGCCGCGAGTAGCCTCTTCCATACTCCTACGGGAGCATTCAAGCCTTGACTCGAAGAGAGTCTAGCGACCTGACTACCAACTCGATGTGTGTCACTAATCGGGGAAGGTCCGAAGGATGAGCGGGGTGGTTCTCGCCTCGCTGCCGCAAGCAGCGAGTCCTTCGGACTGGGAGTGTGGCTCAAGTAGGAGTCTTGCGAGAGCGGGAGCGGTGTTCTGGGCGAAGGTCCAGGCAGGGTTGGGAGCTTTCCCTATCCCTGCACGGCAAGGCAGTCGTGACCCGTTCGGTGCTTCGGCTGGTAACCGGAGCAAATGCCGACGACGAAAGAGCTGACGCGGGTTATGCAGCAAGTGGTGACGGAGCGACCGACACGGCGTTCATCGCCAGTCGGTTGCGGATCACGACGAGCGATCCCGCAACGACAATGCGACGACCCCGCTGGGCATGGCGAGCCCAGCGGGGTTGGGACCGCGAGAGCGGCTTTGGCGTGGTTGCATGCGAAGACACCGAGAGGCGTCTTGGCCTGTGGCGACGCGATAGTGGTGAACGGTACCCGTACGGGTGGAGTTCATCGAAATGAGGTTTCGTACATACGCCGGCGTTTTCGGAGATGCGATTTATGCCGATTCCGGCAGTGTTTCTGGGTGTTTATTTTCGGAGCACGCGTTGCGTGCGACTGCAACTAAGAATGTGGCAGCGGCCGAGCCGCTGCTGCGCCTGGAAGCATGATGGCTGGAAGGCATTACTTGCGTGGCAAGCTGGCGCCAGCCTCCGCTCGACGAGCGGCTCGCAGGAAGCGAGCCTGCACGGCGTGGAGCGTATCCAGCGTGCGCGTATCCGTGCCGGCGTGTTTGTGAGAGGATTTGCGTCAGTGCAATCGGCTTTTCGAGGAGTTTGTGCCAGCATGCATCTCGCCACCGGCGACGGCAGCAGAAACAAACTCCTTACCGAGTTTGACTTCGAGGGGCAGTATGGTAAGTAGGGACTACAGATGTGAAGCCAAAAGCCTCGACGCCTTTGTCGCCCAGCTCATGAGATACGTGTGTAGTGGACACTACTTCTACTTCACAGGTCGAATCCCGGAGCGGAAAGACGTGACGACCGTAGATAGAAAACTGGTCGAGCGATACGCGGTCGCAAAACCGCGGTGGGCACGAGCCCGCCGCCGGCTGGCCGGAAAGGCAGGGATCCACTACCTGCGGCACGGCCGATTTTTCGTATTGATCGCAACGCACGGCCGGCACCAATTCTTCGAGGACCACGCCACATCGTTCTGCGACATCAGGCGCCGAGCATTGCATGTGGGCGGTTACGCTATCCGGCGGACATATTCGGCACGGGAAAAACGCTGGAAGGTCTTCGTGCGGTTGGACCGAGAGACGTACCTCAACCTTCGCGCTAAGATGCTGGACTTGGCGATTCGCGATGCTTACCGCGATCCGAATGCACTTGAGGGAGAGTTCCGTCAGCTTGCTTGGCAACCGTATGAGCCGGTTCGCCGGCAACTTGTTGCGATCGTCAAGGCCGTGAACCGCAAACGGCGATATGCCGGCTTGCGGCAGATCCATATCTCGTGCGTTCGCACAATGAGACGCATCGGGACCGTGTTTGTGGACGAGTGCAGCATGGCTACGGAGAGAGCCGCACTGGGGTCCAAGTCTTGAAGTCTGGCAATGCGAGAACGGTGATGCAAACGCTAACCGCGACGTAGGCACAGTAGGCGTGCGATGGGCCGATCGTTTCCAGCACCGAGCGAAAACTAAGCGATCCCGGAAGGTCGCAAAAAGGCAGAGCGTCCCAAGAAGCTCGACCAGCACGGTCTTCGGGAAGTGCCAAATGCCTCGATACTTCTGGATGCGTCACGACGTGAGCACTAGAATGTCATGCCGATGAGCATGATCCTGACCCGCGGCCGGATGAGTGATGCCGTGTCTGCGAGGTTAGACGCAGAGCGTTGAGAACGAGGCATATTCTCGATAGATGTAGATGATGTCAGTCCAAGACACACCCGCAGCGGCGGACGCAATGAACGATTGCCGCGTTGTCCTCAAACGACTGAGAGCCGACCAGGCCTCACTGGCGTCCTTCCGTGTTCTCGTAGACGAAGAACTGAAGGGCCGTGTTTCAAACAATGGCGAACTGGAGTTTTCTGTGCCGGCGGGTACACACGCTGTTGTGCTGAAGCACTCTCTCATAGACAAGACTTTTACGAGACAACCGTATGCAGTTGAGGCAGTTCCTTCGACAACGCTGCATCTTCAATGCAGATTCGCCAAAGGTGAGCACTGGTATTCCAATGATCACGTTGTCATCGAACAGCTTAACGAGCAGTCGAAATGGGAGTTGCTCCCCGAGGTCGAAGACGACGAGGAACGGGAACAGGAATCATACGCGGAGCAACAATCCTACGGCGATGTGGAGGAGACCTTGCGAGATCTGCGCAGTCTGCCTATCGCCGTATCTACATCCACTCGCTTATCCCACAGACATGTATACCTGTTCCTTGTGGTGGCAAATGCTCTGTCATTCCTCGGTTTGCTTGGTGCCTACGTCTTGGCTATGTTTCACATGTTCATGTTGGACTTCGTCACTCCCCTTAAGACACATGGATTTCCCGGTCCTCCAGCACCAGGGAGTTTTCTCTTTCCATGTGTGATCATGTTGTTGTTCTTCATTTGGATGAAGGTCCCAACGCCGTACTTGAGACGTGGTAGAATCCGGCGGTGTGTGAATGCCCTGTGCTATGAAAACGTCAGGAGGACCAGACAGGAGTCGGTCGCCGAAGGACTTAGAAAATGAGCATGGTTATTGGCGCTGCCGGCCATGACCATCTGCGCTGTGGCATTATGTGCAGCCGTGCCAACGTTTGGTACGGATCTGATGGCTCTCAATCTGTCATGGGTGACGTACCAGAGCACAAATGCGTTTCTTCTCGTGGGGCGGGACAAGTATCAGGCCATCCGAAAAGAACTGGGAGCCACAAAGCGAGACTCGTGGCGAGTCCCAGAGAAGGAACTGCACGCAGTTGAGTTGTGGGGAGGGTGGCCTGGATCCCGAGCGGCTCAAATCATCTTCTGCCACAAGCTCAGGGATGAGGCATATCAAGCCGCCTACTGGCGTCGCGTTGTTGGGTACTGCTTCATTCAGGCTATCCCTCTTGGCGTGTTGTTACTGATGATATGGAACAGAAACTCGTAACGATTGTCTTTGTTACGCGATCGTGGACGTTGGCCTGTGGACAAGTGGGGCTTCAGCCTGAAGGCCACTCCAGTTTGTTCTGCCCAGCTCTTCGGGCCTTTGAAGCAGTGGAGTTGTCTTAGGTGGAAAAGCCGGCCGCCGGAGCGGCCGGCCGGATCGATTACCGGGCGTCGGTGTGAAGCTGACTGTTAATGTAGTCAAATGCCTTCTGTGCTGCCCGGGCGACATGGAGCAAATCGTCGCGAGCGAAGCTATCTGAATCCTGGAAGTCACCCTTTTCGTCGCGGTAGCTGCGGGCGAACGTGACGTTGTACCAGGTGTTCTTTTCGCCGTTGTTCGTCCACACCTTAGCTTTGATTCCTCGACCAACGTGGATCGTGTGGGGAGCGTTTTGCTTTGCCATCTTTTGTTCCTCCTAATTGAAAGGTTTCGTTGTTCATTCACTCCAGATTCGCTGAATCAACGAGACCTTTCCGGGAGGAATATCCGCGGAGCTGGCAGCCGGCAAACAACCACGGCTGGCGACATTGCAGGCAACGTGACAGGTCCGCTGGCACGGGCGTGCATCGCCAATCCGCCAGCGCCACGGCCGTGACGTGGAAAGGGAAAGGCAAAGCATCGCGCACCTGCATGAGAGCCGACGCGGTTTTGGGGATCATCGGAATGGGTGGACCAGATGCACGGGGAAGACTCCTGGCAGTCCGATTATCGGAGATATTGCACGGCTTCCAGAGGGATCGGATCGCGACGATTTACTCCATGTCGCCCGAGGAGACGGACGAAGGCTTGACCCAATTGACAACAGCGACTGGGAGTGATACGGCCGGGCGTTCCGGCGGCCGGCAGGCAAGAATCGCGGCGGAGCCAGACATGCGTAATGCCTGGACCTGAAGGCAGGCATCGGGCGAACGGTGGCTGCGTGTCGTCGTACACGGTGCTTAATTCGGCAGAGGAGTCCTACCCGACCCGTTCGGAGGAACCCAACTCGTCCTCAAGTTGTTCGATGAGTGAAGTTGCCGTCTTCTGGATTATGTCGAGTGACACGCTAAGC
Source organism: uncultured Pirellulaceae bacterium (assembly GCA_964623055.1). Lineage (GTDB taxonomy): Bacteria > Planctomycetota > Planctomycetia > Pirellulales > Pirellulaceae > JADHUC01. Next base: position 11,996 of record CAZURK010000072.1, read on the forward strand.
GTGGCAACGTCGCCCCGGTAGAGTTGGATGTAATCGGAACTGCGTGCTGTCGTCTCCAGACCCATAGCGCGGCAGACCACGTACGCTACGGCTTCAGCTTCGGTCTCCAGAACGGTGCGAGATGAATCTTGTTTCCGTGCTGTCTGCTGATGGAGCAGTTCGTGAGCCAATTCGTGCGCGAGTACCGCGAACATTTCCGCTGGCGGCATGTCCGGACGGATGACGATGGTTCCGTCGCGCGAGACACCGAGTGCTCCGCTGGCGAGAAACTCGTATTCCAACCGGATCCCGTAATCGGCAACAATGCCTTCGAGTCGCCCGAGATCCTTTCCCGGATCACCGTGAATTCCGGCGAACTCCGGAAGCTCGGCGCCTTCCGTCTGACTGACGTCGAAAACATGCACGACGCGAAAGCCAAAGAGCTGACGAACTGTCCCGTCGCTGTCGTCGGCCGGTGGACGGTCGGCATCGTCGCCCCGTTTTCGGCCAACCATCGGGGCCAAGATGGCATTCCCTGCTCGCCTTTCTTTACCCATCGCCCCAAGGATTTCCACGTATTGAAGCCGGCAACCCGTGTCGCATCCGGCTTTTGGGATGCGATCAGCATCACGTTGCCGAAACTGTACCGATGGAATCGGGCAAGGGCATCGAGATAGCGGGTCAGGGTCTCGCTGGCACCTTGCTGTAGTGCCGCGTTCAATTCGGTCAACCCTCGTTCGGCCAGTTTTGTTGCTTCATCGCGTTTCATGACGAAGTCTCCGTATGAGGAACCGCAGCCGGCATCTGCGATTCGTGATTCGCGAACCGGGCCTGCCGGCGGCCCGAACGAGGGCGAACACGGCAGGTCAAGGTGGAGCCTTTGCCCGCAGGGCAAAGCAGCAGCGAACGCCAACGGCGGAAGCGGACCTTGACGCCGTGGTAGAATGAGAGAGGCCGCAGACGGGCTAAACACGGCTACTGATGTAACGCGGTGCGGGTAGATCTGGAGAACCGGCCCGTCTCTTCCTCAGTTAGTTTATTACCGCATGACCGGCCGTCACGATCACCGATCATCCGACTTACGGCTCAAAGCCGAAACGGATGCCTCAGCATTTCGCCGAGTTTGAACGTGCCAATTCCCTGAACGAGAATGCGTGTGTTCCCATCGCCGAACTCTGCCATCACCTGACGGCACGCACCACATGGCATGTGGCGGGATGGTTCTCCGTTAGCGGGGGCGTTCAGGCACGAAATGGCGACGTCCGTCAAGCGCTTACATCCAGCAGCCACGGCGGCGAAGATGGCGACACGCTCGGCGCAGACCGTCAAGCCAAGCGAGGCATTCTCGATGTTGCAGCCAACAAAGACCTTGCCGTCTGCCAGGACTGCAACTCCGACGGCAAAGCGCGAATAGGGACAGTAAGCGTGTGCAGCCGCCGCGCCGGCGGCTGCGATCAAGTCGATGTCAGTCATGGTCATATCCTTCAAGTTCAATCAGTCAGTCAACTGCATGTCTTCCAGGAAGGAGGCAAAGCCGTCAAGATCTTCCCCAGACAGGCGTGCCGCTTGAGAAAGAGCTCGAAGCTGGTCTCGCGTGCGACGGTTGAGGTCCTCGGGCTGCCGCCCCTTACAGCAGGGACAGCCTTTGATGAGCGCGCTTTCCCGGTCAAACTCCTGCGGTTCTTCATGGAGAACGTGGTCGATGTCCCAAGGCTCTCCGGAACAAGTGCATATCACATCCATGGCGTATTCCTCCATGCTTCTGATTCGTAAATGGTGATCATGGTCCACCTGGTTCAGCAGTAGTGGCACACGCCGGGGAAAAGGGGGAGCCTCGCGGTGTTCGCCGGTGTGGTGGCCAAACCACTCATGGACAATCGAGACGAACGCACGTTGCGAAGCCAGCCCGATCGCCTGCAGGTCCTACGCGCCAAGGCTGCGCGTGGTGGGCTCAAACTTAGATCTGAAGTGGCCCCGGTTTAGCGTGCATCCAAACCAGAAGCCTTCGGGGATGTGTCGGGATACTCGGCCGTCCTTTCCAGTCGGTGACAGTAGCCCCAGTAGCCCCACCACCGTCAGTGAGGAATAGATGACGAGCGGCCATCGATTCGTGTGCAGGCCGGGTCGCTGAGCAGTTCAGTCCTCGGCTTCGCACGTGTGTTCTGTCTGACACTCCGGGCACACTCCTACGTGTGTTTCCCAGTCCACAATGGTATCGCCGTATTTGTTTCGGTCCTGCCCGTACGGAATGGGTTCGATGGCCCGCTCGTAGGAACGAATCTCTTCAACCTCCGTCCACTCCGCTGGAACGTAGTCGATACCATCCAATTCCGCGTCACAGAAACGACAACCAAGTCGAATTCGGCCGTTCGCGTCAGGGCGTCTGTCTGGCGAGTCGTTTGGTCGACCGGCCAGATCTCCCAATGGATTCATGCTTCGACTCCTCTTGAAACTCGATCTCTCGAAAAACCGTGATGCAAACTGTTTGCACGCCATACCGGTTCGAGTGGATTTCCGCTCAAACCGGCACGAGGCATTGGGTCTACTCACGGGAACCTGAGAAAGAGCCGCGCGGACGCGAACGAAAGGGGCCTTCCAAGCGTGCATACCACAGCTACGATCGAAAGGCAAACAAACGTTGGCAAGTCAGCGATTCGATGCTACAGGGTAGACGGCGGTCGTTGCCGGTTGTTGGACGCGGGGCCGGGCAAGTACGGAGCAGATGCGATGCCCGGACAGCTCGACGGTGTCGGGATCAGAGAAGCGTACCGAGCTTGCTTGCGCACTCGGAGCAGAGGATCAATCGTGTGGTTAGCCCCAGCTTTACGCACTCACGGACCACATCGGCCCGAACAGCCCCCACGGCGAGCAGGACGACCCCGGGAAGGCCGTGCTCGCGAGCCCGGAGGGCGCAACGTCGGAAGTGGTTTTCTTTGATACCCGTCCATCGCTCGTTGACGCCAGCAACATAGTCACGATCCGCTTTCTTGGCCTTGGGATTAATGATAAAGGCCCCACCGAGATCTCCGAGCGCACCCCGCCGAAGTCGCGCGATGTCGATGTCGCCCTGACGAAAGAACTCGCCACTCCAGAACCGGCCTGGCTGGTCCTTCGAACCTGCAGATGTGAGGATACCATCGAGGTGATCGACTAGTGGCCTTTTCCCGATCGGCGATGCTGCGCGGCTCGTCGATGACCGGCTGCGTTTCGAACGACTTTTGCCTTGTCTTGTCGCCAGAAGCCAGTCTCGAGGAACAGGAAAAATATCGCCGTAAGAGCTAACCGAGCAGGCGAACTCGAGAACAGCGTCGAACTTCTCCTTGGGATAACGTTCCGGCCTAAACGCCGGAACGAAATCCAAGCAGAGGGCTTGTTGCCCAGATCGGCCGCGTGGGCTCTGGACGCGCGCATTGACGATGCGATGAAGCGCGGCAGCCACACCAGTTGAACTGAGCTTGGCGGGGTCACGGAAAATGGTGCTCGTTGGTTCTTCCCAGGGACTCAAGGGCTCTCCCCAAAGCGGCACGCAATCAACGCGTTCTTTCGACTTAAAGGGAGGCGTGGAAAGCTCCTCCAGACCATTGATTAGTGCGGCAAGTGTACGACCGTAGGTCGCACCTAGAACCTGGCACTTGAGGATCAAGTCCAGGCAATAGGCCGCCGCTTTGCGACCAAAAACGGCGACAGCCTGGTCCCAAGAAGGATCGCCTCTGATTTCCACGCCGGTGGGGACGATTCGCACATGTGACACCGGCGCCACTCCGCTGTCGTATGCGAAGTTCCTCAGCTTCTTCAGGAGTGCATCGCTCTCAAATATCTCCTCGTGGAGTCGATCTTTTTCCTCGCTTTGGAGCGTGCACTCGACGGATTGCCTCAGCAATCCTTCCTCTTTAGCCTTCTTGACCAACCTGCAGACCATGGATGGGCTGAGCGAGAGCAGAGTGGCAATTCGCTTCTGCGGCACGCCTTCAGCGTGGAGAAAGGCGACTTTGCTGAGAGTATCGTCGTTGCGATGAAGCTGTTCAACACGAGGGGTTTGAGCCATGGCTTTGCCCTGTAGAAAGAAACGTCAGCAAGCGGCTGGCGAACATTCCGACATATTATGCTGAAATGAATCTCATTGCAATCACAATCATCGCATAAAATGAAATTGATTTCACTAGATAAATCGTATTGAATACACGAGATGTCTCGCTACAATCACGAACAGAGTCAGCGGTGGATGCTCGCTGTCCCCACTTTGCGTTGAGGTCCAACAGTCTGTTTTCTGCGAGAGGCACCGATGGACGATGTGACATTGGCTTGGCGAACCTTCGAAGGCGACGATTTGCGTCGAGTCGGTCAACTGGGAATCCGAAGTATCGTCACGGCGCTCTATGACGTGCCGCCGGACGAAGTCTGGCCGTTGGAGAGACTTGAAGGGGAACTGCAAGAGCCCATCGCAGCCGCCGGCATGAAGTTCCACGTCGTCGAATCGCTGCCCGTATGTGATGAGATCATCACCGCAGGTCCTGACGCCGACAGACTGTTGGATGTCTGGTGCAGCTCGCTGGAGAATATCGCGAAGATCGGCGTTGAAGTGGTCACGTACAACTGGATGCTGGGGCCGGATTGGTGCCGCACGCATTGGCTCACCCTCGCGGACGGTTCCGAGACATTGGCCTATGACGAGGCGGCATATGGGACGAAGGCAAGCGTGCGGGGATTGCCTGGGTGGCTGAAGAACAGCGACCAAAGGAGTCTCCACCTAGCACTGGCCGAACACGCCGGTGCCGCAGAAGATGAGCTGTGGAAAGGTCTCGGCAAATTCCTGCGACGGGTCACACCGGTCGCAAGGGAGCTGGGATTGAGACTGGCCCTGCATCCCGACGATCCCCCGTGGCCTGTCTTCGGCATCCCGAGGATCATCACCAATGCCGATGCTCTTGGGCAAGTGCTCGACCTGTACGACTCACCGGCCAACGGGCTTTGCTTCTGCACGGGCGCCCTTGGGGTAAGCGCGGCGAATGATCTGCCAGCGATGATTCGGCGATTTGGGTCACGAGTTCATTTCGCCCATGTACGGAACGTAGTACGCACCGGCGAACAAGCGTTCTACGAAAGTGCCCATCACAAGGGCGACGTTGACTTGTACCGAGTACTGGATGCATTGCATGATGTGGGATTTCGTGGACCTATACGGCCGGACCACGGTCATCGAATCTGGGATGAACAGAACGCACTCGCCGGTTACGCCTGGATCACCCGAGCCATGGGATTGTCCTATTTGCGAGGCATCTGGAAAGGCATTATTGGGCGTGCGAGTGACGGCCATCGTGGAGCGGCGTAGCCGAAACAGTGGGGCTATCGGACCGAGAGAGCCCAAGGACACCGGTGCCATTGCCTCTGACACGTCCGTGCAGGGTGAAGAATTGCCGAGCTACGTGCAGCCGAGTGGACGTGTGGCGAGGCCGGTGGCGAGTGAACTTGGCCTCAACCTGATATGAAGGAGTCGGGATTGACGCACCCGGACTTAGGCGTGCACACCAGCGGTCGACTATCCATTTTTCAAGGCGTCTTTTGTGCTTTAGGACGGGAACCCCTTCAAAAGCAATCGACGAGCAAAAATTCGTAACCCGTCCAGCCAGGACAGCCGAGGTTTGTAGTCTCCGTTGCCGATTTTGACTGTGGAGCTCGCCCCAGTGCTGTTCAACATTGGCTCGTTCACACCGCGTTAGTTCGCCTCGACGCTGAACGCCGACGAACGGTCGCGTGAGCCCGGCCACTGGCCAGTCCCCGACGGCTTGTGCATCCGGGGCGCTAACTTCTCAGAAGTGAAGAGAAACCGAAAAGGAAACCGTTGTCACCCACCACCGGTCCTCAAGTTGCGATGGTTCGCGTCTTGCAGACGGTAGGATTCATCTGGGACCACATGAGGGCTTATGAAAAATACCAGAGACAGCTTTGCTCTGCTCGGATCCATATCGACTACGCCTTCACCCACAACACAGCCCCACATCAGTGCGTTTGCGAGTGCTGTCAGGTCCGAGCCGCTGTTTCGCCGAAACGTACGGCAATAATGGAGAGAAGGCCCGGTGGTGCATGGGCCTTCTGAAAAACCGATGATCGGCCGCGGAATGCATGCCGGTCAGAACGACTCATCGTCCTTTCCGTTGTCTCGCGTTTCGTTGGCCGATTGCCCGATGCCGTAAATCCACGCGTGGGCCTGGGCAGCGACCTTTTCGAGAAGAGGGAGGTCGTCCCGGCCGAAGCTCGTGGAGTCCTTCCACTCGTCGCCATCCTTGTAGAGACGGCTAATCGTCACATTGTAACGCGTGCCGTTCTGGGTCTCGTTTTCCCAGATTGCAGCGCGGACCCTGCCCATGCGGACCTCGTGAACTGGCGGTTGGGGCTTTCTTGTTCTTGGCATGATACTTGTCCTTTCATTAGCGTGAATTGAAATAAGGGTGGCCGAACAGAACGGCCGAGAACTAACGCTTCTTTGACTAGGAGTCGACCAACGCCGCTAAACAGGCAGCGTAGGTCACAGCACGATTCCAACGTGGACTCATAGTCCGGCCGGCGACTGTCTGGGGCGGGAAACCGCCAGAGTCGAGCCATGTGAGCAGCGCGGCGGCTGCGTCTTGAATGGCCTCCTTATCGTCGGCCGAACACGCGTCCACGAGATCTCTCCAGGCAGCCTGCGGATCCATAGCGGGCCTCGCCTCAAGCTGCGAGAGCCAGCAGGCCGGCGACTCTCTGGTCGGCTTCTGTACGTTCTCCTACGTACTTCGACTTTTGGGTCAATCGCGTGAGGGCATCGACCAGGGCGAAGATCGTGAAACGGCCCTGCTGCCTCGCGATTTCGATTGCCTGTTGGCCCAAATTACGCGGAATACCGTGACGGCCAAGTTCCTTAGCAACCGATTCGGCATCTGCGCCCAGGGTCTCGTGCATGGCCTTAGTGACAACACGAACGAAGCTGTCACGGCGAGCATCCCTCTTCTCAACCAGTGCCTCGATGATCCGGCGAATCTCGCCAAGACCATCGTGTACATTGCGAGTGTGTTTGCGAGAGAATTCGACAACTTCCACGGCATCCCAAACGATGTGATTCTGGCAGATCGCCTGGAACCAAAATGTCTGGATGCCTAACGAACGGCGACCAACTTCCGAGTTCCACACGAAAAACCCGGGCGCAAAGGCCTCGCCGTTGATCTCCGCCCAGCCGGCCGGGTCGATCAAGAATGCGAACAGGTCTTGCTCGCCACAATACAATCCTGTGGCTCCATCGGTAGCGGTGGGCGGCGGCTGGAAGTCTGTCGCGAACTCATGAATCACGTCCAGCAGGTCCGCATTCCAAAGACGTGTGTAGACCACACCATGCATGGAACGGCCCGTTTTCCCCGTAGCCAGAAACTGAAACGGCTTGTCCGATGCCGGCAACGTCTCCTGCAAGGCCAAGCTGGCAGTATCGGGGGACAACCGGTTCAGCGTGCCTTTCGCGACCCCCGACAATCCACAGAGCTGCGAGAAGGACCAGTGGTTCATCAGGAAAGCACCGTCATCACCCAACCGAACCGATATTCGGTCATCGGCCGCACTCGGCTCCAGCGATTGCGGTAAGTGCCAACAATCACTGGAGAATTGTCGCTCCTGCTGACAGTGTTCCTGCAGTTCAGACAGCGCGGAGAAGCATTCGTCCGGGGACCGCCGAAACAACTCCTGATGTGCACGAGCCAAATTGCTCATCTTCCTACCTCCCATAGTGCTAGAGTTACAGAATCGCAAACGAAACCGAACGGGTAGCTGCCGTCGCAGGCAGCCCCCGCTCGGCTCCGTTTCGAAAGAAGAAAAGGGGAGAGGACGAGCTGGCGCCGCGGGTCAGAAAAAAGTGAGTTAACCTGTTGGTTTGCACCACCGTCCTCTCGCTACTGCGGCCCAATGGGGCCGAGCATTAACGAGAGACGGCGTAGTCAGAGCTACTCGATTCGATGAGAGGGAAAGACCAGGGACAGCTATGGTCCGATCCGATCTTTAGCACATTGCTCACAGAATGTCACGCGTTTGAGAGAAAAAAGATCACCTTCTCCACGACATGGTGTCCCATGCTCGTTCAGGGCCGCAGCAGAGGACGGACATCGGAAGGATGGGACCGACAAACCTGGCTGACGTTTGCAGAATTTGAAAGGCTCTACCGGTGTCTCCTTCATCCAATTGTCCTTGAATTTCGGTGGCTTCCGGGATCTGCATGGCTGCCCAGTAACACACGCCACGCACAGGGCGCTCCGTGTATGCCACGCGAACAAGCCCCCGCAGCGCATAGTCGCTTTCTGGAAACAGCGACTGCAACCCGTGGCTGGTGACTATTCCAAGGTACGATCGCATCATCTCGCGTCAGTACCACGGCTCATGGGGAAATGTAAAGCCATTTTCAGAGTTCGGCTCTGTGAGTGACAGTTGTATGACGCATAGCGTCCGTGAAGCTTGTGCCATCACGACGCAGGGATTCGGTAGTCCAGCTTGGTTGATTTGTGGCGACCGCTGCGCGGACGTGAGACTTTCTGCCAAGCCCTTGGAACGCTTGGCGGAGTTGCCGCAATTCTGATTGCAGAAGGGGATATTTCGGCATGGACAGTCGCACCAAGCTACCGTCATACGCAGTCACAATGACGCCGTGAAGCTGAAAAAGCCTTCGAATGTCATCGCTCTTGGTTGTTTGCGTTGAACGATCGCGGTGTTGTAGAAGCAAGATTCCGCTGCGTAACCCCTGGTGAGGCGCGACCAGCTGCCAGTCGGTGTCGCGCACGACATCCGTAACCAAGTCGGCGTTCGCCGCCTGCTGGCGGAGGCTGTCGCTTGGCGACGCCGATGTGCTCAAAGCGTCGGCGACTGCGCCACAACACGAGAAAAGGTGGCCGAGGTTCACGGTCTCGGAGTAGCCGTCCAGCTTCGTGTTGCTCAGCTGCCGACAGAATCTAAGCAGGCCATCGTCAAGCTCAGCGGTTCTAAGCATATCTGATGCTGTGCGGTGGATGATGTCTCGGGTCGATGGTTGGCCAAAAGACGCGATGCCCAACGGGAAATAGCCGCGAAGCCACTTGTGGCAGCCGGCAATGGTGAAGTCGGCCACCGACAAACAGTCGCCGATCGGCACATGAGCGAATGCCTGGGCTGCGTCAACGACCACGAAGCGGAGTACGGACTGGCGGCGTATCGCAGTCACGATGTCGCTGATGGGCAGTCGAATCCCCAGGTTGTCCACCGCCGGCAGGAATAATCCGTCACAGTTGTGGTTGACGAATTCTTGGACAATGACGGCAACAAGTTGGCTGGGGCGCATGTCGTCACGCAGCACAGAAGTGCGATGTCGGGCGACGTGGACGCGATTTCCGGATCGGTTGGCCTCGTGTTGCAGGATGTTCTGGTAGGTGGGCCAATTGAAATCCGTCGTAAAGATGTGGCGGCACGTGCTGGACAGGATGCGAGCGGCCAGCGTCATAAGCTGCGCCGAGCGATTCGCGATCAGACAATGGTTAGAATCAGGCGCGCCGGCAAACCGATTCAGTCGCCTCTTCAGGCCAGCGATGCCCGGCCAGTATGACAGAGCAGGAAATCGACGCTGATAGTCGTTAGGCCAAGCGTCAAAGCCGGAACGCAGAAACTCTTCGAAGTACAGGCTGGAGGGTTCTTCGGCCGCGAGTCGGACGAATTCAAGATGTGCTTGCTGGGCCCCAGGTGAAATTCGGCCCAGCCGAGCTGTGTCCAGATACAGCGGGGTGGGCAAAGCGAAACCTCTCCAATATTGCGATCATTTTACTCATCAACACGGCATTGATCCAGTAGGTCGCGATAAGAAGTCGCGTAAACGGAAAGACTACGCCACCGTTCCTCCGCGGCGACGACCGCCTCGAAGTCGAATTTCAGTGTGAACCGAACAGTACGGCCCCGGTCATCGAGTTCTTGCGTCCCCACCGCTCGGTTTCCGTAAATCCCCATGTCAACGAGCAAATAGGGTTCAGCGCGGAGAGACGATTCCCTGATGAGCTTAGTCCAAATCCCGTGCGTGTGCTGTTCGTGAATCCAGTCGCTAATTGGACTCCTGGGTAGCGGCTCGTCCTCAGGCCACACTTGCTCGGCGAGAATCGCGATTCTCTCGATGTTGAGCCGTCCGGCGTCGTGCAACTCGTAGTTTAGCCGCATGCTCTGTAGTCCTGGCTCATCCTGCCAGTACTGCAGAGTCTTGACCCAAGCGATCGAACGGTATAGGTGTAAACCGGTACTTCGTAAGAGGTTTTCGTAGGCAAGTCGCCACGTTTCCGTTCCTTCGTAGACGATCGTCCCAGCGGCCAACCGAGTGGATTGGTCGGAAATCTGACCTACCTGCTGCAATACGGTTTTCCGATAAATGGCGTCGGGGTTCTGACTCATCCCGAGAAGCGACCGCGAGATCCTCTGGTAGTATTCAAAAAGGTCCGCATCATGGGCCAGGAACAGTGGCGTGTCCAATATGCCAATATTCTTGCGCCACTGGGACCATTCGCGTTGAATCTCCCAAAGTACCCCAATTCCGATGGCCACCAGAACGCTCAACGCAGCTAATTGCACAGTTGTGTTGAAGAGAACTGCCAGCAGAATCATTGCTGCAGAGCTGAGCACAACGAAAATCCAGAAGCCAGGAGTCGCTGCAAGTGTCCGGTTTCTTGTAGTTTTGATCATTCCGCCCCTTGCCAGCAGACTACGACACCTTCGGTGAAACGGCAAGCGATTCTCGGAAATGGTCTGGGGGTGGCAGAGTCAGGCGGCTAGGTCAGCGAGTTTCGCTCACGTGGCAAGACCAGGCCACCTAGACGGTGATTCGTTCAACGATGTTTCGTGTGACTCGTCTCCGCCGACGGTCGTAAAGATGTGTAGTCCGGGGATCGGCGTGGCCAGCCAGGTGTTGGACGTCTTCCAGCGGGACTCCCTGGGTAAGCAAGTCGGTGATCGTGGCGACGCGGAAGGAATGCGGTGATAGGCAGGCGGGCAGGCCGGCATCGCGCATCCGACGCTTGACCATGCGGCCCATGTCTCCGGCGGTCATGGCGTGCTCGGTAAGCCGTTTCGTGCGGCGGATGGCTGTACGGAAGAGTGGGGCGTCGCGCGGGAGCGAGGCCATGCTGGCCGAGGAAAGGTAGCTGGCCATGAACTGTTGCAGGTCGTAACGCACCGGGATCTCGCGAGATTTGCCGCCTTTCTCCGTGAATCGCAGGCAGTACTGGTCGCCCGCATCAATGTAGTCGCGGGCTCGCAGCCTGGCGACCGCGCCGATTCTCGCGGCCGTGTAGACCAGAATCCCGATGATTGCCCGATCGCGCAGGCCGACGATATGGCTGGTGTCGATGCTCCGGAACAGCCGTCGGGCCTGCTCCACGGTGATTTCCGGCGTCTTGCCTTCGACCACCTGGTAACGCTCACCCCGGACGGATGCTGCCGGATTCAACAGAACGGCATGTCGCGTGACGAGTTGATCGAAGAAATGCCTCAATGCCGCCAGGTGCTGTTTCTTGGTCGGTAGAGCGACGGGAAGCTCATCCATGTATTGGCCTACGTGACTTGGAGAAATGCGCTGGAGGCCAATTTCGCGACCCTCACACCACTTCAGAAATCGGGCCACGGCTCGAAGGTAGGCGCGACGCGTGTGATGATTGCGAAGTCTCGCAAAGATGAACTCTTCCCAGGCGAAGCGGGCCCCGGGACCGGCGTCGGCCAGGATGGCCGGCAGAGCATCGGTCGCTTTCGTCGCGACCGGGGCCGGCAAGAGTGCTTTGGTTGTGCCACAAGATTCCATGCTTCCTCACTGAGTCTTCGAGTTGCCGTGCCCGTTGCTTGTGGTTGGGCTAGCCAAACATTCGCTAGTCTCGGCAAACAGTTGAAAACCAACACGGTTTTTACTTGTCAAGATCTTGAGTTGCACGATACCTCAACAACCTGATTGAGTCACACGGCAATACGGAAATTGCCTGCCCGACGGTTTTCCGACGAGCTTGGCCAGCAATGTCTCTAACGCGTGATAACGTCCTTTCTCTAGCACTATTGTTCACGGTCGGCAATGGGATCCCGACAGCCTGTAGACACGTCTGGCGGACGCAACCCAGTGAGCGATCACGAGAGGCTCTAGTAACACCGGAGCCCGAGGGCGTTGGCTGCAGACGGCACAAACGAAGCTCAATCGCGTTTTCGGGCCTCGTGGCCACCGGAAGTCCAGGGCGAGGAACGACGAGGAGGTGTTGCAGTAAGTACCTGCGGGTTTGTGTGCCAGTCTGTTGTGAGCACTTTGGACCAGCGTCATTGGACAGGAAAGACGGTTTCTGGCGCACGCGAGACGACATGTTCCGTGTTCTCATGGGCGACAAAGTCGAACCCCGCCGCGACTTCATCGAAAGACATGCCCTTGAGGTGCGCAATCTAGATGTGTAGGCCCCTTTTGTGGTTTGAGACATAAAGGTTGAAATCTGAGACACAAAGGTTGGGCCAGCGAGACATAAAGGTTGGAACACTGGCCCATGTCGGGTTCCGATGGGCGACGAAGTGGAACCCCGCCGGGAATTCATCGAGAAGCACCATGCTTGACTTGCCACGCTTCCGCATCGCGAGGGAAGAGTGGTGTCGGACATAAAGGTTGTCAATTCGGACACAAAGTCTGTCAAGGTGAGACACAAACCTTGTCAAGGCGGGCAATTGAACCGGTGCGACTTTGCACCTGGCGTTCTGAAGGGTAACGAAGTCGGCCGTCGTCGCGAGTTTATCAGGAAAGCCGCGCTGGGAGTCAAAACTCCCTCAACGCGTATTCCTGCGTTGTGAGGAAGATGCTGATGGACAGCACACATGCTTCGTCGATGATGAGCGTGCCGGTGGCTAACGAATTCTTCTATGTTCCCCACGGAGAAACGGTCAGCTCAGGGGGGACTTTGGCGATGGGTACTGCGCGGTGGGGCAACCGCTGGGCACCCTGAAAGGCACTGCTTTGCCGTTTCGATCACACCAGATGGCGTGAATTCTCCAGCCGTCGCCAATGAGCAATGGATTCTAGTTGTTGACAATTCGGTCAACATCGATCGCACCGTGCTTCACATCGACGAACGGCTTGCCATTTCGCCTGCCGATAGTAGCGAAACCTGTGGCAGTATACAAGAATGCCTGGAAATCACCTTGGAGCATCCCGCTCACCGGCAGAGCCATGGCGCTGGCGGGTGACGTCCTGTTTGTTGCCGGGACCCCCGTCGTTGCGCGATCTGGCCAAAGCGTACGAGGGGCGAATGGGCGGCATCCTGTGGGCAGCATCAGCATCGACTGGAGAAAGACTAGCCCAGTACACGCTCAGCGCCCCACCGGCATGGGACAGTCTCGCCGCCGCGAACGGCCTGCTTTTTCTTTCGCTTGCCGACGGGCGAGTGGTGTGCATGGGGCCACAGACAGGCTCTTGAGACGTTGCTTGCATCAGCGGTGTAGGGTCGAATAGGCGAAATCTCGCTACGAACCAAGACTGCTGCGCGTTGGCAAACGCGAGGCCACCGAACAGAGATTGACCGCCCCTATTTCCTGCCAAAAGACGGTTTCATGGCTTGCCCGCCTCGAAGGTAACGATGGGAAGGATGACCTGCGTCGGATGCTCCTGGTCCATGTAGATGGTATTTGTTGCAGTCAGAGCCTTGGTATGTTCCGGCCTGCCTGGAAGCGAACCGGCACGCAGACGCTCGTTGAGCAGGGAACGCGTTAGGACGTGGTCCCCGTAAGGTTCGCCCGTATTCGGGTTGATGTCGAAGCGGTCGAAGTTGCTGCTGGAGATGGCAAGCCGCAGCCGGTGTCCCGGGGCCAGAACAAGGGCGATGTAGCCCAGATCGATTTCGATCTGGTAGATCTGACCAGGCGTCAGCGGTTCCTCTTTCAGATAGGTATTTCGGTATCGAGCCTTGACGATACTGTCGCAGAATAGCATCGACCGTCCGTCGGGATACACATCGGTCAGCTTGGCGGTGAAGTCCGTGTCCACTTGATCGGACGCGACCCATAGCTTTGCCCAGACCTGGCCAACGATCGCCAGCGGTGCGTCCAGGGCTGTGCTGGTGAACACAAGCACGTCCGGCCGCTCCTCGACTGGCGACTGGTCGTAAGGGCCCTTCACGGGCACACGCGGGTGGAAACGGCCAACCGTCGGCACGGGATCTGCCGGATCGTAGCGGTACGAAATCGAATCCACCTCGGCACGCGGCGGTTCGACCTGCAACGAGCGGTCCGGGTGAACGAAATACGGCACGGGCGTGGACGGTGGCGGAAAGTCGTCGGCTTCCAGCCAGCGATTGCCAGGTGCGTCCGGATCGTCAACATCGCCCATCAGGTAGTACTTCACTGCGGGCCGATCCAAGACCCCAGTCGATTCGCCTTTCAACCAATGGTCGAACCACGGCAACCATACTTCGTTCTGCCAGTCGAGCTTACTGTTGGGCGGGTAGGCCAAGCCGCCGGGAAGTTTCAGCGGCGTGCGCGGGGCCTCTTCCTGCAAGACGCCATGTCCCCAGGGACCAATGAGCAGTTTCTGTTGTCCGCGAGCGCGACGACCGCCATCGCGCTGGCAGGCGCGGAACATCTCGATGGCCCCCTCCGTGTAGAAGTCATACCATCCGGCGCCATGGATCATGGGGATGTTGAACTGTTCGATCTCCCGGCTTTCGCGCTTGCGAATGCGTCGTCTAATCAGTTGCGCCGTTCTGGACGTGAAGCGGCCGCGAAAGATCGTCTCCATGTCAGCTTTTCGGAACTTCGGCGGGAAGTACGCGTCGGTGTAGTAATTGCCAGGGGCTTGTGCGGGGATCGCACAAGCTAGGTGCAGAGGCGCAGTCACGGCGGTTTCGTACTGAACGGCGCCAAGATGGGAATACCCCATCATACCGACCTTGCCATTGCACCATTGCTGACCGGCAAGCCACTCGACGGTGTCATGGCCGTCGTAGTGTCGAGGCGACCCTCGGCTGGCCCTCGCCGACGCGTAGAAGCCGCGCATGTCTTGCACAGCGAAAGCGTAGCCATGGCTTAGGAAACAGTCTCGCCATCTTCCTACCGGTTCTTCTTTGTCTTTGTTGTAGGGGGTGCAAACCAGGATCACCGGCACCCCATCGGGATACGTATCTCTGGCAAGGCCCAACGGCATGTACAGATCCGTTGCCAGAGCTGCGCCATCACGCATGGGGATCGCAACGGTCTTCTTTGCACTTGAGGCGTCGTGCGCGGATGTCCTGGCCGCAAATAGAGAAATCAGCAGGAGAAACCAGCGCACGTGAGATTTACTCATGAAAGGACTCTCCTTCCCGAATGACACTCGGTAAATTCTCATGGCTGGTGTGCGCATCGAGGCCCAGCCCCGGCCTTTCCGGGTGCAAGTCGTCTCCGGTCGTCGAACCGGTTGCAGGAGCCCCACGCAAACGGTCGATCACCTGGCTCAGCAATTCCTTGGAACCGCCGTAGATCCGCACGGCTTCCACCAGACCCTCGACCGACTTGGCGAAACCGGCGATCTCGTCGGCAGTCAGGACCGATGTGCCCCGCCTGGCCGTGGTCACGAGTTGGACAACGATTCGGATGTTTGGGTTGCCCGCGCGCAGACGATCAATGATGCGCTTCACCTCGGCTCGGAATCGATCCACGCTCACGGGCGCGCGCGTGACGGGGTCCAACTGTAACCGCTGCGCCTGGATCAGCCAGATATCACAGTGCTTCGCCAGTTCGGCGTAGAGATGCTCCCGCTGCTGCATCTCCCTCAGACCCGGTCCGATCAACAGGGGCGCGCCGTAGGCCCGAGCCATGTCCTTGGCCCGTCGTGCGCTGGCAACCAAGTCGTCCAGTTCCTGCCGTGGGGTACCCGGTTGCCGTTCGGGATTGTAAGCGATAATCACCCGCTCTGACGCAACATCGGCTTGGCGGAGCATCTCGATCGTCTCCCGAATGCCCGGGAAGGGCCGTACGTCGTTTTCCTCCAGGGACCGAGCAATGCAGGCGACTCGTGCCGGAGACTTCACCAAGTTGAAAACATGCAACTTGCCTGGACCGAGAACGAGGTCGACGAAGTCTTTGTCGGTAGTCAGCTTGCCCACCAACTGCTGACTTTCGTTCGTCCATAGAAAACCGACACCAAGTCCGCAGACGCCACCTCGGCCTTTCGCCACGACCTGACGGTCGCTGTTACCAGACGGACGCGAGTAGTTGTGTTTGATCTGACAGAGACCTTTTTGGCCGTCATCCGCGCGGATCGGGCTGGACAGGCCAAGCAGCAGGAATACCAGGGGCTTCGCAAGACGTCTCATCGGGGATTCTGTTGAACAATAACGTAAACCGTCGATCGACATCAGTGCATCGCAAATATCGCGTACATCATTTGGGCGTTGGCGGCACGTTGTGGCGGTACTTCGCCCACATCTCGCGCACAAACGGATCCCAAGCCTGACGCTGCCGCAGATAGCTGGCCGAGAAGTCTTTCCCAGTCGATTCTTTGATGATCTTGATATCCTGGGCGTCGTCCTCTTCCATCCAGCGATCGACATAGTCAAAAAACGCGTCGTGATTCCACCGTGCTTCGGCGTGCATGATCCGAGCGGCCAGCGCTTGACCCACCCAGGCGTTGCTCGTGCAGCAGCGTCGATAGCTCTCGCCGATCATGCTCTCCCACTGCGACGGGTGCAGGTGCTCGTAGGCTCCCCATCCCTTTTCGCGCGTGCTTCCCTTGGCACCGACATGACCTGCGTACAGGGCAGTGGCTCCGTTCCAGCCTTGACCGTGCATCGTTTGCATGTCCTCACCGAACCGGGCTTTACATTGGGCTTGGAAAGACAGAATGTCCTGATCACCCAGCATGATGCCCGCAAAGAGGATCGGCCACTTGCGGCCGCTGCCGTGCCCTCCGTGCGCGGGCCAGCCGGGATGTCCGGCCCGCACGATTCCCAGCAGGTCGATCCCGTACTGGACGAAGTTCACCAACAAGCGTTCTTTGCGTTCCGGCGGAAAGTCGCACATCAATACCAGGCTGGCGATGCCGACCGCCCGGCCCACCTCGCGTCCGTAGTGAGGCATGTATTCCGCAGGCACGTCGAAATTGAACGCACAGGTGTCGATCCAGGCCCGCTGAAAGCGATCCGCCCAGTCGTCGGGATCCGCTTTGGTCACCCACCCCGCCTCCGCAAGTCGTCCTTCCACGCGAGGCAGATTCGGCAGAAGTTCCCGCCGCAGGTTCCGCGCCAGGTAGATCCTCTGGTTGCGGTCACAATATGATGGACGGAAGGCGTCCACCGGCGCGGGGTCGGCCAGACACGTCAGGACCGCCACACTGCGAACGGGACTGTGGGAGCGATCCGCAGGACGCAACGGCGCGGGCAACTCTCGCATCTCCCGGACGCTGATGCTCGAAACCAGCGCGTCGCCGGGCTTGATCGACACGGGCAACGCTACGGCCAGCTTCGGGTCGTAACGGCCACCGGCAACTCGACTATCGAAGCCGCTGCGGGCGTTGACAGGGGGCAGGTTGAGCACCGAGCCGTTTCGTCCGTTCTCGGGACGTGGAGTGACGGAAACAATCGTCACCGGGCCAACCACGTAGTAGTCACCGTTGACGAACCGGCCAACCTGCACCTTCGTTCCGAATTCCCAAGTGATCCCGTGCTGGGACACGACGTCAGTAACCATCAATTCAAGCGGCTCGGATGGGGCCGCAGACGATGACCCGGCGGCCGCGGGCGGTACTCTTTCAGCAGCGACCAACTCCATTCCAGAATCACACGACGTCCAAAGGATCCCTGTCACCAGCAAGGACAGAAGTATTCCATACTGGTCTAACCTCGGCATCCTTCTTGGATGCAACCATTTCCTTGCCATGGCACACTCCTATCGTTCGTCTAAGAGTCATTTGACATTCCCGGTCCGGAGCTGCCTCGCCATCTCGAAGACTTCCACAACGGACACCGGTTGACCGGAATTGATTCTATCAGCGTGAGCACCGTATTAGCTAGTCGCCGTTTGGTTCAGGGGGCTGCGAGGACCAGAATCGTGGTCACGTTTGTCGAGTCTGCTCTTACCATTTCAGAGACGCGCGATGCATGCTGCGCGCAGAACAGGAGCCGAAACGACTTCTCCGGCGGGTTCCATGAGGATGGAACGCCGGCGTTTCCATTGGAGAGTCAGAAGCCAATCCGTTACGATGAGGAGATATGCGATCACACAAGGAGGCGAACCATGAACGAGAAACGAAGTCGGCGTGGGTTCTTGAAGGAAGCCGTTGCGGCTTCGGCAATCGGCGGCCTAACCTTGAGTCTGGAGGAAGAGATCCTGTTGGCGCAACAGAAGGAGACAGGGCAAGGCTCGACGGGATCGTCGCCGCAGGAGACGCCCCAAGGCATGCCCAGCGGAAAGATCGGCAAGCTCACACTTAGCCGGTTGATCTGCGGCGGCAACCTTGTTGCCGGCTACGCCCACGCCAAGGACGGTAGCCGCAGCCTAGCCTACGTTTCGAAGCTTATGCTGAGTTACTTCACCGAGGAGAAGATTCTCCGATTGTTCGAACTGTCGGAGGCATCGGGCGTCAACGCCGTCGTGCTGAACAACCTTGAGCGGGATTTCAAGCCGATTGCCGTACTGAACCGCTATCGGAAGGAGCGTGGAGGAAAGATCCAGTGGATTGCCCAGTGTAACCCCGAACCGGGGGACTTCATTGCCAACACGAGAATCGCCATCGACAACGGCGCGGTCGCGGCGTTTGCCCAGGGTGGTTTTGGAGACAGGTGGTCGCAGGACGGCCGAATCGAGCTATTGGGGAAGTTCGTCGACTTTGCCAAGCAGAACGGCTTGGCCGCGGGCATCGGGGGGCACACGGCTGAAATGCTCACCGCCGTGGAGAAGTCCGGCATCAATCCCGATTTCTACTTCAAGACTCTCAACAACGTCGACTACGCTTGTCCGGCCGCCGATGAAACCATCCGCATCATGAGCCAGGTCAAGCGGCCTTGGATCGCGTACAAGATCCTCGGGGCGGGCAGGGCCAACCCCGATCAGGGCTTCGCCTACGCGTTCAAGAACGGGGCCGACTTCGTCTGCGTTGGGATGTTTGATTTCCAGATCACCCAGGACGTGGCGATCACCAACCGAGTGTTGCCCGGTTTGCACAAGCGACCTCGGCCTTGGTGCGGCTGACATCGCAGGAGGCAAAGTGTACGGGAAAAGACCTGAAACACGATCCGGTTCAGACACGACACTATCCAAGTATCCATACTGTTCTGCAGGAATCAAACATATACCGCATGGGCACGGCCTGCAAACTAGCCGTCTTTCAAAACCGTTTGACCTCGGTGGCGTCTCGTCTGGTGGGGCAACGTGCCCTACAATCGATCAAGACGCATCGTCAAGCGGAAGTGACTCTCGCGCTTGAGGGCAGGCCCAACGGGACGTGTCGTTTGCTTTGCGAGCCCTCTTGAAGAATGGCGCACTGCGTGGCAATCCTTAGATGCGCAGGGAAGGAGTATCCAGACTTGTGGCGGCCCAAAACCCGCTTAGCCCGTCATCGGCGGCAGCAGCGTACGTGGCAAGGAGGAAGAGACGCATCTAACGAGACGTGTACAGGTGGATGCAGGACGGCGGGAGAAGACTCTCAGATGGACCGAAAACTTTGCCATATCTTGTTTCGAGTTACGGCTTTGCTGGCTGCACTGCTCTGGACCTTGACAAGCTACGGGGCTGAAAGCGTGCCGCTCTTTTCGTTTGAGACAGGCGTCGACGGTTGGAGGCCCCGGGCAGACTCCATAGCCGTCGCTCATGCCGAAGCCTCAGGCGCCACGCCCAACAGTGCCGGACACGTACGCATCAAAGGGCGCATCGAGCCTGGCTGGAACTACGCCATATCGAAGTATCTGCCCATCGAACCTGGTCGGCTCTATCGGTTGGCCGCTTGGTTGCGTGTCGATCGGCTCGGTTCTGGCACGCCCCCGCCTTATCTCAAGTGTGAGTTTGTCGCGGACGGTTCGAGGAGCATGGCCGGTCAGGTGCACACTCAACGCTACGATCCGGAACAGCTTGGCACATGGCAGAACCTTTGTGTTGAGTTCAAAGTGCCGGATAATGCCGCTTCGTTTTGGCTGGCGCTCGAGAAAGGCACCAGTGGGCCGGCGGAGATCGACGCTCGGCTGGACGAGATCTCGCTCGAGTCCATCACTCGACTGAGCGTCATTGAACAGTATCGTCTGGCCACTCTACCCAAAGAACTGGAGCGAGTCTGCGGCGTGCACCCGCGTCTGTATCTTGACTCAGCGAGAGTGGCAGAGATTCGCGAGGCCGTCAAGACGACGCATGCGCCCCTTTGGGAAGAATTGCGCGAGCACGCCGATCGAGCCGTAAGACGGGGCCCGCCTGCCTACCGCGAGCAGGACGGCTACAGCGGCCACGAGCAGCTTTGGCAACGCGGAGTGGGTAACACGATGCCCGTGCTGGCCATGGCGTACCTTGTGACCGGCGAGCGGCAATACCTGAAAAGCGCTCAAGCTTGGGCGCTTGCTTCGTGCGGCTACAAGACCTGGGGATTGGGACGAATCGACGGCATGGACCTGGCCGCCGGCCACCAGCTCTTCGGCCTGGGGATTGTCTATGACTGGTGCTACGCCGATTTGGATCCCGCGGCCCGCCGCACGATCCGAGAGACAATCGCGCGCCGCGGATCGGCCATGTTCGAAGCCGGAGCCACGGGGAAAGCATGGTGGCGCCAGTCGTACCTGCAGAACCATCTGTGGGTCGACGCTTGCGGATTATCGGTTGCTGGTTTCGCCGTGTTCGACGAGGTGGAAGACGCGGATTTGTGGGTTGGCTTTGCTTTGGACAAGTTTCGGCAGAGCGTCGATGCGCTGGGGCCGGATGGCGCCAGCCACGAAGGCGTCGGCTATTGGGAATACGGTGTCGAGTATCTCCTAAAGTTCATGCACTTGGCACGCGAGCTTCTGGGCGTAGACCTTTACCAGCACGACTGGTGGCGCCGCACGGCTCGCTATTCGCTGTACCTCAGCTTGCCGCGCGGTGCATGGGCGCGTGGGAATTGCATTGTCGACATCGCCGACTGCCCACGCGGGCATTGGTACGGCCCGGATTATCTGCTGCGTGGGCTCGCTCGTGAGTACCGCGACCCCTATGCACAGTGGCTGGCGCAGGAGATCGACGAGGCCGACGTCGCTTCGCGCGGGGCTTCCTGGTTAAACCTGGTGTGGCACGATGCAAGCGTGTCGGCCGAGCCGCCGACAACGCTGCCGACGCTTCATCACTTCGACGACATGGACATCGTCAGCGCCCGCAGCGGCTGGTCGGGCCGCGAGTCGCTCGTGGTCCTCAAGTGCGGGCCGTTCATCGGACACAAGGCGGTGCAGGACTTCTCGTACGATCCGGGCGGAGGCCATGTCCATCCCGACGCGAACCACTTCGTCGTCTTCGGCGCCGGCGAGTGGCTCCTGCGCGACGACGGCTATCGCGCGAAGCGGACGGGACAACACAACACGCTGCTTATTGACGGCAACGGACAGCTTGGCGAGGGAAGGCAATGGTTCCAGGGCAACCAGCCGCTGGCGGTGAAGGCGCGGCCTCGGGTCCTTCGAGCGACATCGACGCCGACCTTGGACCATGTGGTGAGCGACGCGGCCGAAGCTTACCCGGCCGATCTTGGCATCGAACGATTTGAACGGCACCTGCTGTTCGTGAAACCAGATGTCCTGCTCGTCGCCGACGAGATCCGGCTGAAGAAACCACGCGAGATGGAACTGCGTTTCCACCCCGAACAGCAACGTTGTGAACGCCGCAACGATGCTTTCCTGTTCACGGGCAAGTCGGCTGCGATGCGCCTCGAACCACTGACCCATGAATCGACTCGCATCGAAGCGGCCCAACTGACTGTCACAGGTCGCCACGGCGAGGAAAACGATTCAATGCTCGTTGTACGGCTCAACCGAAACGCGGCCCATTGGCGCAACGCCGTGGCCCTGTCCTGGGGCAAGAGCGAGCAGACGATGCTCGACGTGGATCTCGATGTCCAAGGCGAACAGTGGGTTTTCCGTTGTGGCTCCCGCCTCGTTTCGCTTGACTGGACGAGGGGACGCGTTTCCGAGTCAGCTCCGGCCTTGGTAATACCAGACAACTAGCTGTGACGTTGATAGACACGCATCAAACAACACGTTTCACGACGCTCAGGCAAGGAGCCAGCCTTTCTCCAGCCAGGGATACTCCCAGCATGGAGCCTGGGCGGCGAAATCACCGAGGCGTTTGCGCTCATCGGGTGACAGTGTGGTCCAAGAGGCACTAACAGCCTGTCGCATCTGCGTCTCGGTGTGCACGCCGGGGGACGTCACGTCAACGTCCGCGTTTTCGAGGACGAAGGTCATCATCGTCCGGGCCAACCCAGCCGTGTCCTGGCCTCTCTTGGCGGCCAGCTTGAACAGGGAACCGCCGGCAAAGGGCTTGATCATCACGGTCCCCAGTCCGGCCTTCTTGGCCACCGGTAGGATCTCTTCCGCCGCCCGATGCCGCACGTTGTAGGGCAGGGAAATCACATCGAAATCCTTCCCGTATTTCTCGATCGCCTGGAGGAACAACTGCGGCGTGAAATGGCTGCCGAATCCCGTGAAACGAGCCTTGCCTTGCTTCTTCGCCCGCGCCAACGCCTCGATCGAGTACTCCATATCCCAGTAGCCGGACCGCGGAGTGTCGTGCGCGCTGTTGCTGACGATCACCAGGTCGAAGTGTTCGATCTGGTACAACTTCAGACGCCCGTCGACCCACTTGTAGATGTTCTCTTTGTCCGCTTCCACTCCACGCTGGTTGTGCATCACGCGACAGCAGATGATCGCTTCGTCGCGTCTTTTCAACCGCTTCAAGGCTTCACCGGGCGTGGTGGATTCGCTGTGTGGGGAGCCGTGGTCGAAGAAATTGACGCCCACGTCCATGGCGGCGCCGATCATCCGCTCGGCCTCGTCGACGGAAACCGTCCGGAAACCTCCCTTGCCATCGGGGATCGTTTTTCGGGACCAACTATGTCCTCCGAATCCGATCTCGGAAACCTTCAACCCGGTCTTGCCGAGCATGCGATGCTTCACCGTACCCGCCTGATCCGCCGACTCGGTCGCGGCGTGAAGCTGCCTGCCGCCGAGCCACCCCGCGGCCGCACCACCGCCTACGTGTTTGAGAAACTGCCTCCGCGACGAGCCGGTCTTGGCCTGAGGATGTGAAGAACGTTGTGACATATCGTTGCTCCCTGCTGGACTACCGTGAGGGCTCGCCGTCGATGCGGACGAGATGCTTCCAGGTTCGAATGTACATGCGTTCGCCGGCAAAGGCCGGTGATGCGCCCAGACACGCTTCGCCCAGTTCCGCCGTGATCGAGTTTTGGGGTTCCCGCGTCGCCGGGACGATCACCATGGTCCCGGAGTCGTCGAGTAAATAAAGATGGCCGCCCACGATCAGCGGCGACGCTTCGAAGGACCATCCTGCATCCGAGAAGTCCTTATGCCAA
Source organism: uncultured Pirellulaceae bacterium (assembly GCA_964623055.1). Taxonomy (GTDB): domain Bacteria; phylum Planctomycetota; class Planctomycetia; order Pirellulales; family Pirellulaceae; genus JADHUC01. The sequence goes on from CAZURK010000072.1 coordinate 35,505, forward strand.
ACTTGCATTCCGTCGGTGACATCGTGTGCGGTCAGAAGCCCGTCCGTGGTCAGTAGGAACACCTGATCCCCGTTGCTGACGGGGCTACAGATGTCCGGAAGATCTTCTTCGGCAGTCCACACGATGTGGGTCCGACTCACGTCGCCGTTCCCATCCGGCCGAATGGCGGCGAGAACCGCACCTTCGGTCACCGCGAAGAGCATTCCGGCTGCGTAGGTGGGGGAGGGAACGGCAAAGTAACCGTCTTCTAGACAATCGGCTCGCCAAAGCTCCGCACCGCTCCCGGCATCGTAGGCGATTACCCAGGGAATGCCGGATGCAACGATCTGATTCCGGCCGGCGTGATTGATGACGATAGGCGTCGACCAACTGGCGCCGACGGGCCGTTTCGTCTCCCAAATGGTCCGGCCCGACCCGGCGTCCAAGCCCAGGAGTCTCGACTTGTTCTCTTCGTTTGTGCCCTGGTCGATCTGCACGATGAGCAGCGACCGATGTTTGACAATCGACGAAGCATGTCCATATTGGTTGTTGGGGCGGCCCAGGTGTCGCCTCCACCGCAAATGGCCGTCGTGGTCGATCGAGACAATGTCCCCTCCCGCAAACATGGCCCAGACGCACTCGGCGTCGACGACCGGCGTGGGGGCGGCGTACGAAGCCTTGTTCCGCGCCTTGCCTGGTCCGGGCGGACTTTCCGACCCGTCGCTCACGGCTCGCCGCCAAAGGAGCTTGCCGCTGGCCGAACTGTAGCAATAGACTTCGCGCGACTGCTTGTTAGCCCCGGTCAGGAACACGCGATCCGACCAAACCACGGGCGAACTGTAACCGGGTAGGGGAACCTCCGCCTTCCAGACAATGCCTTCGCCAGTTTTCCCGTTGAACAAGACCGGGACGCAGACGCCCGCTGAGAAGCCGGAGCCGCGTGGACCGCGGAAGCGAGGCCAGTTTGCGGCCGTCTGCGCAGGCGCCTCGGCGGTGGTTGTCTCCGCAGTTGGCCGGACCGCCGACGAGGTTTCGGCTCGCTCCGCACTGGCTGGCTCGCTCGGCGCGATCTTCGAGGCAGCGAGATGTTCCGGCTTGGGCCGCTCGCCGCTGATTTGGAAACAGACCAAGTCGCCTCGGTTGTTGCGGCAGAACAGTCTGCCATCGGCCACCGCAGGCACTGTCCAACATCTTCCACTCGCCCCTTGGGCTCGCCCGTATTCCCGGTAGCCCTCCGGCGACGCATCCGCGAGGATAAGTTCGCCGCGGAGCGTCTGAATCAGCAGCTTGCCGCCGACCACGATCGGCGTGGGCCACGGTATCGGGCGATGGACCCATTTCACTTCGCCGGTGTGGAAGTCGATGCACTTGAGGTTCATTTTGCGACCACTCTCACCGGCAATGGAGAGATCGTCCCGGTCCGGGGCATAGAGGTAGCCTTTCCAAAGCACGGCGGTTAGGCACAGTCCTTCCATTTCGTCCGTGTTCCACAACACGGAAGGTTGGCCGTCTTTAACCTGCACCACCGCGCAGCCATGTCCACCCAAGTTGCGGCCATGAAACGGGCTGAGAAATACTTTGTCCTCCCAAACGATGGGAGTGGCTACACTCCACTCGCCGTACGGCACATGCCACAGCTCCCTGCCGTCCACCAGATCCAGACACCTCCCGGTGCCGTGGATCACGCAGGTTTTGTGGCCCAACCGAGCGATCACCGGAGCCGCGCCGTTCCATCCACCGCCACCAGCAGTCTGCCAAAGCTGCCTGCCCGTCGTTTTGTCCAGCGCCACGCACCGAGTGCCCACATCGCAGATCAGAGTATCCTCATATACAAGGGGCGCGCAACAGACGCCGTACTGCTGCTTCTCGCTGGCACCCATCTCCACGGGCGACTTGGACCAAAGGACTCCACCCGACGCCGCGTCAAAGCAATGCAGTTGTCCCTCCAAACTCAGCGTGTAAACCGCGGCGCCGTCCGTGGCGGGCGTGGAACGGGGACCCTGGAACCGCACGTCGCTCGTCTGATCGCTCCTGGCCGCGTAAGAATACTTCCAGATCACGCGACCCGTTTCCGCGTCCAGGCAGAAGACGGTGTCATGGCCTTTTCGATGCCCCATGGCGCAGACGCGTCCACCGGCGGCAATGACGGACGAAACGCCATAACCGACATTGAGCTCCCAGCGCTTTATCGGCGGCCATAGGGATATCGTTTCCGTGGACACTCCGCCCCGGTTCGGCCCACGCCACTGCGGCCACCCGGAGGGCGACTGCGGAGTCGCGCCAAATACGTTTGAGAAAAGCGTCAATGCGAGTATATTCACTAGCCCGACGCGCCAGCGAGGGATTCGCCGCGGCATGTTCCCTCGCTGGCGCTTCGGGCTAGCGTCCGATAGCAAAGTGGCGCTGTGCAACAGATAGTCGGTGTTCATAGCAGGCGTACGGACGTGTATCCGTAAGGCTTCAAGTCAACTCGAATTCCGCCATCCAGTATCGGAAGCCGTTTCCCTTCACGCTCCAGCAAGTCCGTCTTGCTGGCACGATGATAGCCCCTGGTCTCGATGGTAATCGGGCCGGACTGACCGGCGGTTTCCCAGAGCCGCAAGATCAGGCCGCCGGATGGATCCCCGTCGGCCGGCTTGAAGCACGTTGCCATCGCCCGGGCGGGAGCAACGGAAACAGTGGGCCACGAGTCATCGAGATCCAGTCGCCCCATGGCCGTCATGAGCGGAGTGGCCGCCGTGCGGCTGAAAGCGACCGTCCGCGGCCCATCGTACCGGCGTGCGTAAGCCTGAAGACTGTAGCGGAACCGAAAGTCGGTGACGCCGTCTTGATCGTGGAGCATTTCCCGGTGATTCTGATCGTTGCCGAGCGCTTCGATGCTGATCGGATCCAGGTCCAATCGCAGTACGAAGCTATCCAATGGGACGATGGTTACGGCCAAGTCCTCGGTGGCCACGCTAAGGAACTCCCCCATGGCAAACCGACGGGTGTCCGCACCGGGCAGGAGATCACCTTCGGGTTGAGGACGGGGGCGGACGACGGCGCCGGCCGTTGCCACACGGATCACGCGTCGATCGCCAAGAACCGGGAAGACTTGGCAAAGGCGCTCTTGTTTGGCCGAAGGACGCTTGTCAATTCTCAAATCGAAGTCGACTCGATCCAAATCGGCGTAGACCGTGACGAAGTTGGTCACCTTGATGCCTGCCGTATTCCCTCGGATGCGTAAACGAGCCAATACGGGGCCGTGGGCCGCCACCTCGGAAGTCACGTCGGCCAGCATGCGTTCTTGGCCATCGAAGTACACGGTCTGGCACAGACTCCGTGTTCCGGCGGTCGTGACCAGCTCTGCGCCGGTGGCCTTGTGAACCAGACTCGCTACGCCGCCGGTCTGCGGGTCGACTACCATGCGATAGAAAGGGCTTTCCAGCGCGGTGGTGGTTGCTCGGAGCCTACGGACGGCTTCGGCAGCCACGGGCTGCTTCTTCAGTTGGAGCCTTTTGAAGCCAAACCCGTGCACCTCCGGTGACACAAAACACAGGCGTCGCCGTGCTCCGTCGCTTACGATCTGCGCGGGAATGTCCTGGCCATCGTCACGGACGCCCACGCCCATTACGTCTCGGGGCGCTTCGATTTCGACCAGACCCGTGCGCGGGACGCTGAGGCTGTTGAACAGCGTCACCTCGTTGGCATGGGGCTCAAGCCCGGCGGCAGCCCAGGCCCGTTTGGAAAGTCCCCGGGCCAAGCGGCAAAGCTCCTCGCCCCATTTCCGACGCAAGTCCGCGTTGTGTCGCCTGTTCGTCTCGCCCGTGCCGTTCCACGCGTGATCGCTCAGCATGGCCCAGCACCACTCGGCGCGCTCGCGCAGGGCGCGCGTCTCGTTGTGCAGTTTGGGGTGACGGCAGCTCGCCACGGCCACCAGGGATTCGGCGGCCAGGAAGCTCCGCTCGCCGTGGCGCATCTGGGCAACATACTTGGCCAGTCCCACCGGCCACAAATCCCATGAATGTCCAAAGCTGCCCCGGAGCGTTTTGAGGAACGGCTTCTTCTGTTGCGCTTCATCGACTGCCTGCCAGAATTGGGGAAACGTGGCGCTGACGAGCTCAGGAAAAGGCCCCGGCCGGGCGTTGTATGTGATGATCGCGTCGGCAAACCCGCGAGCCTGGTCGCCCGAACGCGGAGAGATATCGCCGTGGGACCCACTGGCCAGAATCGCCGACAGTGGGTAGGCTTCGCCGAGCCCTGCGTAGTGGGGCAGCCATTCTTTTTCGATTCTGTCGGGCTCACGAAGCAGGCGAGCGCCTTGCGTGTAATGTCCTCGCAAGCACGCCCAGCGGTCCAACACGACCTTCACACGGCTTCCATCGGGCCCTTCATGGTAGAACAGCGGCGGGTTCTTCAGTTCGCCGAACGTCGAATCGTACTTCAAGAAAGGGAGCGAAAGTGCCCGGAAGCCGCAGCCTGCCAGAATCGTAGGAACGCCCCATGGCAGCGAAGGCAATTCGATATGATGGACGCAGTCGGTCGAGATGCCCCACTGCCGTTCCAGCCGCCTGTAAGGAGAGAACGTTCGAATTGCTCCCTCCGCGCTCTGAAATGCCCAGAGAGAATTACACAGGTACGGGCTAACGTAGGCTCGGCCTTCTTTGATGCGCCGGATGAGTTCCTGTTCGCGGTCCGGATACCGCTCGACGAAACACAGGGCTTCCTGGGTGACCGCCATATTGTAGCGATCTTGGTTTTCGGGCGGCTGGTGGTCCGTCCGGTTCATTTCATCGAGATGTCCCTTGACGATGTCGGCGAAGGCCTGACGGGTTTGCTCTTCAGTCAATCCCCATGTGTAGTCCGGACAATTGTCGTGGACGATGTAGACTGTCCATCGAGACGCGTCTTCCGGCTCGGCTCCAAACGCCCCCGTGACCACGACGATCGCAGCGGAGATAATGATAGCACTTCGAATACAACGCATTGGGCAAGCCACCAAAGATAAACTTCGCGCGAATGGTGTCATGGGAACCCTCCTCGACGTGCCGGGGACTAAGCAAAACCCAACTAGCGTGAGCCTAGCAGGGGACCGTGACGTCCGCAAGCAAATCGCCTGTAACCGCATCTAATACAAAATCGATGGTGTCCGGTACCGAATGTTGTAGAATACCGCGAATCGTATCGGTCTTGAGGGATTCCGCCGACCAAGCAACTCGCTCCTCGCAAATGAGATAGCAGGTTTGTTCGCTCTCACGGGAACCGATTGTCGCAGGAGGAGAATGCACTATGAAGCCTTCCATCATGCGCTGCTTCCTGATCCTGCCAGTTCTGCCACTGATTGGATCGGTCATCTATGCCTCAGAACGCGAACGCTACAACATCATCGCTATTCTCACCGATGATCAGGCTGTTTGGACGGTGGGGGCCTATGGTTACGCCGAGGTGCACACGCCGCATATCAACCGTTTGGCAACCGAAGGCGCGCTTTTTCAGAACGCTTTCGTGTCCACGCCGGTCTGTTCGCCCAGCCGGGTCTCGTTCCTCACCGGTCTGTTCGGCACGCAAGTGGGCATCACTGATTTTCTCTCAAGGCCCGAGGAAGCCGCGGGACTGGGACTGCCATCGGCCACAGTAACTTGGCCCGAAGTCCTTCAGCAACACGGCTACTCCACCGCCTTGATCGGAAAATGGCATCTCGGGACGCTACCGCAATTTCACCCGACAAAGCACGGTTTCGATCATTTCTACGGATGGCTGCGGACTCCAAAATCGGTGGGCCCAGTCCTTGAAATCGATGGGCGAAATCAGCAGGTCAAAGGGGCCTTACCCGATCTGTTGACCGATGAAGCGTTACGGTTTATCCGCAATCATCGGGAAGGTCCCTTTTCAGTTCTCATCAACTATCTGCAGCCGCATCATCCCTACGGTCCCGTTCAGGAGGTGGACAACGCTGTCTACCGGGATCTCGACCCCACCATCCCTGTTATTCCCGGACAGAACATCGAGTACATCAAGGATGTAACACGGCGATACTATGCGAGTGTCCATGCCGTGGACCGAAATCTCGGCCGGATATTGGAGGAACTCGACTCGCTCGGTCTTTCACGCAAATCAATCGTGCTGTTCACCAGCGACCATGGCTACCAGATCGGCCATCACCTGCTGCATGGAAAAGGGAACGCCAATTGGAGTCCCGGATCACCATTGAGACCGAGAGCCCTTCGCGCACCGAGACGGCCGAATATGTTCGAGGAATCGATTCGCATTCCGCTGCTGATCCGTTGGCCTGAGGTCGTGAAACCCGGCACACGCATCCCGCAGACCGTCTCGAATGTTGACACATTCGCTTCCATCCTGGGCATGCTCAACATCCCCATTCCTGAAGCCGTTCAGCAGCACGGGGCCGACTTCTCCCCACTGCTCCGCGGCCAAGACACTCCGTGGCGCGACACTTTGTTTGGACAATACGACCTGCACAATGGCGGACTGGCGTATATGCGAATGATTCGCACGGACGAGTGGAAATTGGTCCGGCATTACAAGACCTACCAGCTCGACGAACTATACAATCTCAAGGATGATCGAGGTGAAATGAACAATCTGTATTCGAGACCGGGAGTGCAGAAAGTCCGGGAACAGTTGCTGAGTCGACTGGAATCGTGGATGCGGTCAATCGATGACCCGTTGTTGAGCACGGATTAGTGGCGATTCGGGGGTGCGGCACGTTCGAAGGTAGAGTGTCAGCACGAGCAGTATGCGACCTGCGGCAGAGACCCGCTAAAGCGTCCACCCGTGGCGGTATTCCTGGTGCAGGGCGGCCTGGGCGTCCTCGTTGTCGAGCACTGTGCCGGAGACCGGGTCGTAGGTGAAGGGCTGGCCAACCTTCGTCGCAACGTTACCCAGCATGAGGAATTCATTGAGCGGACCGGAGATCTCAAAACTGGAGGCAGTCTTGCCCTCGCCGCGGATGGCTTTCAGCCACTGGCTTTCATGTCCATCGCCACGGATCTGTTTGAGTATATCAGCCTCACCCAGTTCGGCCGGATAGACGTTCCAATTATCGCCGTAGTGCGTCGCGTCGAGTTTCCCCTTGGTGCCGACGAAGGCCGATCCCCCGTGTCCCCACCATGGCTTTGGAGTCTTGCTGCTCCACGCTGGATAGTCGCCCAATGCCTGCTCGATGAAGTGCGACACACCCCTGTGCCAAGTGAACGTCAATGGTGCCAACCTACCGCGAGCCGGCACTTCGTATCGAACCATCTCCCACCGCGGAAAGCCGATCGTACACACGCTCGCCACCGTCGGCGCGATCCGGATGGAGCGTTTCTCAGTCGAAGCGTCAGTCGCATCCCAGAGTTCGCCGATCTTTGCGGCCATAAACGGCAGGGCAGCGGAGTGCGGGGCTGCCCACCCCAGGCCGCTGGTGAAGAAATCGCGCCAGCGCTTCCAGTTTCCGCGCCACCTGTCGCCATAGCTGCCGTACCACTGTTCGTGGTAATCCCGCTGCGCCGCCCCGGCCAACCAAAGGTTCCAGTTGAGGTGGTTCGGTACAGGTTGCGACTGCGCGGGCGGCGTAAGATCGACTCCGCCCTTGCGCGGTCCGTCGCCTTTCGGTTCACGGCCGCCGTGCCAAACGTGAATCTCGGTCACGTCGCCGAGGAGTCCTGCCTGGATCAGCGTCTTGGCTTGCTGGAACGTTGTCCGCGAACTGCCCTGGTTTCCCATCTGGGTGGCCACCTTGTGTTCCCGGGCCAACTGGCGCATCACCCGCGACTCGTATGGTTCCCGAGTTAAGGGCTTCTCCCCGAAGACGTGTTTGCCGGCTTTGATGGCCTGCGCCATGATCAGAGCGCGGCTGAAGTCCGGTGTGGCGACGATCACGCCGTCGATATCCTTTTGTTTGTCCAGCATGAGCCGGAAGTCTTCGTACTTTGGCAGGTGGGGGAACTTGCCGTACGCTTCAGCCGCTCGCTGGTTGTCGACGTCGCACAAAGCCACCCCACGCATCGCCGCGTACCGTTCCAGCAGGCCGACGAACCATTTGCCCCGTCCCGATACGCCTACAACGGCCACGCCCACTTGTTCGTTGGCTCGGTACGAGCCGGCGCTGACGCGCGGCAAAATCAGGACACCCGCCCCAATTGAAGCGGCGCCTGCCAGAAAATGACGTCTCGATATGGAATGTTTCATCATGTGTTCCTCCGCCGTAGTCGAGTCTGGCTTTCGGACCATTCTAACGTTCTCTCGTGCAATTCCGAACATGGGCTGCTATGCTTTGACCGTCAGACGTAGACCGTGTTGTAGGAGATGATCTGATGATCGGTAGGGTTCTTGCTACAGTTGTTTCGGCAGTGATTGCGGTCATTGCGGTCGTCATGGCTGCCGGTGCGGAGTTCTACGTGGACCCGGACTTTGTGGGCCAAGGCCAGGACGGGTCGCCCGGTAAACCCTGGTGTTCGATCCGACGTGCGGAAGCCTGGCAGGCCATCAACAGAGCCTTGGCCAACGGCCCGGTAACGGTCTACTTCAGCGCCCGACAGGCTGACCTCGACCAACCGCAGACGGTCCGCGAATTCGTCGAATGCCGCAGGTCGGACACCAGCACCCATCGCCTTGCGCTTGACGGGATGAGCAAGTACAACACCAACGACCGGGAACCGGCCTGGAGCGACTACTCCGGCCCACACGTTTGCCGCATCACTGACCAGAAGGGCCAAAGAGCACTCGGTTGGGAAATGGGATCCGTTAGCTCCCCCAAGCAGAACCGCGTGACAGTTCGCGGCTTCGAATGTACGGGTCCCGGCGCGCGAGTGGGCTTTGCCGGTGACCACGTGGTGTTTGAGCACCTCTACATCCACGACGTAACGGAGATTGGGCCCGGCATCCTCGTCTTCGGGACGTTCAAAGGTGAAAACGGACAGGCTAAACGGGTCATGGATGAGTGCACCGACATGACCATTCGCGATTGCCGCATCGAGAATGTCTACGGTGAGGGCATGTACATTGGGTGCTTGTACCACTTCTGGCTGAAAAAGGAGGCATTCCGCAAGTCCATCGGCAACGAGCATTCCAATGTCACGATCGAAAGAGTGGTCATCAAGAATACCGGTGTCGGCGGCGGTCAGGGCGACGGCATTGATTTCAAGGTGGGTATCACAGACATTGCTGTTCGCGACTGCGACATATCTGGCGTGACAGGCATGGCCGGCGTCATTCTATCCAGCAGCGTGATAGAAGGCGTTGACCAGAACATCCTGGTAGAGCGTTGTCATATCCACGACGCCGCGCCAAGCGGTGAGGCACGCAGGGCGATCTATGCCGGCGCCGGCCCGGTACTGGGCTACCGTGGGCTGACAATCCGCAATTGCGTGGTCAACTCAATGCGTCACGGCATCACGGTGTATAAGTCCGATCCGAACGGAAAGGTGTCCGACGTGACCATTGTCAACAACACGGTGTACGACATAAAGACTGCCGGCCTTTTCGTGCAATCTGATAACGCCGTGGTCATGAATAACCTGCTCTTCGACAACAACGGCGGCAAGATGCAGGCTTTCATTTCGGGCGGCAACATGCGGAGCGACTATAACGCTTACCAAGGCACGTTGAGGAGTACCGCCGAGGGCAAGAAGACGATCGTCCTGACAGAACAGCACAAACGGCAATTGAAGGCGAATCTGACCAGCAAGTCCCTCACGTCGCCCTCGACCAATGCCGTCGTGGACAAAGGCACGGCATTGGATGGGTTCTCCGACGACATCGCGGGCACCAAGCGCCCACAGGGCGCCGCCTGGGACATAGGAGCCTACGAGTACGCTCGCTCGGTTGAATCGACGCAAGAAACCGGACACTAGCGAGTTCCGGCTGATTCACAAACTGTCGTAGCTGCGTTGATTGGCCTCAGTTACTTCAACGGTGAAGCTTGTCGCCTTGCTGGTAGCGATGGGGCTGGAAACGATGAGTTCGAAGGTATACATACCGGGTTGCTCGGGGAAGAAAATGGGCGTAATCCACTCGGTGCTGGAGAGATCGACCTTCGGTCCGCTGGTTTGTCGCCACCGGTACTTGATCGTATCGGACGGGAATCGTCGAGGTTCCTCGCTCCGCGAGCCGTCGAGTTGGACGATCGTGTTCACCTCTGCTTGCTTCGGCCCCGTGATGACGGCCTTCGGCGTGATGTTGGTGTCCTCGCGGATGGTCACGCGATCGCGGGCGGTCTGGTCGCCCAGCTTCGCCGTGAGTTCCAACTCCGCCTGCTGCAGCCATGACTCCTTCGGGTTCTCGAAGGTGAGGTCGCTTTCGAGAGCATTCGGCGATGCCACTTTCGGTCCGCCAATGCCCTTGATCACGGTCCAGATAATATCGGGCTTCGCCTTCTCGTCCCCCACGACTGCTACCTTGCCTTTGAGCTTCGCGACGTCGCCCGTGGTCAGCCGCTGGTCCTCGCCGGCGTGGACGTAAAGACTGCGGTCCGGCTCGGTGACCGTGATCCGGATGTTTGTCGTATCGGTCGGATCGACCTTCTGTTTGTCCACCTCACGGCCCTTGTTCAACAAGGTTAACTCGTAGGGGCCTCGCTGCAGGATGGGGTCATTGCCCTGATTGCCGATCAGATGGTAGTTGGTAAGTACCACTTCCGCTTTGCCCTCAGCATTGGTGATATCCTCGGTGACTGATTCGCCATTCTTGTCGCGAGCGATCACGGAGACGGCCGACACTGGTTTACCGGCCGGGTCAACAGCGTCGACGTGGACAGTCCACTGAACGACAAGATCCACATTCGTCCGCGTATACGTTTTCGCGTAGAGCAGATGGGCGTTTCTGTAATCGGCCGGGGGGACCAATTGGTTGTCGCGGAAGACCATGTCCTGCGTCTTGGCCGCATTGCTCTGTTTGAGGGCGAAGAACTGGTAGTCCGTTGGTTCGCTGAGGATTTCGAAGCGGTTGTTGGCGAACAGCATCCCCTGCATACCGCCCCAATCCCCGCGTAGATGCCAATGGTTGGTGCGAAAAACGTTGTCGTGGACCACCGCGAAGTTAGACGGTTCGGAGCGGATCAGGTTGATGCTGGCCGCCCAGTACTTGTCACTGGTGCGGATCGCCTCGATGGTGTTCTTGTAGACCCGGTTGCACGAATACATCGGGCAATCGAAGTCCAGCGGGTCGGCGTCGCCGAAGCCCTCCTCCGCCACGACCCGGCAAAAGTTGTGGTGTACCCGCGTGTGAGTGGGGCCCTCGAGCTTGATGCCGTGGGTGCGGGTGGACGGGTATTCGGGATTCGGTTTCTCCCGGGGCTCGATGATGTTGCTGTAGAAGTCGATGTTGTTGGCCGTCAGATGTGCGCCACGACCGATGGACTTGACGACGTTGGCATAGACCCGCATGTTAGGTGCGTGACAGCCGAGGGCGTAGCCGTTGGTGGTATAGCTGCGATGACGGATGATATTGTGGTGTACCTCCGCGAGATGCCCCGTATTGCCCGGGGAGGCCACGTAGATACCCCACTGGCCACCGCCGTCAATCGTGTTGTGATGGATGTTCACGTGACCACCAACCGGCCCGACGTTGATGACCTGCGTACCGGGCCAGTGGCGGTCGGTGATCTCGCTGACCGTGCTGACACAGTAGTTGCCGGCGATTTCGCCCCGTCCACAGTAGAGGACGTGGATGTTGTTGCTGTCGCGGCTGTTGACCTCGGTGGTTACTCCGGTGACCAGGAAGCCGTCACAACCGCGGATGTAGACCGCGTGGCAATAGCGTCCGGGGCGCGGATGGTTTTCCTCCTCGCGAATCATCCGCCCGGACCGATAGGTGATGGCCCCTTCCCGGCCGACCGGTTGCTTGCCCTGCACAATCCGCCCGTTCTTCAGGATGAAATCGTTACCGCCACCGAAACCCTCGCTGGGCACGCCTTTGAACGGCTCCTCGCCGCCGCCGGGCCTCAAGAATACGCCGTGGCAGTAGTCCACGCCAACATCGGTGCCGTACGTGACAGTGTGTCCGCCCAGGTCCAGCGTGATGCCGTCGCCCTTGACCATAAACGCCGTGCGCGACGCCGTGACATCCCTGGACAAGAGATAAGTCACCCCTGGTTGATCCAGTACGCCTGGCTCGTCGATCTGAATTACCTCGCTCGCGGCAGGCTCCGTCTCCTGCGCAATCGCGAAACCAGCTAAACCCAGAAAGATGACCAGCGCATTCACCCGCTGCATCCACTTGTACAGATTCATCTCGCCCTCCGTGCTGTGAAGAGCTAACGCATTATCCCACCAGAACGCCGCCGTTTCCCTAAACTACAAGTACCTGCGTCGATTGGCAAGGACAAGAAGAAGTAGGCTACTTCCGGAAGTCCCGCGCCGGTTTCACCGCGGAGTCCTTCTCCACGCCCAGCTCCGGTCGGAACCCGTCCAGCGTCAGCTTCTTCCGCCCGAGGAGGAACACCGGCTTGCCGTCGGTGTAGTACGTGTTGCCGTCCGAGACGAGCCCTTTGCGTGCGCGTTCCTCCACGAGGAACACCGCACCGCCTGATATGTTCGCGAGGCGGTTGTTCCGGATCACCGTGCCGCGCGTCACGGGGAGCGGAGCGATGTTCCTCCCCCATTCGCCGCCGAGCAGTTCCGGATCGATGCCCACGCGGAAGCCCGCCGCCGAGTCGTAGATCGTGTTGCCCTCGAAGACGCCGTTCAGGCAGGACTGGAAGTCGATGGCGGGCCCCACGATGTTGTAGAAGACGTTGTTGACCGCCACCGGGTCCGTGGTGGCGTGCAGGTAGTTCCCCTCGCTGCCCTTGCGGTAGTGCCGGAGGCTCCCGGTCCCACCGAAGTTGATCCCGCCGCTGAGGTCGTGGAACACGTTCGAGGCCACGACGATGTTGCGCGTGCCGCCCTTGGTGCCGAACGCGTTGGCCTTCCAGTTGCCGGCGTGGTGGACAAGATTCTTGCGGAAGAGGATGTTGTCCACGCACTGCGAGCCGTAGCCGCTGACGTCGTTGTTGAAGAGGAAACAGTGGTCGGCCTGGCTGCCGATGTTGATGCAGTCCTCGTGGACGGGGCCGAAGAAGACGCAGTTGCGGACGATCGTGTTGTCGCCGGTCACGATGATGTCGTACTTCACCTCGCGGTCGGCCGCGACGACGAGGTTCTCCACGATGCCGTGCTTCCCGTGGACCTGGACCGGGACGTTCACCGTGCCGTCGGAGGTCAGTACGGCCCTCTCGCCCGGGTACCCGCTGAGGATCACGGGGTGGAACTCGTCCCCCTTGCCGTCGAGCACGACGCCGTCCTCCCCGATGTTCTCGATGACGTAGGTGCCCTCGCGGACGACCATCTTGACGCCGTCGTCGGGGCCGAAAAGCTTCCCGCGCACGTTCCAGTCGTTGAAGTCCTTGAAAGGGCCATCCTGGCCGCCGCGGTGGTCCGGATGGAGACCGTTGTTCTCGTTGCTGGCGCCCTCGACGTTCGCGGCGACGTAGTACGTGCGGGCGATCTTGAAGTCCTTCTCCTCGCGCTCGTAGAAAGGGAGGAAGATCTTCTTCTCATGGTCCGTCAGCTCTCCTATAGGCCGGGGCTTCGGAACCTCCGGGAGCGCCTTCTCCCGCCATGAGCCCATCCGGCCGACTCGCCACATCCCGAACAGGTCTTCCCCCTCGCCGCCGGTCATGGTGAAGCGGCCGATGATGGCGTCCTCCTTGAGTGTGCCCTTCATCGACAGGGTGGCCTCACCGACGAAGAGCACGACGGAGATCCGGTCGCCTTCCACGGTCACGGTCTTCAGAGGAAGGTTCTTTTCTTCCTGGGGTCTGAGGTGCCCGGAGAGTGTCTCCTTCTCCGCGGCCTCCAGCACAAGGGTCAGCTTGCCCCGTTGGAATCCGACCATGCTTGCGCCGCTCCAGAGGCCTGTCCATTTGGCGAGCTTGCCCTTCGGCGCGGCCTTCGGGACCGCTTTGCCCGTCCGGCTGACACTCCACGTCCCTTCCCTGCGGTCGGCTCCGCGCGTGATCACGAAGCGTCCCTCGATCGCATCCTTCTTGCGCGTTCCCTCCAGGGCGATCCGGTGGCCGGAGGTCCAGCACTCGAAGGTGATGCGGTCGCCCTTGACCGTGGCCTTCTGCAGGCGGAGGCCGGTGGTGTCCTCGTCGATCTTGAAGTTCCCTGAGAGCTCCTTCCCGTGCTCCAGCACGAGCTCGATCTCGTGCCCTTTTCCGCCGAGCGCGAGCTTGCCGGTCCAGACGCCGGTCCAGTCGTCCGCCGCCGCGAGCGGTCCGACGAGAAGAAGTGAAAAGAGAGGTGCGCGCATAGTCCGTCCCTCCTTTACACCTTCCCCTGCAACAAGCGCCGTGCCCGGCAACACGGCGGACAATTTGCGGTCGATTGTACTACCCCCGCTTGCGTCTGCAAAACAGTTCTTTGGGCGGCCAGATTCTATGGGGACCACGGTGGTAGCTGAATTCGCAAGAATTCAGGATCGTTCGCCGGCTGACATCTTGCGAATTCAGACGGATGCGCGACCCCGCAGTCAACCGCTCGAAGACGGGGACTGCATGACGGAGACGGCCAAGCAGTTGGGGCTCGAATCCACGTTACGCTCCCGCGGCCGGCCAAGGAAGACCGCCTCGTGAAGACCGAACACGTTCGTCGGTTAATCTTCACGTTCTTTCTTTTTCAGTTCATCGTGAAGCTCTTTTCGCCGCTTCTTCAGCCGTTCACCAGTGAGTTTTAGGACTATGGGTGAAAGCCCGTCACAAACCGATCGAAGCGTTTCGGGCCATGGCTGGAAACTATCGCCGGGATCCATCCAGTCGATCAAATCATCAATGTAGCGCCACTTCATTACATAGTCTTTAGCAGACGTCACGTTATCGCGCAGTTGTATAGCGATTTCTCTCTGTCTTACTCGGTCCAACGCGTCCATCGTCGCCTGGATTACGACTTCATCAGTGTCATCGAGACAACGCCGGATAGCGGTCTCAAGTTGTTGGCCATCTTCCGCCCAACTAGCCGCAAAACATGCTGAAGCGCGTGTGTGTGCCGCAGACGAAGTCCAGTGTGAAGACAAAACGTCTTCTAAGACAACTCCACTTAGTACTCGACCGATTGCGTATCGGACGGGGCCGCTTCTCTCAACTTCTAATTGTTCAAGCAAGACCGAAACAGCGCGAGTTGAATCAATCTTGAATAACAGGTAGGGATACCGCTCGCGATCATGCCATTCGACTGTGCGAAGTGCTTTGTCGGCAGCTTCGAACGCCGCTTTGGGATCAGATTCAGCGAGGCATTCGATAGCAGCAGCTTTGGAACCGACAATCCAAGAACGGCCTTCCTCGGCGACTGCCTCGCGATGGAATGTCTCTCTGAGCCAGTGGTCTCCTAGCAGGCGCTGCTTCAATTCCGGACGGAGGCGAAGTATCAGTATTCGCAATAGCTCCCAATCGCCAAATCCCGATTGAGTTGGCAACTGGCGCGTGGTTAGTTCAGCCACTTCATTTGCGTGAGGCGATAGGTTCAGTAGGTTTAGCGCGGTGATGTGGTCAAAGTGCTCTTGAAGATCCTGCCAAAGCGCGTCCCAAGCTGCCGGCGTTCCCGCTTGCGCAAGCATGCGAGTTACGGAGTAGCGATGATCAGCAATATGTCGCGCGACAAGCCGGACTCCCTCATTCGATTCGTCCTCAAGCATTTCAAGTCCAACAATGCACGCGTGTCGTAACTCAGCGTCATCTGTGTTGGATGCCAAGATTGTGTGAAGGATTGGAGAATCCGATGCGCTACCAGCGAACGCAAGCCCCATCACATTCCCAGGCGTTGGATGTGTTTTCACCTGCCCTCGAAGGCCGTCTAGCCAGTCTGTCGTGTACACCCGTGGTACCAGTCTCTCGTGTGTCATCTCATTGTGTGTTTTGAGCCCCCAACGACACACGCCCATCGCTGCCGCCTCCCACTGTTCATGCACGGCCAAGAGTCGAATAGCGCGGTTCTGTTCCAGCGGAGACTTCTCCCACAATTCCTCGCTTTGAGCCCGATCGGCCGCAATGCGAAATGTCTCGTCATCTGGATTCTTGATCGCCCACCCCAAAGCATCGAGTCGCCCATACCGACTGTCACACTGCAAGTACTCATTGACGACGGTGGTGAAACCTCTTCCGCCGATCCGTCGTAGTACGCGCACTCCAGGCTCTCGAACGAGACTGTCTGTTGCGAGGCCCCGGCGCGGTCCAATTCTCCGCAAATACTCGGTGAGGTTGATTTCGAATGCTGTTTCACGTTTCTGTTCCAGTAACTTAACAAGACGCGGCGACACGACTTTGGCGAGAAAACAGAACTCGCGGTAGAACGAATCTGTCTTCGATTCCGCATTTGCCAAGTGTTCCGTCAATTGTCCTTCTAGATGGTCCAACATTTGGGCAAACAGCTCCGGCGGAACATCGTTCGGATGGTGACGAAAGAGCAAACCGATTTCCCACGGATCGACCGCGTCTCTTGCCCATTCCTGCAATCGCTTCGTCACTTCATGTGGTTGGCGATGCCAGACTTCGCGCAAGGACCATGAACTGGTGAGGTGTAGATCTCGTTGGTAAACCTTGTCAATCGACGCGGCCGCAGCGACAGGATCAATGCGAGACAATGATTGGAGGGCGACAGGACCACACAGATCGCGTTCCTCTGACATTTTCTCGCTCAGCCAATCTACATATGCGCCGTCACGAAATCGTCCAACGCACGTCGCCAGCACGCGAGGACGATCAGCGGAAATTTTGTGAAATAGGGATTTCTTTGCCTGATTCCAGGCTGTCTGACCATCAGGCAAGTCTACGATTAGCCAAGCCAAGTCGTGGACCGGCTCCAAGTTCGGGTCCGCTTGTTCTATTTGCTGGATAACCCATGCAGGATCGTCAATAGCAGAGTTGCGCAACACCCGACACGACTCTTTTCTAAACAACCAGTCCTTCTCGCCTTCGTCGAGAAACGTAGTCGGGTCCGAAGTTCCTCGAACGTGGATTGCCCAGATTTCGTCGAGTAGTGAAGGACACGAAGCCTGCCGCAACAATTTCATTCCTCGTCGTTGACGACGAGGATCTGCGTCCGTGAGCAGTGAACCAGCGTAGTCAGCGGTTCGGTCCTTCCCTACGTCAGCCAGCGCTTGCGCGATTGCCGTCAAGACCCAAGGATAACCTTCAAAGTCGCAGAACCGAGTAAACAACGGATCGGCGATGCGTTCGCCCAGCGTCGGTACAAGCTCGCGGTAGAGCAATTCCGGTCGGTGGCCATAACTCGGTTCGAGTGCTTCCAGAAGTCGCGATGCGGCACGGGATGCAAGTTCCGAATCGCCGCAGATCAGCCAAAGTACATCCATCGGAACATAGCCAAGATACACGTGGCCGGCGCGACCATCCCGTCGATTCAACTCAGCAACCTGAATCACGAAATCGTCGATTGAGCGCTTGCCATTCTGCAGCGATGCGAAAAGCGACTGCGCCACAGCCCAATTCAATAGTCGATCGTGAAAAACCCGAAAGCGATCAGTACCGATCCGCGTCAACCACCCGCACCGCTCCAACCGCTGCAACGATGCATCATCAATCTCGTTGTCCAACAACTGCTGGTGAGTCCACGGATAAGTCTCCCCGTTGAGAACGCTATCGGCCAGCGACTCAATTCGCATTGCATCCAACGGGTAAGCCGCCTGTTGCCGAGTTGAAAGCCGGCGCCACATTTTCGCGAATAGCTCATATTCGTTCGTCGGATGCCACTGGTCTTCGAACTCGTCAAGGTAAATGGAAGCAAGAAGTGGCCGCCGCAGCACTTCTCGAACGTCCTCGCGAATCGCCGTCCATTCGCCGCCGACTTGGCGTTCCAGAAGCTCGTGTAACTCTTCCCAAGAAAAGTCCTCACAGAATTCTACGGATACTCTGTCGCGGAATGCCTCTTGGAGCGAAGATGCGATTTCCCTTGGACAGCACATCGCGACGGAAATGCCAAGCGACGGCCAGTCTTCGCGAACGATTAAGGCCGCTTCGTTGTAGTTGGTTACGTTGTCTATGCAGAGACGTAACTGC
>CAZURK010000073.1:0-39106 GCA_964623055.1 uncultured Pirellulaceae bacterium
GCCACATCGCCGCGCAAGAAGACCTCGACGATACGGGTCATCAAGGGCGTATTCTCGAGTGCGACCGAGTTGTCACCTTCGTCAGCCACGGCCTCACCTTCCTTCGTCTGTTGCCGGACTGTCGGAGCCACCGTATAACACGACTCTCTCCTCAGCCTCCAAGCCACTCAGTACTTCGATGTACCCCGGCATGCCTTCGCGTCCCGTTTTGATAAACCGTTTTTCGACCGTATCATCGGACAAGATGACATCTACAAACTCCAGTTGGCCGACCTTCCGAATGGCCGCGGTTGCCAAACAGAGATGACGTCGCGACCCGGCCGGGATCAGTAGCCGGCCGAACAGGCCTTCGTACAGGTCCGAGGAACGCGGCAATGCCGCCTTGACCAGAAATGATCGACTGGGGGCGTCGGCTTGTGGCACGATTTCGTCGATCGCGGCCTCGATGTGGCGATTGAGGGCGTCGATACGCACATCCATCTTCTGCCCCACCTGCAGTTTGACCGCCAGGCTTTCCTGCACCGCAGCCTCCAATCGCAAGGATGCGGCGTCGTACAGGACCAACAAGGGTTCGCCGGGGCGCGCCATATCGCCCTCCTCGGCCAGCCGATCGACAATCCGGCCTGCCTTTGGCGCTTTGATCGTGGCGTACGACAGCAGAGTCTTGGCCTCGTCCACCGTTTGCTCGGCCCGCAACTCCTCAGCCCGTCCTTGATTCAGGGCTTGCTGAGAGCGCAACTCGTCGGCCTTGGCAACGTCCAGCCGGGCGGTTGCCGTGTCCAACTCGGCCTGCGGGACAACGTCACGTTCGCGCAGCGACTTGCTGCGGTTGTATTCGAGTTCTGCTTCCCTGCGGGCTGCCACCGCAGCCGCGACGCCCTGTTCGGTTTGGCTGCGAACGGCGACAGCAGCCACAAGTGCCTGTTCCGCCTGCCGAACACGAGTCTCCAGTTCCTTCGCATCAAGCCGTACCAGTACGTCACCTTTTTCCACCTGGTCGCCGGCAGTGATGGTAATCTCCACGATCGTCGCCAGCACCTTGGCAGAGATGGCCGTACGGCTGGCCGCCTTGAGCGAACCGACCGCTTCTTCGATATAGTCCTTCGTGACTTCGTGGACTTCGTACGTGGGTTCTTTGGTTTCGCCGGACCACTGGCGCGCCGGGGCTCGTTCGCGTCCGGCCTCGATCTTGGGATGGAAAGCACCTGCCAACCAGGCAACCGCCAGAATCAGCAGTACAAACCCCACAAGGATCGGAAGAACGCTCAGAAGTACGATCCGAACGATTTTGGCAGTTTTGGCTCTCATGGCTTCTTCCCGCCGCATGCGATGTTGCGGTTTACTGGTCGGCTGCGCCCGAGTCGTACCGCGACTCGGCGTCCGACTCGTCCAGTTCGGATTGCTGGTTTTGCGAAGGGGCCGAACTCGGCCCGCAACTCTGGCTCATTCACGTCGATACGCCAAATCGCGGCAATATCCACGCCTGGAGCACGAACCAGAAAACCAAAAACGCAAGCACCCAAAGGACTTCCATCTTGCTATCCCCCTGTTTTGTGGTCATGGCTGTATGTATACCCTTTGCTGACGTCTTTTCAACCAGCCGGGACGTTACGACAACAGATAGTAGGATGGATGCGCGGGGAGGCGAAAGGTTACGACGCAAGAGGGCGACCAGAAATGTTGCGGCACCCGCATGCGAAGAGCGGCCGTGCTTTGGAGATGACGGCAGGAGCGCGGGTAGGCCGGAACAAATCCTTGCAGTTCCGGCACGAATACAACAGGACGCCGGAACTGCGAGGATTTGTTCCGGCCTACATGCTGTGCCACAGACCGGTAGTCTGGGCCAGTTTGATAGGATAGACGAATGGCGGCGCGGAGCTGTGCCCAATCACAGAGTCGGACTTGTCGAGGCCCGCTTCGGCATAGCCATCGCGGTTTACGAACAAACGGTCGTAGGCAACGCCATCGACGATGAACTCGACGTGGTTGTCCTCGAACAGAACGTTCTGCCCGTAGCCACCGTGGTTGTCGCTTTGGCGTCCGAGCATGTGCAGGCTCGGGGCGTCGGACATCAACGCGAAATAAGCTCGGCCTTCGTTGCGGGGCGTCTGATATCGTTCGTTTTCTAGATAGCCCAGCGTGTAGCCATAGCTGCCGCCCATCGTGCGCTGCAACTCGCGAAGGTGCCGACCGCGGGCCTTGTCCAATTCCTCTAGCGATGGTACGCGCCACTGGGACAGATTGTCCGCCAACCGAGATCCAGGACAAACCAGCACATCCGTCTCGGTCAAGTACTGGTTGTCGACCAGGACCGGAGCATACAAACCTGCGACGGCACGATTTCCGTCGAGCGGTATTTGGGGGAAGAGCCCTCGTGAGTCCTCGCTGTAGTCTTCTAACGCCTGGCCGGCGCGCTGAAGGTTGTATTGGCAACTCGCGATCCGAGACTGAAAACGGCTGTTGGCTATCGCCGGGAAGAACAACATCGCCAAGGCCAGCACGATGCCGACGGCAACGACTGCGTCGGCCAAGGACCAACGCCGTGCGCCGGATGGCCTCTCCGCCCGCTCGCTGAAACGGCCCCGGGAAACCGCAGTCGGCTGCGTGCGCGCAGCAGAAGCGGGCGACACCAACTGTCGTTCTTTGTAGTCCTCGACAACGGCACACGTCCGCTCGGCCAAACCGGCCGGCAGTTCTTCTTCGTCGGCCTGGGCCTCCAAGAACGCCAGCCGTCCTCTGAGAGAGTCCAATTCGTGCTGCAATTGCACGTTGCCGTCGAGGGCCTCTTCGACCTGCAGACGTTCGGCGTCGTCGAGCGCGTCAAGCAAGTAACCAAGCAAGTCTTCGCGCATCGGATCGCTCAGTCCAATTCCTCAGTGTGATCCCGGTTCCAAACCTCGGCCAGTTTCGCAATCGCCGCGTGCAAACGGCTTTTCACCGTCCCCACGGGAATCGCAAGAACCTCGGCCGCCTCGCGATATTTCAAACCCTGGTAGTAGACCAGATGGATCACGGATCGCATCTGGTCCGAGAGTTCGTTCAAAGCCCGCTGTACCTGTTGTTCCCGTTCCTCCCTGCTGACTCGAGCGGCCGGACTCGGCTCCCGGCTCGCCATCAAGTCGGCCAAGTTCCTCTCGTCGTCCCCCTCCTCGCTGCCACGAGTGTAATCGAGGCTGACCATTTGATGCCGCCGGTTACGGCGTTGAGCATCGATCGCCTGGTTCGTGGCGATGGCGTACAGCCACGGCTTGACGCGGCGGCCCGCCTCGAATTGGTGGCACTTCAGGTGCACCTGCAGGAAGGCGGCTTGGAAGGCGTCCTCCGCCATGTCTCGACTGCCCAAATAACGCCGTAGGTAGCTGAACAACTCGCGTTCGTACCGCCGGACCAGTTCCTCGAACAGGTCACGGTCCTCGGTCTTGCGATATCGCAGCAGCACCTCCTCGTCGCTTAAATCAGACAGTGAGGAGCTAAGGATTCCAGCCGACTCCGTTGCATTCAGCGTGGCACTCATACAGTTCTACGAACCTTAGAAAAGAAAGTTCGATAAGATTGTGTCGCTGGGAGGCTCCTTCCGCCAAAAAACCAGTCTAACACATGAGTTGGTCGGACGCCAACGGTTTGCGAGTCGTCCCACTCCCGATTTCTGGGGTCACGTTCGATCGCTCGCCGCAAACCCTTTGACATCCACCATTTCGGGATCTACACTCACCGCTCGCAGACGTAGCAAACCCCGTGCCTACCGAAGTCCAAGTGTCCAGCAAAAAATATCGATGGGCCGCGTCCGGTGACATTAATGCCTTTTTTGGCTTGATGTTAGACAACATCGCCGATCTGCTCTTGACAGTCGGACTGCTAGCGGTCGCTTTTGAATTTCCTGCAGAATTCGCCCTCCGAAATATGATCCCGGGTACGGCGATCGGCGTGCTGGTGGGCGATTTGCTGTTTTTCTGGATGGCTCTGTCGCTAGCGAAACGGACGGGCCGAGACGATATCACGGCCATGCCGTTGGGGTTGGACACCCCGAGCACCTTCGGCATGGTCTTTTTTGTCCTGGGGCCCGCTTTCTTATCCGCGAAAAAAGGACTGCCCGAAGGGGCGGACGTGACGCTGGCGGCGCGACACGCATGGCACATCGGGATCTGTTCCATCTTCATTAGTGGCTTGTTCAAGTTCGTTTGCGCGCTTGGATCGAACTGGATTCGCCGCGTGGTTCCGCGTGCCGGTTTGCTGGGATCGCTCACAGCGATCGCTCTGGTTCTGATCACCTTTCTTCCGCTGGTGGAAATCCTCGAATACCCCGTCGTCGGCTTCATCGCGTTGGCCATCATTCTGACCACGCTGGTTGCCCAAGTGCGTCTGCCGTTTCGCGTTCCCGGAGCTTTGGGTGCTTTGTTGGTGGGCGGCGCCATTTTCTACTTGATGCGCGTCACAGGCACCCTGGGACACGTATCGGAACAAATGATCAAGCCCGAGCAGGCATTGCTTCCGCACGAGTGGTTGACGGTGTTCCGTTTTGAATGGCTCGCGGCGCTGAAGGGCACCGTCAGCTATCTGCCGATTGTCATTCCGTTTGCCTTGGGTACCGTGATCGGCGGTATCGATTGCACCGAGAGCGCTGCGGCCGCAGGTGACGAATACGATACGGGGAAGATCATCGGCGTCGAGGCGTTTGCCACCTTGGTCGCCAGCCTGTGCGGCGGAGTCATCCAAACCACGCCGTACATCGGCCATCCGGCCTACAAGGCGATGGGCGGCCGAGCGGCCTACACGCTGGCCACTGCACTGTTCATCGGAAGCGCGGGGCTTATCGGATACTTCGGCTATATGTACGTAGTGATCCCCAAGGTCACGGTCTATCCAATCCTGATGTTCGTCGGCCTGGAAATCACGGCGCAGAGTTTCCGAGCCACGCCCACGCGGCACTACACTGCCGTGGCGCTGGCCTGCGTGCCTGCGCTGGCAGCACTGGCATGGATCTACATCGGCAAGACCGGCATCGACGTGGAGGCGATGGAACAGGGGCCCTTGCGCAGAGAGCTGCAAACGATCCGCATACTCGCCAATGGTTTCATCGTCACCAGCCTGTTGTGGGCTTCGGCCCTGGCAGCAATCGTCGACCGGCGGCTGAGTTTGGCTGCCATCTATTTCGCAATCGGGGCACTATGTGCGACGTTCGGTGTCATACACTCGCCTTTGCCCGGCGGCCCCGTATTCTTCCCATGGCAACTGCAACCGGAGGTCTTCTTCACAGTACTGCAATACACATGCGGCTACGCAGCAGTGGCCGTGATGTTGTTGGTATGGGACTGGTGGTATCAGGTTCGCGGAAATGAACTAAGTTCTGTAGACCGCTAGAGGCGGCTTCAAAACCGGACCAGGCTGCGCCCGGTGCCTGATCGAAGGGAAGCCCCGATTTCACTAGCCCGACGCGCCAGCGAGGGATTCGCTGTCACATGTTCCCTCGCCTGCGCTTCGGGCTGGTATGCGAAGGCAAAGTGGCGTCGTCCAAGTAATCTCCAGCGCCGGCCGACCGGAAGTACTCCAGGAAGGTGTCGGAAGCGGCGGAAATCGCCGACTCATCCGGCGTTGGCTCGGCGCGAACCGCCAACCACGCGCGGATGGACATTCCGGCCCCGTGCGCAGCGGGGGCGCGGGCGGCGGCCGTGGTGGGTCGTCCTGGTCTCGTCATCATGTTCGGTGGGGCACGACGTCCGGCTGCGCGTTTCTCACCTGCCACAGGCTTGCCGAAGCTCGTCGGCCTCTCATGTGGCCGAAAGTGCCATATCACACACGGCCTTTGGCCGAAGTTCCTCTGCGAAGCGAGAGATAACTTCTCGCACTGCCGGTCCCTATGGGGTCCTGGACAGGATAATCCGCGTCCATTCGACACTCGCTGGCCCCGATGGATATTTTCCGCGAATTGCAGCTTTTTTCTTGCATTCCGAACAGCGAGATTTTCCAATCAATGTAGGCTTTGGAGAAGCAAGAGGAGCCCGCCCATCCGACAATTAGTGCGATTATGTGCGGGGCGAAGTTGCGGCTGAGAAGGGTCTAGCACAAGACATCAGGAGGTGGTCCATGAGGCCGGGCGCGATTGTTCTAACCATAGCTTCCATTGGGCTGTTAGCCGCCGTACTCGTGTATTTCGCCCGCGTGTTGAAAGAGGTTGATGGCGTGGCACTTGAGAAGATAGAGGTGGATCACCAGGCGCAAGTGCCGGAAACGGAACTCAATGCACCGGATGTTGTGGAGGAACGGAAGCCAGCGGAGATAAAGCCTGAAGAGGCCGAGTGGCAACTTCCGCCTGGTGCTCCTCGGCCCGCGAAGGAAGACCCGAATAGGCTCGACGTTCAAGAGACCAAGCAGCCAGCAGACAAGTGGGACGAAGTTCTTCGTACACTGGAACGCCAACCAGAAGAACAACGGACGCCGGCTACCAAGAAGATCTTTCGGATACCCACCCTAGGCGGAATTTCAGTTTCTGTGGAATGCGGGAAGGAGGGCGTCCAGCCTTTACTTGGTCTCCTGGAGGATCGTGATTTGTCAAGCGCCGGCGAAGAAGCAGCGGAGGCAGCTCTTCGACAGATTGCGCGTGAATTCGATGAGGCGATACCAGATGTAATCGCTGCTGCGACACTCGACAAATCGTACGACGTTAGGCGGGCGGCTATCCGTGCAATGGCAGGTCGGCACGGGATCGATTCCTCACTCGCGCTCATTGAAATAATGGACTTACCCAGTGAAGAAGATTTTCCTGGTAGTGCTTCCAGGTATATTGTGCGCGCCTCACTCGCGTTCGAGTGTCGTGAGGCTCTTCAGGCCATGGGCCCGCAAGTCGTGCGTGATCTCATCAAGGTATTGGAAGAAGGAAGCCCCTCACAAAAGTCGGAAGCATGGGTTGCGTTAACCAACACGCTGGCCCATCACGAAGACGCTTCCGAGAAACAGCTTGAATTCCTCTGCGACGCATTGTTTGCCTTGAAAAGATCACTTCAGGTTGAGCATTTCGAGAAGAGATTCATATGGCGATTGTCGGTAGACGAAAACGAGGCGCTTGTCGAGGTCGAAAGGCGTGGGATTGAAGAGAGACTTGTGATCGGTGATCCGCCGAAGTATCGGGGACCAGGTCTCTTGACGTGGACAGACGCTGCCAAGCTTGTTGCCAGAGCGAGCACCACGGCTGACCGCGTTGAGGCCGCACAGAGTTTGGCCTCGAATGGTCTCCCACACAAAGGAACACTGGCAGCTGTGGTCAGGGATCCACGATTTGAAGTTCGAGAGTTGGGAATTGCGATCATTCTCAGCATCGGGCCAAAAGCATACCCAGCGCTGGTCCCGCTAGTAGTCAAGGATAGATCGGACGTGATTGTTCGCTTGCCAAGTTGTTCGATCCCCGTTGAAATCGGATCGCCAACGGTGCCCAGACTAGCGCAGGCATTTGCGGATCCCGATAAAAGGTTCCTGGCGCTTCTGGCGTTCATCAATCTAGGGGCGGAAGTCGCTCCAGACTTGGTCAAACTGCTGCGCTCTGAGGACGCCGAAGTACGTACTGACGCGGCCTTTGCCTTCGAGAAGATTCCCGTGCGTGCGGACCAAGACCAGACAGTGATTCGTGGTCTCTCAGATGCATTGAATGACGAAAAGCCTCTGATCCGAGCTCGTTCCGCAAATGGTCTGGGGAAGATTGGCCCCGCAGCAAGAGAGGCGATACCGGCTTTGCTTGATGCTCTGGAAGATAACGATCCCGAGGCACGACTTCGAGCCGCTCTGGCCTTGGTCGCGATAGACAAGAGCCGCGCCGGCCCAGCAGTGCCAATCCTGCTTGAGAGAGCGAGACAGAGGCCTTCTTTGCTTTCGCCGGGAATTGGACGGATAGAATCCGCGCAGGCGTTGGTGAGATTGGGACGGCGGGAAGACGGGCTGGCTGTGCTTTTCGAGATATTGCAGGACTCTCATCGGTCCGATCTTCGTCCGGCAGCGGCAATTGCATTGGGGGAGTTGCATGAAGACGCGAGGCAAGCGATCCCCCTCTTGGTGAGTTCACTTGAACGCGATCGCCCCCTTCGGAGAGCTGCAGCGAGAGCGCTGGCTATGATCGGTCTCGCATCCGAGAAGGGGCCAGACCAGAAGGAGGCTCGTTCCGTTGCTTCTCCTGAAGGAACACAGGCCATAGAATCCGCAGTCCCCAGCGGAATCACCGTTGATCTGGAGGAACGAAAGCCCCAGGGGAAAAAGCCCGAAGAGGCCGAGTGGGACGAGATCGACAAGACACTTCAGGAACTGAAAGAACTTATTCGTAAAGACCAGGAACGCCAACAAGAGAATTGATAGACTCCGGCTACCAGGAAAGTTGTTCGGATACCTGGTCGAAATCTGGCCGCGCGCAACACTGGCACGGTATCTTGCTAAGAACACCAAAACACGGTGGAGAGTGACATCATAAGGGTTGTCTACTATTGTACCCGACCGGCATCACCTAACAACGAAGTCCTTCTGTCGGGCGTGCTACTCGGTTTCTTTCGCTTCGAGGGGGACGTGCTGATGGTCGCCTCGACTTCGCACTCTTCGGCCGCTTGCAGAAGCTTAAGAACTGGCTCCATCCGGCATTGCTCGTCAGCCTGGATGACCACACTCGAGGATGGGTGACCTGAGAGCTGTTGAATCCTGCCGTTTACTTGCTCCCAGTCCATTGCTTCGCCGTCCACCGACATGTGGCCTTCTGCGTCGATGGCGATTTGGAGTACCACGACGTCTAGTTCGGCTTTGGGGCTGGCCGTCGCGTCGCTGGTTTTCAGCCTACCGACATGCCTGCGCGCCGCTTGTGCCCGCTGCTCGGCCGCGCGTGCCATTTCCTCAGCACGCTGTCGCTCCATTTCTGCCGCCCTGCGGGCTTGGGCCTCGGCCTGCATGGCATGCTGGCGGGCGACCACCGCCTTGTGGGTTGTGTTTCTGTAAAACATCAATCCCACCAGCACACATCCAGCCAAGAGCACGACGACAATCAGCAGCACCACGACAATGGTGATCGCGGCAGTCTGGGTCGTACCCTGTTGTTGATACTTGTTCATCGTGTCAACCTTATCGAGTCTTGATGGGCCTCTTGCCAGTAGAACCGACATGCGCCGCCGCTGCAATACAAGTCACGTCTCGAATTGTGCCGGCAAGAGTGCGGCCGGTGGTTCTCGCGCTTGCGAGGGCACATCCTGCCGGTTAGGATGACCCCGCGTTAGCGTAGTCTTGGCACTGAAATCGAATGTGGGCGCGGCCTCAGAACGGTTGCTGGAAAAGGCGGGAGGGCGAAGCTCCTGCTGAGCCGAGTTTCGCCTGGTTTCCGCGGCTCGGCAGGAGCCTCGCCCTCCCTGAATCGCACACTGACAGTACGCTCTGAGAAAGGTCATGCGATGATTAGACAACTGTCGCTAGCGATCCTCGTGACCACCATCGCAATCGTGCTTGTCGCGTCCCAAGCGGTTGCGGCTGAGCCGAAGACGACGATTGACGCCACGGATTTCATCCGCGCAGACGACCCAACCTGCGGCATCCAAGGAGCCATCGACGCTCTGCCCCCGCACGGTGGAACGGTAATCATCCCGCCAGGCACGTTTCCGCTTCGCCGCAGCTTGGTGCTTCGCTCTCACGTGCGCGTACGCGGCAGTGGCTCGACCACGATCTTCACCCGTGGTCAGGAAGTTAACTCGAAGCTGACGAGCGCCGCGCGGAAGGGTGAAACGAGCGTCGCAGTCGAATCGACTGCTGGTCTCCTGGTCGGCGACGAAGTGGCTCTGATGGACGATCGCATGCACGGCTGGTACATGGCACATGCGATTGTCAAGGAAGTGACCAACGGGCGGCTTGTCTTGGTTGATCCAATCCACAGCGGGCACGCCGAAGGCGTGTTTGCCCCCGAGCGAAACGCCGTGGTGGTGAACTACTTTCCCTTCTTCTGCGCCAATCGGATGCACTTCGGCAACCCTGTCCACGACATCACCATCGAGGATCTGGCCGTCGACAGCAACATGAAGGAGAATCCCGGTTCGTGGACCGACTTCACCCTGGCTGTGATTCATTTCGCCAACGTTTCCGATTCGCTGGTGCGGAACGTCACGATACGAGGATCGGTAGGGGACGGGATCGGCGTGCAGGCGGGCCACGACAACCGCGTGGAGGGCTGCTTGGTCGAGCATTGCCGTGTGCACGGGTTCCACCCCGGCACCAGCCTGAAAGGCGCCGTGTTTAGTGGCAACATCGGCCGTCACAACGGCGGCGATGGGCTCTACTTCTGTGCGCAAGTCTGCGGGATCACGGTCACGGACAACCTGTTTCACGACAACGGTAGCAGCGGAATTGGCGGCCTTGGTCCGGGCGGAACACCAGGCGATCGCTTCAACATCGTTTCCAACAACGTGTGTCGCAACAATGGTCGGTGCGGGATCACAGCGTCCGGCGGAAAGAACAACGTTATCACGTCAAACATCTGCATCGACAATTCACAAAAGGGACCGGGCCGGTACAGCGGCATTTCGATCGCCGATAGCACGCACATGGTGGTGACCGGCAATCGCTGCGGCTTCGACGGCGATAAGGCAACCCAGATGTACGGCATCGAAGAGCATGGCGCCAGCAACAAGAATGTAATCACGGGCAATTCATGTGAAGGTAATCTCGATGGCGGGATTGCCGTAGTCGGACCTGACACCGAAGCCTTCGGCAACGTCGGTGAGATCGTCCGTCCCCAGTAGGTCCCGTCTGCCGGACGGGACCTGGAAGCGGCAGAAAGCGTGACCACACGATTCAAGGCCCCGCTCGGCAAGCGGGACCTACCTGCAGAAAAGGAGATTCCGATGAACAGCCGCCTGAAAGCAACCATCGCAGCGTGCGTTTTCGTTCCCAGCCTCACGTGCGCTTGGCCGATCCACGCGTACGCTCAATCATCAGCCGAAGCCGAACTGGTGGAAGTCCGTCGTATCTGGGACCAGGCCCAGCATAACGCCTTCACAGATTTGATTCGTTTCAAAGGCCAGTGGTACTGTGCATTTCGCGAAGGAAAGAGCCACGTTTGCGACACAGGAAAACTGCGGGTACTAACCTCCACCGACACACAGCAGTGGAAGTCCGTAGCCTTGATGCCTTGGGATGGTGGCGACGTGCGAGACGCGAAGCTGTCGAGCACGTCAGACGGGCGACTTATGCTTAGCGGCGCGGTACGTTTTCTCAAACCGAAGGACGGCCAGACGCATCAGTCGGCGGTTTGGCTCTCCAAAGACGGGACAACGTGGAGTTCGCCTTACCCGATCGGCGACCCAAACCTGTGGATGTGGAGCGCCACTTGGCACAAAGACGCCGGTTACAGCATCGGCTACAGCGTTACCTCGAAGCGGCTCATCCGTCTGTACCACACTCGCGACGGGCAAACCTGGGACACCCTGGCCGACGATATTTTTCCCGGCGGCACCTACGCCAACGAGACCTCGTTGGTGTTCGCGAAGGACGATACCTGCTACTGCCTTCTCCGGCGCGACTCGCACACCGCCACGGCGCAAGTAGGCATCGCCAACCCGCCGTACACGCAATGGTCGTGGAAGGATCTGAGCGTGAAGATTGGCGGGCCCAAGATGATTCAACTGCCCGACGGACGGTTTGTCGCAGGCGTACGCCTGTACGACCGCCGTGTACGGACCGCTCTCTGCTGGATCGACCCCCAGCAAGGTACCTTGCGCGAATTGCTCGCCTTCCCCTCAGGCGGCGACACCAGCTATCCCGGACTGGTCTGGCACGAAGGTATCCTGTGGGTCAGCTACTACGCCAGCCACGAAGGCAAGACCAACATCTACTTGGCCAAAGTGAAGCTCTAGCCCGAGTTCGTGACGTAGAATCAGAACGAGATCGGCCCGGCGCCGGGTGGCCGGTGCCAGAATGACCGCCAGTACGCCTCGTCCGTGGCGTAGGCGTCAAAGGGATCGCTGGCTGGGTCGAAGTCGGACGGGAGGATGCCGTAGCGTTTCATTTCACGCACGTAGTTGGGGCTGGGGCTTTCTGGGGTGCCCCCGTCCATCACGGCGTACGTGCCGTTCGCAGTTGCGCCGGAGTCGAGCCAGAGGCGGGTGATTCTGGATTCGTCGGGCGATACGCGGACGTCGTAGTGACTTCCGTCGAGTCGCGTCATCAGTTTGCTGGCCGAACTGCCAAACGCGCGAGTACCACGGTTGCCATGGGCGTTCCGCCCGTCGACCACCTCGTCGAGTTGCCGGACCAGCGAAACGTACGAAGTCAGCACGCGGCCGCGGCCATGCGAGGGCACGCCATGGCCGCCGTCGAGCCGGAGTTTTCCATCGGCTCGCTCGGGGCCGTGGCATTCGACGCAATGTTTGTCGAGGATCGGCTGTACGTGGCGGCGGAAGTCGACGATTTCGGGTACGCCGGCAATCGGCTCGATCTGGCTGGGTGGGCGTCCGAGGGCTATCAGCGTGGCGCGTCCTGGATTGGACGGTGCCGTCGTCCTTGGCTCGTGACAGCCGACGCAACTGGTCACCTCGCCCGGTTGCACGGTCACAAAGCTCTGCATCCGCTTGACAGACAGGTCGCTCTCATCAAGGGCGACAAACAGCAGGCTGCGCATGGCCGGCACTTCGAAGTGGGCTGAGCCGTCGGGCTCGACCGGTACCGTTCCAAGGATTCTCGTCAAAGTGAAGCCGCCCCACATGCTGATGCCGTCAAAGCCGGGACTGTTGTGGAACGGCCCCGGAAGCTGTTCGAGTACTAGCAGTCGCTTGATCTCGCCCGGTTCGACACCTGCCATGTTCCGGCCGAGTGCCACGTCGGACAGGATCAATCGGCCGGTTTGCTTCGATGGCTCCTTTCGGGGCGGAATCGTTGGCTCGGGATCTCGCTGACGAATCGGAATCGGCTCGTGGAGCATCATCTGCGGCCGGGAGTCGTCAAGTTGGTAGAGCAACCGCGTCTGGCCGCCTCTGTCCATCAAGTGAAGCTCGCGCCCCCGAGCGACGAGGAACGCGTCCGACGAGACTGGGCTTGGATCGCGCCATCGGCCGTCCGAATGAATCCGACTCGCCGATGGTTCGTGATCGGGGCCATAGCCGGGCGCGATGATGGTCACAAACCCCTGGTGCTCTTGACGGCCATGTCCGGGCGAAAAGACCGCCACCACGTCGCGCGTGCCGGGGATTGACTTGGCGTCCAGTATGGCCACCGCACCCGGCACATTCTGATAGTACACCGTATTCCCCGATCTACCCGCGAGGTTATAGGGCTTGCCGATCGGATGCATATTGCCATAGAACGTCATCTGGCCGGTACCGTCGGGGTTCACCGTCCAAAGATGATGGTAACAGAGCTGACTGCGGTTGACGTATTCCCATCGGGTGTACAGCAGACGTCCATCGGCCAGCACCGCAGGGGTGTTCTCCGTCACGGCATTGCTGCTGAGCATACGAATGTCCTTGCCGTCTGCGTCGCACCGGTAGAGAATCGCAACGGGAGTCTTCCAGCACATCACCCAGCGATTGCATCGCGACGAACAGAAGACGATGTCTCCGTCGGGCAGACAGGTCGGCTCGATATCGTCGTGCGGCCCGTCGGTCAATTGCCGCAGACCCGTGCCGTCGACATTGATTTCGCATAAGTGGTAGTATTCCGTACCGCCCTTACGATAAGAGAAGACAATCCGCTGGCCGTCGTGGCGCAAATGGGGATCACGGACGCCGCCCTCGGAATCGTCCACCAGAGTCGTGAGTTGCCCGGTTCGAAAATTCAAGCGGTAGAGCGCACCACCTCCTTGCGAATATGCCTTTTGAGTCGGGTCGAAGCAGTAATAGCCGAAATTGGCATAATAGTGTCCATCCGGCGCGAAAGGGCGCACGGCAAATACGACTTGGTCGATATCGGCAGGCAATGCGGGAGCCGACTCCTCAGCGGACGGTACCTCAACTGCCATCGCTACGACCAAGGCGATAGAGAAACCGAAGACATACTGCGGGCGAAGACTGGAGATGGCAACTCTCCTTTCACAAAAGGCGGGATGAGGCGGCGAGACAGCAAATCTTGCAGGCTGAGATGTTATCATATGGCGACTGTCCCGCCAACCAAACTTGGCATGCGGCAACCCGAGAACGAAACACCGAGACCAGTGAAGGTGAACGAGAGATGGATGAATCGAAGATTGTCAGGTCGTTGAATCTGTGGCTGGCGACATGCATTAGTCTACTGGTCGTTTGCCCTGCCTCTGGCGGAGAAGTCGAAGGTCAGGCAGAGAGCGAAAAACCTCGGACGTTCTATGTCGACTCGGACAACGGGCAGGACAGTAACAGCGGGCGGTCCAAGGATATGGCTTGGCGTTCTCTTGACCGAGTCAACTCGGCCGATCTGAAACCAGGCGACACTGTTCAGTTCAAGTGCGGCGGCGTGTGGCGCGGGTCGCTGACGCCTGCGAGCGGCGACGAAAACTCTCCGGTCACATATACAGCCTATGGGGATGGCCCGAAGCCACTGATTCTCGGCTCAATGCCGCGCGACCGGCAGGAAGATTGGGTTAAGGTCCAGGAAGACGTATGGGCGACTTTACCTGTCGAGTATCGCTTGGGGGAACAGGTATCCGATTTTCGGCACAGCGAGTGGGGACGTCATCAGGAGGCAGGGGCGGAAGTGAGCTTTGCTGCGGAGGATGGCAAGGACGGCAAACTGATTCGGCTCATGTGTTCCAATAGCGGACAGGCATCAAATCACGTACAGGTCTGGGGGCCAGAAGTGCCTGCCCAGAAAGACGCGTGTCTGCTGCTGACGTTGCGCGCTCGCAGCAGCAAGCCGTTCCGGTTTCCTCGCATGTCAATTCTTCAAGGGCATTCTCCCTGGACGCGTTTCGGAACCGCCCGTGCGATCGACCGTGAGATCGGACCGGAATGGGAAGTCTTCAAGGTGGTTTTCGAGACATCGAGTTCACCAGAGGCCGGTAAACTGCACATCAGCCTCGGGGGAGTTCTTCCGGCGGGCGCGGTTTTCGAGTTCCAGCCGCAGAGCGTGCATCTTGCTGCGCCCACCGTCACGGAACCGCCCGCCGTCGACGTGGGGAATATCATCTTCGATCACGGGAAGGTCTGCGGGTGGAAGAAATGGTCGGTCGACGAGTTGGATAAGCCGTATGACTACTACTACGACGGATCGTCATGGCGCGTTTTTCTTTGTTCCGCCGCAAACCCCGCAACGCTTCACGAAAGTATCGAATTCGCCATGAAGCGGCACGTCGTCAACCAGGGCGGCGCGCACCACGTGGTCTACGATGGCCTGGCCATCAAGTACGGCGCGGCGCACGGCTTTGGGGGCGGGAACACGCACCACTTGATCATCCGGAATTGCGACCTCAGCTACATCGGCGGGGCGCATCAGTTCACCCGGCCGGGCGGCAGGCCGGTGCGCTATGGCAACGCGATCGAGTTTTGGGGGGCGGCGCACGACAACCTAGTCGAAAGCTGCCGGATCTGGGAAGTCTACGACGCGGCTTTGACCAACCAGGGCCGCGGGCCGTCGTCCAAACAGGTCAATATCACTTATCGCAACAACGTGATCTGGAACTCGGAGTACTCGTTCGAATACTGGAACAACCCCGAAACAGCGTTCACGAAGAACATCCGCTTTGTGAACAACACGTGTGTCAACGCAGGTGCGGGCTGGGCGCACGCACAACGCCCGGACCAGAACGGCAGCCATTTGATGTTCTACAGCAACACGGCGGTCACGTCAGGCATCGAGGTGAAGTACAACGTCTTCTCGAACGTGACCGAATGGGGCAGCCGGTATTCCAGTGGCTGGAAGCCGCTACCCGACATGGATCACAACCTATGGTTCAGCAACGAGGGCGTGATGGTGAACTGGTTCGGGAAGAGGATCTCCGACTTCGAGGAGTATCGCAAGACGACAGGACTCGATGCGCATTCGCTGTTCGCCGACCCGAGATTTGTCGACGCGGCCAACGGCGACTACCGTCTGCCACCGGACAGCCCGGCGCGCCGGATGCGCCCGGATGGCGGTCCGATTGGGGCCGCCGTGCTATGGTGAGAGCCGGACTCCAATGGAAAGTCGCCGACAGAGCTTGGCTACATCATAATCGTAGAGTTGCTGATCTCACGATCGGCGAATCAACAAATGTCGAGCATTGACCGTGGGGCACGTTTCCAACGTGCCAAGCACGATGGAATCGTGCTCCACGTATTCCTGCGACGAACATTACGCCGTGGGGACCTCGTTCAGGTTGTCCCAGGCGATGCCCGCACGGCGGAGGGCGTAGCCCAGTTCCTTCATGTAGTCGCCGTAGCAGGTCATCCAGTGGAAGCCTGGCATGCGTTCGGCGACCAACTGGTCGGGTACATCGTACGCCACGTCGATCTGGTCGCGGCAGATCGGCAAGAACGGTGCGTCGGCAATCGTGCCGAGCAGCCCCATCCAACGTTCGGACTTGAAGTCTGGTGCGATATTCGTCACCACTTGGCCCTTGGGCATCTCGACTTTTGGCGCAGCGCCGAAATCCGATTCGAAGTGCGTGACGATTCGGGCCGCGTCCAGCGTCTTGCCGTTCATCTTTCGCGGCCCCGTGCAGTGGGCCAGCGTGATCACGCCGTCGTGCGGGTAGGTTGGATCGTTCAAGAACACGGGCCGGCCGCTGATGTTGGCCATCAGAATACCCGACGGGATTACGACAAAATCCGACTCGCAAAACGCCAGGTAGCCGTCGTCGTTCAGCGTGCTGAGCGTCAGGCACGCCGACGTGAGGGCCTTGGGCATGATCGTGCCCATGCAGCCCAGAATCGTGATAGACCGGCAATCAGCTTCGGCCATCAGGCTTCGAAAGACCTGATCCAGCAGGAAGCAGTTGTCGACATATTCGCGTTTGGTTTCCAGCGAAGTTTTGGGCAGCGCCAAGTATTCGTCGGCGCGTTTCTTGGCAAGGGCCACGGCTTTCTCGTCCGCACGGGCCTCCTCGAGCAGAGGGCCGAGTTCGTCATAGGTGACCGTCTGCATGTCCAGGCCCCAGACCTTCTGGACCAGTTCGGGAATGACGTCCCGTGGCTGGGCCCAACCGCCCGCTCCGCCAATGCAGATGATCTTCGACGACAGCGTATTCTTCAGGCCACAGAGAGCCCGTAGCCGCCAAGTCAATTCGTCTTGACTGTCGGTCACAACGTCGTCGAACGTGATGTGTTCGACGGCCAACTCGTCCTTGTGCTGGCGCAGGAATCGGGGGCTGACAACTTCGTACTGCAGGTAGACCGGGCCGCTACGATGACGCTGGAAGAAGATGATGTCCTTCCCGAAGTCCTGGCACCCGTTCACTCGGCTGCCGGCCCCGTAGACGATCACCACGTCGGCGGCCTTCATGTCCGGCGAATCTGCCACTGTCCGGACATCGTTCACCGACGCCACCTCGGAGAACTCGACGGGGAAATCGGCCGACTTGGCGATGCCTGCCAACTCCTTCTTGATCCGCGCGACTTCTTCGGCGGCTTGTTCGGGATTCTCGATTCCGCCCCACGACCGCCAACTGCGCATCGGAACCGGCTTCGCGTGGTTCCAGACCAGAACGGGAAACACCTTGAGTGCCGTGCGACCTTTGGGTTTGGGCAACTCCGATTCGCTGGCCCGAGCCAGACTCGTCCAACTCAACCCGCCCAGCACTGCGCCGCCAACTGCGGCAGTCGCCAGGAAGTTTCGTCGACTCATATCCAGTTCCTGGTGCCACTGGTTGTCGGGACAACAGTGACACGGCCTTCCGTCGTGGTGGTGACCGGCGTGTTGTTTCTTGTCTTTGGGCGTGTTCATGGTTTCCTCACCGTAAATCGCGACTAAGAACTCGATTCCAAACCCAGCTTCTCAGCGTACCGAGTCGGGGACGGCCGGTCAAGAAACCGCGGAAAATCTCCGCTCCTTTCCGGCCGTCTCGGCCTCGCATTGCCTATTTGATCTTCACGGCAAACAGTCGTCTCTGCGTCGGAAGATAGAGGACGCCGTCCTCGTACACCGGGGTGATCGCCTCCGACCGAACGCGAGAGCAGGATAGGACCTGTTTTTCGCGGCCGGCCTTCAGCACCCACAGATTCCGCCGCTCGGTGCTGACGTACACTTTGCCATCGGCCACCACGGGCGAGCAGCACCAAACGCCTGCGTCTAGTTCCTGTTGCCAGACGTGTTCTCCAGTGGCGGCATCAAAACAGTTCAGCCGACCGGAGTAGTCGGACGTATACAACAGCCCATCGTGGATCGCGACGTCGGACAGAGTCCGATCGACCGCGCGGGTCTCCCACACCTTCTGACCAGTGGCGCCGTCGATGCAGGTGAGCATGCCTTGGCCGGGACCGTGCATAGGACTCTGGCCAATGGCGACATAGATGCAATCATTGTGAATTATCGGCGTGGAGATAATCTCGCTGGGGCCGTCAGGGCTATTGCGGTTCCAGCGGGCATAAGGAATCGGCTGCCCATCACGCTCACGGTAATCCTTCGGACAGCAGTCATACTTCCAAATCGTCTTCAGCGTGCGCGGCTTCGCAGTCGTCGGCCCTTCGAGCGGTTCGAAGGCATACAGCACGCCGTCGCCGCCGCCAAACAGAATCGTCGTCTTGTCCCCACTGGTCATCGCCACGGGCGAGGACCAGTGTCCGTGGAACATTCGCTTGCCGATCAGTTCTCCATCGACCCCGGCCAGCCAGCCGGTCTTCTTGTCGAGTGCAATCAGGCTCGGAGCCATCGGATTCACGACTCGCCGATGAGTGTGGTCCACTCCATTCGACGTGCAGGCGTACAGATAGTCACCAAACACAACGGGCGAACTACCGCAGACATCGTGCGGCACCACCTTTGCCGCTCGGATCAAGTCAAACCGCCAAACGATATCCCCGTCGGTGTCGCTCAGTTCGTAGTCTGTATCGGCCGGCACGCCCATGTATTGGAGTTCGCCCAAGAATGATCCGTCATTCCCGTTCGCCTGGCCGTGTTTGTCCAGACAAAGCACGTCGCCGCGAAGGCCGACGATATACAGCCGATCGCCGTCAATTGCCGGCCGGGAACATACCCCGCATTTCCAATGGTTGAAATGCATGGGCGGTGTGTTCCCTTCCACGAAGCGAGGGATGGGCAGTTGCCAGATCATCTTGCCGGTTGCCCGTTCCAGTCGCATCAGGATTCCCCCGCCCGTGTTTCTCAACACGGGATGATCCAGTCGCGTGTCATTCACGCCGATGTAGAGAAATTCGCCATCAACGCGGGGAACCGTGTACTGATGGCTTCCCAGCTCTAGTTCCCATAGCAACTGGTCCGCCTGGAAAACGTCCGGCAAAGCGGACGATCGCGGTGCTTGACCATGGACAGCGCCGACAACGGCCAAAACCAGCAAAGCGGAAGCAGAGAATAGAATACCTTTTCTGCGGGCACCGTCTTCGCGATGCGTTCCATGTGTTGAAATGTGGCTATCTGCCATGCGTTCCCTTTCGATGATCGCGGGTGATGGCCCGCCGGGCTTCCGGTTCAAATCGTCGAAGTCAGGATACACACGGGGCGAGGTCCTTTCAATCCGCGACGGCTTGCCCGTCCAGGGAGTTGCACAGCGATTCTTCTCTGGTCGCACCTTGCGAGCGTCGCTTCGTGCGAAAAAATGGACTAAAGTGTGGGCACGTCGCACCGTTTCTCACTGGCCGGACCTCCCAACGAAACGAGGACTTGCTTATGGATTCCCTCACAAGGAGCATAATCGCCTGTTGCATCGGCCT
The DNA here is from genome assembly GCA_964623055.1 of uncultured Pirellulaceae bacterium. Classification (GTDB taxonomy): domain Bacteria; phylum Planctomycetota; class Planctomycetia; order Pirellulales; family Pirellulaceae; genus JADHUC01. Next base: position 19,770 of record CAZURK010000073.1, read on the forward strand.
ATGCCTTGTCAGTGCCGCTAGTTCCGCGGAGACGCTATACAACGGCATCGTCCTCCCGGAACAATGGCCTCCGAAAATTGAGAAGGATGCGATACAGCGCGGCGATGTCATGCCTGTGCCGTACCTGGAAAATCCGCCAGACGTGATCCCGATTGACGTGGGACGACAGCTTTTCGTGGACGATTTTCTTGTCGAAGCGACGAACCTGAAACGCACGTTCCACGTTGCCGAGTATTACGCCGACAACCCGGTCGTCGCTCCCGACAGGCGATGGGAGAAACCGGGGAAGCAGCCCACGGCGATGGCGTTCAGCGACGGCGTGTGGTACGACCCGCAGGACAGGCTCTTCAAGATGTGGTACATGAGCGGGTACATGGCCACAACCAGCCTGGCTCTGTCCGAAGACGGCATCCACTGGGACAAGCCGAAATATGACGTGATGCCGGGTACGAACGTTGTCTGTCTTTCAGGGCATCGTGACTCGGCCGTTGTGTGGCTCGATCTCGAGGCGACCGATCCCAAGCGTCGCTACCAGATGTTCCAGTTCCATCGCGATCCGTGGCGAGCGGCGATCCATTTGTCCAAGGATGGCATCCATTGGGATTTGGCCACGTGGTGCGGCGAGTCGGGAGATCGCAGCTCGATCTTCTATAACCCATTTCGCAAATTGTGGGTCTACAGCATCCGCACCATTCTGAATCCCGGGACGGACAAATGGTGTCGGTGTCGATTGTACTGGGAGTGCGAGGATTTGGTTTCCGGCGCACACTGGGAGGGCGCTTATCGTGGAGGAGGCACCGGAGGACCCGGCGCGCCGGCGATGTGGGTCGGTGCAGACCGTCTCCATTCGGCCGGCCCCAATGTATCAGAGGATTTCAAGGCCGAGCTCTATCATCTGGATACGATTGCGTATGAAAGTCTGTTTTTGGGCTTGTTCTCGATTTGGCATCAAGGGTCCCACAAGGGCCGGCCCAAGATCAACGATGTGCTCGTGGGGTTCAGTCGAGACGGATTCCATTGGCACAGGCCGTTCCGTCAGGCCATTCTTCCTGTGGCCGCGGACAGCGATGCCTGGAACTGGTCGAACGTGCAGTCGGTCGGCGGTTGTTGCCTGGTGGTTGGTGACAAACTGTATTTCTACGCGAGTGGACGAAAGTCGCAGGCCAACAGCACGGGACTGGCCTTCATGCGGCGGGACGGATTCGCCTCGATGGTTCCAGAACAAGCGGACGGCGTGCTGACGACACGGCCAGTCGTTTTCAAGGGTAAGTATCTCTTCGTGAACGCGGACACGGATGAAGGCGAGTTGCGCGTCGAAGTACTCGACAAAGGCGGCAGATGCATCGAGCCATTCACCGTCAAAAACTGCGTGCCGATCCAGGCCGACAAGACACTCCAACGCGTAAATTGGCAGGGTGCGGCGGATCTGTCTGCTGTGGCGGAGAAGCCCGTCAAGTTTCGCTTTCATCTGAACAACGGGCAGTTGTATTCATTCTGGGTCACTCCTGATGAATCAGCAGCCAGCAACGGCTACGTTGCCGGCGGCGGACCGGGATTCACCAAATCAAGAGATACGGTTGGCGCCGCAGCGTATCAGGCGGCGGAGGACATCGTGACCACAGGTACCGAGTAGCCGTCATCGAGGAGAATCACGAAGATGAAACGATTGCTGTGCTTCGTTGGACTGTTGCTCGTGGCGTCGGCGGTGAAGGCATCGGATCGGCCGAACATTCTCTTCTTTTTTGTCGACGACCAACGCAACGACACGTTGAGCTGTGCCGGGCATTCGATTCTGCAAACGCCCAATATCGACAGTCTCGCCCGGCAGGGCGTGCGGTTCGAAAACGCGTTTGTGACCACGTCCATCTGTTGGGTAAGCCGGGCGACAGTGCTGACCGGCATGTGGTCGCGATCGCACGGTTCGCCGGAGCGCATCGACGCGGTCAGACCCGAGGCGGCGAGCACGATCTACCCGAAACTGCTACACGAAGCCGGTTATCGCAACGGCTTCTTCGGCAAATGGCACGCGAGGATGCCGAAGGGATTCAATCAGGCTCAGTACTTCGACGTGTACGAGAACATCTTCCGCAACCCGTACCATAAGAAACAGCCTGACGGCAGCACGCGTCACGAGACCGAAGTAATCGGCGATCGGGCGGTCGCGTTCATCGAGTCGCAACCGGCAAGCCAGCCATTCTGCCTCCACCTCTGGTTCAACGCAGCCCACGCCGAGGACGGCGACAAGCGCCCCGGAATCGGTCACTTTCCGTGGCCAAAAGCTGTCGATGGAATGTACGACGACGTGGACATCCCTGCACCGCGACTGAGTGCCCCGGCCATTTACGAGAGCCAGCCCGATTTACTGAAGCAATCGATCAACCGCGAGCGGTATTTCTGGCGGTGGGACACGCCGGAAAAATACTCGACGAATATGCGGGCTTACTTCAGGATGCTCAGCGGCATCGACGGTGTGGTCGGCCGCGTGATGAAGACGCTGGAGGCACACGGGTTGTCCGACAACACGGTCATCGTCTACTCGGCGGACAACGGCTACTACATGGGCGACCGCGGGTTTGCCGGAAAATGGTCGCACTACGAGCAGTCGATCCGTGTACCGATGATCATCTTTGACCCTCGACAATGTGAGTCAGAGTCGAAACCTGGCCTTCGATCGGGACGCGTCGAGCGTCGGCTGGTGTTGAATGCTGATCTACCGTCGACGTTTCTGGCTTTGGCCGCCTTGCACATCCCCGAACGGTACGAAGGACGTAGCCTGCTGCCGCTGGTGCGCAACGAACGGGTGAACGATTGGCGGGAAGACTTCCTCGGCGAACACCTCTTGGAGGCCGGCACGCGCATTCCGAAGTGGGAAGGCGTCCGCGGTGAACGTTACATGTATGCACGCTACTTCGAGTGTGAATACGAGTTCCTTCACGATCTTGAGGCCGACACGGATCAACTCACCAACTTCGTCGACGACCCGCAGTACAAGGAAGTCCTGGAGCGCCTGCGCAAACGATGCGATGAGCTACGCGACCAGTACGGCGGCCCCTACATCAGTAGGTCCCGCTTGCCGAGCGGGGCCTCGGCGCGGCGCAACTCTCAAGGTCGAAAGGTCCCGTCCGGCAGACGGGACCTACGTATCCCCAAGGAAGGCGCTGCCTCGATCGAAAGCGTGGACGGCAATGCTGCTCGTTTCGACGGGCGGTCGTTCCTTGCCGCGGGCAAGGTGCCCGCGTTGGACCGAGATGCCGTCTTCACTTGGTCGTTCTGGGTCCGTATCCTGCCACGGCATCCACAGAACGGCGTCTTGATCGGCAACCGCGATTCCGCGGGCCGGGGCATCGACACGTTCGTCAAGTTCACTTCCCATAGCTTTCAATACTATCACGGCCGTCCACAGGCATTGCGACTGAACTACAACCTACCCACCGAACAATGGGTGCATTTGGCCGCGGTGAAGGAGAAAGCGAACCTGATCGTGTACGTCGATGGCAGAACCGCTGCCAACGTCCAGTTAGATTTCGACATGCCCGAGTTGCCGTTTTACGTGGGCGGTGATCCCCGCGCCAACGAACTCAGCGTATGCGATGTCGACGAAGTACGCCTCTACAGCGACGCGCTGACAAGTGAGGACATCCTCGCGTTATCGAAGCGGCAGTCGATCGACGCGAAACCGCTGCAACATCTATCGTTCGATACGGAACAGAGATCGTTGCCGTAACGTTAAGGTTCCTTCTCACGTCTGCTTGGAAACCGCGCGGACGTGTTGCACAATAGTGTGCGAGTTTCGCGTTTTCTTTCCCTACACCATTGGAGATGCGACCATGTTACGAAATGCGAGTCTATTGTTGGCAACAGCACTATCTCTGGTTTTTGCTCCTCCGGCCGTGGCGGCAGAGCGCGGAGAGGCTATTACCGATCCGGCCGAAGCGGGGCCCGACTTCGCCGTCCAAGGTGAATACGAAGGCCAGGCGCAGTATCGAGGCGATCACAAATACGGTGCGCAAGTCATTGCTCTGGGTGACGGGAAATTCCGGTGTGTCGGATACAAGGGCGGCCTGCCTGGTGCGGGATGGGACGGCAGCGACAAGGATGAGGTCGAAGGGCAAGTGATCGACGGAGTCCCAACCTTCTCGATCAAGAACGATCACGTGGTGCTGACGATCAAGGATGGCGTCTTAGCGGCAACAATGTCCAGCGTCAAGAATGTTGGCACGCTGAAGAAGATTGAACGTAAGAGCCCCACGCTGGGTGCCAAGCCGCCTGAAGGCGCAGTGGTTCTATTTGACGGAACCGGGCCGGACAACTTCAAGGGCGGTCGCATGACCGAGGACGGACTGTTGATGGAAGGCGCTACCAGCAAGCAGACCTTTCAGAGCTTCACCCTTCACATGGAGTTCTGCACTCCGTTCAAACCGGCCGCCCGCGGACAGGGGCGCGGCAACAGCGGCTTCTACGCCCAGGGCCGCTACGAAGTACAGATTCTCGACTCGTTCGGCTTGGAAGGTCTGCAAAACGAGTGTGGCGGGATCTACAGCATCGGCCCGCCGAAGGTGAACATGTGCCTGCCGCCGCTGTCCTGGCAGACCTACGACGTGGAGTTCACCGCGGCGGAGTACAAGGACGGCGAAAAGGTCAAGCACGCCACCATGACCGTCCGTCACAACGGCGTGCTGATCCACGAAAACCAGGAGTTGGATCACCGGACGACCGCCTCGCCATTAGCCGAAGGCCCCGAACCCGGTCCGGTCTTCTTCCAGAATCACGGCAACCCAGTCCGTTTCCGAAACATCTGGGTCGTGCCAAAGTAGTGTCGGATCGTCGTCACTTACTCACGTTGCATTGAGGCAGGACCTTCTTCAGTTCGGCAATTCCCGCGTCGGTCACCTTGGTGTCGGCCAAACGCAACAGCCTGAGATTCTTGACCTTCCGAAGGTGCGCCAGCCCGGCGTCCGTGACGTCGGTGTTCACAAGATAAAGTGACCTGAGGTTGGGGAGCTTCGCGAGGTGCTCCAGGCCGGCGTCGGTCACTTCCGTGTTGTCCAAGTACAGGTTTTGAATCGAGGTCAGTTTCGAGATAGCCTCCAGACCGGCGTCATTCAGCTTTGTCGATCGCAGCGTCAACTGTCTAACATTTTCCATCTTTGTCCAATGTGCAAAGCCGGTCCCGGTCACGGGCGTATTCTCCAGGTTCGGGCTGCTCAATTTGGTCAAGCCGGCCATGGCCTCCAGCCCTTTGTCGTCAAGCTTGGTGGATCTCAATACGATGCTCGTCAGACTGGACGTCTCGTCCCAGGACGCAAAACCGGTACCGGTCACGTTGGTGCTGGAAAGGTCGATGGTCCGCAGAGTCTTGAGGCCGGCCAAGTGAGCCAGCCCGATATCGGTCAACTTGGTCTCGCTGAGCGTCAGGCTACTCAGCGAGGCCACACGTCCGAGCCCCTTCATCCCCTCGTCCGTCACTCCGGACCAACGCAGCGAAACAGTAGTCAGCGAGGCGAGGTTTTTCAACGCGGCAAACCCCGCGCCGGTCACAGGGGCTTCCGTCAGGTCTAGTCTTGCCAAGCTTGTCACACCTTTGAGCTTCTCGACACCTGCGTCGGTGACCTTGGTTCGGTTCAGGTACAAGTACCGCAGTTTCGACAAGCGTCCAAGCTGCGCCAGCGTGGCCTCGTCGAAGGTGGCTTCGTCCAGGTACAGGTACATGAGTTGATCCAACCCGGCCAGGTGCTCCAAAGCGTTGCCTTGAAGCTCAAGCCCTTTGAGCGAGAGGTAGTTCACTCGGCTCAGGCCCTTCAAATGGACGAGTCCAGAGCCATTGATCTTCGAGTACCCGAGGAACAGGCGATTCAGAGTGCCCATTCCTTTCAGGTGTGCCAGTCCGGCATCGGAAACGGGCGATTGCTCCAGGTACAGTGTCTGGAAGCCGGGTAACTCGCGCAGGATGGCCAAGTCGTCACCGCCCTGCCATTCCCCTCCCAAGCGAACTGTGTGGATTCGCTGGGAATTCGTCTGGACTTGACCGCCAAGCTTCGTGATCTTGTCAATGGTCCGCTGCTGATTCCAAATCTTGTGCCAAGCCAAAACGTACGCGGCGCGAGATGCAGCCGACCGGTCGGCCGTTGCGGCCAGCTTCTTCAACGCTTCGATGGCCGCATCCTCCGTCGGCCGATCTTTGGACTCGCTGAGCCGTGCCAGAATGGAGACAGCGAGGTAAGTCACCTCGAGGCTCTTACCATCGGCCGCCTTGGCCAGCGGCGGGATCGACGCCTTTCCGGCGGCGAGCAGACCGTCCGCAGCTTTCTGGCGAGCGCTGTAGTCTGCATTATCCAGGTCGCGGATCCACTGGTCGATCGTTTCGGCCGACGGTACCGTCGCCGATGTGGCCTCGGCCGCAGCCAGGTGATGGACCGTGGCGGGTCCGAGAACAAGGAGTATCACAGTTGCATGGATCAAATGTCGTATCATGAGACGGAACACATCTCGTTGAAAAGGCAATCGCAAATGAAAGCGTGGTCGCTGTGACCTCTATTGTCTCCTGCCGACGCGGCCAGTGCAACGAGCCCGCGCCTCCGAGCCGGAAGGAGTTCCCGCCCTCGAATTCCGCTCCGGAGGCGAGATTCGCATCCAAGGTCCTGGAGGGCCGGCGTGAATGTGTCATAATCGGACCAACAATGGATACCTTTTGTCGGCTGGAGGAGTCGCTCATGAAGAAATCGCTACTGACTACCAAACTGTGTCTTGGGCAATCAGTTGCATCGATATCGTTGGGATGTCTGGTCGCGTTGGTATTGATGTCTGCGGAGCCGTCTGTCTATGCGGGGGAGTCTGCGGTCGTATTGGACCGTCAACCGAGTGCAACACAGAAGCCTCACTCGCCAGCCGACGGACAAGTTGTCGAGATCACGCCGCCTCCGTTCATCTGGGTGCCGGTGGGCAAGGACAGCCACTACGTGCTGCAGATTTCGACATCAAAGGCGTTTTCGAAAGAAGAAACTCGCACCCATCGCAAGTTGCGGCGATCCGTGTTCGTTCCCAGTGAAGCTTTGCCTCCGGGCGACTGGTTTTGGCGTTATGGGGTCGAGACGGACGACGGAACTATCTTTGGCCGGGCGCGGCCGTTCACGGTCCCGAAAGACGCTCGTCCGTTTCCCTTTCCCGATTGGGACGAAGTCATCCAGCACGTGCCCCACGAACGGCCACGTCTGTTCTTTCCCGGCAAGCGTCTGAAGCAAGTGCGTGCGTGGGCCGCCGGCGAGTTGAAACCGGTGATTGACTCGCTGGTGGCTTCGTGCGAACGGGAAGTGGACAAGGAACTGGTCGCCGAACCCGGCTATCGGCCGAAGGGGCCGGACTATGGGCCGTGGGCGGTCAACGTGATGCGCACCACTCGGCCGCCCATGGACGTGATGGAACGCTGCGCGCTGGCCTATCTGATCACGGGTAATCAACGGGTCGGCCAGGAAGCCAAACGGCGCCTGCAGCATTTCTTTTCGTGGGATCCAGATGGTCCGACCAGCTTCTTTGCTTACGACGAGCCGCCAATGTGGATGATGATGCGTGGCACGCGGGCCTACGATTGGACCTATGACCTATTCACACCGGAAGAGCGGGCAAAGATCGAAGCCAACATGCGAGTCCGTGCCGGGCAGTTCCTGAAGCAATTGCAGCGGTTGCCGTTCGAGAGCAATCCCTACAACAGCCACGCCGGGCGCCTGCCTGGATTCTTGGGCGAATGCGCTCTGTCGTTCATCCACGAATGGCCTGAAGCTCGCGAATGGCTCGAATACGCCACGCTGTTGTACTACACATCCTATCCGGCCTGGGGCGGCGACGGCGGCGGTTGGCAGGAAGGGCCCGGCTACTGGAGCGCCTATATGCGCTTCGCCTTGCACTACGTCGCCGCTTTGCGCGAAGCCACGGGCGTGGACCTCATGCAGAAACCCTTCTTCCGCAACACGCCATACTACGGTCTGTACACCGCCACGCCGTACCACCAGCACAGCCCGTTCGGAGACGGACAGACCGGCAGTCCTCGTGGACTTGGGAACGTGATGTACGTCTTCTCGACGCTGACCCAAGATCCGTACTTCCGCTGGTATGCCGCGGAGTCGAAGACGACAATCGGAGCCGACGTGCTGAGTTTGGCCACGTACGATCCGGAACTACAGGCGCAATCGCCTCTGGATTTGCCTCAGGCTCGGAGCTTCCCGGCCGTGGGGCTGGCATCGTTTCACACCGCTCTGGGCGATCGCACCAAAGACATCAGTTTCCTGCTGCGGAGCAGTCCCTTCGGCGGTGTCAGCCATGGGCATGCCGACCAGAACGCCTACGTGATTGAAGCCTTTGGCCGAGGGCTGGCCATTGCCACGGGGTACTATCCCTGGTACGGCTCGCCGCACCATCACAGATGGACCCGAGCCACCAAAGCAGTCAATAGCATCCTGGTGAACGGACAAGGCCAAGTGCCCCGCCGTTGGGACGCCAAAGGACAACTGACCGCGTTCGAATCGGTCGATGGCTACGACTACACTGAAGCCGAGGCAGCCCCGGCCTACTTGGGCCGGATGGAACGGTTCCGCCGCCACGTTGTCCACGTCCGGCCGGGCATCTTCGTCATGTTCGACGATCTTCGAGCGTCCGAGCCCGCTCGGTTCCAGTGGTTGCTTCATGCGTACAAAGAGATCGCCATTGACGAGACGGCTCGTGTGCTCCGAGTCGAAAACGCGCCGGCGGCCATGAATGTTCACTTGTTGTTGCCGGACAAAGTAGATTTCGCACAGACAGACAAATACGATCCAAAGCCCGAGTCGACGAAAGGACGTTGGTCGAGCACTTGGCACTTGACAGCCAGCACGGTGACCTCCGCTCGATCCGCTCAATTCCTGACGGTCCTGCTGCCCCATCGCCAGGGAAAGGAAGACTTGTTGCCGAAAGTTGAACTACTTCGCGGCCAAGGAGTTGTGGGCGTGCGGTTGGCGTCACACGACGGGGCGCAAAACATCGTCGCCTTCCGAACTTCTTCCGAGCCTACAACCGTGTCGTGCGGCGGCATCGAAAGCGCCGGCCGGGTTTTCGCACAAGGCAAGGACAACGACGGCAAGACCATTCGGCGTTTCACTTTGCCGGCCGAGTGACACAGCCGGCTCATCCGCCGCCAAGCCACGCATTCGCCAACTTCACCGCCAATCCCCATCCGCTGGCAGCCGTGAAGACAGAGAGGGCGACCGCCGATATCACGCCGCCGATCAATATCGGCAGCCGCGTGCGATATACGGGCGGGAGCTTCGAGTTGAGATACAGCGCGGCGAACATGACCATGGCCAACGCAAAGTTGCTCACGAGGAAGCTGGCGATTTGAATCAGTGTGTCGAAGGAGGCTGCCGTCCATACAATGACTGTGGTGAACACAAACAGATAGACGCAGATCACCGCGCGGATTCTGTTGTAGTCCCAAGTGCGTTCGGGCCAGATGGCTTGGAAAAACTCTTGCGTGACTCGGGCGTAGGCCTCCGGCAGAGCTTGAAGCGTACCCCAAAGCGCGGCAATAACACACACGTAGTAGACGACGACCAGCAACGGGTGAATGTTACGCCAGACATGGGCCTGTTCGGTTAACAGACTCCACCCTTGGAACCCCGCTTCCAGCTCTCCCTGGGCCAGCATGGGATACAGTACAGCCGCGCCCGACATCATGAAGGCGCCGGTGACGATGAACAGCACGATAGCGCCCATACCCACGTCCCACCGCAACGGCGCAATCAGATCTCGCAGACGCTTCACCTGCTTTGGGTCGTCGGGCAGGTAGTCGATTGGGTCGTGCGTAAACGCACGCTCGCGGATCGACTCGATCTTCTTGTGCCCGGTCAAACCCCAACCGTGCAATCCCACCCAGTTGGCATAGACGATGTAGCCCATGATCGTACCGCCCACGTAGCCAAAGGTTGTCGCCATTGTCAGCAGAGGATTCTGCCGGGCGTCATCTGGTGTCCATTCCGGTAGCGATTGCGGCAGTCTTCCCACGCTGATGCTGCCCATGAATGCCTGCCAGAAATCAGGCCGGACCATCAAAGTGCCGGTAATCGTACCGACTACCAAGATGCCGCAGATGATGATTTGCTGCTTCTCCAGCCGTTGAAAAGACAACGCCAGACCAAGGGCGCAGGCAAGGGCGACAAAACACGTAGTCAACAGGTTCTCCCAAGAGGCTTGCGCCACGAACTGCGGTAACGCATCCTGTAGCAGGAAATGAAGCAAGACCCCACAGGGCTTGGCGATCGCTGCCCATACCAGTGGGGCTATCAGCATTTCCAGGACCACGATCGCGATGAGAAACCAACCTCGCGGTCCCGGCAAACGGACCAAGCGATGGCCGATGTACTCGCCGCTGATCGCCGTGTATCGTCCAAGGAGATACGTGAGAAAGACACCCTTGACGACGCAGGCCAACAGCACCAACCACAGCAGATCGTAGCCCGCCCACGAACCGGCTCGCACCACGACAATCGTCTCGCCCGCACCGATCGCCATGGACGCACAAATCGCCGCTGGTCCAAACACCGCCATCAAGCTCCGCACTTTCCGAACCGACCAGGGCCCGGCAAACGCGCCGCTAGGGGGCGGAATCACCACCTTGTCGATCGCATCCGGCTGGTTTGACGCTTCCTTCGGTGTCAAGTCCATCCTCTCATCTCGTGCTCCCAGTATAAACCCGACGCGCCAGCGAGGGATGCCGCAGTGTCCCTCGCTGGCGCGTCGGGCTTGTGTGGGTACATCTCTTCCAGCCGCTTGCCTATTCTCTCCATACGCGACGCAGTATGGCTCACTCCTTCTGTAGTTGCCGATATAGTTCGTGGACCTTAGCGATGATCAACTCTTCGACCGTGGGTGTAAACGGTCCTGGTTGCACGATGGTCGTCATGTACTTCATCGCACTCTCCGCCTCGTACCCGCCTTCCAGCAAAACGCGGCGGCTGGGGACGTAGGCGAATACGTCGTTCGAGTATCCGGCCACCCAGATCGCAGGCGACGTGACGTCGGGTCCAACCAATTCGCTTTTCAGTCGTAGCGAAAAATCCACCACCGTCTCACCCGCCAGGGCCACCAGTGTCAGTTCGTCGCCGAGTTGGATCACTTGCACGGGACAGGGATAGCTGTCACGAATCTCACCGTCCTGTTCGAGCTGTCTGAGCAGTCGTTCCGCGTGCAGGCGGTCATACTTGTTCTTCGACTTTGCTCGTTCCTGCAACTCATCGCGCGTGGGCGGAGTGGCGTACTCCAATTCGACGGTCTCGTAGGCCAAACGCAACTTGCCGCCCAGCGGCCGAGCCTTCGTTAACAGCGCAGCCTGGACGGCGTTGGCCAACGAGCGACCATGCTGTTCAGCCAACACCAACTCGCTGCGCGGGTAGGGGTTCTGGTCGCCGCCGCAGCCTGCGACAAAGAGAGCCATCACATCGGGATGCGACTCTTCCAGGTACAACTGGGCAAATCCGCCATAGTCGCCACAGAACTGGTAAAACCCCAGTGTCGTGCTATGGCACGCGTAGCCGAAAACCACCGCCCGCAGCTTGCCGTCGGTCCCTTCAACACGCAGCACAGGCACATCGTGATCCACCGGGCCGTCCGGGTTGGGAAAGTTCCGAAACCCGGTGGCGGTGGGAGTACGCCGGTTCATGGCAAATCCGCATCGCGCGTGACAATAGGACAGCTTGGCAGAAGCAAGATTTTCCAGTGCCTGGCCAACAAGCTGCTCCAGTTTCGCCTGAAGCGTCTGTACGTACTCCTGTGCTTGGCGGGCCCGTTCCGGCTCTATGCCGTGAAGCGACGACGGCGTGGTCCGCACCTCCGGCCCGCAGTGCGTGTGCGAGCAGTTCATCATCAAACCTTCTGGCGGCAACTTGTGCTTCTCGTGAACCACCTGCTCCAGCCAGTCGCGGATCGGCCGAGGCACGCTGATCAGGTCCATGGTGACGATCACCAACCTGGTGCCGTCCGAGTCCTCGATCGCCAACGCCTTGGCATACAGGTCGTGAATCTTGCCCTCGGAGGGTTTATTGCGCGCGGCATACCCGGCCATCCACATCGGCTCTTCCGGAGTGATTACCACGGATGCTGTCCCAGCGTTCCAGATAGCTTCTTCGGCGGCGGCCAGATCAACAAGAAACAAAACCGCGCAAACAAACGCCACCATGAATGCGATTCTTCGAGTCATTGCTTCACCTCAGTTTCTGATGGAATACGATGCCTCAACGTGCTTTTTTCATTTCCCGCGGATCTTCTCGAAAATCGGCGTTACGCGTTTGCGGTGAACGCGCAATGTGCGTTCTACGTCCTCGTCCAACAGGTAGCCTGCCTGTTCCAACTCGCGACATTTCTTATCCAATTTGGCAAGGTACCGCTCCAACGTGCCATATCTACTCTCTAGAGAGGCCCGAGGGTCTCTTGTCGATATGCGTTCAGCTTCTGTGATCGGAAACGGAATATGGGACCCGACCAGGCTGACCAGTTCGTTCTCGGCACCGGCCTCTTTGCGACGGAGATTCCAGCCGGTATAGGTCGCCACGGGCACGGCGACTTCGGGCGGCGACAAGCACCCGATCTGGTTGCCGTCCGCGTCCGATCGCGGCACCAGCACGCGGTAGTCGCCGCGCGCGATCGGCGGCTGGATATCGACGATTCGTTGGCTCTGCCAGCGCGGTCCGTAGTCCCAGTGCGAGGGCTGCTGGATAACACTCGGATAGCGCACGCCCGGGATAGACGGAAACCCGGTCGATTCTTTGTCCCATGCGACCAGCGTTCCTGCCCCGATTGTTGGATAGACGCTTGGCGGCGCCGGCTCGCCACCTTGGCTCCAGCGATCTAACGCCAACAGCAGCGCTCGCAAGAACGATTTGTAGTCGCCGGGATTCGCCAGGTTCTGTCCATTGCCGCGACCGGGAGGATACCCGCTGGGTCCGTGTTGTGTCCCGCCGAACAGATAGACGCGCACGCACTCGGGCACCTCGGCATCGCGTTTGCCCAGCGGATCGGTGTGAGAAAGTGAGCCGCTGCGCGTCCAGTACTCGGCCTCCGACTGGGTGTGCAAGACGTAAGGGCATGTGCCGCTGGCCACCGACCGCCGGAGGATGCCATCCGTTTGATCGGACAGTGGATCGTGTTGTGTTTCATAAGCGAAAGGAAAACGGTCGGCTGGATAATCGTGGTGATCGTGCTGGGTGACGTGTCTTGTGGGCTGGGCAAACCGGTGATTGAACGAGCCCATGCCCGATCCGGAAACGTGCGGGATCACACCGTCGAAGACCTTCCGGCCTTGTTCATCTTCATTGAAGCCCCAATACAGAAACTCGCGCAAGAACCGGCCGGTCTGTGATACACCGAAGCCATGAGCCCGCCGGATCGCGGGTTTTCCATTGACCAGCAGCGGATTCTCCAGGCCGCTTCCGTGTTTGAACGCCGAAATCAAATCGCGCAACCCGGTGAAGCAGGTGCCGTGCACGAGTGGATCCTGCGCCTCGTAGATCAGTTCGTAGATGTGTGCCTTCTTGAGTCCTTCGGGTATCTCCAGTTCGACCTTTGGCAATTGGCCAGGCGAATCGCTTTGCACATCGCTGACATGAAGGGTCCAGCGATCTCGAGGGATCGGCACACGTGGATCACTGGGTAGGATGCGGTGAGCAAGCGTTGCCGTCTTCTGACCTTCTTCCGTTGGTCGATACGAACCGTGATTGGCCCAATTGACAACGGTCCGTTTGACATCTTTGTCCGGCACGATCTCGCACCGCACCAAACCGGTGATCGGTCGGTTGCCGTCGCGCGCCACGGGCGGCGCCAGACGGAGTCGATGACCGCCGGGTAGCAGTTCCCCATCCCAGCCGCTCGAGATGATCGTGAATCCGTGTCGCATGAGGAAACCATCGCCTGCGTGCTGATCGGTTCGAGGATCGTTGCTTCCGCTGGCGTAGTTGAAGAAGCGGAGGGCAAGCTTGTTGCCGCGGTTGTTGACGTCGCACAGGATCGCTCCGTTGCCTTTGGTCAGATCGCAAGGTGCAAGAACGAACAAGTCGCCGAAGTAACCGACCTTGCCGCGATCGTTCCGCGGAGCCAGCGTCAAATCAACCACGTTCTTGTTCTGAGGAAGATCGGGATCCAGTTCGTAGTAGACGCGGCCGACAATTCGTTCGTACGGGCCAGCCTCGCCAAATGCCTTACCATCGGCAAACGGCTCGCGCGTTTGAATCTCGAATCGGACCACCTCCGCCCACGTTGTGCCCTGGATTAGGAGCCACAACGCAACTGGCATCGTCAAGAGACTCGCGCGCCAGTTACCTCGATGCGTCATCATCGGATATCCTCCAGAGTTGCATGACCTGTTGCGATCAGCGTATTATCATAGACGAAGAACTTGCCCGACACATGTCCTTCGCGACGATGAAAGAGGGGAGACCGTTGACCATGTTCACATCTGCGGTCGTGATGCGGAGCCCGATACCTTTCCTGCTGACGACGATTCTGGTCGTGACAAGCAACTGTGCATCGTTGTCCGCACAACAAGCCGGTTCGTCATCCAGCGAGGAGTTTCCCAGCGAGTTGGTCGATCTCGTACCACATTCCGGCAACCCTGTCTTTGCCGGAACCGGAGGCGACACGTGGGATCAGAGGATTCGCGAACGTGGCTACATCCTGCGCGAAAACGGCAAATGGCACCTGTGGTACACGGGTTACAACACGAAACGAACTGATAAGAAACTGCTCGGTTATGCAACGTCGAAGGACGGCCTCCGTTGGGCACGGCACCCCGATAATCCTGTGTTCGACAAGTCTTGGGTCGAAGACATGTGCGTGGTACGGCACGACGACACGTACTACATGTTCGCCGAAGGCCGCCACGACATCGCTCACATGCTGACGTCGAAAGACGCCGTTCATTGGCAGGACCACGGTCGGCTGGACGTGCGCACCAAGTCGGGCGAGCCGCTCAGTCCGGGGCCCTATGGCACACCAACCGTCTGGATCGAAGGACCCACGTGGTACCTTTTCTACGAGCGAGGCGACCGTGGCATATGGCTGGCCACATCTACCGACCGCCAGCGCTGGACCAACGTCCAGGACGATCCCGTGATTGCTTGTGGTCCCGAAGCGTACGATCGTCACGCAGTCGCATTGAACCAGGTCATTCGACACAAGGGTCGCTACTACGGGGTCTATCACGCCAACGCAGATCCCAAATGGCGAGGTCCCTGGACGACTTGCCTGGTCGTCTCCGACGATCTGGTCCATTGGAGGAAATACCCGAAAAACCCCGTCATCCGCAGCAACGACTCCAGCGGCATTTACGTCCACGACGGGAACCTGCTACGGATGTACACCATGCACCCGGAAGTGAAGGTCTGGTTCCCGCGTGCTGCATCCGAATAGGGGCGAACCTGCCGCACGTTGGCCAACAGGCGGCAACGCATGAGCCGGCCACCCACCCAAAGACTGTCCCGCCTCAGTAACACCTGCAGAAAGGCATCTGGTCATGATCACCAAGAGACTGCGCTACTCTATCCTTTTCATCGTTCTAGCCATCGCTCCCGCGTTCTCGCCGACACAGGATT
The DNA here is from genome assembly GCA_964623055.1 of uncultured Pirellulaceae bacterium. GTDB lineage: Bacteria > Planctomycetota > Planctomycetia > Pirellulales > Pirellulaceae > JADHUC01. The sequence goes on from CAZURK010000073.1 coordinate 35,372, forward strand.
CGGCTGTCGCCGCAGAAGAGTCCGAAAAGTCGAAACCCACAAAGCCGAAGAACCGAGCCGACTCGCTCCGTGCCATTGCCAAGCATCTCGGTCTGGGCGAAGGCTCGGCCATTGCCGACGTTGGCGCAGGAGGCGGCAAAGACATGTTGATTTTCGCCGAGATCGTCGGCGCGTCGGGAACGGTTTTGGCTGAGGAGATTGTGGAAAGCAAAGTGAAGCTGATCGAGAAGAAAGCAAAGGAGAACAAGCTAACACAGGTCCGCGCCATCCTGGGACGCGACAACGATCCCCGCTTGCCGGAAGCTTCTGCCGATCTGGCCTTCATGCATTACGTCTACCATCATTTTGCCAAGCCGCGGGAGATGTTGCGCGGTCTCTGGAAGTCGCTCAAGCCCGGCGGCTATCTCGTAGTGGTTGACCAGGTGCGCGGCACGCTGCGCAATTGGGTCCCGCGGGAGGTTCGCACAAAGAAGCATCATTGGACCAGCGAGACAACGGTGGTCCGTGAAGCCAGAGAGGAGGGGTTTACCTACGTCGAGTGTGCCAAACAATGCTGGCACGGGAAGGATGTGTTTGTCCTGGTGTTCCAGCGACCGAAAGGGATCGAGAAACCCACAGGTGATCCAGATCCGTTTCTGCCCCTCAGTGCAGAAGAAGCTCCTCGCCTGTTGTTGCCGCTCGGTACTCCGTATCAGCGGCCAGCGATCATCGCGTTGGGAGAGGGCCGCAAGCTCATAGTGCCGATTCTGGATAGTTCGTCTGGCCAAGCGGTCGAAATCGTTCTGGAGGAGTGGGCCACGCAAAAGGAAGAAAGGCCGCCGCTTCCCGAAAATGTCTCGTTCCCTTCGGTTCTGACCGAAAAGGGTGATCCCAAACTAGGAGAAGAGCCAATCGACGTTGCCTTCTTTCTGGACAGCTACCATCTCCTGTTTCACGGAAAGACGCTATTGGCCAAGTTGCACGAACGGCTTTCGCCAGAGGGCTGCGTATATGTCATCGACCGGGCGTCCGAGAATCCTCTGTCCCGACGCGACGCGAGCCATCGCAGGAAGATATGTCCGGAGACAGTGAAGCAAGAGATGGCCGAAGCCGGGTTCTCGTTCTGGTGCGAAGGGCCGTCGCCGGCTGCCGATCGTTTCCTGCTAGTCTTCGGGAAGGCCGATATCAAGGAGATCTCGCCCGAAACCGATCCGTTGGTCGGCGGCCCAATCCTCAAGCAATCTCCCGGAGAATGGCTGAAAGACAACTACTGGCGTCTGCGCGGGCTGAAGGCGGCTGAAGGGAAAATCGTCGCACTTGCTGCCGAGAAGCACGATGGACCGTTCAAACCGCTTGCAGCCATTCCTGCTGAGACGGAACGATGGGCAATCCCTGGCGAGAAGCTTGTGCTCACGTTCGAGAAGAGGGAAGGCAAGTACTTGCTCACAGACTGTCAATCGTCAGGCGAGTAGTCGGCGCTGAATTCCCACCGCTGTCGGGGAAGTGAAGGCCAATCGTTTAGCCGCAAGAAAAACTCTTGACACATTGAAACTACCCTGGTAGTATTACCACAGTAGTTCAAACTGACATGGAGCCAAGGAGCGGGACGGGCCATGACCAACGCGACTCCGCGACGGACGCAGCGTCTGGGGGATCTTCAGTTGAAGATCATGCAGGCACTCTGGGAATTGGGGCGAGCCAGTGTGGCGGATGTGCATGAGCATCTGTCAGCCGAGCGTCTGGCCTACACGACGGTAGCCACCATGCTGCGCAAGATGGAAGATCGTGGTTTGGTGCGACATCAGGAAGAGGAACGCCGCTTCATCTACGAAGCGTGCCTCAGCCAAACCGAAGTCAGGCGGAGCGTGGCCGAGGATTTCCTCGATCGCGTGTGCGAAGGCAGTCTGGCCAGCGCCGTGAACCATTTGCTGGAAGCTCGGGATGTCAGCCGCAAAGATTTGGCCGAATTGGAGCGGTTGATCAAACAACGTGGGCGCCGACGATGAACATCTCTGCAGCATACTCGCCGTGGATCGAGCTGGCCGCCGTGTTGATACTGGGGCCAGTTCTGATCGTCACCGCCGCCGTTCTGGCGGACAGATTCGTCCGCAATGCCGTGTGGCGAAGGACTTTGTGGCAATCGGCGGTCGCCGCAGTGGGGTTGCTGGTCGTTATGGAGATCACAGGTCTGGGCCACGGGATCGGGAGTCTCGTAACGTCCGGTCTCGTAGAAGACACAGTTCACCAGCCGCGTGCCGTCGCGAATGACGAGACAGAGACTCGCGTAGCGACGATTCGCGAAAGCCGACAGACTGCAAGCCTCGACGAAATGCGACTCGGGGAGGGCGAGGCTCCAGCCGAGCCGCTACGCCGATTCGAAAAGACGGCTCAGCAGGAGCTTCGCCCTCCCGGACCCTTCAGAGATTACTACCTGGGAGACCGAGCCACGTCAGGGGGTCCAGTGTTCACACTCCCAGAGCCAATAGCTCTGTCGGATTCCGCGCCGATTGAACCCGAATCGTCGGAGGCCCCGGCGTTTGCGAGCGAGACGGACTCGGACGAAGACAAGAAATCCGTGGCCGCTGCTTCGTCCGTGCCCCGAGCCGAGAATCGGTCCGTTGTCGCAGGAGTTGCCTTGTGGCCGGCGGCAGTTTGGTCAGTTGGGTGTCTGTTTGTTCTATCGCTCATCTTGGTCAGCCAACTATCGCTGGTCCGTTTCCGGCGTCGCATACGCGTGCTGGACGATGCCGTCCTGCGTCGGCGGATTGAGGGGCTGGCCCATCGAATCGGCTTTCGGTCGACCATCCGTTTGATGGAATCATCACAGGTGACAACGCCCGTCGCCTTTGGCATGTTCACGCCAACGCTTGTCCTGCCACCTAGGTTTGCGGACAACTTCGGCATCGGGGAACAGCAAGCCATGCTGGCTCACGAGTTGGCTCACCTGGCGGCGCGAGATTCGGCGTGGCATCTGTTCGCAAGACTGGTGTGTGCCGTTCTATGGTGGCAACCGGCTGTCTGGCTACTGCAACGTCGGATTCGAATCGCCAGCGAGGCCGCGGCCGACGAAGCGAGCCTCGTGGTTCCGGACGGTCCTCGACACTTGGCCGAATGTCTGGTCGAAATGGGTCGTCGATTGACAAGCCCGCGCCGGGTGGCTTGGCTGCAGGTGACCGGCGAGGGAATCAGCTCGGATCTGGGCAAACGGGTGGTTCGGCTGCTCGGACTCGAACGGTCGAAGTGGCAGACGCCGCGACGCTTGCGCACTGGGTTGGCGAAATCTGTCGTTGTGCTTCTGTTGTTGATCTCAGTTGTTTGTTGTACCGCCTGGGCTCGACCTCAGGCCGCCTCGAGAGAAGGAGAGACTACGATGACGCTGTTGAAATCAGGCTGGTGCCGATCGTTGGCCTCGGTCGCATTGTTGACGCTGTGGGGATCGGTGTCTGGTGACGCATCGGCCGACCAAACGCAGCCGGATCCCACGCTGACGGACGCCGACATGACGGTGGCCCTGTTGGCAGAAGACGAAGAGGAAGAAGAGGCTCGTCGCCATCGAGAACGAGACGAGGAAGCGGAGGAACGAGAGATCCGTCGCGAGCGCGAAAGGGACGAGGAGGAAGAAGAACGAGAAACTCGCCGTGACCGTGAACGCGACGAGCAAGAACGCGAGGCTCGACATCGCGAGCGGGAAGAACACCGGGAGCGAGAAGCTCGGGAAAGAGAACGAGAAGGCGAACATCGTGAGCGGGAGCGAGA
>CAZURK010000073.1:39206-53461 GCA_964623055.1 uncultured Pirellulaceae bacterium
GAGCGAGAACATGACGAGAGGGAGATGGATCGCGAGAAGGTCCTGCACAATCTCATGCGAGAGCGGGAAGAAATCATCGAGCGACGCGAGCATCTGGAGCGGGAATTGGGTGAACTGCCCAACGATGCCGATGAGGAGGGAGCCGAGATACAGGCCCAACTTCGCGAATTGGGCGCGGCTCTCAAGCGTATCGACGCACATGCCAGGGAAATCAAAGGCGGCGAGCACCGCGAGCGAGAACGGCACGAAAAGGAGATGCATCGCGAGGAAGCCCTGCACCATCTCATGCGGGAACGCGAGGAGGTGATCGAGCGACACGAGCATTTGGAACGGGAACTAGCCGAACTGCCCGATGATGCCGACGAGGAAGCGGCCAAGATACAGGTTGAACTTCGTGAGTTGGCCCAACTCGTCAAGCGTATTGACGCTCGCGCTAGGGAAATCAAAGGCGGCGAGAAAGCCGAGCGAGAGGGGCCACGGCCGGAACACGGCCCGCGTGGTGAGATGGAACGCAGGCTGCACCATCTGCGAGTCGCGATTGACAACCTGAGGGAAGCGGGAATGAACGATGCAGCCGAGCACCTGATGCGCGAAGGCGAACGCCTGGAACGCGAATTGGGCGAGGGCCACCGCCATCCGCACGAGGAACACGCGCACGAGCATGGTCCGCACGAGCGTCATCCGGAGCACCCCAGGCCAGAGCACCGCCCGGAGGGGCCGCCCCATCCCGAGCAAATCGAGCGAGTCATCGGCGAAATGCACCAACAGATGGACCAGATGCGCCGCCAGATGGCTGAGATGCAGCAAGCGATCAAGATGCTGATCGAACGCGAGCGGTAGATCGACCTGCCGCGGACATCACGGGCACTGGAAGTCCGTCAGCACGCCTCGGCCGAGTGGTTCCCCAGGGGCGACCACTCGGCCTTTTCTTGCGCTCACCACGATTTGACCTCCAGGGTTTCCGTTCCCTGCAATTCGGCACGAATTCCTTTTCGTAGGAATGTCAGGAGACGTGTGGTCGCGTGCTTATGGCGTCTCTTCTGTAGCGACTCTGCTTCGCGAAGGATGATTCTGCCCGACAATCATTTTGCCTGAGGAAGACAAAGCAAAATCATGCCGGGGCAAAATCATTGAGCCCATGGCGGGAATGCTCACGCCACTTCACAGTAGGTCCACATCGGACTAAGATCGTTTCCAACTTGACGTGGCGTCCCGTTAGCACCAGGAGGAATCGAAATGCTTCGATGTCAAACTGACACGCGTCTACCGGCTGGCCGATCGTTTTGGCCCCTGTGCCTGATCCGGATTGGCATCTCGCTCGCCTTTATCTGTTCAAGTGCCTTCTCAACCTGGCAAGCACTCGACGCGGCCGACAACGGACAGGATCCCGATTGGACGACAATCCGTCTGACCGATCGAGTGCTGGTCGAGGACACGATTCCGTTGGGCATTAACTTGGGCGGGGACGCGTACTATTCCGGCGCTGCCCTGGTCAAACTACGGGCACAGTTCAATTTCGAAGGCACTATGTATCGCCAGTGCCACTTCGGTCCCGGAAGCGACGATCGTTCGATCTCCACTTGGTTCCGGCCGAACGATGTCTGGAAAGAGATTCTCGCTGGCGGCAAGTACACGATCCTTTCCGGCCCATCGAAGTGGACCTCCGGAACCGTTGCGGACCTGGCCGAAAAGCCGTACATGCACGAGGGACAGAGCAAGCCCTTTGTCTCGTTCGTGCTCGACAAACCGATCAAGTCGGAAGGCGGGCCACTCGGTATCATGATCGATCGTGACCGCACAAAAGACGGCTGTTTCCGCCGACTGGACGGTTATTGGACGGCGCCCCACAACCAGATCTCCATCGGGGACGTTCCACCGGGATCGTTCGGATGCGCGGCACTGGACCTTCGTGGTTCCGTCGATAAGGCCCACGTCCGCTTTGGCACGCATTACCAACGGTACGGCGAGACAAACGGCACTTGGCGTATTCGCTTTTGGGCAAAGGCCAAGCAAGATTCGCCGCAATTGACCGTTGCCGCAGACCGCGATTATGGCGGCCGCGTGCAAATCGAGCCTGATGCTGGCTGGCAGAAGTACGAAGAGACGATCGTCGTGGACAGAGTCCCCGAGCCGAGTTCGCCGAAGGAGAACCCGCATTTGCTGTTCGTTTTCACGGCCACCGATGGCGATGTGCTTGTCGACGACGTCGAGATATCCATGGAAGGTGACCAGAATCCCACGGCCTTTCGCGACGATTGCGTTGCCATGCTGCGACGGTTCAGGCCGGGCGTCCTGCGCAAGCTTCAAATGGGCGGCAGCACGGTGGCCAACACGATATCGCCCGCGTTGGAGTCCTTCGCCTATGCCAGCCAAGGGAGCGCGAAGTTGGGGCCGTACGAGCGTCACGGCCGCGATCCGTACAGCCTGCACGAAATGTACGTGCTGTGCGAGTACCTCGGCTGCGATCCTTGGTATTGCTTGCCGGGCACAATCACGCGGGAGGAGATGGAGCAGTTCATGGAGTATCTCGGCGCGCCGGCCGAGGTCGGATTTGGCCGCCGCCGGGCCGAACTTGGCCATCCACAACCGTGGATCGAGGTGTTTCGGCAGATTCACGTCGAGTTCGGCAACGAAGCCTGGAACAATGCCGGGCCGTACAAGTGTGGTGGATTCAATGGCCCCGACTACTGGCAAGACCTGATCGCTACAGGCAAACGATCGCCGCACTGCAGGCCGAACGTCATCTTCCATGCGGCAGGCCAGGCAGCTTACGTCGGCCGCAACGAAGGTATCATGCGCCACTGCCCGAATGCGGATCGGTTCGGCGTCGCTCCGTACATCATCCAGGGATTCACGAAGGAAGAGGTGGACAAGTACTACAGTACGGACGACAAGCTGTTCCGTTGGGCGTTTGCCTGGGCCACTCGCCGATCGCGCGATCCGGCCGGGGCGATGTTCCAGAATCACGAGTTGGCCAAGAAGGCCGGCATGGAACTGTCGATCTACGAAGTCAACCACCACATCACCCACGGCGACGGGCCATTGGAGCCTCGCAACAAGCTGGTCACTTCGATCGGTGGCGGCTTGAATGTGGCCAACAACATGCTGTCGATGCTGAAGGAGCATCACCTTCGCACCCAGGCATTGTTCTCCCTGGCCCAACACAGCTATAACGCCCGAGGGATCGGCCCGGTGCGGCTCTGGGGTACGGCTCTGTGTATGCGCGCCGGACACGAGCGATATCGTCCGACGTTCCTGGCCTGTGCAACGGCCAACAACGTCATCGGCGGCGACCTGGTTGAAACCATCCATTCCGGGGCCAAGCCGACCTTCGACGCCACGGGCGTTTTTTCAAAACGCGAGGGCGTCGAGACGATCGAGGACCTGCCGGTCGTCTTCAGCTACGGTTTTGCCGATGGTGCACGGCGTGGCCTTATCCTTGTCAGCCTGGACACGTCCCAGGCCCACCCAATCGAACTGCAGTTCGATGGCGATGTCACCGGAGACAAAGCCAAAGGATGGCTTCTGACCGCCGACAAGATCACCGACAACAACGAGTTCGAGACGCCCGAGCCTCAGGTCCGCGTGGTCGAGCGAGCCATCGACGGCTTCCGCCCCGGCTGGCGATCGACGCTACCACCCTTTTCGATGCTCGCCCTCTCGTGGGAAACGAACTAGTGCTTTGTCATCGCTTAATCTTAGGGTGGCCGGGGTTGGAGGGCGAAGCCCGAAACCCCGGGGCTTCCCTCGCTGTCGCTCAGTCCAGCCCCGGCCACCCAACCCGAATTCTCAGGCTTGACAAAGCACTAGAGGCAGTTTCAGAACCGGAAGAACGTCTGCATGGCTGGTAGGTTTCCTTCAGGCCCGTGAATGATGACAAGTTCTGAGATGGCTGCCCGGAATACCGGCGACGGATGGATGAACGGATGGGATGTACGAGACTCGATGAGATAGAAGGAGAAACTGCTGGAACTCTATCCGGATTTGGAGTTTCCAGGTAGTCCAAGCGAATGATCCCCGTACGCTGGGTTCTCGACCATGCTCGTACGCGCCCTATTGCTTGGAGGAGTCTGCAATGAAGGAATGCTCCCTGAAGGCGACCCTGTTGGTGACGATTGTCGCGGCGGTCGCGGCCCACGCAGACGCGGAGGTCGTCACGGTCTCGCCTGAGCGCATGCAAGGCTGGGTCATCGTGACGAACAAGGAAGCCAAGGCGGACTTGGTCACCCACGGTCCAGCCGTGTACGAGCGGGAGACGGCATTCATAGCCGACGACGGCACCGAACTGGGCAAAGGCGCATACCACGCGACGATCGACTTCGAGGCTGGAGCCACCCCGCCAAGCGCCTGGCTCGGTCTCGATGAATGCGTCGGCCAGCCGCTGGGCGGTACTGCGTTGAAACGCATAACATCCCTGGAATACTATGCCTACAATGCCCACATTCCCGTAGGAACGGCTAATCCGAAGCATTGGAGTAGCTGGAAGCTCTGGTGGACTTATCCCAGGCAGTTGATCCAACTGCAGCTCACCGCCCAGAGTACAGACGGCAGGCAGCGCAAACAGTTCTGGTTCATGCCCTGGCAGAAACGCAAGATTAGGGGCGAGAACTGCGGTCGGCACTGCAAGAAGTGGCTCCGCTACGATGCCATCAATTTCAATCATCCTGGCGGTATGATGTCTGGTCGCTGGTTCACCTTCGGTCCGCCGCGGCAGGAGTTTGCGTCGTGGTCCGAGTTGATCAAAGCCTATGGTGACTGGACGCTCGTGCCGACGTCCACGGCCAGCTTGGCCGATGGCGGCTGGAAAAGCGCCGGCTGGGACAACACAACCGATCCTGCTGGCGCCCCGGCCTGCACTGCCACCGGCACGTGCCTTAACTTCGTAGTGGGCGCCCGGAAAGAGTACGCGGCCGTTTTCGAGACCGAAACCTTCAGATGGGCCAACGATTACAGAGGGTTCAAGGGCTATGTTGATTGGTTCACGCTGGGCATCGACGGCCAGAGCGTCACCTACAACTTCGAACCCGCTACCACGGCTCGGCCACCCAGGATCATCGAGCTAAGCAACAAAGAAGCCGCGAAGATGAGCCCCGACACCAAGGACTTAGTCAGAATCAGCGGCACGGTGGTCGATCGCACCAACGCCATGTTCGCCCTTGACGATGGGTCGGGCTGTGTCATCGTGGGCTTCTTGTACAAAGACATAAAGACTCCGGAGAACCCAGCCAAGATCGGAGAACGCTGGTCAGTGTGGGGCCACATGGAGCGAGCGCCATTTGCGCCTGCCAACGGACCGCCGACTGTCTGGACGTCCGTCAGCCATATGACAAAGCTATCGTCAGGCCAGTGATCATGAACGTGCCGGAAGAGAATCCCGGAGCGATTCCAACACTGTCTCCAACATCATGGGCTTCGCCTCGGCCGGCCTCTCTACGGCAATCAGCAAGAGACGTAGCGAGCAAGTTTGCCCCGCCTTGATTGTGAGGGGATGACGGAGACCCACGAGGCCGAAATTGTAGCCGGCCTTGGGAGTGACGAGCTTGTCGAGCTTTGGCGCGCTGTCCGGAAACAGTAGCAGAACGGCATCTTCGTGGGCCGGAGGCTCTCTCCACTTGCCGATGGTGCGATGAAAGCCCGCATAGTAACTGACGGTCGAATCGCGGCCTCCGGCTGGCCAGTCTTCCCCGTTGATTTTCCTCAGGACCGAATCCGCCAACACCGCCTCTCCGGCCAGATCCGCAGAGCCTTGATTGACGAATTGCAGATCGACTAGCGCGGCTCGGCCAACACGATGGTTTGTGGCGTTCGGCGCCGAGAGCTGAAACTTCCCGTACCCCGCGTCGGCAACAACCGCCCGGTAGCCAGCTCTCAGGTTCAGCGTGAGTGGCAGATGCTTGGCGAGGTTCGCGAAGCCGAGCCGAACCGGGTTTTGGTCCTCAAGATCCAACTCGTGGAACTGTTTCGAGTTGGGCCGCGGCGGACCCAAGTCCGGGTGGCCGCTTTGTCGGAATCCAAAGTTGATCGTGTAGCGTTCCGGCTGATCTGTGTCCGGTGGACCGAGCCAGTCGGTGTCGATTCCCAAGTGCAGCCAATCGTAGGCCCCGAAGTCGTTCGCCTCGGGGTTCATCACGTAATCGGTCAAGTCGTAGCCGATGCGGCGCGGGCCGACCTTGCCTCGCTTGCGGATGTATTGCGCCACCGCTTCGGTCACCTGCAAGGGCAAGAGCTTCAGGTTTCTGGCGAACAGGGAATTCCGCTCGTTGCCGAGGAACTCCGCTTCGTTGCCGAATCGGAACAGACGAGGCATTTTGGCAGGCTCGGTACCATAGGCCGGGATTCCGTGGTAACCGAACGCTACGCGGTACGTCTTCTCTGGTTCCAGGTCCGCCAATACCAAATCCGCGGGCGAGCAAGCCGGTTCGCCCCGGTCGGCGAAGATCGTCCATGCAGCCGGCTGAAATCGCCTCGAGTCTATCAAGTCCTTGCCGCATACCTCTCCTACGCTCACATACTGCGGCAAGGTGTCGAGTGTGGCCAAATCATGAAGCGTCACCGGTCCTGGCGTCAGCCGCTCGGACCACCGCAAATACCGCGGCGTGTGGCCGCAGATCATGCCGATGTCCGTGCCGGTCGCCTCGCGTATTGCGTCTGCCTGCAGACGCAGTAGTTGCATGTAGTCGAACGGCTCGGTCAGTTCGCCCAGAGGCTCGGTCTGCGGAACCTGCCATGCGTTGTCAAAGATGATATGCCGCTCGTCGAACGATTTGACCGTGGGCGATACGCCCCACTTCGGCTGCGCCGACGGAATGCCTCGCACAACGCAGTCGCCCGCACGGAAGGCCCAGGGGCTCTCGCCCTTCATTCCAAAGAAATCATTGCCCGAGAAAGCCTTCACATCGTTGAAGGCGTACAGAACGATGTACTTGCTGGGGTTAAGCGGATTGGGATGGAGCAGCGTGACGCAGTGCGTGGCTTGGTCGTACGTCTTATCTCCCACGAAAAACCGCCCTCGCTCGAATCGGACCGGCAAATCGGCAGCAATGCGTTCGGCGAACCGATTGACCGTTGGGCCGCCGTAAATGAAGAGATTCTGCTCGGCCATATCCTCGTCGGTGATGTCGATGTCAGCTCGGGCGCTTTCGGGGTACCATCCGGCCAGCAATTGAGCAGTCTCGTCGTCCATGCCGGTTGGATTAACGGCCAGGAACGTCTGCCCTGGAATCGCCAGGTACTGGTCAGGGCCGTACGATCGCTCTGCGGTCTGCGCGACGATTCCGTCCGGCATGGCCTCGCTCTTGATATACTTGCCCGCCGGCGGCCTGACCAACTCGATCCGGAGTTCCCGCTTGAATGGACCTGCGTACGACATCTGCGAGTTGGTCATCACGACCACTTGTTTATCAGGGCTGACCAGCTTGTCGCTCAATTGCAGCCCGTACGCCGCCACATTCCAGGCCCGGACATCGATCCGATTGTCGTCCCCGATCTCCGCGTCGATTCGACAGGCGAGGCAAGGCTCGCTGGTCCGCTCGACCGTTACCCAATAGGCCGTGGGCCACGTCAAATTCCATGTGGAATAGCGCAATCGTCTGGGATGGAGGTCGCGCCGTTTCGTCTTGGCCCAGTCCAGGATGTGCTGGAACTCTTCGGCATCCTCGTACGCCTGGTAGGAATGCCCATGCTGACCCCAAATAGCGGAGGTGTCAGCCTCCAGGCCGTTGAGCATCTGCCAGCGAATGAACTGGGAACGGTTGTATCCGCCGTCGAACCAACCATCCACGACCAAGGTGGGAAGATTCGAAAGGCCCACCATGTGTGTGTTCGTGTACTGCCAGTTGGCGCAATTCGGAGCGATCCCGGCCACAAGTTGTGGATAGTGAGATGCCAACCAGATTGCGGTGAAGCCCCCGTCTGACCAGCCGGTGAGAAAGACACGGTCCGGGTCGACCGAGAAATCATTAGCCAGCGCGGCAGTGGTCTCCTCCAACTCGATCCTTGCGCCCATGCGACCTTTCACCTGCGTACTCAGGCTGCTCCACATATGAAACGTGTCCGTACGGTTGGCCATCTCCGCCGTGGGCCGATAACCTCCGGCTGCTTTCCCGTCTTTGAAATGAATGCCGCCGCCACACTTGTAATACATGAAGAGCTGGTATCGTTTCGCCGGATCGTAATCAGGCGGCACGTGGACCCAAATCGCTTCGACGCGCCGCATCGTATCGGACCAGTACGGATAGCCAAACCCTTTCCCGGCATACCGCCGTGTGGGTTCTTGGCCAGCGATCAGGTCTACGAGCATCTGTTCCAAGTAGTCGATTGCGGTCTGCTTCCTCCAGTCAAAGGCCGAGGTGCGCGTCAAGAGCGATACTTTTTGCTTCACCGCAGGCAGGTGGTTCTGGACAAAAGGCGATTCGAGATTCAGCTTATCGAGAAGTTGACGGGACTTCTCTGTGGAACGCATCCACGCCTCGCCCTTCTCCGGCGCCCAAAGCCAGCGTGCCGGCGAATCCATAGCCGGGTCGCTTGCCGATGGCTCGGCCCGCCCCTCCGATCCATCAGCAGGCCCACAAATCCCAGCTATGACAGCCAGGATAACCGCGACGGGTGCCAGGGTGACGCCGACACAATGGCGGACATTCATCGCTCGTTGCATGGTTGCTCCCTTAGCGCGGCTTCCGCAGCAAAATGCGTCTCCAGAGGTTTCGAAATACGTGGCAGTCCGTTGCGTGCGTTGTTCACGGCACATCGAGCGTATTATTGGCACGGGGCCGACCGTCCACAAGAAGACCGCAGGTAGCCCTAGCTAATCGGTCGGATAGTCGCCGGCTTCACGCTCGTCCGCTGGGATGAACCGCCGGTCCCAGTCGGGTCGGCTGGGACGCAACGAGTACCAGCTCGTTTTGTCGGATATTCGCAAGTCGCGCAGGAGTTCTCGGAAGTTCAATCCCGGCAGGCGGTCGAAACAGTCGATGGTGATCTGGTATCGCGTGTTGCCATCCGCACTTCGCAGACGATCTCGCTCCTTACGAACTTCCGTGAAGAAGTCGCGCAAGAAGCTCGCCCCGTACTTCTCCTCGCACTGGTACAGGATCTCGTGATGGATTCGGTCGCTCACACCTCCCGGGATGTCGTCCGGGAACACATATCCGGCCTCAATGTATCGCCGCATCGTCTCCTTCAGCGCTTTCCTTCCTCGCTCCCTTCTGTCGCGAGAATAGGGATTCCCGGTCACCTCCATCGTCACCTTTCCCGAGAGGTACATCCCGATCGCTTCTCCGCCGAATCGCGTTCCAAGCCCCAACGTGAAATCGTGTCCCATTTCCTCGAAAAGGCCTATAAGGCGGGGAACACGATGGCGTTTCCACTGCTCCTGCGTTTCCAGATCAAGCAGATTGTAGCCGTAAGGAATCAGCGTGGCTCCGGTGGCCGTGCCGCCCCAGCAATGGGGACTCCATCGCGGCGAAGCATACACCACCAGCTTGTAGTTCGTATGCATGCCGATCATCTCGTAGAACGTGTCGTACCCTTTCTTGATATACGGAAAGGCGATCCTCGCCTGCGTCTCCATCTTCTTTGGAGCAAACAGACGCACGTACTTGCTGTCCAACATAAGCGCAGGCTCACGAATCGCCTCCTCGAATTCTGCCAGGTTTCGAAGCACCACCGTCGGACAAACCGGATGTGGCAGCGGCTCCAGGCTGTCGTACCGGCACAGAGCGACATCCTTGAGCCTCACCACGGCATCGGGTGTGAGGAGCCTGAAGCGGATTTGGCTGCCCCCTCGGTTGACGCTCACCCGGAACTTCTCCTCGTTCCATTCATAGGGAGCACTCTCGGCACCTCTTCGGCTCTCCCCGACTGGCTTTCGGTTGCAGGACACTTCGAACTGCGCTGCCCTTCCGGACGCGGTCTGCCAGACGACGTGTAGCCAGTAGTCACGGGGATCGAAATCGTTCGGAAAAAGGAACTCAAGCACCTCGGCGCCTTTCCCAGCCCCAGGCACGTTCGACACCCGCGTCCACTGCGTGATTCGCCGACCGATCTCGATCGGACAGTAAACCTCCGGCGCACCTAGATCGACGACCACGCGTTCTTCTGCTTCCTCTACCCCGGCAATGTCGAAGGACAGCGTCTTGTCAAACAGGCCGTCCCCGCCGATATGAAACAACACATCTTTCGTGCAAGTTCGCTTCTCCGCGTCGTTTCTACCGGGGGGCAGTGCAAAGCGGCTTCGATCGGGATTGCCAGCCTGCACAGTGTAATCGCCCGCCGGCCGAAGTCGCTTCACGTCTGCCAGTAACTCGGCAAGATCCAACTCGGATGACTTGCCAAGCCGAAACAAGCGTTTCATCTCCCCTAGCAGGCTGTCCAGCGTCTCTAGCCACTTGTCCCTCACATCCAACTCAAGAATCTCGCATCCGTACGGGATGACGCACGTCTCGACGTTGGCCCTTCGAGTGCAGTGCGGACTTGAATCCGGGAACGCGTAGACAATCGCTTTGTAGTCCGTGTGCCTGTCGGCCACATCGGAGAGTTCTTCATACGCCTTTGCCAGCATGGGAAACAAGACTTCCGCTTGCCTCTCCATTGCAGGCGGCGCAAACAGACGAACGTTCTTCCCGTCCAGCATCAAGCCTGGTTCACCAACTGCCTGTTCGTATTCCGCGAGCGTGCAAATCCGTGCTGTGGGACAGGCTACAAGCGGCAACGGATCCATGCTGTCATAGCGGCACAAAGCGATATCCCTGAGACGCAACGCATGAGTGAACGGCGAGACCAATTTGAGAAGGATGCAGTTTTCTCCCGCCTTGATCCTCAATTTGAACCTGTCATGTAGTCTGCCACGACTTCCGCCCGCCTCGACCGTCCTGCTCTCGCCGATACGCTCTTCGTTGCAGAAGACCTGGAATTGATCTCCTCTGTCGGTCCTCCCCTGCCAGACCACGTGCAGCCAGTATTCGTCCTCGTGGAATTCGTTCCGAAACCGGAATTCCAGGCCGCAAGCACCCCTGCCGCCGGAGATCCACCGTCCCATCTCGATAGGACAGAAGGTTTCCCCGTCCACTAGATCAACGATCACGCGCAGCGCCCCGTCCTTTTCTCCTTCCCGCTTGAACGAGAGCGTCTTGTCGAACAGATCCTGACCGCCAATGTGAAACAGTACTTCGCGTGTGGTCGTTCTCTTCGTCTTCTCCTGCGGAGTGTTCGTCGATTCGGCCGGTACTCCCGCGAGACAAAACGCAGTCAATACGACAAACGTCGGCACACCGGTTTCCCATCTCATGTCTCGTCCCCCCGAGGCGCGCAATGAGTCTGCAGGTAGCGACCGGGCCCGCGTCGATGACCTAACGCGGACTATTCAAGCCCGACGCGCAAGCGAGGGAAAACGCGGCGATTCCTTCGCTTGCGCTTCAGGCTTCAATGTGCGGCGCTTTTGGGCAACATAGACGCAAGTCTTTTTTGTCACGCATATTGCGAGGAATCGTGCCTGCTTCGTGAATAATCCGGCTAACCCTTGACCGGCGGACAGAAGTGCCGGCCAATTTCCTGTCCGGTCATCCAGTGGATTCGACCATCGTAGTGCTTCTCCAGTCGCTCGACAGCGATTTGGAATACCTTGAACCCGCTCTTGGTACCATTGCCGTAAAGTGTCTGCATGTGGGTGTAGAAGATCAGGCAGCCGCCTTTTTGGATCTGATCGACGAACCGCCCAGCGTTTCCGTCGGCCGTGATGTACCGGTCGGCGTCCTGCTGGATGTCGCGTTCAGTCTTCTTGCCGAAGGTATGATCGTAGACGTCCCCAACGCCGGGCCGAAGTGAGACGACCATCGCTCCGTCCTCGCCTCGATAGATGACTCCGGGCTTCTGGCCGGTGTCGTTAAAGAGGATGACGTAGTCTAGCCCGCAGACTTCCCGTGCGGCTTTGAGCGTAGCCTCCCCCAGCACGTGGTTCTTTTCCTTCGGGTAGGACCAGCACATGGTCAGTCCTCCGATTTCGATCCCAGCGCCAGTCAGCATCCGCATCGACTCAGCGATGTACTCGGCCTGGACCCCGAGCGATTGCTCGGCTAACCACGTGTTTTCCGTGGGCGGACCCGGCCGGAGTTTTCCGGCCTGGATGTCCCAAGGGTACCAGTGGGTGATCACTTCGGGCGTCAGCGTGAAACGGGGAGCGTACAGCGTATTGATCATGCGGATCCACTCGAGACGCTCCTCTTTTGAATGCCCGGGATATTCCCCCAGCGATCCATCGACGGGCTTGATGCCGCCCAGGCACGGGACGACCGAAAACTTGCCCTTGATCCCCTTCTCTTTAGCCCACGCAGCATACTCCCGATAGAAACTGGTTGGGATTTCCTTGCACACCGTCTTGTCCTTGACCCAACGCATGTTGAAAAACGGCGCACCGTCATCGATGATCATGCAGGCGGGAATTCTCTCGCTGGCCTCCGTGGTCGTTGACGCTTCGGCGAATCCCCACAAGATGATGAACGCACAGATGAAAATCGTATTCATGGCCACACCTCCTCGAACTGTACTGTTGCCGCCGCCAGTTTGAAGTATCCGCATACGTCGTTTAACGGCAAGCCGAAGGCGGCGGCGAATCCGGCACGCAGTCGCCTTCGGCTTGCCGTTAAACGAGAACACCGTAAACCGGCGACACCATAAACCAAGCGTTAGTTTTGGACGTCGAGTTCCCGTGAGTTGAAGCATGTCACCGCTGAACGTGGATCTTGCCCAAGTTGTACCAACCGTCCGATCTTCGACCAGCGATGGCCAACTTGACGGCCGGCTGGTCGGTTTGTTCATCCAAAACGCCGATATCCAGATCGTATTCGCCTTCGGCCATACCTTCTGGGGCGACTACGGCGTTGTCGTACAGGTTGTCGCCCGGCAGCCAAGAGCGAAGATCTGCGTCGGTCGTGAGAATCACCTGCTCCTGATTTCGTCTGAGGCGAATCGCCAAGCGGAACCGCCGGTAGCACGGGGCGACGCCCTTGTTTTCCCACCACGAGGTGAACGCCAGTTCGGCCCCCAGCTTTACCTTCGAGGGATACGTGAACTTACGCAGCACGAACCGGTAGCCCATTCGCTTGAGCCACCGATTGACTTGCGGCCACCACTCTTTAGGAACGGGCGAAGACTTGGCATTGAACGACGAGATGTGCCATTTCAGAGACTGATCGATGATGTAGTCGATGTCCCATCCTTTGTCCTTCCAGTGCTGGATGACCCAGCACACCTCCAACGTTACCGGCGCCTTTTGCCAGGCGTCTCGCATCCCAAAATTGATGATTGCCTGGGGATAGTAGTCCAACATGTGGCACCAGGTTGGGCTGAAACCGCCCATGTCACCCAGGCAATCGACCCTCCAACCCACGTTTCGCTTCGACAGGCCGTACCGGTTCGTCTTCTCGTCGGTCAGCAGCATGACCAGATGCGTCTTGGGGAATGCATCGAGATAACTGTCCACCAGTGCCTCTCGCGTCTTCTGACTGAGACGGGCTGAACCGGCTCCCTCGCCCCAAGCTCCGACGATAGACAGGTCCACGCTTTCCAGATCCAGGTGTCCGTCGTAGCGGGCTCCCAAGGCTCGGACCATGCCGCCGAAGTGTTCCACGTATCGAGGATCCTCCGGATCCGTTCGCCACTTCTTCTCGGACAGGTTCTCTTCCGACCCAACCATCGTCCGGTACCAATCCGGCACATCGTTATCCGCTCGCGTGCCGTACGGAGCGATGCGAAGCAGTAGAGCCTGGCCCCGTGCCGCCGCCGTTTCCAGGACTTTGTCTATGAGATCCCATCGGTACTCGTCCTTGGCCGGCTCAACGAATTTCCAGTAGACGCGAAAGTACGCCATCGAAGTCATGGGGTGGTCTTCGTTTTCGAGGTTGCCGTCGAACTCTTGGTATTCGATCGGGTACCCCTCGGTCCACTTCTTACCTTCGTTCAGTTTGTCTCCGTTGAATCGCTGAAAAGTCATGAACCCGATCCCGGGATTGACCAGCACATCGTCAATCTCCTCCGGTCGGACAACGACCGTTTCCTGCGACGAAGCAGCCAACGGCCACGCTGACATAACGACAAGGGAAACACAGTACGCAATACGCATCGGATACTCCTCGATTCCGTGATGGCCACCTCTGAATTATGATGACCCTATCGACCGCTATTTTAACAGTGGCTGGAGGAGGAATGCACGTCTCGTTACCCTATAATAGGACCGGAATTGACGAGAAACAGGAGACATCAAA
>CAZURK010000074.1:0-53349 GCA_964623055.1 uncultured Pirellulaceae bacterium
CTCAGGGGCGCTCGACCGACCACATAGAAACCGTTAGAGTCAGGAAGTTTGAAGTACCCGACCCCTACCGTGAAGCAGGGCTCACTTTCGCGTTCTCGGCGACGTAGCGGTACGAGTACAGCCACCCATTGGCCACGTACCAGACGTCGCAACGGTTGGCCACGTGGGCGAAGTGCTGCATCAGCGTCGAGCCGGCTACGCCGTCCTCGCCGGGCCGACGATCGTACAGCACGCTGTTCTGGTACCGGTCGGCGTGCCACATGGCGTAGAAAATGCCGCTCTGCTCGTAGACCGTATCGAACGCCTGATTCAGAGCCGCGACATCTTTGGCGTAGTATCTTCCCTTTGGCCGGCGCGCTTCCATGACCGCATCGTAGGATTTCGTCTGGTGCCCGCCGATCCCGTAGTAACGATGCCGAGAGTTCCAGGGCACATAGCCGGTGCTTGCGAGATTGTCGCGGCCATTCCAGTCCCGGACGAACAAGAACTCGCCAGCGGCCGCTCGCTGTACGCCGAGGTCTTGGTATCCACACGGTAGAATGAACTCGAAGACGTACTGGCCGTACGGGATGCCGCGGAGTTTTTCGAGAATATCATTGCGGCAGCCGACAATCTCGTCCGAGTACCTGCCCGCGCGATAGCCCCTTGCGCTGCAGGGATGACGGCGGGTATGGACGACGGGCTCCCAACTGCGGTCGTCGCGATCCAACTCCTCCTGCATACGCTCCCACACGGTCCCGCCACCGTACATGCGGCTGTTGATGCCCACCGAGACCGGCAAATGATACGCCCGGCAGGCGTGGACCGATGCTTGGTATTTGTCGGAAGCATCGTCGGTCATGCCCCGCCACGAAGCGCCCGGGTTTGCGCTTCGCTGCCTTCCCCAATTGTCGTTCGACAATGTGAAGGTGGCTTTCCGCGCGTCGTAGTATTTGGCCACTCCGTCGAATGCCACGGAGCCGGCATCCGCGAACCTCAGTTGGATTCTATTGGTTTTCTGGAAACCAACTGACACAAGTGCTTTGCCTTCAGACGGCGCGAAGCGGACACATGCCACCCCGTTGAAGAAGTCCTCGGATGTCTTGCGTTCTAGCAATTTCCACGATTTCGAGTTGACCTCGCGACGCAGCACAGTCGTTTGTGGGGATAGGTCCGATGCGCGAAACACGTACGTAACCGGATACTCGAATCCCCATTTGCCCCACATTCGTTCGTCGACGGTGACAGCGAAATCGTTCGGTTGCCCACCCAATGCGGTGCCACCACATATGGCCAATAGCATCCCAAGCAACGAGCCGATTGGCACATTACAGCCATATCCCATGCGATTTACCTCAGAAAGCACCACGCGAGTTCCATCGTCTCTCGAGTTCCGGCCATTGTATGTTCTAAAGGTGGAATGTTAAAGATCTTGCAGATTAGGGACCACGCGCCGAGAACCCGGCTGGTCGTTGCGTGAATGACCGGGTACATTTTGCGGTCCGTATATCGTTGCATGTTCGCGGACGGTGTCTTTTCTTGCCGGGGAGTACGAGCGATGTCGAATGAAACGCATAACGTTGTCGGATCGGTGGTGTCGTTGTGGAGATATCCTGTCAAGTCGATGATGGGCGAAGAGTTGAATGCCACGGACGTCACGGAACACGGAGTGTTGGGCGATCGCGCGTATGCGCTGGTGGACCAGTCCGACGGCAAAGTGGTCAGTGCCAAGAATCCGCGTAAGTGGCCTGGGCTTTTCGACTACCGAGCCGTCCTCGTCGCTCCGCCGCAAGTGAACGAGGCGATTCCAGCAGTGCGAATCGTGCTGCCGGACGGAACGATCGCAACCAGCGATCAGGGCGACCTTGAGCAGACCGTATCGACGGCGCTTGGCCGATCAGTGGCGTTACAGACGTCTCCGCCCGAGAAGCCCAGTTTGGAGGAGTATTGGCCTGACATCGACGGCCTTGACCACCAGGACACGGTCACGGACGAAGCGATACCACAGGGAGCTTTCTTCGACGGCGCGGCGATTCATCTCTTGACCACCGCGACGCTGGACGGGCTGCGTAAGGCGCACCCGGAAGGGCGTTTCGAGGTTCGCAGGTTCCGGCCGAACATCGTCATCGAAGCCGCGTCGGGGGACGCGGATTTTCCGGAGAACGATTGGATCGGACGCACCGTTGCCATCGGCGACCAGGTCCGTTTCAGTGTTACCGGCCCTTGTCCCCGTTGTGTGATGACGACGCTGGCCCAAGGCGACCTGCCGAGCGATCCCGGTGTCCTCCGAACGGCGGCGAAACAGAACGAGGCTCACGTTGGCATCTATGCCAAAGTGCTCGAAGGCGGCGTGATCCGGCGCGGCGATTCGGTTCGGCTGGAGGATTGATGCCTCGTACCTGGGGACAAACTCAAAAGCGCAGCCTCGTTTCGTTCGGCGGCGACAAAGCTGTTTAACGGTAAGCCGAAGGCGTCTGCGTTTTCTTTCATCGCCGATCGTCCCGGCAACGCAGCCGCCTTCGGCTTGCCGTTAAACGATGACGGCGAAAAAGACGCGGAGCTTTCCGGCCGAGACCGAAAAGCTCCGCGCGTACAGCTCTCCAACCCACAAACACTGGGAGCGGTGTGATCGAAAGCTAGAAATTCACGTAGAACTGCGTGTAGAAAAAGTCCGCGTCTCCGTTGTACGGCACGCCCGGCGTCGTCGCGTAGAAGTCTCCGGCAAAGAAGTGGGAATAGCCGAACAACAGGTTCACTCGAGGATTGATCAGGAACGTGGCGACCACGTCCAACTCCTGGCCCAGATCCTGGCTGCCCGCGGTGCCGGGAGCCACGGTGCCAGCGGCAAACCGCGACATGTCGACGTTGTACGGCACGTCATTGACGTTCTCCATCCGGAAGATGTGGTACCACAACAGCAGCTTCAGCTTCTCGTGCGGCTGCATGGTCAATAGCACGTTGGCGTCCTCGAGGTTGCGCCGCCCGAACAAGTCCATGAAGCCAAGGTACTTGTGGGCCAACGGCTGATAGTGGTGGTAACCGTTGCCGGCCGTGTCGTCGCCCGACGCCCAGTCGTAGTACAGCCACAGCGTTGGTGTCCACAAAGCGCAGTCGAATTTCCTGCCAACTCCAAGCGTGAAAGCGCCGGCTGAATGGCCCGATCCATCGGCGTTTCGGCCGAACTGCAGGGCGCCTTCAAGTTCGTACAACCAGGGGCCGCGGTCGCCCCAATAGCGTGCACCGAACGTATCGTACAGGAATCCTGCGTCGTGAAAATCCAGGGCCAGCCAGTATAGATCGAGCTTGTCACACGGTAGTCCCTTGTATGTCGAGTACACGCCATACATCTCGCGATCCAAGTTGGGTGGATCAAGCTGGACGGTGTTGCGTCGCATCGGACGTACCCAGAATCCGTCCGCATCCCAATTCTGTCCCTCCCATAGCAGCTTGACGCCTTCGAACGTCCGCCGTGTGTTGGCCCAGTCCAACGGCGAAACCACCCGCTGGTTGCCGTACAGCAATTCCTGGCGTCCGATTCTGGCGGTCAACTTGCCGCTGTAATCGTCCATGGCTACGGCATCGACAAACAAATTCTGAAGGTCGGCACGGTTCTCTTCGATGCCGCGCGGCGGGCTGTTCTCGTAGTTGCTAACTGCGTCGAGCATCTCGGCAAAGACGCGCAGACGGCTGCCCACTTCGGCATTCACGTATACCCTCGTCCGGTGCAGCAGAAAATCGTCGTCGTTGCCGGTCAATCCCAAGCCAACGCCTGCCAGGTTGCGGATGTTCCGTTCGTGATGCGACCGCAAGCGGTATTGGCCGCCCACGTCGAGCGTGATCGAATCGCCGATGGCCAATCGCTTGAGGTTGTCGCCCAGGTGCCCGTCTGTGTAGCACGGATCGCACAGGTAGTCGAAGTTGTTGTCGTAAAACACGCCTTTGTGCGAGCCGGCAACTGCTTTGTTCAGAGCTTTCGTTTTCTCGCAACCGCATTTGTCTCCTTTACCGCAGCCGCAGGCCGATTTGGCGCCGCAGTCGTCCGCCGCAAACGCGCGGCCCACCGCGGAGGCTAGATGAATGGACTCCTCCGACTGGTCCTGATCCGTCACGGAAAAACTGACGGATGCGCCGGGTTGAAACGAATTCGTAGACTTTTCCGCGCGGCTTTCGTCCGCAAACGCCCAAGTGGCAGCACTGCAAATTAGGCCAACGGCTAGAAGCAACCGGTATTGAAACCATTGGGTAACCATGTGAATGTCACCTTCCTTAGCGATGGAGACCGACAGAACGCATTGTTCCCGCAAAAACGGGATGTCCGTTAGCCTTTGGGTTCGACACACAACCGTCGTTATCATTAATCGTGGCAACGAGCGGCCAAAAAGTCTGCCTATCCGGCAGAACGCTCATCGCAAAGTCGACATGTCGCTCTCTTTGGCCACAAATGGCGAGTACTTGATCTAGGTCAATTTCTCGCAGCTTTCGGCCAACCGCTTGGCCAAGTCTGTTGACAATGCTACGCGGTCGGGGTATCTGTGACCTTCGGCTATCAAGGTCGCAAAGTGTTGTTGGCTCTGATGACTCTTTCGCTGGCGTCAGTTCAGCACAGGCTGATCCCTGTTCAGGTCGGTACCGCAGGCATGTCAAGCAAGTCTCAGTTCGTCGCAGGAAGCGCACAGGCCCTTTGGGTTCCGCTGGTTCTGTCTTCCTTTGCCGTGCTGCTGGCATACAATCCGCTTCCTTTCACCGACCCAGTGTCCGAACCGACGCACGTATCGCCGTCGGCGACCGATACGACACCAGTACGTCGACCAAGCCAGGAGCCGACGTACGATGTAGCCGTCTTCACGTACCGTTGCAGTGAATGCCACAAGATCATTGCGTCGCCGGAGAAGACCTACCGCACGCTGACGCAACACACCGAGATCGAGTTGCAGCACGGTATCAATACGCATTGCTTCAACTGTCACCATCCGACCAATCGTGATGCCTTTGTCGACGATTTCGGGAGCGAGATCCCTTGGACCGAACCACAGCTTGTGTGTGCCAAGTGTCACGGGCCGGTCTATCGCGACTGGCAGCACGGTTCTCACGGTCGGACGAACGGGTACTGGCTTGCGTCCGAAGGCGAACAAACGCGGCTGAAGTGCATCGAGTGTCACGATCCGCATCACCCGCCGTTTCCTTCAAGGAGCCCGGAACCGGGACCGAACACACTGCGCATGGGCCCACAAGACTACGGAAAGCACGTGGAAGAGGACGATCCGTTGCGGCTGAGCAAACCAGCCGACGCTGAAACTGCCACCCACGCGTCGGACGAGGGGCACTGAACGATGGCAGATCCTAACGAACCGACGACCCCGCAAGAATCGCCCGCCGAGGACGGTGCTCAGGCGGTGACTCGACGCGGCTTTCTGACCCAAGGAGTCGCTGCGGTGGCAGGTGTGTGCGCCGTTGGGGCCGCTGTGTCGCCGCTTTTGGATTTGGAATCGGATGACATTCCGTCGCTCGACGAGTTTCTCCAGAAACACTACAAAGAGATGACTCCCGAGGACAAGCAACAGGTTTTTGCTCGCATCCGGGAGGAAGTCGAAGAGGGGCATCGCGTCAAGCCCAATCTGACCGACCCGCCGCCACTGGACGGCGTCGAGTTTGTGTATGGTCTGAACATCAGCCGCTGCATCGGCTGCCGCAAGTGTGTTCACGCATGTGTGGAGGAGAACAACCAATCGCGTGAGCCGGAGATCCAGTACATCCGCGTATTGGAGATGGAAAAAGGCAGTATCGACCTCGAAAGCGCAAACCACCACTACGATCCGGCGACCGTACCGAATCCGGACAGGTACTACATGCCGGTTCAGTGCCACCAGTGCGACAACCCTCCGTGTGTGAAGGTCTGTCCCGTGGAAGCCACGTGGCAGGAGCCGGACGGTATCACGGTGATCGACTACGACTGGTGCATCGGCTGCCGATATTGCGAAGCGGCGTGCCCCTATTGGGCTCGGCGATTCAACTTTGCCAAGCCGAAGATTCCCAAAGGCAAACTGAATCCGAACATGGCGTACCTGTCCAATCGGCCGCGGCAGAAAGGCGTTATGGAGAAGTGTACGTATTGCCTGCAGCGAACCCGCGAAGGCCGGCTGCCGGCTTGTCTTGAGGTCTGCCCCACCGGTTCCCGCAAATTCGGCAACGTGCTCGATTCGGAGAGCGAGGTGGCCTACATCCTGCAACACAAGCGAGTGTACGTCCTGAAGGAAGACGTCGGCACGATCCCGCGATTCTTCTACTACTTCGATGAACGCGGCAGCCGTTATCACGATCCCATCACATCGGCGGAAGCAGGAGGTGACGCATGAAGAAGTACGTCACTTTCCTGTGGGATTGTTTCCGTCTGAGTTTCGTTGGTGATTGGCGGTATCACCTTTGGATGACGATCCTAACGCTCATATCGTTGGCCGGTCTGTACGCCTATTGCCAACAGTTCGTCCACGGACTGGTCACGACCGGCATGACCGATCAGGTGTCTTGGGGGATGTACATCGCCAATTTTACCTATCTGGTTGGCCTTGCAGCCGCCGCGGCGATGCTCGTGATCCCCGTGTACATCTACCGGAACATGCACCTGCACGACGTAGTGATCTTTGGCGAGTTATTGGCCGTCTCCGTGATCGTCATGTGCCTGATGTTCGTGATGGCCGACTTGGGCCGTCCGGACCGCTTCATGCATTTGCTCTGGCGATTCAACTTTCCCGATTCGATGTTGACATGGGATGTGATCGCGCTGAACGGTTACCTGTTGCTGAACCTGCACATTTGCGGATACCTTATTTATTGCGTCTATTGTGGACGCCAGCCGTCGCCGGCTTTCTACGTGCCGTTCGTGTTCATCGCGATCGCGTGGGCCATCACCATTCACACGGTCACGGCCTTTCTGTACGTCGGATTGGGTGGCCGGCCCTTCTGGAACTCGGCGATCATCGCGCCGCGGTTTCTGGCCAGCGCGTTTGCAGCAGGCCCAGCATTTATCATCCTGACGCTGCAGATCGTGCGGCGATTTACCAAACATCGTGTCAGCGACGACGCTCTACTTACGCTACGACGAATCGTCCAGGTCGCGATGATCATCAACATGTTCTTGCTGGCCTGCGAGGTGTTCACTGAGTTTTATACCGGATCGGCGCACGTGGCATCCGCCCGCTATCTGTACTTCGGACTGCATGGCCAAAATGCCCTGGTGCCGTGGATCTGGACGGCGATTGGTATGAATATGATCGCCACCGTCTTTGTAATGTTGCCAGCATCTCGCGGCCTGAAGATGCTGAACGTCGCCTGTGTGCTGGCGATATTCGGCATCTGGATCGAAAAAGGCATGGGGCTGATCGTGCCGGCCTTTGTCCCTACGCCGCTGGGCGAGATCGTTGAATATGTTCCCACGATCCACGAAACCATCGTCTGCTTCGGCATCTGGGCGTTTGGACTGCTGCTGTACACCATCTTCGTTCGCGTCTCCGTACCGGTACTGGCGGGCGAAGTGACCTATGAGAAACGTATTGGAAATCAATCATGACCTATGAAGGAGCCAGGAAAAGGGGTCGGGGCTCTTTTGCCGGAACGGCCCGAAGGGTGCTGCGCACAAAAGAGCCCCGACCCCTTTTCCTGGCGTCCCCTTTTTCTGGAACTAGCGAGGGAGTAACACTGCCATGAACCGACGTTCTGCGCTCAACACACAGTCTTGGATCATTGCCGCGGTGACTATCATTTCGGTGTCTTATCTGGCTCCCTTCGCCTTTGCCCAGGCATGGGGGCTGCCCGAGATGTCTGAAGAGACAACAGCCTGCGTCAATTGTCATAAGGTGGAAAACGCTGGCATTTATCAGCAATGGGGCAACAGCAAGCATTTTCGAGCGAACGTCGGCTGCTACGAATGCCATATGGCGACCGAGGGCGAGGCCGATGCATTTAATCATGAGGGCCAATGGATCGCCACCATCGTCTCGCCGAAGGATTGCACACGATGCCACAAGAAAGAAGGCGAAGAGTTCGCGCACTCGCACCATTCCAAAGGTGGCCGCATCCTCGGCTCGTTGGACAACATCCTCGCGGAGGTCGTCGAGGGAAACCGGGGCATGGTGACTCCCTCGTTTCAAAAAGGAATCAGCGCCGCTGCCGTCAACGGTTGTTGGCAGTGTCACGGCAGTGAGGTCAAGGTACTGCCGGGCGGCAAGTTGGATCCGGCAACCTGGCCCAACACGGGAATCGGACGGATCAACCCGGACGGTTCGGAAGGCGCATGTTCGGCATGCCATAGCCGGCATTCCTTCTCGGCATATCAGGCACGCCACCCCGACAACTGCGGCAAGTGCCACATGGGCCCCGACCATCCGCAGAAGGAGATCTATTACGAGTCTAAACATGGGATCGCCTTCCTGGCCCACAAAGACAAATTGAATATGGATTCGTCGAAGTGGCTCGTCGGCGAGGACTACCACTTGGCCCCGACCTGTGCGACATGCCATATGAGTGCCACGCCGTCACGTGCGGCCACGAAGGATCGTCCGGCGACGCCTGGCCAACCGGTCACGCACGACGTAGGCATGCGTATAAGCTGGAACAACCGGCCGGTCCTTTCGGTTCGACCCGAGGTTAGCGACAAGAAGATGGGGCTGCCCGGAGCCGACATCAACTGGGAAACGCGTCGAACCAATATGAAAAATGTCTGTATCAACTGCCACGAGCAGCAGTGGGTCGACAACTTCTATGTGCAATACGATGGACTGATCGATCTATATCACGAGAAGTTCGCCAAGCCGGGGCAAGAGCTTTACAATCTGGCCAAACCGCTGATGAGGCCGGCGAAGTTCTCCAATCACCTCGACTTCGTGTGGTTCGAGATCTGGCACCACGAGGGCCGCCGCGCTCGCCACGGCGCTTCGATGATGGGCCCCGACTACACACACTGGCATGGTACCTACGATATTGCCAAGCACTTCTACACGAAGATGCTGCCCGAACTGGAGCACTTGGTCCGTGATGGCGAGCGATCCGAGGACGCCGACAAGACCGCCGCAGCGGAGGCGCTGAAGAACAAGATTGACGAAGTGCTAGACACGCCCAATCACTGCTGGTACCTGAACAAGCTGACTCCCGAGGAAGCGGAAGAACGCAAGAAGCGACAGGAAGAGTTCAAGAAGCGGTACAGCGAATAGACCTGTCGTCGGACCGGTCCTTTTTCTGTCATCCAGCTCGGGGTCAAACATTCAGTTGCGGGATATCGGCGACGAATCGTCAGAGCGGTTTGTCGCCCAATAGTTCGGCCAGCTTGATCGTACCTGCGGCCAGAAGTGTCGAGCCGAACCAAATGGCAACGTAGATCCAAATATCCAGGTCGACTTCGAAGTCCCTGAGCACCAGGTACAAGCCGACCGTGGCGAGAATCGGCGGATACAGCGCGGCATCATAGACGGGCATCATGAAGTCCGTACCGCCGGCCGAGCTGTATGACACGTACAGCTTGCGCAAGTACCAGATCACGGCAATGCCAAGAAGAGCAAAGCCAAACAATGCCATAGTCACGACTGTCTGTCCTCATGCGCAAGGGCTATTTCGCCGCAGCTTTGTCCAGGATCTCGATGTCTTTGAACAAAACCCGCATTACACAACCGGAATGCATCTGAAGGGCGAAATGCCCCTCGGAACGCCCGGGATCGTCTTTCAACTCTGCGCTCTTGATACCGTTCACGTGGACGAGTACCTCTCCGCCATCGGCGTCGATCACCATTTCGTTCCACTCGTCATCCTTTGTGTAGGACTTCTCCAATTCGTCCGAGGGTTTGCTGATCCAGGCGCGTCCGTAGCTTTCGTAGATTCCGCCGACGCCGCTTTTCGTTCTCCCCACCTGTACCTGCAGTCCGTTCGCTTTCTCGGGCTCCTTGATGATGGTACGGATGTAGAAACCGCTGTCGCCGGAGATGCACTTGAACTTCAGCCTCACCGTGAAGTTGCTGAAGACTTTGTCGCTGACCAATAGCCCGTATAACTTCTCCTTGTCTGCTCGGCCGACAAAGGCCCCGTCCTCCACGGTCCACTGACCGTCGCCGACCGGGTGCCACCCGTTCAATGTCTTGCCGTCCATGAGCGGTTTCCAGGCAGGTTCCTTATCGTCGCCTGCCGCGAAGTTCGAGGTCAGCAGAACGGTTGCGGCGAACAATACGACCAGTGCAAGTTTCAAGAGTCTCATGGAATGCTCCTTGTCATAGAGATGCTGATTCACGGAAGCTGCTTCTAGTGATAGTCGGGTCTTGAAGCGTCGTCAAGCAACCGGGCGTTCTTTCGCGTATTTCTGTGCCCGGAGTAGGCTACCTCTCGAGCGATCCCTACTCGACTCTAAATCTCACGTGACTTGCCGGTCCGACGGATTCATCTCGACGAACCACGCGAACGTGAACCGAGTGCGTTCCGGGTGTGGCTACGACCGAGAACCTTTTCAGCCCCCAGCCATACATCTTGCCCGACCAGACGCGCGTGTTCTTCTTGGGCACGTCTTCCCACGCGTCGCCGTCCAGGCGGATCTGGTAGTGGTCGAACTCGCCGTCTCCCGTCCACAGGTGGCCAAAGATGCGTCTCTCCGGCCCAGGACACAGGAGGATTCGAACCCGATCGGTCGGTTCCCAACGAACGACATCGGGATCCGAGATTCGCCAGGCGGTCAATCGCTTCTTGCGTATGAACCACGCAGCGTGCGGCGATTCTTCCCACGGAATGGTCTTGTCGTCGGCCCAATCGACCGTGTGCCAACGCTTGTCGAAAGTGTGCTCTAAATCGTAGAAATCTGGTGTATTCGTCACCACGTCGCACCGCGTGAGCCAGCGGATGTAGTAGAACGACCACGCTGGGCTCTTCTTGCTCTTGACCGCGTGCGATCGATCCGGGTGCGCCTCGACCACGCGATCCATCGAGCCGTCCACCACGTGGCGATGCATTTCTAGCGCGTCCTGTGGCACGTTGTCCACGGTGTAGTACAGATTGAAGTCGTCCAGAGGAGTGGAATCGATCACGGCCCACTTGCGCGATTCCCGCAGGAACACCTCGGTGGTGAAGTGGCAGGCCGGGTTTTCCGGGCGACCGCACTCGATGTAGCGAGTGGGTATTCCCAATGCCCAACACGCCTGCTGAAAGACCATCGCCGCCTGTCCGCACCATACAACCTGGCCCTTCTTTGCCCGTTCCAGCAATGCCACGGCACTCCAGTCGTCGAACACGTCCTCGGCGGGAGTGCCGAATTTCAGGGCCTTAGCCACCCACGCTTTCAGCACCAAAGCTCGCTCCAGGTCGGTGCGGCAGTCCTTCACCTTCTCGTCGAGGCCGTATTGCTGGCGAAGCTGCACCATCTTCGGGTGAAAACGAGAATCGAATGCGAAAAACTCGATCCACGGCGATACATCGCCATTATCGTATTCCAACACAACAATCTTCAGTCCAAGGGTCGCAGCCAGAGGGTTCGGACCTTTGCGTATCGGCTCGCCGTCCGCCGCGACGGCCGTAGACGTAACCAGCAAGGTGCCTCCAACGACGAGCAGTAAGCACGTTGGCTTCATCACGGTTCCTCTTGTCGAACGTCATCGACGAATATGGCGTACAGGGACATCTACGGGAAGAGGATCGACTGTGCATCGTTTGGTCGTTCTTCCGTGACGATCCCCGTGATCTCCGACTGCAACCTTTCGCGATTGCGGCAAATTTCGTTGGCCACGCGACGACGGGCGATCCGGTTCATCAGCCGCCGCACGGAACGTAAACGGCTCCACGGGACATTGACCTTGGTGAACATCTGGATGCGGATTTGCGTTTGCTGCTCCTGGGCTTCGAACTCCAGCACGTAATGCTGCTCGGCCAGCAGGCCGACCGGCGATTGAAGGGTGAAGTCGATCATCGCGCGTTTCAGGCCGACTTGCATGATTTGTCGGATGTATCCCACATTCGGGCTGAATCTGGGTGCCCGACTTTTGATGTTTGCCTCGGCGTCCACATTCTGCGTCCAGACGTCAAATTTCCGCGTTGTCAGATCGTAATTCAACAGATCAATGCCCTGTGAGCCGAGCGCCCGTCGCAGGCTCTCCATCGTGTCCATTCTGGAAACGACCTTGGGAAATGGGGTATCGACCACAAACGTCGTCTGCGTCCGTCCCTCGACGGAATGGCCCGACGGGCAGGTCAAGAGTAATAACAGTGCTGAGGTAGAAAGCATGAGTTGTTACTCAAAGAGAAGAGGATCGAGCTACCATGGTCGCCGAGATTGTTAGATTCCACTGCAACTGTTCTTGATTCGCGACGCCCACAGGTTCAGCCGCCTTCACAAATATAGCACGGCCAGTATGGCCGCGTAATACCTTCCAGGAATCTCTGTACGCGCTTCGAGGCTCACCGCGTGACTTTGATAACGACGGCCGTTGTGTCGTCGACTGGTGTGCCGCGTTTGGAGAAATCGCGGATGGCGGTGAAGAGACCTTCAACGATTTCGCAGGCATTCCTATCGCGGTTAGCACAGACAATTTCGAGCATCCGTTCCGCGCCAAAGAAGTCCCCGGCAGGGCTTCTTGCCTCGCTGATCCCATCCGTGACCAACAGAATCGTGTCGCCAGGTTCCAGCATGACGGGGCCACTGATTGCAGACTTCGCATCGGCTAAGATCGCCAGAGGAAGGCCCGTGCTTTCAAGACAAGCCTTAATCTTGCCTGCCCCGTCCAATACGTAGCCCGCTGGATGGCCGGCGCTGGCGTGCACGAGCGAACCGGTTCTCGGGTCGAGGCGTACAAACAGGATTGTGACGAATCGCTGCTCTTCCGTTTCGCGGAGCAGGGTGGAGTTGGCAAGGGTCAGAATCTCGCCCACGTCGGTATGGGTCTCCGCGAGCGATCGCAGCAGCACGTGTGTGGAAGCCATGATCAGTGCGGGTGCGAAGCCGTGTCCGGCCACATCCCCAATGACAACCCCCACGGACCCGTCGGGCATGGCGAGATAGTCGAAGTAGTCCCCAGCCGCAAACTCGGCTGGAACCAACGCGCCGGCGATGTCGAAACCCGGCAACACGGGGGCGGCCTGCGGTAAAAGTTGCTCCTGGATCTTCTGTGCCGCCAGTAGCTGTGCCTCCTTGTCCCATAGCGCCTGCTCCGCCTGTTTCCGCTTGGTTTCGCTTTTCTGCAACGCTTTCACCACCTGTTTGTGATCAGCGATCTCTTGTTTCAGCGAGGCGTTGGCTGCTGCCAACTCGGCCGTGCGCTCCGCGACACGCATTTCCAGCACGTCGTGGGCCTCCTTCAACGCGCGCTGCATCCGATGTTTCTGAAGCGCCATTTCGATGACACTGTGCAATTCCCTTTCCTCAAACGGTTTGAGTACGTAGCCGAAGGGCTCGCTTATCTTAGCCCGCTGCAGCGTTTCTTCCGAGGCATGAGCCGTAACGTACACGACCGGAATGTCGTAGGCGGCAGAGATCTGCTCGGTCGCCGTTACGCCGTCCATGCCTCCTTTCAACACAATGTCCATCAGCACCAGGTCCGGGCCGGCTTCCGCCGCTTTGGAGATAGCCGCCTCGCCGGTGGCTGCAATGGCCGGAACGACATATCCCAAGTCCTCCAACGTGCATTTCAGGTCCTGGGCAACAAGACCTTCGTCTTCGACCACCAGTATTCGCGTGGCGGAGGACATCGCGTTGAACTCCTGGATCACGGCTGCTGGGATGTCGGGAAAGTGATCTTCACGTTGGTGCCACCGTCTCTGTCAAGTTCGACCGTACCATTCAACTGTCCAGCCAATGTATTCACCACTTGGAGTCCCATGGTATTCGTCGCGTGGAAATCCAAATCGGCTGGAAAGCCCACGCCATTGTCGAATACGACCAGGACATATCGGTCGTTGTCGAGCTCAAGCCCAACGCGAATCTCGCCTTCCCTGCCGTCCGGAAAGGCGTGTCTCAAGGCGTTGGAAACCAACTCGTTGATGATCAACCCGCAGGGAATCGCCGTGTCAAGCGTCAGATCGACGTCTCCGATCTCTTCCTGGAACGCAACCACCCCGGAGGCATCGCCGTACGAGCGGAACAAATACGACGCCAGGCTTCGGACGTGTTTGGCAAAGTCCACCCTGGCCAAGTCAGGGGATTGGTACAGTTGTTCGTGGACCATCGCCATAGATGTGACGCGGCTTCGCGTATCTCTAAGAATCTCTCGAGATTGTTCGTGCTCGATCCCACGGGCTTGGAGATTGAGCAGACTGGATATCACCTGCATGTTGTTCTTCACCCGGTGATGGATTTCTTTGAGAAGTACCTCTTTCTCGCAAAGCGACGCCTGGACTTGCTGTTCGACGCGCTTGCGATCGGTGATGTCCATGAATGATACGATCACATACGAGAGGTCTCCGTCTGCGGTGAATTCGGGCGCAGCGTTTACCAGGCCCCACAAGATCCCCTGCGCGTCAGGTCGCCGAACGCCGATCACATAGTCCTGGACGGGTTGCCTCGTCGCGAGCACTCGGTTCACGGGGTACTCGTCCACCGGCATATCGCTGCCATCCTCTCGCAGGAAACGCCATCCAGGGTCATCAGCCGTCTTGCCCAGCAACTGCTCTTCAGCAACACCCAGCAGTTCGCACGCAGTTGTATTGGCCATCGCAATGCTCGTGTCAGAATTGTGGACGACAACGGCCGTTCGGACATTACGGATCAGGCTTTGAAGCCTCGCCTCGCTCCTCCGTAATGCCTCGTCCGCCTCCTTGCGTTTGGTGATCTCGTGTCGGAGTTCTTCGTTCGCCTTCGTTAGCTGTGCCGTACGTTCCTCGACCAGTTCCTTGAGCCGTTCACGGTGCTTGCTCAACTCCTCCTCTGCCCGCTGACGCTCAGTAATATCCTTGATTATGGCAGCAAGACCGATTGGCCTGCCGTCAGATCCGCTTACGACAAAAGTGGTCAACAAAATAGGAACACGCGAACCGTCTTTCCTTATGTATTCCTTCTCGTACTCTTCGGAGTTTCCCGTTGCCACAATCCTCTCGATTATTCTGGCCTCGTATTCATGGTACTCCTCCGGTGTCACCTCCTGGTATCTCTTTCCAGCCAACCATTCCTCTCTTGAATAACCGGTCAATCTGCAGAAGGCGTCGTTAACATCGACGATGACGCCCTCCAGCGTACAATAGCCGATGGCATCCCTCGATGAGTTGAAGATTCCGCCGAAACGTTCTTGGGCCGCCCTGAGTTCTTCCTCCACCTGCTTGCGATCGGTGACGTCACGGAAGACACCCATCAGGTGCGTTTTTGCACCCAATGTTACTGGAGCAGAGTTAATATCAGCATAAAAGACGGTGCCGTCTCTTCTTTTCACCGGGACGTCCCTGGCGAGCGTGATCTCCTTTCTACGCTGCTTCTCAAACTGTTCCATCACATGGGGCAAATCTTCCTTTGGATGAACGTCGCTCACCCCGAGAGTCTTGAGTTCATCAAGGCTGCAGGCAAGCATTTGGCAGATCTTCTGATTTCCCGCGTTGAACTCCTTGGTCTCGGCATCCGCAAGGAGTATTCCGTCGGTTGCGTTCTCGAAGATAACCTTGAATCTCTCTTCGGATTCCCGCAACTCCTCCTCGGCTTGCCTGCGCTCCGTAATGTCCCGTACGTGGAGCAAGAGGACCGGCTTCTCAGCGTAGCGAAAACGGCTTACTCTGATCTCGATGGGAATGGCACGACCATCTTCCGTCCAACTGTAGCCTTCGACGTGCTCCAGTCCGCCGTTGACCACTTTGGGGAAATCGCGAGCCACTTGCTCCCCTTGGTCCGGCGGCACCAACTCCAGGACGTTCTTGCCGATCAGGGTCTTCCGATCCATACCGTGCAGACGGCACGCGGCGGGATTGGCATCCAGTACGTTTCCATCTTGATCCTCGACAAAAATCGCGTCCGGGCTGTTTTCAAACAGATCCTTGAATCGCTTTTCGCTCTCGCGCAGTTCCTCCTCGGCCTGCTTCTGTTGCGTCAGATCGTGGACCACTGCCAGGCAGGCAGGCTGCCCTTCCCACTTCACATCCACCAGCCGCATTTCCACCGGAACGCTTTGCCCGTCGCCGCGGAGAATCTCGGTCTCGCCCGATTCACAATCAGTTGCTGGAAGGCCAAAGCGTGTACGCAGTAGTTCACCTGCTGAAAGGCCAAAGAGATCCTCGGCGGCCAGATTCGCGAACTGTATGGCTCCCTTGTTGTCCAGCACGATCATGCCATCGACATTTCCGGCAATAACATTGCGCAGGTTTTTCTCGCTGGTTTGGGCAAGTTGTAGCGTCCGGGCCAGTTTCTCCCGACTCTTGTTACGTGATATGCAATAGCGTATCGAGCGCACCAGCAAATCGCTGTGGAGTTCTCCTTTCACAAGGTAGTCCTGAGCGCCCTCGCTGGCCGCGTCGGTCGCGAGAGACTCGTCGTCAACATCGGCGAGCACAACGACCGGCACCTGTGGTGCGTGGAATCGCAGCTTCTGAAGCGTCTCCAATCCCCGGCTGTCCGGCAGATCCAGATCCAGCAGTACTACGTGTACGTCGCCCTTGGCCAAACACTCCAGACCGTCTGCCAGCCGAACGGCATGTGTTGGCTGGAACTGCACGCCATTGATTGACGCCAGATGACCCACAATCCGCTTGAAGTCTAGGGGGTCGCCCTCGATCACCAGGACATGGCACTGTCTGGCGGTTTCGTCCGCTCGCCTGGATCGAGGACTCGGCGAGAAAAGGTCTGACGATGACTCTTCATCGAGCCAGTCTTTTTTGGCCATGACAGCTCACCCCCTAGATAGCCAGTCTACGCCCAGTAGACCAAGCTCGCAATACTCGCGGCTAGGTCGATTGCAGGCTGGCCACAGCGACGCAGTCATGTAGCTCGTCACCCCATTGGTGGAGAAGCAGAAGAAAGGCTAAGATTAGACTACAGCAGTCCACGGAGACGGAGTTACCGATTGCGTTGTGTAAATGGCCGCGCGGGCAGAGATCGGGCTAAACGTAATGGCAACAAGGATTCTGGTTGTAGAAGACGAACTTATCGTAGCGCAGGACCTGCAGGCCATCCTGGAGGCGCTCGACTACGAAGTGTGCGCCGTAGTCGATTCCGGCGAGGCCGCCCTCGAAAAGACAGAAGCTCTTCGTCCCGAACTCGTACTCATGGACATTGTCCTGGCGGGTGAAATGTCCGGCACGGAAGCCGCTGGACTGATTCGGCGACGTTTCCGCATCCCGGTCGTGTATTTGACGGCCTACACGGACGATGAAGCTCTGCGAAAGGCCGGCGTCACGGATCCGGCGGGCTATATCGTCAAACCCTTTCAGGACAAAGAACTCAGAAGCGTCGTCGAGATCGCGCTCCACAAAGCTCGGATTGAAACCGAACGCAGGCAGGCCGAGGATGCCTTGCAGCAGAGTGAACAGCGCTTTCGCGAACTGGCCGAATCCGTCCGCAAGGTGTTTTGGCTATTCGACTGGGTCAACCAGAAGGTCATCTACGTCAGTCCCGCATACGAAGAGATCTGGTGTCGCTCGATCCAGGAATTGTATGGCCGATACGAGGAGTGGGTTGATAGCATTCACCCGGACGACCGCGAGTTCGCCGCCCAGTCCTTTGCACGCATCGCAGAAACGGCCGGAGGAGAAGAACGTGAGTATCGAATCGTCCGCCCGGACGGGTCGGTTCGATGGATTTCGGACGAGGGCTTCGCGGTGTACGACGAATCCGGCAACGTTTACCGCATTGCCGGTGTGGCGGTTGACGTCACGGCGCACCACTTGGTACTGGAAGGTCTGCGAGACGCACGCGACGACATGGAAAGCCGGGTAGAGGCGGCAACCGCCGAATTGCGGGCAGCGAACGAAAAACTGGAAAGAGAAATCGAAGAGCGAAAACGGGCCGAAATCGCGCTCCGAGAGCAGCTTGATTTTGCGGAACTCGTTTCGGAGATTTCTGGCTGGTTCATCAATGCTCCGGGCCCGGAGGTTGACGCGAAGATCTGTGATGCACTTGGGCGCATTGGTGCTTTCTACGACGCAGACGGCGTTTCCTTTGGCGAATTCTCTATCAAAAAGGCTGCCTTTCAGGTAAGGCATGCCTGGCAACAGCATGCCAAGCGAGCCGAGTTGACCGCTGCCGCCGCCCGAGACAGGGAATTCCCAAACCTCATTCCGCATTTGTTGCGCGAAGGCCAATTGGTGTTCGGTTCCATTGACGAGCATCCAGATTGGCCGGAGGAACTGGATTACATCAGGCTCGTCGAATACAAGGCAGGCGTCGTAGTTGCTGTGACTGTTGATGACGAAACGCTTTACGGGATGGGCATGTCTTCCACCGTCGAACGCACTTGGCCCAAAGATATCGTCCCGCGTCTTCGACTTATCGGCGAGATTCTTGCCTACGCCGCAACTCGCAAGCGGGCGGAAGGTAAGACCCACGCCGAACAGAGGTTGCTTCGCAGAATGCTGGCCGCGCAGGAACGAGACCGCAAGATCGTCGCCAAAGACATTGACGATAAGTTGATTCAGTTCGCCGCCGCGGCTCACATGCACTTGGAGGCAGCGCGCAAGGCGCTGGGACCACAAGGTGAACCCGTTCAACGGCGACTTGGGAAGTTGTCTCAGCTACTCCAGCGCGCGGCCGATGAAGGCCGTCGCATGATCAACGAGCAGAGTTCCTTGGTCATCGACAAAGAAGGCGTGGTACATGCCATCCGGGATTTGGCGGCCAAGAAGGAGACTCAAAACGCACTAGAGGTAACGTTCCATCACGACGTTCAGTTCGACCGGCTGGATCCGATGTTGGAGAACACCGTGTTCCGAATCGTGCAAGAGTGTCTGAACAACGTCAGACAGCACAGTCAATCGGAGCGGGCCCAGGTACGGCTGGTGCAGAGCAACGATCACTTGAGCATCCAGGTCTGCGATCAAGGAGTGGGATTCGAGACCACACGGGTCCCCGACGACTGCTTCGGTCTTCGAGGCATCCGCGAGAGGGCGCGGCTTCTGGGTGGCCATGCGATCATCGACAGTTCGCCAGGGAAGGGAACTCAAATCACGGTTAACCTGCCTGCCACATTGAATGGCGAGGACGACGAGGAGATGGATTCGGGTTCGCCACGCTCGTAGTGACAGGCAGATCGCGTTCGGTTCGCACTGGCAGGAATCCTGACGATGCGCGAAAGTGACAATCCGGAATCAAAAGTGACGCGCGACGCTCCAGAGACGGAACGCTCGGCGGACCGGCAGCTTGCGGTCTTCAAGCAGTTCATCGAAGACGCCGGCATCGGTATTGGAATGGCGGACCTCGAAGGCCGGATTACGTACGCGAACCAGACGGTGTGCAAACTGTTGGGGCGTGAGCCGGAAGAGTTGATGGGCACACAGTTCTGGATGCAGTATCCTCCTCCGTTCCGAGGACGTTTGATGGACGAGATCGTGCCCGGCGTACTTGAGGGCCGTCAGTGGAAAGGCGAACTGGCGTTGATGACAAAGGATGGAAAGCAGGTACCGACGCTGGAGAACCTATTTCTGGTTCGCGATGCCGACGGGAATCCTCGATATTTTGCAGACGTGATCATCGACGTCACTGAACACAAAGAGATTCAGGCGAAGTTGGAGCAGTCCCGCTATCTGCTTGACTCGCTGATGGATAACCTTCCCCACAATATCTACTTCAAAGACCTGGAAAGCCGTTTCATCAGAATCAACAAGGCGCTGACCGAATGCTTCGGACTTGATGATCCATCGGAGGCGTTTGGCAAGTCAGACCACGACTTCTTCACTGAAGAACACGCACAACCGGCGATGGCGGACGA
This sequence comes from uncultured Pirellulaceae bacterium, assembly GCA_964623055.1. GTDB lineage: Bacteria > Planctomycetota > Planctomycetia > Pirellulales > Pirellulaceae > JADHUC01. The sequence continues at coordinate 19,827 of CAZURK010000074.1, forward strand.
GCAGGAAATCATGCGAACCGGCAAGCCGATTCTCGACAAGGAGGAAAAAGAGACGTGGTCGGACCGCCCGACGACGTGGGCGGTGACCACCAAGATGCCATTGTATGACGAGTCCGGCAATGTCGTCGGCACGTTCGGCGTGTCTCGCGACATCACCGCTCAGAGGCGAGCGCAAGAGGCGCTGCGCACGAGCGAGATGAGGTATAGGACTCTGTACAATTCGTCGCGCGACGCCATCATGGTATTGACCGCGACCGAGGGGTTTGTCAGCGGTAACCCCGCGGCTGTCAAGATTTTCGGGTGTCGCGATGAAGATGAGTTTACCTCGTGCACGCCGGCCGATCTTTCGCCCGAATACCAGCCGGATGGAACGCTTTCCACCGTGAAGGCGCAGCAGATGATGGCCACGGCCATGACGGAGGGTTCGCACTTCTTTGAATGGAAACATCGAAGGATCGACGGAAGCGAGTTCTTTGCGACGGTGCTGTTGACTCGAATGGAATTGGAGGACAAGGAGTACCTTCAGGCAACGGTTCGGGACATCACGGATCAGAAACTTGCGGCTGAAGAGTTGCGGGTCGCCAAAGAAGCCGCGGAAACCGCCAATGAAGCAAAGAGCGAGTTCTTGGCCCGCATGAGCCACGAGATCCGCACACCTATGAACGCGGTGATCGGCATGACGGAGTTGTTGCTGGACACCGACATGTCATCCACCCAGCACGAGTATCTGGAATTGGTGCGTGAATCGGCCGAATCGCTGATGTCGGTGATCAACGACATCCTCGACTTCTCGAGGATCGAGGCGGGCAAACTGGAACTTGGATCGATGACCTTCGATCTGCGCGAAAGCGTCGGCGACACGATGAAGGCGCTCGGTATTCGGGCACACGCCGATGGTCTGGAACTGGCCTGTCGCTTTGCATCCGAGGTTCCGGAAAGGCTGGTTGGAGACTTGGACCGGTTGCGGCAAATCATCGTGAATCTGGTCGGCAATGCGATCAAGTTCACTGAAGACGGAGAAGTGGTCCTGAATGTCGAGGTGGAATCGAGGTCGGATGACAACGTCAGTCTGCATTTTTCTGTGAGGGACACCGGGATTGGTATACCAACCGAAAAATGCTCCACGATTTTCGACGCCTTCGAGCAAGTCGATGGCTCCAGGACCCGCAAGTTCGGAGGCAGCGGTTTGGGGTTGGCCATTTGCTCACGGCTTGTTGGCATGATGGGCGGCCGGATCTGGCTGGAGAGCGAAGTCAACCAAGGCAGCACATTTCATTTTACGGCGCAGTTCACTGAAGTAGCAGGCGAAGCCGCCGCGACGCCGTCCGTCGAGCCCGCCGTGCTGGAGAACATGCCGGTGCTGGTTGTGGACGACAATGCAACGAACCGTCGTATTCTGAATGAAATGCTCAGCCGTTGGACGCTACAGCCGACCTCGGCACCAGATGTACCCTCGGCGCTGGAGCGATTGCGGCAGGCGATACAGTCCGACGCGCCCTATCGACTCGTATTGACCGACGTCCACATGCCCGAGCAAGATGGGTTTGCATTGGTCGAGGAGATCAGACGGGACAGCGAACTTGTCGACACGATCGTCATCATGTTGACCTCTGGCGACGACCTCGGCGACCTTAGCCGGTGCGACGAGCTTGGGATCGCCGCCCGTCTGTTGAAGCCCATCAAACAGTCCGAGTTGTTTGACGCGATTGTGCAGTCCCTGGGCACTTGTGCCTTCGAGGAAGACGTCTCCGGGCCCCAGACTGTGGACCAGACGCAGCCATCGCTGAATGTCTTGGTCGCCGAAGACAGCCTCGTCAATCAGAAACTGGCCAAGGCGATTCTCGACAGAAGAGGGCATCGGGTGACGTTGGTGGGCGACGGCAAGGAAGCTCTTGCGGCGGTCCAAGCGCAGGAGTTTGACGTGGTTCTGATGGACGTGCAAATGCCTGTAATGGACGGCTTTGAAGCTGTATCCAAGATCCGCGAGATCGAGCAGCAAACGGGCAGGCACATCCCGATCGTCGCATTAACCGCGCACGCAATGAAGGGGGATCGCGAACGCTGTCTTGAGGTCGGTATGGACGGGTATGTGTCCAAACCCATACGCTCGAAGCTACTGTTCGAGGTCATCGACGCCGCGCTGGCGAAGGCGGAATAGCGGAACGAGCAGAGATGTCGGATTTGGCGAATGATTCGCCATAGACTTGGCAGGGGCATCTCAGCAAACGCGAGAGGAGTGACGTCATGCACGCCTGCCTATTTCTGATCCTATGCGCTGCTGGAGACATCGCTCAAGACGCCCAGGAAGTAGCCGCCGAGTTTCGGGACCACGTCGAAAAGCGACGTGCCAATTGGGCTGATCCTGACGAACGCGATCACGTGACTGCGGTTCGCTTACTGAACCAATTGAAATCCATGGGGCGCCCAGGCGAGACGCAACTGCGGTTGGTTGTCGCGCCGCTTCTGGCAAGGGACTTTCAGTACTACGTCGACGACAGAAACGTAGACTGGAGCGATCACGAAGAACGAGATCACGCCGCCGTTCGCCGCATTGTGGAGGTATTGCGATCGATGGGCCGAGCGGGCGAATCCGCGCTCGAAGATATCGTAGCTCCGACGCTGGCCGAGGCATTCAGATACCACGCCGTGGAAAGGAAGATAGACTGGAGCGACCCTGACGAGGGCGACCATGTTGCGGCCCTTCACCTGATAGAACTACTGCAAACGATGGAGCAGGCGGGCGAGAGGCAGCTTGCGGGGGTGATAGCGCCAGTCTTGGCCAACGGATTCGTCTACCACACCCGAAGGCGGAATCCGAATTGGGACAATTCCGCGGAGGAAGATCATGCCGCCGCGGTTCATCTCGCGAAGTTGCTTCATTCCCTGGGGCCAGCGGGGTACTCGCAACTTGGTTCGCGCGTGCTGCCAATCCTGACGACGGTCAAAGCTGATCCCATTCAAGAGTTGGTGTCCGAACTCAGCAAGGCTTGGCTTCGCGGGGTGATTATCGCCATCGATTTCGACACGCGCGAGTTTGCCGTCCGAGACGCAAACGGAGAGCCCTACACCTTCAAGGTCGGGCCGCACACGGTTATCCAGCCAGGCAGCCTCCGCCTGGGAGCAATCGTCGAGGTCCACTTCGATCAGCGTGACTGGATGGCATACAAGGTCGCAAGGCCGAAGTCTTGAATCGGCTGCCTATTCGAACGCCACGTCCTTCTGTCGACCAAAACCTTCCAGCCGTATGCCGCCGGCGGCGTCCAGTGCCACAACCGCGTACGAGTTATTCTCGGGCGCCGGCCCCTCAACCATGGCCTTCAGTGTGCAGTAGTGGATGCCGCCGATCTTGACGTATCCGCCCGAATGGTCGTGGCCCTGGAACACGGCCGCGACGTTGCCGGCCTGTTCCAGAATGCGTCGAACCTCCGGTGCATTCTTAACGCCGTGGGCATTCTTCTCGTCGTGAAGATTCTGGTGCAGGAAGGCGATCGTTTTCTTGTCGCCCGCCGCGGCCAAGTCAGACTTGAGCCATTCCTGTTCGGGTTCGGGAATCCATGTGTCCGTCCACGAGAAGTTACCGTTCGCATAGGCTGAGCCGTCGCGCTTGAAATCCGCATCCAGAACGACGAAGTGATAGCTGCCGCAGTCGAACGAATAATAGCTGCGTTTACTCTTCGATCCGCAGGCCGCCAAGAATTCCTTCTTGGTGAAGGCGTTCAAGCAATGATTGCCCAACACATAATGCCGATCACCACGGAATCCCCGATAGACCTTGTCGATCGTCTGTAGATACGCCAACTCGTCTTCCTTGGACCCACCGGCATCGACGAAATCGCCCAACTCGATCACGAACGCGAGTTCCAGCTTGTTGAACGTTTCGATCGCCTTCTGTAGTTTGCCGATCGAGTCGCGATAGTGCCGAGTCCCGCGCGTCTTTGCGTCGGCGTAATGGACGTCGGTAACAATGCCAAACAACAGCGGTTTGGTTGACGATTCCGCTCCCGCAAGGCTCCCAAAAACGTTTGATCCCGTCCACGCGATCCCGAGGCCAAGCGCCGTCCGCCGAAAGAACCGTCGTCGAGAGATTGGCCGGGTATGGTTTCGCTGCTCCATGATTCACTCCTCAAAGATATTGTGAAGCTCGTGTAAGTTCCGCGGTACTACAGCGTCAAGGATAACAGGAAAGCAATACGAAACGCAACGAAACAGAGAAAGGATGGATTTTCCATGACACGCTCATCACGCAACTGGTATGCCTATGCTGCGGCCGGCTTGTTGATCGCTACTGCTGCGTTCTCGCTTCGCGGGGCATCAACCGGCCGTTCTGTTGAATCGTCCAATCCTGCCGTGTTCGCCGAAACGCCACGCCTGGAGCAACACCGCATCAACGCCAGCCCTGGTGTCACAAAGGTGTCCACTCATCCCAAAAGGTACGGCAAAGTAGAACATGTCGGCCAAGACGATTTCGACAAGAAAGTCCTGAAGTCCGACATCCCGGTCCTTGTCGACTTCTATGCCGACTGGTGCGGTCCCTGTCGACTGCTCGCGCCCACACTGGAGCAACTGGCCCGTGAATTGCCCGATGTAAAGGTCGTCAAGATTGACGTGGACCGCAGTCAGGAATTGGCCGCCCGCTACCGGATCAACGCGATCCCCAGTCTTCTTGTGATCAAGAAGGGCAAGGTGACCGCGAAACATGTCGGCTTGGCGAATAAGGACGCGCTCAAGCAACTGCTCGCTCGATAACAGTGCGAGCACCATCAATGGCCGTGGTGCCGCGGGGCAGTTTCATAGTGCCGCCGTAGCAGGTCCTCGCCGAAGTCGCCGTCGAACTGTCGCCACACGGCGTGTATATGGTTGGCATCGTTCTGAGTATTGTCGTACTCGAACAAAAAGCTCGGCGTCTGGACACGGTAGTAGTGCCCCTGCCCCCGTTTCAAACCGCCGGCCCACGCGAAATACATGCTTTTGCCGTCCGCAATTGGCGTCCGTCCGTTGATCTGCTCTAGGATCGGCGGCCGGTACTTCGCGGCGTACTCGTTCACCAGTGCGAGAAGCATCGTCTGCTGCTTCGGGTTTAGCTGCTCGAACTTGATACCTTGCTCGGGAAGGAATGCTCCCTTGTTTGCTCTGCGGTCCTGACTCGTGATGATGTCGCGCGGCGCCTTCGCGGCAAAAATCGCCAGCTTCTTCTGTTCATCACTGAGTGACTTGACGAGTTTCCGCGCCAGGTTTTGTTCCACGGCCAGCACCTCCAGCCCCTTGAACGGCCCTGACTTGACCTGGGCTGGGTTGGTGCCGAAGAACGATGGTGTTACAGAAAATAGCCTTCCTTTGACCAGCGTGAAATTGACCGAAACATGATGCCCTTCAAACCGCCATGCCCAGGTATTGTCGGCCGAGGGCTTGCCGAAAATCGAGACATAGTACAACTCGGGATCACGGATTGGATTGTCGTCCTCCAAGTCGTGCAAAATGGCCTCAAGGGTCATGATGGTAACCGCCTGTTGATATCCCTTGTGGCTGAGGCCCGTGCTAAGCAGCGCGTGTGCCAGCAGACGCTGCTGCGGCTTCATGTCGCCAATCTTCAAGCCGTACCGCTTACCATCCGGCTTGATGGATCTGTCCGGCACAAAATGCCAGAAATCGCGCTTATCGCTGCTGAAATCAAACAACGTTTCGGTGCGCTGCTGGTCATCCAAAGAAGCGACGAACCGGCTGGCCGCCTCGGCCATTTCGACAGCAGGGTCGTGGCCGTTTGCGTCGGGCGAAATGGCCACGGTGAGAAGCGGCCAAACCGCGACAAGAACGGCCTTTCTGAGGGTGGGAAATGCAAAACGTGATACCATGTCTTGGTGCCTCCAGAGGTTGTTTCCTCAACCGTTATGGCGGGAAACGCATAACACAGTCGCACCAAAAACGAGGCAAGACGCAACCAAAACATCGAGCGCGATGACTAGTCATCGCTTTGGATCTGCTTCGAGCCCATCGGCCGGTGTCAGCCATCAACCGACGCAGCGGATGCCTGCGTCTCGCGAAGCAGGGCTTCGACCGTTTCGCGTTCTTTCCACAGAACGCAGCCGCCTCCCGTTTCTTGGGCCAGCTCAGGCTTCTGGCGAATCGCTTTGCAGAATTCCGACTGCAGAGCGTCCTTGAGAGACATGTCCCTGACATTTGTGTCGGAATACGGCGCGAAAGGACAGGGCTCCAGATCGCCCTTGGCGCTGATATGCACGAATCCTCGTCCGGCCGACAGGCACCCCCCGACTCTCTCTTCGACCCACGGCACGCCCATGAACAACGCCGCGTACTTGGACTGGTAGCCGTTCAACAGGTCCGGTACGCTGGATCGCTGATCTTCGGTCAGGACCAGGTTCTCGGTTCCTTCCTCGACAGGTGTATATTCCTGAACAAGAAGGAATTTGCAGCCGCCACTCACAAGTTCTTTGATGAATGTCTCGTCGGCCACAGCGGAAAAGTTGGCCCGCGTCAGCGCTATCGAATTCCCGAAGAAGATGCGTCGGGCCTTCATTTTGGCCATGGTCTCGATCAACTGGGCGTACGTCCCTTCACCACGCCGGGCGTCGGTGGCATCGGCCCTGCCTTCGATGCTGACAAGCGGCACAACATTCCTCTGCTTCTTCAGCCTGAGGATCATGTCGTCGTCGATCAGCAAGCCGTTGGTGAAGACCAGGAAGATGATCTTTGGGAAATCTCTCATAATGTCCATCATCTCGGGGCGCATGAATGGCTCGCCCCCGGCGATGACGAAAAACGAGATCCCCAATTCGCTGGCTTCTTCGGTAATACTCCGAAGCTTCTCTCCACTCAACTCTTGATCCGATTCCGGACGAAAATGTCGCGCGTAACACCCAGTACATTGAAGATTGCACCGATCGGTGACGCTGAAGATGATGATAGGCGGGATGTGATAGCCCTGCCGCTTCCACTTAGCGCGCCGCCGGGCCGCTTTGCCAATCCATAGCAGGGTCCGAAGAAAAGAGAATGACCGCAACGGATCCCGGATCGCGAGTCTCAGCATGGTAAAGAAGAAGGTCCGAACCGTCTGATGTACGGTTCTTCGCTGGACAGCCTTCTGTGTCATGGACCAAGCTCCCTTCATCGGCCGGCAAGTACGGGATTAGCATTCTGACCGATCCGTGAGGAGTCTGTCTGAATGGTAGACAAGCAGGAACGATTGCGTGACGATATCGATACGCGTTGCCATCAACAAACCGAGGAATCGGTTCCTTCTGACAGGCACTAAGTGGCACGCTAATCGACATGCCGCCTTGAGTCAAGCTGTTGACTGGAGTTTTGGAGCTCAAGCACCTCGGAAGATGTCCCTTCACCCGGACTTTGGCCGTTTGCGCAGGAAAACCCATACTCTGCCGTGGTGCTGCGTGCCCGGCTCCAAGGCTTGCTCTTCGCGATGATGACTGTTTCGGATGTCGTTTAGCCACCGCAACCGCTCGCGCAGCGTCTCAAGATCCCGCTGATGCTGCTCACGCAGTCCAGCGTCTGACGGCTCGGGCGTTTGGAGCGCTTGGCGATATTCACGAAACACGGTAGCCCAGGATCTCAGCAATTCCGCCTGCTGATTACGGGTTTCCTCTCGCCATTGGATTTCTTCCTCGCTGAGCTGCTTCTCGAACTTGTCACCACAATCGCCGAGCACGATGTCAAGCAAGCCGTCACCATTCCAATCGGCAAGACAGATTTTTGCGCAGACGCCTCGCTGACTTCCTTCTTTGGGCGGCGGGATCAGCGTCTCTGCGGCAGCCAATTCCGGTCTTTGGGACGTGCCTACGTTCCGATACCAGAGGACACTGCCGTTGCCGACTCCAACAACCAAATCCAGTCTGCCATCGCTGTCCCAATCGCCCGCGGCCGGTCCTGGCGTGCGGTCCGGTAGTTCGATCGGCTCGCCAGCCGCCGTCAGTTGCTCCGATCCGCCAAAGGAATACTGCTTGGCCCGGCCGTTGTTGCGTACGAGATAGACGTGTCCGCGGCTGCCTCCCACCAACAGATCGATATCGCCGTCCGCGTCCCAGTCGGTGGCATGAACGGCCGGCCACCCCATCGAAGCGATGGACTTTCCCGTGGCGTCCTTGATAACCTGGCCCGGTGCGAACTTCCCCTTACCGAGACCGCGGAAAAGGAAGATCTCCCGATACGACGAACCCGATATGACGTCAATCAGTCCGTCCCCGTCCAGATCCACAACATGTGGACCAAAACCGATGCATCACCCTACGGGGACGCGCCCGTCGGGTACGCCGTCCTGAAAGACAAAGAAGTCCTCGAACCTGGGTTCGGCGTTTGTTCCAACGTTTCGGTAGACGCGCAGTCTCCCTTGGTAGAATTCCCCCACGAGCAGATCGTTTACGCCATCCCCGTCGAAGTCAGCTACGCACGGAGCGGCATGGCCAGAGTGCTCGACATCCAGCGGATGGCCTGCGACACACACCGGTATCGGCTCCTCCAGTTCAGACGAGATGCCGTCCACAGCGAACGCCAACATAGCCGAAACTGCAAACAGAACTCCCATCTTCCCCCTCCCTATTTCAATCTCTCGTAGGCATCTGAAACATCCCACACGAGCGCCGTTCCGCGACCGCTGCCAGAGACGAGCCTCTTGCCGTCCGGCGAAAAGGTCAAGGACATTATTCCGTTGTACGGCAATTGAAAACGCTGCAATTCGCTGCCGCTGTGCAGATCAAGAAGTACGATTGCTCGGTCAGCGTGACCTCGGAATCCCACCCAGCAAAGCGGGCCGCGGGCCAGTATCCGGCCGTCCGGCGAGATCGCCACGCGACTACCGAACGTATCCGGCAATCTCAGACTACTGAGTTGCTCGCCTGTGACAAGATTCCACTTGAGAAACATATCCTCGCCGGAGCAGCTTACCACGGCCATTGTCCGGTTAGCGTCAAACGCAATCGAAGCTCCGTAGCGTCCCTTTGACCAGACAATTCTGCGTTCTTTCTTCCCGGTTTCGACTTTCCATTCACGAAAAGTGCCGTCCTGGCTGCCAGACAAGAGGATCTCGTCATCATCCGAGAAGGCCAACGTCATGATTTGGCCCCTGTATCCAGCCAATTCTCGGATCACCTTGCCGGACGATGTCTCAATCAGGTCGACGACATTGTCTTCCGGGTTGCCTGCCTCCCGGTGATAGTCCCATAGAGCGGCTGCCAACAACCGGCCGTCGTGGGACACGGCAAACGTCGACACGGGACGGGGAAACGATAGCTTGCGAAGCAGTTCGCCGCTTTGCGAATCCAGGAATACCATCACGCCAGGGTAGTACACTGGAGGTTCGCGAGGGCCGATGCCGCTCGCGAGAAACGCGTTCTCGTCCGGCAAGAACCCGACGGACATAAACTGCGCGCGGCCAAGCTCGTACCTGTGAAGGTGCTTGCCACTGGTCGCATTCCAGAGGCGCACGGTACCATCGCCCCCCGCGGTTGCGATGAGTTTGCCATCCGTCGAATACGACACGGAATGTACAGCGCTCATGTGCCCGTCCGGGAAGGAGGCAAGCGGTTTGCCTGTACCAGCATCCCACAATCGAACTGCGTCCATGTACGTAGCTGCTGCTAACATGCTGCCGTCCGCCGAAACAGCCAGCACGTGCGAACCGCGGATCGTCCCTAGCCACGGGAAGGCCCGCTCCAGTTTTCTGGTTGTAGCATCCCAAATTCGGATCTCTCGATCGGATGCACATACGAGTCGACGTCCGTCTTTGGACAGTCGGATGACACATTCGCCCCAGCCGAGTTCGTTGGCCTCCAATTCGCCAATTCGCCGGCCGGTGGTCACATCCCAAATGCGAATCTCGCTTGTCGTCCGAGAGACCTTCTTTTGTGATTCACCTTCAATCGCTTTGCGTTTGTGGCCGCCAGAATACAGCGTCTTTCCGTCTGGCGCAAACGCGAGCGAATGTGCTCCGCGGCCCAGTTCCGGGTCGATTACCAACGGTGGTTCCCCCGTCTCCAGGTTCCAGATGCCGATCGTTCCGATGCCATCCTTTTCCATGCCCGAGGCCAGCAACCTGCCATCGGGCGAGAAAGCGATGCACGGGAAACCTTTCTTTCCGATGTGGAGATCGAGCAGCGTGTCGCCAGATCGCGAATCCAATAAGCTGATCGACTTATCCCCATATGCGGCGGCGATCGTGTTGCCATCGGGCGAGAAGGCCAGACTTCGGAGTTCGCGACTCATGCCTGGACGTCCGGCATTCGCTGTCTGAAAGACCTGTTCTCCGGTGGCGACATTCCACAAACGAACGGGGCCGCTGCCCCAACTGCTCCCCACGGCAATCGTGGCGCCGTCTGGGGCGAAGGCGAATGCGCTGCAGAGTGCGCCGCCTTGCCGCACTTCTGGAATCGCTCGGACCTCCCGTCCCGTTGCCACGTCCCAAAGGCGAAGTCTGTCATATCCTCCAGAAGCAAGGATCTTGCCGTCAGGCGAAAACGCCACAGCCTCCACCGATTGCGCGTGTCGAAGCCGCACCGTGCCAAGTCGGAGAACAGCACCGGCGGGCATATCATCGCCGTACAGATCCTTCGCGCCGCCGGTCGAGCCTTGAGCGCTACAAACGTCTGTCCCAGTCAGTAGGACACCCAGGCTCACGAGGAACAGGGTCGATCTCACGGTCGCGACTCCTTCTGTATGATGGAACACGATCGCTACCTTTTGGCCGCTGGCGGGAAAGAACATACGAAGAAAAGAAGACAGGCTGATATCACGCCCTTCCCCCGGCATCACGAAGACTCGCGGTCTTCATCGATCGTAACGAAGTCCCCCGTGATTGACAAGAATCAGACCTATCGTCACAGCGATTCAGACGTAAGGGACTACGCCGCCGGTTTATCGCGATCAAGCTGGCGAAATACAGAAGCACGAAGCATATTCTTGCCAATCATGTTCTCGCCAAAATCGATCTGGGCAAGAATGTGGATCAGCCAGACTATGACATGGCCGGGGCTGCACTTGGGTGGCCGGGGCTGGACCAAAGGGAAGCCCCGGTGCCGCAACCACCGGGGTTTCGCTCCTTGCGTCGCTCCAACCCCGGCCACCCCGCCGCTGCGACTAGCGAGGGTGGCCAATGTCCGCGTTTCCGGGTGGCCGGGGCTGGAGCTTGCGAAGCCCCGGTCTTAGAATCACCGGGAGTTCCCAGTACGCTAACCATCCCCATCCTATCGTGTTCATCGAGCGAACAGAAAATGCACTACTGCGACAGGAACCAGCGTCCGCGAGGCTACAACGATCCTGGCCACGCACATGAATTGACGTTTTCGTGCTTTCAGCGTTTTCGGTTCCTCTCCAAAGATCGCAGTTGTCAGTGGCTGGCCGATCAGGTTGACAAGGTGCGCCGGCAACTGGACTATTCGCTGTGGGCGTATGTGTTCATGCCAGACCATGTGCATCTGATCATTTGCCCGAACGAGCGCGAGTACAGCGATTCGGATTTTCTCAAACAGGTGAAGGAACCGGTGAGCCGAAAGGCGGTACAGTTCCTGAAGGCTGAAGCCCCCGATTGGCTGCCGCGAATTCGCGTTCGACGAGGAAAGAAAATCGAACATCATTTCTGGCAACCAGGCCGCGGACATGACCGAAACATCGACAACCCGCGCACACTACAGTCCATGATCGACTACGTCCACCTGAACCCGGTTCGAAAGGGACTGGTGGAACAGGCCAAAGACTGGAAGTGGTCCAGCGCGGGGTGGTTTGAGGGGATGCCGCTGAACAATTTGAAGCCGGATTCGATTCCCTGGGAATGGTTGGAACGGGTTTGGTGAACAGTCGGGGCGCCTCGTGCACCGGGGTTTCGCTCCTTGCGTCGCTCCAACCCCGGCCACCCCAGTCGCCGGAAGCAGTGTTAACGAATGATCTGGGTGGCCGGGGCTGGACCGAAGGGAAGCCCCGGTCCTGGAGCCGCCGGGGTTTCGCAAAGCTCCAACCCCGGCCACCCAAGCGACGTCGCTCCGACTCCGTCTACCCGGCGCTAAAGGCGATCCGACGAACTGACGAAGCGTTCGGCGGTTTCGCGGCTGATTCTGCCGGCCTGGAGCAGGCGTTTGATCGACTCGTCCAACGTTAGCATTCCTTCGGCTCGGCGCGTCAGGATGTTGTCGTCGATCGACTCGATCTTGCCGAACCGAATCGCACTGGCGATTGGCACGTTGTTGAACATGATCTCCAGGGCCAACACTCGTTTTTCGCCTTTGTGGATGCTGGGCAGGAGATGCTGGCTGATTACGGCTCGGAGGCTCAGCGAAAGCTGCGATCGGATCTCGCGCTGGACGGATTGGGGAAACAGGTCGGCGTATCGGGAGATTGCGCCTTTGGCGTCGCGTGTGTGCATGGTGGAGAACACCAAGTGTCCTGTTTCAGCCGCACTCAGAGCCATCTGGGCGGTATCGCGGTCGCGGATCTCGCCAACCAATATCACGTCTGGATCCTGGCGGAGACCGTACTTCAATCCGTCGGCAAACGTATGGACATCCAGACCGACTTCGCGCTGAGTGACCACCGAGTGTGGCGTCTTGGGAAACTCGTACTCGACCGGCTCTTCGATCGTAATGATGCGATATCCGCCCTCTTCGTTCAGCAGGCTGATGATCATTGCCAACGAAGTGGTCTTTCCAGATCCGGCCACTCCCGTGAGGAGCACTAACCCATTGCGATAGTGGGCCAGACGCTGAGCGAGTTCTTCGGGAAACCCCGCCCACTGGAAATCCGGAATCGTTGACGGGATAACGCGAAAACAGGCGCCCATCTGCTGGTCATTCAGGAAGTAGTTCGCACGAAACCGATATGCCCGCTCGCCGTGCGTGAGGCGGAACGCGAAGTCGGCGTTCCGATCGTCTTGGAAACGAACCATTGCGTGGGGAGGACAAAGCGGTACAAGCAGTTCCCGAACCGTTTCACCTTCCAAGGGCGGGACTTGGTCCAACTCTTGCAGGTCGCCGTGGACGCGAAGCACCGGCGGGTGATCCACTACCACGTGGAGGTCCGATGCACCGGCCTCGACGGCGCTTACAAGCCAGCCTCGTAATTGATCCGGACAGACGTTTGTCGTCATGGTCGTTCTTTCTGGTCACCAAGGCCAACAAGTTCCAGCAGCTTCAGTGCGTTCGTCGTGGTCGCAACGCCCGGTCGTAGTTTGTAGTCGAACGTCATCGGATGCTCGGCGTCATGGTCGTGCAGTGTTTCGCGGAAATGGACCGGGCAGCACACCTCGGCGAGCGGTTCACTGGCGGCCAAATCGAGGTCGTGCGTCGACACGGCTCCGATTGCACCACGCCGGAGCAGGTGTTCAAGAACCCGTACGACCGCAACATGTCGTTCGCCGGTATTCGTACCTTGCAGGATTTCATCCAGAAGGTAAAGCAGGGCGCGGCCGCCTTCCTTCTCGAACGCACTCGCCATGTCTACGATTTCCTTCAGTCGCAACAGCTCGGCCATATAGGACGATACGCCGCGCTCCAGAGAATCGCGAATCCGCATGCTGGTTGCCAGAGCCGCTGGAGGCATCACGAGTCGCGTCGCACAAACCGGCGATCCTGCTTGTGCCAGAACCGCATTCACGCCGATCGCGCGTAGCAGCGTGCTCTTGCCTGACATGTTCGATCCGGTGACCAACAGAAGCGTACCGGCCGGTCCAACTTCGACGTCGTTGGCTACTCGCGTTGTGTCCGGCAAGAGCGGATGACCCAGTTCGCACGCCTCGAAACGCTTCGCTGACCCGTCGACCTCTGGCAATGCCCAATTTGGATTGTCACGCGCCAGCATCGCCAACGAGGTAAGGGCCTCGAATTCCCCCAGCGCCAGAAACCAGTCGCGTGCATACTTGCCGTACTTCGTCTGCCATCCTTCCAGCAGATGCAGGATGTGGAAATCGTACAGAAATGCGATCTGCAACGGAATGTACACGAAAATGGCAAAGAAAGCCGAACGACTGAGGCCGGCGAATAGGGAAATCACATGCAACTCGCGCATGCGGCGCAAGACGCCGCCGCCCAACCCTGTGGCCTCGCGTTTGATCGCGTCCAGCTTGGTTGTCGAATCGGGCATCGAGTACATGAGTTCAAACATCCGCAGATAACGTCGCACTTCGCCGCTTCGCGCACTGACTTGACAGAAAATGTCATGGACCTTTCCCGCGAACAGGATGGTGACTACCAAGTTAAGAATAATTGCAGCGAACACGGACAACCATCCCACATGGGCGGGCAGTCCACCGGAACACGTCAGAACGAGCAACAGCACAGCGGCACCCGGCAGGATCCGGCACACCCAAAGAAGCCACGACCGTGCTCGAAGCCAAGGATCACCTTCCGCCCAGCGAAGGAACCGATCTGTCGCATTACCGCGGTCCGCCAACAAGCGTCCTTCGAGGGCTAGCGTTTCTCGCAAGACAAGGTGCGGTGCGAGTTCCTCGACGGCCTGCTGCCTCAAGCGAATTTCGTCCGGCGATGCCGGCTCCAACAGCCAATCGCGCAACACACGAATTCCAGCCGGCGTGTTGGCCGGACACAAGAAGTGAAATAACGAGGCGTGTCCAAACAGGTCGAGATCGGTGGTCGTTGCACGATGCTCTTCGGGTACTTCAACCGACGTCTCGGGCAACGCGTCCCAGTCCCGCCGCAATCGCGCGATTGCTTCTTCGTTGATCCGTCGCAAGATGCCGTTACGTTCCCTCTGTCGCACGACGTGTTCGTTGTATGTTATCAGGGCAAGAAAGCCGGCCACACCAACGCCTCCGGCCACGTGCCACAGGGTGCCCTGTTCGCTGATCCAACCGAGGCCAAACATCGCCACGGCAGCGAGAAACGTAACCGTGCGCAAGTGCGCCAGTGCGCGATCTCGACGCGCGTACCACTCCTCCGCCTCGGCGGATTCGTCGCGGCGTTGGCGGTATGTCTTCTGGACGTCAATGCAGGCGGAGTCCATAGGCGCTGGTGCAGAGGAAAACGACTGGCTGGTCAATTCATGGACGAGATAGGCCCTGGGATCTCTGTCCCATGGTATTCGCCACTTGTTGGGTGATATTGGTTATCCTACTCCGGCGCTATCCGAGTCCACAACCTGATGTGGTGTTGAATGGGTTGTGGAAGGAGTCTTCGCCTATCTCGAAGCCGGAGGCGTGCGCTGTCCGAGAAAATGTCCGGAGTTTTACCATTTCGTTACAAACAAATGGCCGGCTACGGCGTTATTACTACTGAGGCGCCGTTGTGCGGGGCCGGAACAGTAGATGGCAAACAGGGGACCGACCGAAAGTGCGTAACATGTGCAGCCCAGCGTTTCTGAAAGCATTGGATCGTCAGCCGCTCTCTGATTCCGAGAGAAAGACGCTAGCAAACGATGAACTGTTCGTCCTGGTGCTATCACAAAGGTTGAACGATCTGACCTACGCGGAACGAGTCAGGTTGGCGCCGTGCGATCTCGGCTATCTGGTGGCTCACGGAGTCATCCCGTCAAAATGCGACTCGCACATGGTGCAGGCTTAGTCACTTTTGTCCCCTTCAGAAGAAATCCGGAAAACCAAGCCAGCCGGACAATCGTCTAGTATTCCAGCACGAACAGATTGGCGGAAATATGAGTGCAGCAAGTGAACACCGAAACGCGTCGTGCCTCCGCATTCTCGTGGCGGAAGATAGTCTGGTAAACCAGAAACTGGTGGTTTGCCTCTTGGAAAGGCAAGGCCACCGCGTGACGGTCGTGAGTAACGGCAAGGAGGCCGTGGCGGCGCTGCAAAACGACCGTTTCGACGTTGTCCTCATGGACATCGAGATGCCGGAGATGGACGGCATATCAGCGACCCGCATTATACGCGCGGGCGAACGTCTGAACGGCAGCCGACTTCCGATCGTTGCGGTGACGTCCAAGGACAACCGCCAAGAGTGTCTGAACGCAGGCATGGACGCCTACTTGCCAAAGCCTCTCAAGCCTGACCAACTGAACAGAACGCTCGACAGGGTTTCACGGCGGACCGCCGCTTGACAGTGCCCAGCTGAAGAAGTGGATGGTCAATCACAAGCTCGCCAGCGCGGCCTCCTGGCTGTCGCGTATGTCGAAGATCTTGTCAAGGTTGGAATCGTAGAAAGCGCCCCGCACGGATGGTTGACGCATCCCGCACAGAATGAGCTTGCCATCGGCGGCCCTCACGCGAGTGTACAAGGCCATCAGTCCGTCCATGAAAGAACCGTTGACGAAGTCCAGCTTGGACAGATCAATGACAACATGGGGCACGCCTGAACAATTCACGAGCGACTGACTGAGCAGTTCGACATCGTCATGCCCCGGAGTTCTGCCGCGCAGAACTTCAAGAACAATGACGTCGCCAACCGTCCTCTTGCGGCACCACAACGAACAGCCGCAGGCAGCATTATGGCGTGGAGACGGCGGCTCGATGGCCATGGTCGCGCCGCATGCCGGACAATGATATGCCCCTTTTTCAATCGTTTCGGTTGGAACACTCATATTTCGATCTTCTTGGGCTACGGGCATTGCTAATCTACGTATTTGCAATTGTTTATGAATGCGAGAGAATTGAAATGGCCAACGGGAGGGGATTGACACCCGATCAAACATGCAGGATGCAGGTGGATCGCGACTCAGCGTTTCGGCTTTTTGCCCGTTTTCGCTTTCGCACGAACGGCTGCCGCGTGAGCATCTCTGGTCCATTCGCATAGGGACCGCGGGTTCTCCAGCACGTCGACAGGCACTTCCCAATACGACATTTCCACTGGCTTCTTCTTGCCCTCGCGGCGATAGCGGAACGGTTGGCTGTCCTCCGCCTCGAAATTCGGCCGATTGCCATCGTCCACTTTCAGATAGAAGACACCGTCGGCAACCAACCCCACCATCACGCCATCGTGGTAGATGCCGAAGCCGCCGAACATGGCTCGCGCGTGCACGTCGCCCAGGTCGGCCAGCATGTCAAGAAGGTAGGTTACGAACGGAGTCGTCTTCGCCATGGTTGTGTCCTCGTTTAGCGCGAAGCCGGAGGCGACGGCGGGCGATGCGCGTGGACCATCCGTCCTACTTCCCGCCGTCGCCTCCGGCTTCGGGTTAACCAACGCAGCCTTGCTTTGCTCGGCCGCAGCCAAAATGCGCGCAAGAAAACAACAATTTGCGAAGTAGTAGAACGAGGAATTCAGGAAACCGGAACACCCAAACCAGCCAATGCAGATTCAATCATCTCGCGTTGAGCCAACTGGTCACGCCATTCCACTGGAATACTGGACTCGCCCCAATACGCACCGGCAAGTTGCCCACAGACGGCGCCGGTCGTGTCGGTGTCGTCGCCAAGATTCACTGCCTTGAGCACTGCTTCGCGGAAATCGGTTGCGTCGTGAAATGCCCAGAGTGCCGCTTCCAGAGATTGCACCACGTAGCCGGAGCCCTGGATGTCCGGCGGCTGTCGTTCTTGAAAGCTGCCTGCGGCAACCTGCTCGATCTCCGAGTGCAATGGGGCGGCCTGTTTGAGATGTTCCAGCGGTTCCCAGTTCGGGTCCAGCACGTCGGACCGTTCGAGGCCGTTCATCAAACCGGCCAATACCACAGCGAAGTAGCGACAAGCCGACAGGCACTGAGGGCTGGCGTGCGTCGGCAAGCTTGATTCGGCCGCCAGTGTCGCGAGTCCCTCCAAGTGATCGGGAAACAAATCGGCGTAGCGGATGGGCACCGGCGCCAAACGCATGATTGAACCATTGCCACTCGCATACTCCGACGGATCACCCGCTGTCCGAGCATCGCCGGTACTTTCGAATTGCATCAATGCACTGCGCGTCGTGATTCCAATGTCGAAACAACGACCATTGACAGAGTACTGGCCATTGTGGTACCAAGCCAGATAACGACGAGCTTGGTCGTTCAGGTCCCAGCCAACCTGGGCAATGCTGTCGGCCAGGGCCAAAGCCAGACTCGTGTCGTCCGTCCACTCGCCGGGCTCGAGCCCGTGCGGTCCGCCGTAGTTGTAACCCGTCACTGGTGGAAAGCTGTCCGGCGGTTGAAACTCGACCGGCGCGCCAAGAGCGTCGCCCACGGCCAGCCCAACCAGAGTGCCTCGCTGTCGATCTCTGCTGAGCATGTCACAGCTCCTTGAGCCAGATATTGCGGTATTCGATCGGGTTCTTGTGGTAGTGCAGGATGATGCGGCCGACTGTTGCGGAATCGGGTTTGGCTTTGCGCCGCTGTTGGGCTTTCGGCGGGTCCGGCAGTTCGACATCTTTGTGGATCTGTTTACCGTTGTGAATCACGCTGATCCAACCCGGCCGGGCTCGAGTGCCATCGTCTGCGTATTTCGGGGCGTGGTATTCGATGTCGTACGTTTGCCACATCAGCGGCGGGCGGCACATGTTGACCACGGGTGCAGCGATCTTGTAGACGCCGCCGCACTCGTTATCGAGCCCCTCCAGACCGTAGCTGTCCAGGATTTGCACCTCGTACCAGCTATAGTCCTCGAACGCCAAACCACCGTTGGCCCTCGCCTGACCCGACTTGTCGGCCATCAGCGGCAAGCGAAACTCCAGGTGCAGACGGAGGTCCTGGAAGGCTTGTTTCGTGACGATCGAATGGCCGGCGGGCGACTTGCTGTCGATCGGCGTAACCCGCATGTAATCGTCATGCAGTTCCCATACGATTCTCGTTGACGGAATCCTGCTGCGGTGGACTTCCCAGCGATCGAAACTACTGCCATCAAACAGTACGATGGCCCCCTCGGGCGGTTTCGCGCCGACTCGGGGCGAAGGGCGTACCACTCGCTTCAGCACGAAAGTCACTGTTCTGCCTTCGATGGTGCCCGAGCCAGCGAAGCGGTCACCTTTCAACTCGCCCCTCCAGCCATCCTGGTCGAACCGAAGCGTCCCATCGGCGACGTTTGCTTCGACGACGGCAAACGGCTCGCATTTGACGTCAAACTCCCGAAGCAGGTTGATCTGGTACTTGCCCGAACCGCGAGGGATGACTTGAGCAACCAGTTCATCACCCTGCCAGTCGCCCAGAAACGGATCCGCTGGGTGATCTTCAGCAAACGCTCGATCCGCGAAAACGGCGAAGGCCGAGACAAGTAGTAACAATGCAATGCCGTATACACGTTGCATGAGTTCTCCTTTCGAATGTGCCTCATTCGGACTCGGCCACGTTGGCAATAGCAGATTCTCAGAGATAGAAACGTAGTGGACAAGCCCTCCGACTCCGAGGTGTCAGCTTGCGGCTTCGTCGACTGTCAAAGACAATGGTATGTGTCGATGTCGAAATACACTCCACATTCCGGAGGTGAGTACCGTTATGCCAAGGAGAATACGATCGGTCCTTGCTCTCCCGCCGCATTCCACGTGTCGGGGCCGGCAGGCCGTGTCCGCTTTTGTCCTACCTCTGGTTCTATGGGCCGCAGCGGCCGGGCAAACGCCAACCCAAGGCGAGGATTTTCTTAGCGACCCGGCCGCGGGTTTTTCCATGACACATCAACAGCAGTGGGGAGACTTCGGCTTCGATACGGCTGCGGCGGCGACTGGCAGGCCGGGCTCGCCGATGCGTATCGGGGAGACGACGTACAAGAGAGGCTTGGGGCACCACGCGAACGGCGAGATTGTCGTGGCATTGGACGGCCAATATACAGCCTTCCGAACGTTGGTAGGCGTCCAGTGGCAAGGCGGCAGCCGTGGAAGCGTCGTCTTTCAGGTTTCGGTCGACGGCCGTATCGAGTTCCAGTGCGGTTCCATGTCCGACAGCGATCCGACCAAGGAGGTCCACGTCTCGCTGGCGGGCGCACGAGAGCTTCGTCTGATCGCCAAAGACAGCGGAGACGGCATTGGCTGCGACATGGCGAATTGGGCCGAAGCGCGCCTGGTTCGAGATTCGCGCATGCCCTTCTTCAAGCCGGTAGAGGTGTCGTTCAGTGGCGAACCCGCTCCACCAACTAGCACAGCGGCATGCGGCTTTTCGATGATTGCACAACAATCCGGGCCTCAGGTTGCTGTGATGGAAACGGCCCGGACGTTCACCGCGAGCGTACACCGTGACGAGGAAGTCCGATTCGTTATCCCCGTCGACAACATCGTGGAACCGCTGCGTGTAAGTGCCGAGGTGTCGGTTATCGGCGGTGGGCAAGCGGACGTGGAGCTTTCGTTTGGCGGGAAGCCGGTACTGCGCTCCGTTCAAAACGGCGATTCGGTTGTGCTCGCGACCGAGCCCGTCGAGAAAGGCAAGAAAGCTTCGATCGTCCTGAGAACGCGTGGCGTCTCCGGCGAGGCGGGAGTTCGTTGGCGCCGGCTGCGATGCACTCGGGGCGAACAATCGTTTGACATCCCGCTGCGATTCGCGCGAGAAACGGAACAGTACCCGCCACGGACTCTTCCCGATCCGCGTTCCTCGATCCAGCGTGAACTGATCGAATGGGACTGGCGCATGCACGACGGGATCGGCACGCCGCGCGAACCGCGCACCTGGAGCGAAGCCATCCAGACCGTGTTCGAGCGTGGCGACAAGCTGATCGAAGGATTTGCCGCCTGTGCAGTGAAGGTCGAGGATTTGGCTCGGCAGTGGGAAGTCTTGCGGGCCGAGTGGCAGACGTTGACAACCGCTGACGTAGCCAACGAGTCGCGTTGGGAAGATCTGTGGCGACGCGTTCATTTGCTGCGTAGAGAAATCGTCTTCCGAAATCCCCTGGCAGATTTGGGGCCGCTGGTTTTCGTCAAACGGGTTCCGAGCGCCTTCAGCCATCAACTGACGCAATATTACGGAAGGATATCCCGTCCGGGCGGCGGCGTCTTCGTACTGGACGCTCCGGGCGAGTCGATGCAATGCCGTCGACTGGGAGATTTGCCAAACGGCAGCTACTTACATCTGGACGTATCTTGGGACGGGCAGCGCGTGTTGTTTGCGTTCTGTGCCGCCGATTCGGCGGCCGCTGACTGGCGAACGGACAAGGAGCGGTACTACCATCTCTTCGAAGTCTCGGCCGACGGCTCCATCGTGCAACAGCTCACCGATGGGCCCTACGACGATTTCTCACCGCGCTACTTGCCCGACGGGAAGCTGCTCTTCCTATCGACTCGGCGCGGTGGCTTTCATCGTTGCGGTAGAGGCCCGTGTCCCGTCTACACGATGGCCTTGGCCAACGGCGACGGTTCGGATCCTCGCGTCATCTCCTTCCACGAGACGCACGAATGGGACCCTGCCGTGCTGAACGATGGTCGCATCATCTACACTCGGTGGGACTACGTGGACCGTCACGCCGTCCACTATCAGCAGCTTTGGACCGCACGACCAGATGGAACGAATGTTGCGGCCTACTACGGCAACAACACGTTCAATCCTGTGGGCGTATGGGAAGCTCGTCCCGTGCCGGGCTCCAACCTGGTGATGGCTACGGCCGCTGCGCATCACGCCATGACAGCCGGCTCAATCATCCTGTTGGACGTAACCCAAGGCATCGACGGCCTGGAGCCGATAACCCGGTTGACCCCCGACGCGCTCTTCCCAGAAAGTGAATTCCGCGTACAACGCTGGTACGCGCCGGTCGGCGTTCCCACTCCACCGGAAGTGCCTGCCGAGGAACGTCGCTGGCCCGGACACTGCTACCGGACTCCTTATCCGTTGTCGAAGGACTATTTCCTGGTCGCGTACAGCTTTGATGCGTTGATCGGCGAGCCCCACGCCAACCCGGCGAACATGTTCGGAATCTACCTAGTCGATCGTTTCGGCAACAAGGAGCTTATCTACCGCGACGTCAGCATCGGCAGTCTCTGGCCCACTCCGTTACGAGTGCGCGAGCGTGCACCGGCCGTCCCATCCGCCCTGGCGAACGCGAACCGCGGCGAGGGTACTTTCTTCCTGCAAAACGTCTACGAAAGCTGGCCTCAACTCCCCACGGAGACGAAGGACACGATCAAACGCCTCCGAATCCTGCAAGTGCTGCCTAAAACGACGCCGCATGCAAACACGCCGAAGGTAGGCCTGGCAAACGCTTCACCGGGCAAACAAGTCTTGGGCACGGTCCCTGTTGAACCGGACGGCTCCGCCTACTTCCGTGCGCCCGCAGGAATCGCGCTTTCCTTCCAAGCTCTCGACGAACGAGGTATGGCCGTCCAAACGATGCGCAGTCTCACCTACCTGCAGCCCGGCGAGCAGACAGCGTGCGTCGGGTGTCACGAAAACCGCACCAGCGTTTCCATCAATGCGTCGGCGCTGGCGAAGAACCGGCCGCCTGCGGCGATCACCCCGGGCCCCGAAGGATCCAGACCGTTCAGTTATCCGATTCTGGTTCAGCCGCTTCTCGACAAGCACTGCGTCGAATGCCACAGCGGTCCGGAAGCTGACGGCGGAGTCATATTGACGGGCGCTCCCGCCGGCGCCTTCACTGCATCGTACAACGCCTTGGCGCCGCTGGTGCCCTATTCCGAGTGGAAGTCGCCACCGGCAGCCAACTCCGAACCGATGACGCGACCAAACACCTTTGGCGCTCGAGCCAGCAAACTGATGGCCCTGCTGCAGGAAGGCCACGAAGACGTTACGCTGGACGAGAAGGAAATGGAACGTCTGGTCACATGGATGGACACCAACGCACTGTTCTACGGCACCTTCGATCCGGACGACCAGAAACGCCAGCAACAAGGCGACCGCATCGACGGCCCGGCTTTGGAATAGAAAGCCGACGCGTGAATGGGGCTTAGACCTACGGACTTCAGAATTGGCCAGGAGTTGCCATGAAGAAGAAATGGGATCTCGACAAGATTTCCATCAGTGTGAAGTCTCATCAACTTCTCAAGCAACTGCTGATGGAGAATCCGAAACTCGAAGAGATCATGACGGGCGCCCGGAACGACACCGAGGCGTTGATCGGCGTGCGCAACTGGGTACTCGACGAATTGGAGGCGAATCCCACTGCGCTCAGCCTCTACCAGAGCGAACACAACGACCGCGAGACGCTCGAGGATTTGCGCTGGCAGGACTTCGCGGCCATCCGCATTCTGGACTACATCGACAACGCCGGCCGCGAGTTCGAGGATTTAAATCTGCGTGGACAGATCGCCCTCAGCAATCCTGTCAAGGCGATCTGGCTGGCTGTTACCCATGGCACTGGCGGTGCCAAGCCGTTCTTTTTCGAGGATATGTTGCAGCTTTTCCGCCAGTTGTCCGGCCGCAGCGAGTGTCGACTGCCCACGCGTGAGAGAGTCGAAGAGTGGATGGATCGGCACCCGTCGGGGCTGGATCCGCGTATTATCCGGCTGCGTGAGGAGAATCGCGATCGAATCCTGAACGTCATCATCAATCGCATGGACAGCGGCGAGATCAGCAGTTCCCGCTTCCAGTTCCCCCCCGACATGTCGCAGGAACAGAAGTACATGCTGGCGCTCGAGTGGTGGAACGATCCCCAGTTCCATCTGCGTTTCGCAGTCCGCTCGGCGGATATGCTGAACGAGATGCTCGGCCGTTCGCTCGATCCGGACACGATGAGAGTTCTGCACGAAGCTGAACAGCGGGGCATTCCCTTTTTCGTGAATCCGTACTACCTGTCGCTGCTGCACGTGCGCGTCCCCTACTTCGCCATCGGAGCCGATCTGCCGATCCGCGCTTATGTGATTTACACACAACAGTTGGTTGAAGAGTTCGGTCACATCGTCGCATGGGAGAAGGAGGACGTGGTCCAGCCGGGCAAGCCCAACGCCGCGGGCTGGCTGTTGCCGTCGAGCCACAACGTCCACCGACGCTATCCCGACGTGGCGATTCTGATTCCGGAGACCCGAGGTCGTGCCTGCGGCGGACTGTGCGCTTCGTGCCAACGGATGTACGACTTCCAACGCGGCAACCTGAACTTCAATCTCGACGATTTGCAGCCCAAGGAAGCGTGGCCCGAGAAGTTGCGGCGGTTGATGGACTACTTCGAGAGTGATTCCCAGTTGCGTGACATTTTGATCACCGGTGGCGACTCGTTGATGAGCACGGACGACTCGCTTGCAGAGATCCTGGACGCAGTGTACGAGATGGCGCGTCGCAAGAGAGAAGCCAACGAGTCTCGCCCGGACGGTCAGAAGTACGCGGAATTGGTCCGAGTCCGCCTTGGAACTCGGCTGCCCGTTTACCTACCGCAACGGATCACGCCCGAGCTGACTCGTATCCTGGGTGATTTCCGAGACAAGGCTCACGAAGTCGGCATCCAGCAACTCATGATCCAAACGCATTTTGAATCGCCGATGGAGGTCACGCCCGAATCGCGCGAAGCGATCCAACGTTTGCTTTCGGCCGGCTGGATCATAACGAACCAACACGTTTTCTCCGCTGCGGCATCACGACGAGGCCACAACGCGAAGCTGCGACAAGTGCTGGGCGAGGTGGGCGTGTTGCCCTACTACACCTTCACCTGCAAGGGCTACATGGAAAACAATGCCAACTTTGCTCCGAACGCTCGCGCGGTACAAGAACAGATGGAAGAGAAAGTTGTTGGAGCTGTGTCCGAAGACCACGACGAAACGATCCGCAGCTTACCGTCCGAGTCGGAACAGCTTGTCAGCCGCGTCGCCGCGCTCCGCGAGGAGGCCGATTTGCCCTTCGTCGCCTCGGATCGCAACGTGCTGAACCTGCCAGGCGTAGGCAAGAGTCTGACCTATCGCGTCATTGGCATCACACGGTACGGCAGGCGAATCCTGGAATTCGATCACGACGCTACACGTACGCACAGCCCCATCATCGAAAAGATGGGCAAGGTCGTGATCATCGAATCCAAGTCGATCGCTGCGTACCTCCAGCAACTGGAGCAGATGGGCGAAGACATTTCGGAATACGAGAGTTTGTGGGGATACTCGATCGGCGTAACCGAAAACCGATTGCCTGTCTACGAATACCCTGAGTACGATTTCCAGATCACCGAGGAATTCACGAATCTCGAACTCGAGGATTAGGCATGCAAGGATGGATTGCGGAGCTTCCACCGCTCGTCCTGGAATGCGGCTCCGCTGTATCGTTTAACCGCAAGGCCATCGGCCTGCGCGTTTGGCGGACGCGCGGCCCGATGGGCCTGCGGTTAAACGCTATTGGCACAGAATATCGGAAAGATCCGAGCGGGGTCTTTCCTGTCCGACGAAACGGTGGAGAACAACATGTCGCGAGAATCGTTGATCGCACCAGGTCGCTTATGTCTCACTTTGATTACTGCGTTAACATTGGCCCAGCTCCCAGCGAAGGCTGGGCTTGGGCAACCCGCGACAGATAACACGCGAAAGCGTTTGCCGTCCGACCGGGACTTCAGTTGGCGCGAAACGGAAACGTCGCTCGCCCTGCTGAATCGTGGTCGTATGGTGTGGGAGCACGTGCACGATCGCAAGATCGGCAAGCCGTACATGAGATTCGGTTTGATCGACGGGGCCGAGTTGACTCGACCATGCCCGTTTCCGAAAGGCTATCCGAAATCGGATCACACTTGGCACCGTGCCTTATGGTGGTCTTGGAAGGCAATCAACGGCATCAACTTCTGGGAGCAAAACCAACCGGGTACTGATCCTGTGGAAGTGGAGATCACACACCACGATGATGGCTCGGCCCAAATCGACATGACCATCGCCTATCATTTGCCGGAGCAGCCGCCCCTGGCGAATGAAAAGCGAATCATGACCGTCAGCGCACCTGACGAGACAGGAGCCTATCACATCGACTGGCAGGCGACTTTCACGCCGGCCAGCGAAGATGATGTGGTGTTCAACAAGAACTCGTACGGAGGAATGGCGATCCGCATGGCGGCTGAATGCTGCGGCGATACCGCAACGGGAAAGCAGCCCTGGGTCTTTCTCGATAGCGAAGGCCGGGCCAACTGCAACAACCAGACGGCTCGTTGGGTGAACTACAGCGGAACCGCGCCAAACGACCAGCCTGCCAGCGTCGCGATGTTCGATCATCCCGACAACCCGCGTCATCCTTCGTGGTGGCAGTCGAGGTCCCACTACCCCTATCTGAACCCGTCCTTCACGTGCAAAGAAGACTACACGTTGCCCGCTGGAAAAAGTTTGACGCTCAGGTACCGCATTCTGGTACATCAGGGTGCGGCTGATACGGAGAGGCTGGAAGACGAGTGGAAGGCCTTTGCCCGAGTGCCCGTCCGCTGACAAGCGTTGGGGAAGGAGGCACCGTTATGCTTGGTAGACTGTTACTGTTTGCCCTTTTCTTGTCGGCAACCGCCCCGCTTCTGTCCGCGGCTCCGCGAAAACATGACGAACAAGCCCTCAAGCAGAAATACGATGCGTTTGTCGAGACGCTCGACGTCGGACGGATCTCGCGGGATTATTCCAGAGCCGTTCAGAACCTGGATTCCCTGGACCCGAAGACTCAACTTGCGGGGATCAAGACATTGGGTGCAACCGGCGAAGTTGAAGTCATCCCCTGGCTCGCGCCGTTTGTCGACGCAAAGGAACGCGACGTCCGAGTCTATGCCGGGCTGTCCATCTTTCAGACCGTAACTTCGCACGAATTGAAACGTCGAGATATGACGCAACCGGGAAAGGTTGTCATCAAGCCACCCGGCCCGAACGATATCGACTTGCGACCGATGGCCTGGGTAATCCTCAAGATGTTTCGGACATCCGATGCCAACGTGCGGTCGTACGCAGCGAACATGGTTGGCTACCTGAGCCTCTGCGAGTTTGAAGGAGAACTCCGACAGATGGTCAACAGCCGACACCCCGCCGAATCGCGAGCAGCCCGATCGGCAATGCACATGGCTGGTATCGAACTGATGGAGGAGGTGCGGCCGTCCTCGTCGAAAGTGCTGCTTGAAGTGGCCAAGTGACCAGCGTCCTGCCAACTTGCCGAAAGTTGCCCATCGAGTAATCCGCCAGTCCATTCAATTCATCCGCCTACGCGCCAGCAACCTACAATAGTCTATTGACAAAGTGCCCGACAACGCACAAAATGACCAAATGGGCAGTTTTGGTCATTTTGTCTTTTTGAGTCCACCAGAAGGCCGAAAACAGTCCTGGCTGCAACACGGTCCGACTGCTAGCATTCGCGGATCCAATGCCGCAGGGGACGAGGGATGCCATGCGTCGCATTCTCAAGTTTGGAACAATCGCCCTGAAGATATTAGCGCCTATCGTGACCGTGGCGCTCAGCGTGATGGCCGCGCAATGGCTGATCGCGACGAAACCTCCACCGCCGAAACAGGAGGAAACGGAGGTCTTGCCAGCGGTTTACGTGGCCCGCGCGCAGAGGGGACCGGTGTGCTTTCCTGTCCGTAGCCAGGGCACCGTGATTCCGCGGACCGAGAGCACGTTGATCGCTCAGGTCGCTGGCCGGATCGTCTCGGTGGCCGACAGCTTCGACGAAAGTCGCTTCTTCAGGAGGAGCGATATCCTCGTACAGATCGACTCCCGGGACTACGATGTTCGCATCCGCCGACTGGAAGCTTCTATCCAGGCCGCGAAGGCGCAGAAGGCGGAGGCTGAGCAGCAGTTGGATCGCCAACTGAAGCTCCGGGAACGGGATGCGGCCACTCAGTCCGCTTTGGATCAAGCACAAGCGGCCTTCGATGTGGCGAACGCGCACCTCGCGGAGTTGGATGCCCAACTGGATGAAGCTCAAAACGCCAAGGAGGATACGGGTGTCGTCGCTCCGTTTGATGGCTGCATCCGCGAGAAGAACGTGGATGTGGGTCAGTACGTGACGCCGGGCACTCCGCTGGCGACATGCTTCGCCACCGACGCCGTTGAAATCCGGCTGCCGATCGACGACGACGAACTCGCCTTTCTCGATCTGGCGTTAGGAGCCTCTTTTGTGCCGGAGGAAGGCCCAAAGGTGATTTTGGAGGCCGACTTCGGCGGGCAGCAACGTCGTTGGTACGGGAGTATCGTCCGCACCGAAGCCATCGTGGATCGCCGGAGCCGCATGGCGTATCTGGTCGCAAGTGTGTCGTCGCCATACGATGCAACACAGGATTCCGGCGGACACCCCTTGGCTGTTGGGATGTTCGTGGAGGCGGCCATCCGTAGCTGTGAGGTCCAGGATGCTATCGTGTTGCCACAGGTATGCCTGGAAAGCGGTGGCCGAGTCTTCACGATTGACCCGACCGGCCGGCTGGACGACGTAAAGGTCCAAGTGATTCGTCGCGAAGGCGAATGGGCGGTTGTCCGCGGCAACTTGACAGCGGACCAGCGCGTTTGTGCCACGCACCTGGAACGGGCAGTTCGTGGAATGCGCGTGGAGATCCAGGAGGACATCACTCGCGAAGTTCCCCGTGGCGAGGATGGCCGTGTTCTTGATCTGTGCGGCGATTCCGACGGATGGTTGCCGGATCCCAGAGTCGCCGAGGCGGAGTGAATCATGAACGGCATATTGGCTTGGTTTGCACGCAACCGCGTTGCTGCCAACTTGCTGATGCTGATGATTCTCCTGGCCGGTTTCCTGGCCATTCAGTTTGGAGTGCGCCGGGAACTCTTTCCGCTCATAAGCCTCGACATGGTCAACGTTCGCGTTCCCTATCCGGGGGCGACGCCCGTGGAGGTCGAGGAAGGCATCGTGCTGCCCATCGAGGAGGCCGTTGCCGATCTGGATGGCATCGACGAACTGAACGCGACAGCGGCGGAGGGTTTCGGAACCGTCACGATCAAGGTGCGCTCGGGCTATGATACGCGATCGCTAATGAGCGACGTGAAAACGCGAGTGGACGCCATCACGACTTTTCCGCAGGAAGCTGAAGAACCGATCGTCGAAGAACTCACATTCAAGTTCCACGTGATTAGTGTCGTCGTGTCGAGCGACACGATCAGCGAACTCGCGCTTCGGACGTTTGCCGAACAGGTCCGCGACGAACTGCTGGCCGTTCCCGGCATCACGCAAGTGAAGATGGGCGCCGTGCGCCGGTACGAAATTGGGATTCACGTTTCCGAGGAAGACCTCCAACGACACGGGCTGACCTTCGACGAAGTGGCCGAGGCGGTCAGGGCGTCATCACTGAATTTGCCGGCTGGCGAGATTCGTGCCGACGCCGGGGACATCCTCATCCGGACGCAATCGCAGGCTTATCGCGGCGATGAATTCGAACGCCTCGTCTTACTCACGAATCCCGATGGAACGCGCGTGCATTTGTCGGACGTAGCAACGATCGTGGACGACTTCGAAGAAGACGAGCGTTGGGCCCGATTCAATGGACGGCGGGCCGTCACGCTGTCGGTGATGGCTCCGAAACGCGAGAACATATCGGATGTCGTTGGCGGCGTGCAGGACTATATCGCGGGGAAGACGCTCCCGGAAGGCATCTTTCTGGATACCTGGTTCGACATCTCGACATACTACACGGAACGGCAGGATTTGATGCTGCGCAACGGACTCTACGGACTCCTCCTGGTGTTCCTGTGCCTTGCGCTCTTCCTTCATTTGCGATTGGCGTTTTGGGTGGCTGTGGGGCTGATGATCTCCTTTGTCGGGACGTTCGCCGTCATGTGGTACTTCGACGTGTCGCTGAACATGATTTCCATGGCGGCCTTCATTCTCGTCCTGGGAATTGTGGTCGACGACGCCATCGTGGTTGCAGAGAGCATTCACCACAGCCAGAGACAGGGCGATCGCGGCGAGCAAGGGGCGGTCTCGGGCGTGACGCGCGTTGCCACCCCCGTGATTTTCGCAGTACTCACGTCGATCATCGCCTTCTGTCCCATGTTCGGCATCTCGGGCGTGGACGGGAAAATGTGGCGGATCATCCCGGCCGTGATTGTGTCTTGCCTGGCGTTATCGCTGGTCGAGTCGCTGTTGATCCTGCCGGCACATCTTTCGCACGAGCCGTCGAAGACCATTCCTTGGTACCTTCTGCCCATATGGCCGCTTGTGTGGCTATTCGAGCGGGTGCGGCGAATCGTCGAGTTCGGAGTCACAGCGTTCATTCGCCGGGTGTACGTACCCGTGCTGAACGCGGCCCTGTCTTGGCGCTACACGACGCTGGCCCTTTTCTTGGCCAGCTTGATTGTAGTGATTGGTCTGTTGGCCGGTGGTCGCGTGCCCTATGCGTTCTTGCCTCGCCTGCCGGGCGATGTAGCCACGGCAACGCTGGAGATGCCTCACGGAACCAATGCGGAGACCACGCGAAAGATCCTCGAGCAAATTGAGGAAGCCGCCGAGCAAGTCCGTGAGGAACTCGACGGGCAGAACGGCGGCAAACCGCTCGTGAAGCACATACTTGTGGCCATGGGCAGCCATCCGGTTGGCGAAGCACAGAACCCCCTTGGACTGGAAGGGGTCAGAGGGCCTCACTTGGCCGAGGCGACTATCGAGTTTCAGAACCTCTACGCGCGCAACTACTCGTCGGAGGCCATCGCAGACGACTGGCGAAAGCGAGTTGGAACCGTGCCCGGCGTGCGCAGGCTGACGTTCGACGCCACCGAAGGGCACGAAGAAAAGGACATCCACATTCGACTTGCGAGCCATAGCATAGATGATGTGGAAAAGGCCGTAAACGAACTGAAAGAAGCTCTGCACCGATACCCAGGGGTTTACGAAATCGCCGACACACTCGGCTCTCGCCGCCAGGAAGTAACGTTGGCTATCAAGCCGTCCGCCGAACCGCTCGGCCTTCGCAGCGTCGATCTGGCCCGCCAGGTGCGCCAGGCGTTCTATGGCGAGGAGGCCCAGCGAATCCAACGGGGGCGAGACGAAATCCGCGTGATGGTCCGCTACCCGGAATCGCAGCGCACATCGTTGGCCGACCTGGAACGCATGCGAATCCGGAGCCGATCAGGCGACGAAGTCCCGTTGGGCGAGGTGGCTGACCTGCAGTACGGCGAAGGGTTGGCCTCGATCAGTCGGGCCGACCGGCATCGCATGGCCGATGTGACCGCCCTGATTGATCGAGAGGCGATCGAAAACGTCGAGTGGCTCATGGGGCAACTGGAATCGGGCGTCCTGGCAGACATCCAACAGCGCTACCCCGATCTCACCTGGGAACGCGAGGGCGGCATGGAGAGCCAGGACCGTGTTGTGAAGGATCTGACGCTGGGCTTCGTAGTCGCGCTGTTCGCCATGTACGCGACCATGGCGATCGCTTTCAAGTCGTACATACAGCCGGCGCTGATCGCGGCGGCGATCCCGTTCGGCTTTGTCGGGGCCGTGGCCGGACACGTGCTGCTCGGCGAGACGTTCGATATCGTGTCGTTTCTGGGAATGGTCGCTTTGGCAGGCGTTGTGGTGAACGACAGTTTGGTGCTAGTCGACCGTGTCAACCGGTTGGTCCGAGGCGGAATGCCGGTCCGCGAAGCGGTGCCTCAAGCCTGTCAGCATCGGTTCCGCGCGATCCTGTTGACATCGCTGACCACGTACTTTGGCCTCACGCCGTTGATGGCCGAAACGAGCGTCCAGGCCCGCTTCATCATTCCCATGGCTATCACGTTGGCCTATGGCGTTGCCTTTGCCACGTTGATCACGTTGACCCTCGTACCAAGCCTCTATCTGATGATCGACGACGTCAAGCGACTTTGGCGCAATTTCAAGAGCCTCGTCGTTTTCCGCGACGATGAGGAACCACCGCAGGGCGGTTCTGCGCAAGAGGCCGTCGCTTTGCAGGAACACGAGCCCGGAGAGACCATCGTGACAGCGACGGAGGTGCCACACGGAACCGCATCACCATGACGAAGAAGAAGACGGTCCAACGCGAACGAATCCTGGAAGTGGCCCAAGAGCACTTCGAGCGATTCGGCTACAAGCGGGCGGTGATCGACAACATCGTGCGCGACGTGGGAATCGCCAAGGGCACGTTCTACCTGCACTTCAAAAGTAAGGAGCAGTTGTTCCTGGAAATCGTCAACCAGTTGCGGCACGAGGCGCTGGAGAAGTTCCTGGCGGCGATGGACGAGGAGACGACGGTCGCAGGCAAGTTGCGGACCATGATCCGTATGAGCCTGGATGCCTTTGACGAGTATCCCTTGCTTGCCCGCCTGGTCGCCGACGATCCTGAGTTCCGGCTGATCGCACGCCTGTTGGAACAGCCAAGCGTTCAGGAGGAAATCGAGTATAGCCGCCAATTCGTTCTCGGCATCCTCGAGGAAGGCATCGCCAAAGGCGAACTGCGCGCCGATCTCGATCTGGAAACCGCCCCCTTCGTCATCGGCACCCTGAGATTCCTGCACTTCTATACCGGCCTGTTGAAATTCCACGGTGTCGAGCGTGAAAACTACGTAGAATGCCTGATCGACGTCATTATGCGAGGCATGTTGCGCGACGGCCTCAAGGAACGGAGCGATGATGAGTGAAGCTGAAATACTGCTGAGAAAGATCACGCGACGCGAGTTTCGCGAACGCATGGCGTCGGGAGACTTGCGTGCCTGCATCATTCCGGTCGCATCCATTGAACAGCACTTAGAGCACCTGGCAATGGAACACGATTGGCGGAGTGTGGCGCTGGTTGCGACCAGAGTCGCCGAGCGACTCCGGCCGCGTGTGCTTGTTGCCGAGGGAGTGATGGCCGGAGTAAGCGAGCACCACATGAAGCATGCCGGCACATTGACGCTCCGACCAGGAACCTTCTTGGCCGTGCTTGACGATCTGATAAGAAGCGTGGTCAAAGCGGGTTTCGAAAACGTGTTGGTGCTGAACGGACACGGAGGAAACATCGCGCCGGTTGAAGGCACTTGGGATCAATTCTTGCGCGAGTTTCAGGTGAACCTGCACTTCCTGTCGTATTGGGACGTATTAACTGAAACGGACGCAAAAGAGGTATTGGAGAGCGGACACCGATTTCCATATGACTTGCCCGGGCACGCACAGGAATTCGAAACTTCGATCGGCTTGTCCGAGTTCCCCGAAAACGTGCGCACCGAGGTGTGGACGGACCAGCCTGATCCTAACCCAGCCATGGCCAACGCAGAAAAGGGCCGAGAAATGACGGGCCGCATCGTTGACCGCGTGACGGATTACGTTAACGACATGATCGAAGACCGCCGCCGTGCGGAAATCCCTCCGTTTTTTCCATGAGTTGGCGCGCGTAAGGCGTCACCGCAACTCGTCCGCCATCTCGCCCAGCAGGTCGTCGAGCACATTCAGCAGTCGGTCGACATCTTCTTCGGTATGTTGAATGCTGTGCAGTGGCCCACCGCCGTAGTCGTGAAAGCAGACCCCTCGCTCCCAGCATTCGCGAATTGCTTCGAGCAACGAAACAGTCGATCGGAATTTCGGAAAATGAACGTCCGGAATTTGGCCCAGAATACGATTAGTGAAGTAGAGGGGTTAGTCGTACCGTATCTGTTCCCATTCGTATTTGTTTGACACCTTGGGAACATGAAGCAGCGTTGGCGGGCATGGGGGAAACTACGATGGGACCTGACTCCGAAGAATTCTCTGGCGAACTACTGGCGGAACTTACCTCCAGGCAGCGGCTGGTCTTGGCGCACTTCGTTGTCGAGCTTGAGGAGAGTTGTATTGCGAGACGGATGGGTTTGAAGGCCCAAACCGTGCGAAATCACATCGCAGGCATATTGCGCAGATTACGTCTTCGCTCGCGAGCCGAGTTGATGAAGGTCGCGCTTCTGGCTCAGGT
>CAZURK010000075.1:0-28825 GCA_964623055.1 uncultured Pirellulaceae bacterium
GACAACACCAGCGCCGCGGTGCTGACCGATTTGGAGCGATTGTCGCAGCAGCTTAACGAGGACGTCATGCGCGTCGGCACTACCACGCGGATGATTGAAGAAGACGTGTTGAGCATCAGAATGCACCCGGTTTCGATGCTTTTCAACACGTTCCCGCGCTCCGTGCGTGACATGGCCAGGGAGCTTGGTAAACCGGTTGATCTGATCGTCGAGGGAGGCGATACGGAATTGGACAGGAAGATCCTCGAAGCCATCCGCGATCCGTTGCTGCATCTGGTACGAAACGCGGTGTACCACGGCATCGAATCGACCGAGGAACGAGAAAGAATAGGCAAGGAGGCGAAAGGAGTTGTTCGGCTCTCCGCATGGCAGCAAGGGGATCAGGTGTTCATCCAGGTCGCTGACGATGGCCGGGGTGTTGATCCCACCAAAGTGAAAGAGGCGGCTGTTTCGAAAGGGCTGATCGACCAGTCCGACGCCGAGACGCTCAGTCGGGACGACTGCTTACGTCTGATCTTCGAGCCCGGCTTCAGCACCAGCACGACCATCGACGATATCTCGGGCCGCGGAGTTGGAATGGATGTGGTCAAGGTGCGCGTCGAGGAAATGCACGGCGAGGTACGTGTCGAGTCCACCGTGGGGGCGGGGACGGCAGTTATCCTTGCGATGCCTTTGACTCTGGCCATTACTCGCGCGATACTCCTCAAGACGCAAGACAGGACCTTCGCCATCCCCACGGCCTCCATCGAAACGACGGTCAAGGTGACACCCGAAGAGGTCAAGTCGGTTGAAGGGAAGGAGGCGATTATCGTCCGAAACGACACCGTGCCAATCTTCCCGCTGAGCCGGATTCTCGGTATGAAACCGTCGTCCGGACCCACCAACGGTAGCGGCTTGCACGTTTTGGTCATCTCTCATTCGCAGCAACGGGTCGGATTCGTGGTTGACGAATTGATCGGCGAGCAGGAAATTGTTGTGAAGCCGCTCGGTGCGCCGTTGAAAAAGGTGAACAACATTGCCGGCGCTGCGACGCTTGGCAGCGGTGATGTGGTCGTCGTGCTGCACGTCCCGGACATGGTGGCCGCGGCCAGAGGTGCTGTGCTCAAGCCGACGTCTCGGGATCGTGCGAGAGGCCAGCCAGCCCCGGCGCGAAAGAAGGTGCTGGTTGTCGAAGACTCGCTCACCGCCCGCGAGTTGGAGAAAAGCATGTTAGAGGCTGCGGGCTATGAAGTCCGGACAGCGACCGACGGCGCTGAAGGGCTGGACAGGCTGGCCGAGGGGACGGTTGATCTGATCGTGACCGACATTCAGATGCCACGCATGGACGGATTTGCCATGCTGCGTCGTGTGAAATCCGACGAGCGATACCGCAACATCCCCGTGATCATCGTCACCACTCGGAGTGACGACGCGGATCGGAAACGAGGGCTGGAGTTGGGGGCCGATGCGTATCTCACCAAGTCCTCGCTCAGTCGAGCCGACCTACTGGAAAACACACGGAGGCTGATCGAGTGATTCGAGTTCTCGTTGTTGATGACTCGGCTTTCTTCAGAGACACGTTCAGCGCCATCCTGCAGAAGGATCCCGATCTGACCGTCATCGCAACGGCCGAGAACGGCCGCGAAGCGGTCGAGTTGGTGCAGAGCCATCGCCCCGACATTGTCACAATGGACGTGAACATGCCGGTTCTGAACGGGTATGAAGCCGTCGAGGAGATTATGGCTCTGTGTCCAACTCCCATCGTCATGGTCACCGCCTCGCCGTCCAAACAAGACAAACAGGCGGTAATCAAGGCGCTGGCGCTGGGAGCGCTGGATGTTGTCCCAAAACCGGACCTCGCCCGAGCGGCCGACGTGAAGCAGGCGACTGGCGATCTGATTGAGAAGATCAAGCTGTTTTCCACGGCGCACGTGGTGAGGCATTTGTCGGGCTTGCGCAAGCTGCGCGGTACGCCACCCACTGCCAAGATCGAGGCCCCTGGGAACGCAACCGTCGTCGCGATCGCGGCTTCGACCGGTGGTCCTGCCGCTCTGGCGGAGATCTTCTCCTCGCTGCCCGAGGATCTGGCAGCGACGATCGTTGTGGCCCAACACATCGCCGAGGGCTTCACACCGACACTGGTCGAGTGGCTCGCATCGGTGAGCGGCTTCGAGGTGCGGGTAGGCGAAACCGGCTGTCCGCTGAGGTCCGGATTGGCGGCAATTGCGCCATCCAGCCGCCACATGAGAGTGGACAGCAACGGCAAGATACAGGTACTCGACCTGCCCCCGGTGCACGGCTGCAAGCCGTCGGGCGATGTCCTGCTGAGCAGCGTTGCAGAGACGTATGGCGATCGAGCGATCGGCGTCGTTTTGACCGGCATGGGCAGCGACGGAACCGAGGGCCTAAGGGCGATCCGAAGTCGCGGCGGCGTGACCATCGGGCAAGACGAATCTTCCAGCGCAATCTTCGGCATGCCCAAGTCCGCCATCGACGCGGGAGTGGTGGATCGGATCCTGCCTCTTAAGAAGATTGCCGGCGAAATCGTGCAACTCACAGCCAGACGCAGCAAGCATCCGCCCACAAGTTTTCGACCTTAGTGTAGGATGAACGCAGAACCACAGACCGGTGTCAACTCGCCAGAACAGCACGTGACGTCGGCGGAAATCGACGCGTTTCGGGCCGTCATCGAACAACTCACCGGTCTACACTTCGATGATTGGCGACTTGACACTCTGGAGAAATCGCTGTTGGCGAGGATGTGCGCCAGGGGCATCGTTCGCGTCCGGAGCTACCTGGATCTGTTGAGCGACTCGCGAACTTGCGCCGACGAACTCGGCGCACTGCTGAACCAGATCACTGTCAACGAAACCTGCTTCTTCCGCTACCCAGCCCAGTTCGACCTTCTTCGCCAACACGTGTTGCCTGCCCTGGTGGAACAGCATAGCGACGGGCGGGAGCCAGTGCAGATCTGGAGTGCCGGTTGCTCGACCGGTGAAGAACCGTACTCGATCGCCATGACGGCACTGGACGCATTCGGCCCGGCCGCCAGCCGCTTTGTCCAAATCTCGGCCACAGACGCCAGTTCAGCGGCGCTTCAGGCCGCTCGCCGCGCCGAGTACTCTGTCAAATCGCTCCGACTGGTGGCCGATGCAAACCGAAGTAAGTACTTTCGACGAGTCTCCGAGAATCGCTTTGCCCTGTGCGACGCGGTTCGGAAAATGGTCCTGTTCCGCAAATCGAACCTGTTAGATGACGCACGTCAACGGGCGGCTTCGTGGGACATCGTCTTCTGCCGAAACGTACTCATCTATTTCGCCCGCGATTCGGCGGCGGAGATACTCGATGGCCTGTACCAGTGCTTGGACTCGAACGGCTACCTGTTCGTTGGGCATTCGGAGATCTTGAAGCAAAGCGGCTTCGTTGCCTGTCAGCCTGAAGCCGTTTTCGCCTATCGGAAGGGCACGGGACGGACGAAAAGGTCCCCAAGCGCGAAACACCGGGAGACGGCTCGTTCTGCACCGATGGTTGTCGCCCGAGACATCGAGTCAACAAGGCCCCATGTTTCGACGTCTGGAACGACGCCCAGCCTCTCGAAATCCCGTTCGGAGGATGCCGCAGAAGCGTTGTATGACGAGGCCCTTGTGTCTTTCGAGCGCGAAAACTACGCACAATCGCGTGACCAACTCGACCAACTGCTCGAATCCTTTCCACGCCATTTGCCTGCCACGGTCCTGAGGGCCAACATCTATTTGAATCTGGGCGAGCACGACCGGTCTGTCGAGGAGTGCGAGGTGGCGATCCAGTTGGATCCGCTTGCTTCCGACGCCTACCTAGTGCTGGGGATGAACTTCAACAAGCTGGCGAAGCCCGAGTTGGCAGTCCTACAGTTGAAGAAGGCGGCCTACATTGCGCCCGACTCGGCCATCGTGCAGTTTCAGTTGGGCGATGCGTACCGAGCGCTGAAGATGTGGGACGATGCCACCCGAGCCTACCGCAATGCGCTCTCCATATTTCCGTCAACCACCAACCGCGAAATCGCCGGGTACTCCGGAGGATTCGGAAAATCGGCCCTGAAAGAGATGTGCGAGCAGATGATCGCAACCTGCCAAGCACGTGGTGGCTAACCTTGGCATCGGCTGGGAAATAGCTGCCGTAGTGGCGGCTGGAAGCCACCACTACGCGCGAATACGGCGTCTCCCTGAAGGATCGCGATTCGTCAACCGCTTGCCATCCTGGCCAATTCCCCTGTACAACATCGTCGTGTTTGCCCGTGAGCGGAGCCAGATAATGTCGGAGAGCCAAATCATCAATAAGTCGATGGAGCGGGACGATCTGGCCACGGATCGTGCGCGACAGATAGTCGCGGAACTGCACGACCTGATAAGAAACCTGCGGCAACGGGATCTTCAGATCAGCTCCTGGTACGGGAAATTCGATTTGAACGTTGCCCCGCATCCGCGTGAGCGAATGAACCGGGGCTACGAATACGAGAGTCTGGACGGTGCTCTGGACGACACGAACTTTCCATGGTTCCTGTACTGGGAGATCGTCTGGATCACGGCAAACAACGATTTCTCGGGCAACAAGCGAGTCCTGGATTTAGGCGGCAGTTCATCGCTATTCTCCTACTATTTGGCCTCCAAGGGACTGGACGTGACGACCGTAGACCTCCAATGCGATTTGGTCGAAAACGCAAACCACCTGTCCGAGCAGATGGGCTGGAAACTGAAGAACCACGTGATGGACATGAGGGAATTGGAATTCGAGGAACCGTTCGATCACATCACGTCGATCTGCGTGTACGAGCACATACCGATGTACGCCCGAGTGGAAATCAACCGCAGGATCAAGGCGATCTTGGTCGATGGCGGCAAATTCAGCATTACGTTCGACTACAGGAATCCATCACGATCGGCCCGAATCGGCTCGCCTGCCGATGTTCACGGGCAGTTTGTCGAACCGTCTGGGTTGGCGATGAGAGGAAATCAGGAGTTCGCCGACACGGGAACCAGCTATCTACTGCACCCCTTCTATCACAAGAAGGTGCCATGGGTCTACAAAGTCAAGTCCGTGGCAAGAGGCGACTTCGGCCTCTCTGAACTGTTCAGAACAAAGGCGGAGAACGATTACACGTTCGGGGCGTTGTTCCTGGAGAACCGTTAGGCTTTCAAGCAGCGGCGTTGGAGGATTCCACCGAGCGCATGTATGCCTCCAGCGCGTGCCAATCATCCATCGTGTCTAGATTGATCGACAATTCCGCTGGCATCAGATACGCCGCACATCGGTTGCCGTAGATCGAGCCGGTTTCCTCCAGGACTTTTCGATGGAAACCATAAATGGCACCGTTGCGAGTGTACGTGGCGCCAAGCTCCTGGCGACGTGTAACGATTCCACCAAGGGGTTCGCCAGTGAACACTTGCAGTTGCCCATCTTCAACGACAAACTGCCAATGCGGATTGTAGTGCTGCGGTATCGGCGCAACGCTGACCACTGAATCGTAGTCGCCGTTTGCCAGCAAATGGAGCGCCTCGTCTATGTGGTGCGATTGGCGCAGTGGGGCAGTGGGTTGCAGCAGGACGACGATATCAGGACCTTTCCCTTCGTTCAGCTCCATCCATTCGATTGCGTGGTGGATGACGTCGACCGTCGGTGTCGTATCGGTGGCCAGTTCGGCCGGACGCAAGAACGGTACTTCGATCCGGGAATTGCTGGCTGCCCCAGCGATCTCCGCGCAGTCCGTCGAGACGATCGTGCGGCTCAAGAGACGGCTACCGCGGGCGGCTTCGCACGTATACTGGACCAACGGCTTGCCGGCCAAGGGACGCACGTTCTTCCCGGGAATGCCTTTCGATCCACCGCGAGCGGGAATCAATCCGAAGATGTAGTGGTCTGTCCGCTCCAATGGTTCCTCCGTGAGATAACTAGAAGGCATTTCAAAACTGGTTTTCTTGGTTGTGGGCCGGTCTCCTGACCGGCCCACTAGGCACGACCGGAGGTCTCCCTTGATTCCTGGAGACCTGCGGTCCTGCGAGTGTCGCGGTCGGGAGACCGCGCCACAACAGGCTGGTCTTGCCTCTCCTATGCTGCTTCGCGTCGTTGGCCGGAACCGGTGTCGGTCGGAAGCGTCTCGTATGTCAGCCTCTTTTCGATCGTCAATGGGACTTCGGCAAGCAACCCAGCCATGCGCACCCCGGCGTTGCCGTCACCATACAACGTGTCGCTTGGGAGGCGGCCCCCCGCGAGTTGCGTGCGGATGGCATCCATGATGCTGCTTCGTTCGTGCGGCACGTCGATGACGTTGCGGCCACGGTCTCTCCCGTTTTGACGCGAACCTATGTTGACGGCTGGCGTCCCCAGGAATGAGCATTCACGAATCGCCACGCTCGAGTTGCCAACAATGCCCCGACTGTTGTACGCCAATCGCAGAAAATCGAGCGAGTCCACGTGTTTGAAAAAGTGGATGTTTCGCGGGTTTCGCTGCTCGCGGAATGCACGTATCCCGTTCGATGTGCCGTCCGAGCCGGCGTCTACGTTGGGCCAGAACCAAAGCGTTGGGATACCCAGTTCAGCGACTGCGTGAAGCGTTTCATTCACCTGCACCCGGCACTGTTCGTATTCGGTCGTGACCGGATGCTGAAGAACTATGAGGTAGCCGTTGTCCAGGTCGAGTTCGGGACCAACGCCGCCAAACTGTTTTATCGGATCGAAACGAAGCGCTGGGTCTTCGAGTATTTGCGCGGCCAAGTCTATTGACGGACACCCTGTGACGAAGACTTTTTCGGGGTCTTCGCCCATGCGGATCACGCGTTCGGCCGCTTGTTCGCAAGACACGAGATGCAGATCAGCGAGCTTGGTCACAGCGTGGCGGACCTTCTCGTCGATCGACCCCGTTATCTCGCCGCCTTGCACGTGAGCCAAAGGGATGTTCATGTACGCGGCCGCGACAGCCGTGGCCAAGGTCTCGAACCGATCCGCAATGCTGACGACAACGTCCGGCTGCAGATTGCTGAGCACAGTGGACAGTTCGACCAGGCCCAAACCCGTCGACTTGGCCGAGGTAACTAAGTTTTCGCCCTCGATAATGCTGTAGATCTGGGCGGCCACGTCAAAGCCGTCGTTTTCCATGAACTTCAACGCGTTGCCGTACCGTTTCAGTACGGCCGAAGCCGCAACGACTAGTTGGAGTTGCAGATCCGGGTGATCCTTGATTGCCGCCAAGGCAGTCCGAATGCGGGAATAACTCGCGCGGGCAGTCACCACGACACAGACCTTGCGCCGGCCTGTGTTGGCCGCCACCCGGGTCGTGGCAGATTCGTTGGGATCGTTCACGCTACATCCTTGTGTGCAATGTCCATCGGCGATGCTGTGTGCGGGTCGGCGGCTTCGCTCGGGAATCCTACGTCATCCGGTTCGATGATGAACTCCGACAGACTGATACCGTGTTCCTGCAGGCGGAGTTCCAAGTAGGCGACATCCTCGTCGTCAAAATACTCCTTCCACTGACCGATCTTCCCACTGCGGACAAAAGAGCCACGAAAACCCGCTGGCGAGTGGACCGCGTGTCCAAGCTTCTGCTCTTCCTTCTTCACGTTCTTCTTGTGGGAGAATCGGACCGCCTTTTCGACGCATTCGGCGTTCACGTCGAATTCCAGCCACGATACCAGCTTGCCGAGCGTATCGACGGGCTGGCCATACAGGGACTCGTAGCTGACACACAGCACGTTGTCTCTCGTCCGTGCAAGGCTTCTGCCGAATACGTAATGCCGTATGTAGCGATCCAAGATGATGTCAATGACTTCGCGCGGGTGGTCGAACGAATCCTCCTCGCCCGGACGGTGTTTCCATTTGAAGAAAAAGTTCGAGATGATGTTGTCCAGGGGATTTCTATACAGATAGATGATCTTCTTCGCCGTCGAGTACCTGAGCTTCCGAATCGAGTGGGTGTGTAGGAAGTCGCTGAAAGCTGTGTGCTTCAGGATATGATCGTCACTTGGCGCAACGTACGAACGGCCTTTGGAAAAGAGGTCTTCTCGAATGTTGGGGAAGACTTCTTCGTG
The DNA here is from genome assembly GCA_964623055.1 of uncultured Pirellulaceae bacterium. GTDB lineage: Bacteria > Planctomycetota > Planctomycetia > Pirellulales > Pirellulaceae > JADHUC01. Next base: position 8,040 of record CAZURK010000075.1, read on the forward strand.
CATCGTCGTGTACGGGACGGCGCTGTCGGCGTTTCGATATCGCGCATACAAATAGTTGCAGATCAGCAGCCGCAGATAGTTCGTGCCGGACTTGGGAATCGTAAGCAGCAGCAGCGCCCCGCGTTCACGATTCGCGATGGCCTTCGTATACAGCGGCTTTCTGAACTTGTCCCTTAGCACTTCCGGGATTGCGCCCTTGACAGCCTTCTCCAACCTGCGTCCCAGCGATGCCGTCCAACCGTCGCGACGGACCACCGGGACTGACTTCCGTGTCATCTAGGGGACTCCTTGTTAGAGAGACGCCGCAGTGTTGTGCTAGCAGTCCATAGAAACTGCGCAAGCAGACAGCATGCAGGGCCGTCAAAGAATACACCGCCGTCAATTTGGGCGTCAATAGAGAGATTAGGGCTCCGGCCCCAACATATCCCACTCCAACTGCCGGTTGGCTGGAACGTCTTGCGTCAATCGGCGTCCCAGCACCTCTCGGTACCGCTTTGCGGGAATGCCGGTGCCGGGCTTCTTCGCGGTCAGATGTTCTCGGCCCAGTATAGTCCCCTTGGGCAGATCCGTCGTCGCCACGATGCTCTTGCCGAATGTGCACCGCAGCGAGTCCATCTCGGCCGCTAGCGATTCCTTGTCGACGGGGCTGGTCAGGGATCGTTCAATGAAACGAGCGCCGTCAACCAATTGCTGGAGTTCTGCTGTGGTCAGCGAAGCCGGAACATCTGGCCCAAACATCTTGCGACTGAAGGCCACGTGGACTTCGAGCATCTGAGCTTCCAGGGCAACGGCGGCCAAACCAGCGTAGGTCGTCCCAGAATGGTCCGACAATCCAACAGGACAGTCATATCGCCGTTTGAGCTGTTCGATCACGCGCAGGCCCACCTTTTCCGGTGGACACGGATAAGCCGTAGTGCACTGAAAGACAGCCACCGGCACATCGTGGCCTCGGAACAGTTCGACAGCCGCATCAAGATCGTCGAACGAACTCATGCCGCTGGATAGTAGCGCCGGTTTACCGGTTTCAGCCATCCTTTCGAGCAAGAATGGATTGTCGATTTCACCGGAGGCCACCTTCCATGCCGGCATCTCCAAGCGATCGAGCATTTCGACGGCTTCGACGGAGAAGGGCGAGCTGAGAAACACTAAGCCCACTTGGTCAGCGTGTCGCTTCAAGCCGATCCATTGCTCCTCCGTGAACTCCATTCGCTCCCAGTAGTCGTATCGCGAATGGTCCTGCAGACTAAACTTGACTCGCCACGGTTCCGCCAGCGTGCTTTCGGCGGCCGCGATGTGCGTCTGGAACTTGACCGCATCGGCCCCGGCGTTGGCGATCGCGTCGATGAACGCGTGGGCCATGCCCAGACTACCATCGTGGGCTTGGGCGATTTCGCCGATGATAAAGCAGGGCCGATTCGGACCAATTCGGCGATCACCGACTGCTATTTCTTCCATCGTCATGCCGCCTCAGGTAGGGCATCCGTGCTGCTCGGGGCCGGAGAAATGACCACGGACCTGCCTTCCGATTGACCGTGGCAATAGTCTTGACCAACTTCCGCCGCGCGAACCGTTAGCCGCTGATGTGACTCGCTCGGTTCCGCGTGACGGCAACCTCGTATCAGATCTACCAGACTCTGAACGCTATGCGCGTCATAGAATTTGGGTGAACGATCCCAGTTGTCAAAGGGTCTCGGAGCCACCGCGTCGCACCAGGCGCCCGGCAGACCGAAAGTGGCCAGCGCATTGGCTGCCTTTGCTCGAAACCAGTTCTTGTGGCCCACACGCAACGGGTCGGTACGCTTGTTGTGTCTGCGGCATATCTCTGACAAATCCTGCGGCCTGCTAGTCGGCAGGTGATTGAGTATTACTTCCGCGACTCGCGCGTAAGCTTTGCCGTCCACTTTGTAGAACCATTCACGAATAACATTCTCCAACCGGTGCCGGTGCTCATCGGGCGATTGGAATTGGCCATCGAGAATGGCTGCCAGGGCGTGGGCCAAGTCCTCTTCGCTTTCGAATGGTATGCTTGCCTCGTCCACGGTAGGCCGGGGCGAGCATGTCGGCACCCAGCGGGGCAACAAAGCAGGCACACCCGCCATTCCGGCCTCGATCGCAGTCGAACATCCGGCCTGGACGACCGCCTTGGCCCGCAAGATCCAACCGTCGACGGTTCCCTCGCGCACACAGTGCAAGTTATCAAGAGGGGCGAGTAGCTCCTGGCAAGTCTCCATCCTCTCGAACGGATGAGGCCGATACACGAACGTGGCGTTCGGAAAGCGACGTGCCAGACTGTTTGTCAAGGAGGTTAGCTGCCTGAGCCCTTCCATGTCCCTGTCTTGCCACGCGCGGGATTCGTCAGGCGAGAGATTGAATGCTTTGGCAAGCTGCTCGCGTTGCTTCTCCTTGCTGATCATTCCGGGATTGCCAGCGGAGAACACAGAGTTGACCAGAATGAGGTTCTTCTCGTAAGGGCTGGCGTACGGGGAATTCTCCAGAGTTACTTCCTTCCAACGTTCCGCCAGAAAATCCAGTTTTGGACAACCCGTGACGAAGACCTGCTCCGCGTCGAACCAGTCTCCGTCCACAAGGTACTGAGCCACCGTTGGGCTCCAGCAGCAATAACAGCTAACGTTCGACCTTTCGGCTTTGTCCTGCACCACCAGCCGATCAATCTCGTCCAGATCCTCAAACACGCCGCCTTCCGTGTCCAGGACGCCAAGTGCGATGCCTGCATCGGAAAGGGACGCATAGAAGTCGCGTTTGTGTTTCCGATAGTAGTTCAGAAGGACAAAGTCGGGGGCCAGCCGCCAGATCTCTCGGGTAGCCAAGTTCTGGGAAACCAAGTGGCAAGTCACGCCCGCCTTGCACAACTCGACAGCAAGCAGGACCAAACCGGGTAAATCGCGTGCCGGATGATCGACGATCAAGGCGACTCTAGGCTTATCGGTGCGATCGGTCGTTCCGCGCGTCGTGGTAGTAACAGATGGTGATGAAAAACTAGAAGACGCGTTAGCTGACATACTGAAGCCTTAGGCTAATTCCGTTTCGGTGGTCTCCAAACTGCCGAATCAGGCGACGGCTCTTCGATTCATCTCCATCCCGGCCTCGATGACCTTTCGAGCCACGCGGCTAACCGCTTCTTCCGCCAGATCAACCGAGGACGGGAGGCTCAAACAGTCTCGAAACAACCGGTCGGCCACGCCGCGGTTCAGCGCCGTAGAACCTCGATGTGCGCGCGATGCGTGCATGGGCTGCCACAGCGGCCGATTTCCGATTCCTGCTGCTTTCAGACACTTGCCCAACTGGCGGCTGTCCATACCAAAGACCGAGTTGTCCACTTGAATCGTAGAAAGCCAGAAGGTGGACAGGACATTCGGCGACTGCCGCATCATCTCGATTCCCGGGACATCCTGAAACGCTCGTGCGTATTGACCCGCAATTTGTCGCTTTACGTAGACGTACTCCGGCAAACGTTCGAGTTGGGCGCAGCCCATTGCTGCCAGTACATTGGGCATTCGATAGTTGTAGCCGATCTCGTGATGAACGTACTCGTCGGCGTCGTCTTTCGCCTGCGTAGTCAGATAACGCGCCCGCTCGGCCAGTGCCTCGTCGTCCGTAACGATCATGCCGCCGCCACCAGTCGTGATGATCTTGTTACCGTTGAAGCTAAAGCAGGCCAAATCACCAAGGCTCCCGACGGGTCTACCTTCATATTTCGCGCCCAACGACTCGGCAGCGTCCTCGATCACCACGAGTTCGTATTGGCGTGCCAACTCGATAATCGGAGCCATATCGGCCGGATGACCGAGAATATGGACTGGCATGATCGCACGAACACGGCGTCCCGTTTGCCGATTCACCAAGCGGCCGTTTTGCCAATCGCACTGATTCTTCAGAAACTCTTCGACCAAATTCGGATCCATCTGCCAATGGTCGGGTTCACAATCAATGAACACCGGCCAGGCTCCCGCGTAACGCACTGCGTTCGCCGATGCAATGAAGGTCAATGTGGACGTGAGCACTTCGTCATCAGGTTCGACGCCTGCCACCAGCAAGGCCACATGCAGGGCCGCCGTGCCATTGACCGTTGCGACTGCATATTTGGTGCCTACGGATTCGGCCATCATTTGCTCGAAACGATCCACGTAGGAACCAACGGACGAGACCCAATTGGTGTCCAGGCACTCGCGAATGTACTGCCATTCGTTTCCCTGAATGCAAGGAATGCTAAGCGGGATGAACGATGGGACCGACTTCATGTCGGCGTCTGGTTTAGATGGTGTAGACATCGGGTCGGTACTTTGATTGGTTCTGTCGTATCCACTCGATCGTCCGCAACAGCCCTTCTTCGAACTCCACAATTGGCTGCCAACCCAATGCTGAGTTCGCGAGCGAGTTGTCAGCCAGCAAACGATCCACTTCGCTTTTCTCGGGACGGAGACGATCGGGATCGGATTCAATCGTTATCGTGCGACCAGCCAGCTTGGCGATCAATTCCGCGAGATCTCCGATGCTGATTTCACTGCCCGATCCAATATTAATAGTACGTCCCACAGCATCTTCGGAGGTAGCAGCCAAGACGAAGCCTTCGGCTGTGTTGGCAACGTAATTGAGATCGCGCGTGGCAGTCAGATTCCCAAGTTGAATGGTGTCTCCAACCAGGCATTGTGAGATGATCGTCGGTATGACGGCTCTAGCCGACTGCCTGGGACCAAACGTATTGAAAGGGCGAACCGTTACTGCGGGCAAGTCGAACGAACAGTAGAACGCCTCGGCCAGCTTGTCGGCGCCGATCTTCGTTGCGGAATACGGCGATTGGCCTTGAAGTGGGTGGTTCTCGTCGATGGGTACACGCTGCGCCGTGCCGTACACTTCGCTGGTCGACGTATGAATCACGCGCTCGACCGCGAAATCACGCGCCGCTTCCAACACGTTCAACGTGCCACCGACATTTGTTTGGACGTAAGACGCCGGAGCGTGATACGAGTAGGGAATCGCTATCAGCGCGGCCAAATGGAAGACGATATCTCGATCGCGCATCGCATTACGAACGAACCCCGGATCTGCGATATCGCCGGCAACGACATCGAACTGCTCTTTCAGCGGGGATTCGTCCAGCCATCCCCATCGACCGAGCGAATTGTAGTGAACCAGCGCGCGGACCTCCGCCCCCAGCTCCACCAGTCGCTCGGTCAGATGGCTGCCGATGAACCCACCGGCGCCGGTCACCAATACACGTTTCCCGCTCAAACTCAAGACGCCACCTCAGTTCGCTTCCTATGCGGCACTGCGTGCGGATTCATCGGGGAGATTCGTCACCGGGTGACGCAGCATCCACTCGCCACCCTCATTTTTCCACAGGTGCGGCGATCGAAACTTGTCGCACAGTTCGTGGAATCGTTCGGGCGTCAGGCCGATGTACTCCATGACTTCGCGGAAGTACCTTTCAGGAAACTCGCCATCGAAACGGTTCACCAACGCGACGGCCTCTTCGCGGGTGAGGTGTTTGTTGCGTACCTCCTGCGAAGCGTCGTAGCTGGCGCGGCCCAAACCGAACTTGATCCACGTCGTGTAATAGTGAAACCCGTCGATCTTGTCGTCCAGACTGTTGTACTTGCTGTACGTCCCTTCGGTGCGCACCGGATTCGCCTCGAAACCGGTATGCTCGGCGGCGTAGTAGTACGCTTCCTGAGGCGTCCATTTGATGTAGTAGCCAAGGTAGTGAATCTCGACGTTCGATTTCTTGTACTCGCGATGGTCCGGCGGCATGTAGGTCATCAAGTCGGCCAGCGACACGTCGTGCTTGTCGACCAATTCCTGAATGGAGACGCCTCCCAGATAAATGTCCGACAAGTTCTGCATCGTGTAGTACGATTTGGCGCGAAGCGACGAATTGTTGTCTGCGATCGGATTCCCGTACTCCGCCTCGTTTTCGCCGTAGAACACCAGTGGGATGCCAAAACGCAGCGCCAATTTCGGGGCCATATTCTTCTGGCCAAGAATGAACGTCTGGAAGGGATGCAGCAGGTTTTCGATCGACAGCCGCGTCAACAGCTTCATGACGCGGCCGTTCTGTTTATAAGTGATATTGTCGAACCCGCCCACTTCGCACCAGCTACGATAGTTCTGCCAGCCGATGTCGGTGTAGAGAATCGGTGGCCAGGTCACGGTGAGCGGGTGCATGCCGTAGCGATACTTCAGCAGATGAGCTGCGTAAGCGCTGTCTTTGCCGCCGCTGCCCGGCACCAGGCAATCGTACGTGCCGTCGTCGTGCCGGTACTGATCGAGCAGTCGGACTAGTTCCTCCTCGCGCTGTTTCCAGTCGATTTGCTCTTTGACTTCCGCAAACCGGCAGGCGTCACAGAGGCCGTCTTCCTCGATGTTCAGCGTCGGTGCCTTCCGATCCGGTTTGTGCTTGAACTCCGGATAGGAGCAAGGACGCTGGTTCGACATGACGCAGCGTTTGCAGTAGACGACGTCTTTTGGGAGGCCGTAATAGGCTTCAAGTTCTTCATGCGACATTGCGTTTGCCCTCCTTGGAAACGGTATGAGATAGGCGCGAAGCGATCCATCGGTAGATTTCCAGTCCCTGCGGTCCGCTGCGTTCCGGGTGAAATTGAAAGGCGACAACGTTTCCGGCCTTCAATCCCGAACAAAACTCCCGTCCCGCATAGCGGCTGACGGACAAAGTGACGGCAGGGTCCGATGGTTGGACATAATAGGAATGCACGAAGTACATGAACTCGCCTTCGCGCACGGGCTCCAGCGGGCTGTCTTGCCAGACGTCAGTTGAGTTGGCCGACACCTGGCCATCGCCCATTGGTGGTGCCTTGTTGATCCGGTTCCAACCGACGTGGGGCACTTTGCATACGCGGTCGGACTGCTGAATGTTCTCGAAACGCACGACTTCACCATCGACGATTCCCAGGCCGCGATGATGCCCGAATTCGTAGCTCTCGGTCATCAAAAGCTGCATCCCAAGACAGATGCCGATGAGTGGTCTTCCCTGTTGGGCTAGTTCCCGCAGGGGCGATACCAGGTCGAGCCGCCTGAGCTCATTCATCGCGTCGCCGAACGCACCGACACCGGGAAGGATGACTGCGGCAGCGTCCAGAATCTCGTGCGCATCGGAAGTGATCACCGCGTCCATTCCGCAGGTGGCGCAGGCTCGGCGAATGCTGTACAGATTGCCAACACCGTAGTCGACGATTGCGGTCTTCGGTTCTTCCGGGGACGCCATATGTTAGATCCCAACGCACTGCCCGCTACGGCAGTCGATTCCTTGATCTATCAGGTACTGTTTCAGCTCGGGCAGCGAAAGGCTTTGCACGCGACCGAAACTGGCCTTGCTTTGCAGGAAGACCGTATTTCCCTCGTCCGCGAAGTTGTCATCGTCACCAGCACACACATCCAGGCTGCCGTAGTGCAGGATCGACGCAACGCAGACCGCGTCCGCCTTTCCTTCATCGACAACGTCACGCACATGGTCGGCGGTTCCGGCTCCGCCGGCAGCGATGACGGGGATGGAAACCGCTTCGGATATCTGCCGCGTCAGGTTCAGGTCGTAGCCTTTACCGGTCCCTTCCTGATTGATTGACGTGACCAACAGTTCGCCGGCACCCTGGCGTTCCGCCTCGACTGCCCACTCAAGCGCATCCACGCCTGTGCTCTCACGACCGCAGTCGGTGTATGCCTCGTAAGTCCCGTCGGGCTTTCCGATTGCCTCGATCGAGATGACGATCGTCGACGATCCGAACAGACGGCTCGCCTCACGCACAAGCTCCGGGTTCTGAATCGCCGCGGTATTCATTGCGACCTTGTCGGCACCCGCGCGGAGCACCGCACGAATGTCTTCGATCGTCCGCAATCCGCCGCCGACTGTTAGCGGAATGAAGATGTGTGAGGCAGTTCGCTCGACGATGTCCAACAAGCTATTGCGCTGGTACAGGCTCGCCACGGTGTCCATGTAGATCAGTTCGTCGGCACCGGTGTCGTAGTAGTGCTGAGCAAAACGCTCGGGCTTGCCCAGCACACGCAGCCCCTCCAGGTGCATGCCCTTCACCAAATTGGGGCCTTTGATGTCGAGTCGCGGGATCACTCGAACGACCAATGACGCGTCTCCATACGGTCTTCAGATTATCTGTCCTATCAAAACGCCCCAACTCGGCTACTCTCCGACGAGCGGGCTGTGCCTTATATCACATTGCCTTTTTACCAACAACACTGAACCGTTTTGCGGCAAGGCAATCTCAAGACAATCGGGCGTTGACGAGCGGCTTTTCGCGTCCTGGTGTTTTGACAAGCCTGAGAATCAGGGTTGGTGGTTGTAGCGGAAGTCGCCAAGACTTTCGTAATGCCCGGGTCAGCCGAAACTCTTGGCGAGTTTCGCTACCCCAATGCTGAACTTTGACGGAGCGCTAGGACGCCCAACGCATTTGGGGAACGTCTTTTTGCGCTCTGTGGAAGTCGTCCTGGTGGCCGATATCCAGCCAGTACTCGACGACGGGAAAGCTAGCAATTGTGTGCCCCTCGGCCAGCAGCCGTGCGATCAGATCCGTCATGTCATAGCGATGGTCGTCTGGAATGTACCGCCGTACCGAAGGCTCGATCAGATAGATGCCTGCATTGACCAGGAACTCATACCGCGGCTTTTCGCGAACTTGACGGACAATTCCTTGGTCCGACTCGACAACGCCATACGGAACCTCGAAATCGTACTGGCCAACGCCGATGGTCATATCCGCGTGATTCTCGCGATGGAATGCTAGCATGTCCGCGAAATCGACACTGGTGAGGATGTCACCGTTGATGACCAAGAGGGGTTCGTCCGCAGCACCCACCAGGCGTAGCGATCCAGCCGTGCCGAGCGGTTGGTCTTCGGAAACGTAGTCTAGTTTCACGCCGAAGTCAGTTCCGTCGCCGAAATGGTCGGTGATCTTCTCCGGCATATAGTGCGTGGTTACGTTGATCTGGCGAATGCCACAGTCGCGAAGCCGCTCGATCATTCTTTCCAGCAACGGTCGGCCGGCGATCGGCAGCATCGGCTTGGGTGTGTCGTCGGTCAGTGGCCGAAGCCGCGTGCCGAAGCCGCCCGCCATGATTACAGCCTTCACAGGCAAATCGGAACTGCTGACCAACTCGTCGAGCATGACCAACTCGACGACACGCCCCGATTCGTCCAACAGTGGAAGCTGCTTGACATCACACTCTTGCATGATGCGGACAACTTGGTCACGTGGCGTTCCGCAAGGGGCGGTGACCGGTCCGGATCGGCGATACTGTCGCTTATGCTCCATCACCAGTGCAAGCGGTGTGTCCACGCTGCAACCAGCCAAGATGGACCGGCGTATATCGCCATCGGTGATCGCGTCTTTCAGGCGACGATCTTCGTCGACCACCAGCACGATTCCCGAACTGCTCCGGTTGATTCGTAACATAGCCTCGCGGATCGAGTCATTCGGTCCCACGAAGATCTCTTGCAGAATATCCGTCACGCGACCAGCCTCCTTGCTGTTCGGGCAGGCGCTCCAATAGCCAGCATGTGTTACGATCAGGTTGGCATCATTACTTGTACTTAGCGACGAGCTCTTTAAGCGGCATCTTTGTATGCGTCGACGCTGCTGAGGTCGCAAAATTTCTTCCGAAGGATCCTCTCGTCCAGCGGAACCGTCCGCAATCGGTCTACTATGCGTTCGGCAGCGTTTCCGTCGCCGTAGGGATTCACCAGGTCGGTCAGGCCGTCGCGAAACGACGGGGACAGAGCCTCGACGATTCCCTGCAGAATCTCCTCACGACTGTATCCGACATCAATGACGTTTCGCTCGTGGTATCGCCCTCGCTGACGCTCGCCGACGTTGACAACCGGCAGCCTGAAAGAGGCGGCTTCGACAATTCCTGACGAGGAATTGCCTACCATGGCGGCTGCTTGGTTCATCATTCCGAAATAGGCTCGCGTGCCCAGGTTGTCTACGACCCGGGCGGCCGGATGGCGGCTCAGGAACTCGCGAATCATTTTCAGAATCAATCCGCCCTGGGCGTCCGCGTTGGGGTACGTGAACACAATCGGACAGTCCACTTCGTTAAGTGCGCCGAGCAGATTCTGCATTTGCGATTCCGTGTTGTCGCGCTCGAGCGTCACCGGATGATAGGTGACCAACAGAGGCGGCTGCGACAACTCCAACCCAACGCGTTCTTCCAGTTCTTGTCGATCAGGCAATGACAGGGTGCGGAGGTTGTCCAGGCCCGGCGCGCCGCCAACAGTGACCCGCCACGGCTCCTCTCCCATCTGGATCACTCGGCGAGCGTATTGTTCAGTCGACACGAAATGCAGGTGGCTGTATTTGGTAATTGCGTGACGGAACGCTTCGTCGATGGCCCCTTCGGTGACTTCACCACCGTGGATGTGGGCGAGGGGAATTCCTAACGGCACGGCAGCCGATGCAGCGGCATGCATCTCGAAGCGGTCGCCCAACACGATGATGATATCGGGATCAAGCCGTGCGTAGGACCGGGCAAATCCCATCGTTCCCAAACCCATGGACGTCGCGACAGCCGCGGGCGTATCGGCCGAAAGCAACATGTCGACTTTGTCGCTGATTTCAAAGCCTTGAGCCGTGATTTCATTAACGGTCCAGCCGAACTGTCCCGTCAAGTGCGCACCGCCCACGATCAACTGAAGCCTAAGGCTCGGATCGTCTTCAATCGCGCGAAGGACCGGCGCATAGATGCCGAAATCCGATCGGCCGACCGTGACCACCGCGATCCTTCTCATGCCACCTTCTCCAACGTCAGCAACGCGCCTGCGGGGATATCTTCGCGTGCGACGCGGCCCACCAGTTGCTCGCGCATGGACGGTGGCAGACCGGTGCCGGGCCGTCGGACTGCAATCAGTTCGTCTGTCAAGACGGTTCCGCTGGTTACGCGGCTTGCGGCGACCAGACTCCTGCGGGCTACCGCTGCGGTGTTGGCTTCGCTTGCCGTGGGCACCTTGCGTCCGTCGCCCATGGCCGACTCGACGACACGAATTCCTCGCACCAATCGGATGAACTCGTCCGGTTCGACCGAAGCGATGTGGTCCGGCCCCGGAAGGTTGCGATCCAGTGTGTAATGCTTCTCGACCACGCATGCTCCCATCGCCACGGACGCCAATGCGACCTCGATCCCCTCCGTGTGGTCCGAGTATCCGACGGGTATACCAAAAGCTGCCGCAAGTGTGCTCATTGCGCGGAGATTCACATCGGTCGCACGAGCAGGATAGTTGCTCACACAGTGCAGAAGCACAACCTGCTCGTTGCCGGATTGCCGGATCACATCGACCGCCGCCTCGACCTCGCCCAGATTGCACATACCGGTCGAGACAATCACTGGCTTGCCCTTGCGGGCGACATGGTCGAGGAAAGGTAGATTCGTCACTTCGCCGGATGCGACTTTGTAAACGGGAACGCCCAGTTCGTCGAGGAAGTCGGCGGATTCCTCATCGAACGGTGTGGACATGAAAATCAACCCGCGATCCTGGCAGCGTTCCAGCAGCATGCGATGCGCATCGGACGACAATTCCAGTCGGCACAGCATATTGAATTGCGAGTCGTTGTCGCCGGTGTTGCGTTGCTGGTAATCGGCTTTGGGCGCGTCGGGCGTAACCACACGAATTGCTTTGAATGTCTGGAATTTCACCGCGTCCGCGCCGGCATCGGCGGCCACGTCGATCATGCGGCAGGCCATGTCAAGGTCGCCGTTGTGGTTCACTCCAACTTCGGCAATCACAAAACAAGGACGGCCCTGGCCAATTTCACGGTTGGCAACGCTAAGCAGCTTGTCCGGCATTTTGATCCCTCAACAGAAGATCTACCACGTGGAATTCCCACGGCGTATCAATGTCCCACGACCGCGAGGCAGGCATTTCATACGCCAACGTGCCTTCTGGAAACATTTTCTTGCTCTGGATCAGGGCCTCTGAGCGATTCACATAGACGGCCCCGTTTACCCTGTATGCGTTGGGGAAGAACTGTCGAGCATAGTACTCGATGTCCACGTCAACGAACTCCTTGATCGAGCCATCCTCGTCAATCATTCTCACCAGATAGGGATGGTCGCTGGCCTCGCATACGCTGAGCACGGCATCCGCATGGCGAGTCACGGCCAATTCCACTGCGCCGTCGATATCCGAAGCAATCCGGAGCGGGCAAGTCGGCTGCAACAGAACACAATATTCCGGCATAGAGCCCTCGTCGCATTCAAGCCAGCGCAAAGCGTGGATTATCGAATCGACGTGAGGCGAGTCATCCTGTGCCAACTCATCCGGCCGGGAGAATGGCACCTCGGCCCCGAACTGTCGCGAAATCCTCGCTATCTCAGCATCGTCTGTCGAAACCAGGACACGATCCAATCTTTGACTCTCAAGAGCCGCCCTGATGGTCCAAGCGATGAGTGGTATGCCGCCAATGGGCCTGATGTTCTTGCCTGGGATTCCCTTGGAACCGCCGCGTGCCGTAATGAGGCCAACTATCCGAGTCATGATGGAGCAGTCCCAACCTACGAGAGAGCAGATCACGAGAAGCAGCGAAAACAGGGTGCGTAGTATCCGCAACCGTCCCGGTTGACACAAGGTTAAAACTGCGACCGAAACGACCCGTCTACCCGTTCTCTCGCTGGAGAAGATCGCCTACCATGGTCAGGCGTGCATGACCTTATATGCGTTCCAGCATTCCACCCTGCCGGAACACTCCCATAACCGAGACCTGTCAAACGCCAGTGCTAGCATCGTGAAGCAGTTCCTTGTTCATCGCTGGTTTCTTATCGCCCTGGCGTTGGTGTTGGGCCTGGGGATTGGCCTGCATGATTGGCTTTCCCCGCTCACCCGAGTTTCGGGCTTGCGGCAGACGATTGTCGTTGTGGTCATGTTCATGATGGCCTTGCCGCTGGAGGCCGGTACCGTGTGGGAAGCGCTGCGCCGACCGTGGGCTTCGTTGTTGGGAACAGCCGTCAACTACGGTTTGCTGCCGTTATTCGCCTGGTCCATGTCACTAGCCCTCTGGCATTCGGGAACACTCGGCGAAGACATGTTTCGCGGGATCCTTGTCGCTGCGGCCGTCCCATGCACGCTAGCATCGGCGTCTGTTTGGACGCGGCGCGCGGGCGGCAACGACGCAGTGGCGATGATGGTTACGGTCATCACAAACCTTTTGTGTTTTGTCGTCACGCCAGCATGGCTGTGGCTGACGATCGGCGACATACCCCGGTTCAATCCGCTGGCGACGGTGGGCAAGCTGGGCCTATTGGTCGTCCTGCCTATGCTTTTGGCCCAAATGCTGCGACCGTTGGCGTCGATCGGCCCATGGGCCACCAAGCACAAAACGCCTTTGTCGGCAGCGTCTCAGTGTGGCATATTGTTTATCGTCTTTCTGGGGGCAATTGGGACCGGCACCAAGCTCGCCGGCAGTTCACTTTCCTCGATTTGGCTCGAGCTGTGTGTGATGATCGCGGTTGTGTTGTCCATGCACGTCGCGGCACTGTTTGCGGGAATCCGGCTTGCGCGTTGGACGCGGTTGTCTCGCGGCGATAGCATCGCGGTCGGGATCGCGGGCAGTCAGAAGACGATTATGGTTGGTCTGGAAGTCTCGGCGCAACTCGGCGTGACGTTCCTGCCAATGGTCGCTTTTCACGTGGGACAGTTATTGGCCGACACGGCCATTGCCGATCGGCTGCAGCGAGGGCAGCAGCAGACGCCGTAGCCGCTCGCAGCCAGTGAACGACGTTCCGATGACGAGACAGACATAGCCATTCAAGAAGAGGAGTGCCGGAATGCTTCAGAGCAGGTATCTGACAGAGGTCGAATTGAAGGACTTCGGTTTCAAATCCATCGGGAAGAACGTGAGAATCTCTTCAGACGCCAGGGTCTACGGCCCGGAAAACATCTCGATAGCGAACAACGTCCGCATCGACGATTTCGCCATCCTTGCCGCAGTCAATGGTTCTATCGCCATCGGCAATCATGTGTTCATTGCACGGAATTCACATTTAAGTGGGACTCTCGGAATAGAAATGCACGACTTCAGCAGCATGGCCGCAAATACAGTGATATACAGCGCGTCTGATGACTACAGCGGAGATTATCTCACCGCTCAAGCCATCCCCAAGAAATACACGACGCAGATCGGAGGTCCCGTCATCATTGGCAAGCACGTCATCATTGGCAGTGCCTGTAGCATCATCGGACCGTGCAATATCGGTGAAGGATGCAGCGTAGGGGCAATGACGTTGGTCAACAAAGACCTGCAACCCTGGGGAATGTATGCAGGCATTCCCGCCAAACGCCTTAAGGAGAGGAACAAAGGGCTACTGGCTCTTGAAGAGGAGTTTCTTAAAGAACAGCAGGCAGAGTGATCACCAAGTGCGGATGAGTTCGGCTCGTGACACTTGACGTTCTTCGGTACGGACTCGGTTGAACCCATCACATTTGGCAAATCACAACTCGTTTGTCGCTATAATCAGCATGTCGCCGGATTGGCAACACTTTGACACAATCCGTCTTGTGAAAGAGGATCAAGCCATGCAGCCAAGACCGAGAAACACGATTGTGTTCTGCCTATTCGTTGGTCTTTCAACTGCTGGGCTCACAGCCCCGCCATCCGACGCTGTTTTCGTGAAGGACGGCGTCGCGAAAGCGGTTCGGCACGACGGCAAGGCGTGGACGGTGGGCGATGGCTACTTGGAATGTGGAGGGACGAACAACCACTTGTACGCCGATGGATTGCTCGGCCCTGGCGACTTTCGCGTGAGCGTGAAGCTGGCCATCCTCGACCTAGCCAAGAGTGCGGCGACGTTTGTTATCGGCAGCAGCCATTTCGGCTTCGAGGGCGGTGGCGGCGAGATGTTCACAGAAGGGCCGTTGCTGGGCCGAAAGAGCCTAGGTGAGCCCGTTGTTCGCGAGGGTAAACCGTTTCTGTTCGAGGCCATCCGCGATGGCGATACACTCCGCTTCTTGATCGACGGAAACGAGGTTTTTCGAACGAAGACGGATCCCAAGGCAGCCCTGAACCTCGGTTTGCGGCCGTGGCGAAGCACGATGCGGGTGACGGACTTCGCGGCAACGGGCAACCTGATCGCCGCACCGGAACCGCCATTCCAGGTCGACGTATTCGTCAGCGGAACTGAGGGCTACCACACCTTTCGCATCCCAGCGGTAGTCACCACCGCCGAAGGCACGGTCCTGGCGTTCTGCGAAGGGCGAAAGGGCGGTGGCGGCGACAGCGGCGACATTGACATCGTGCTGAAACGCAGTACGGACAATGGCCAGACATGGTCCGAGCTACTGGTGGTGGCGGACCACGAGACCAATACGATCGGCAATCCATGTCCCGTAGTCGACCGCTCGACCGGTCGAATATGGCTGCCTTTGACGTGGAACTTGGGTACCGACCATGAACGCCAGATCATAGGTGGCACGAGCAAGGAAGTCCGACGTGTCTACATCACTTACAGCGATGATGATGGCGTGAGTTGGGCCCCAATCAAAGAGATTTCCGAAACCACTCGCCAACCGCGCTGGCGCTGGTATGCCACAGGGCCAGGCACCGGCATCCAATTGACTCACGGCCCACACAAAGGCCGTCTGGTGATCCCAGCCAACCATTCCGACCACTCGGACCCGAACCTGCATCCTTACCGATCTCACGTGCTGATCTCCGACGATCGTGGGAAGACGTGGGCGATGGGCGGCGTACTGGATGAGAGGACCAATGAATCGACCGTCGTCGAGCTTGCCGACGGACGCGTGTTGGACAACATGCGTTCCTACCACGGAAAGAACCGCCGCGCGATCGCCACGAGCGACGATGGCGGCCAGACATGGTCGAAGGTCACGCTGGACGAAACGCTGATCGAACCGGTCTGCCAGGCGAACCTGCTACGTTACACCTTTCCTGACGGTAAAGAGAATAGCCGGATTCTCTTCTCGAATCCCGCGAGCACCGGTCGAGTGATGATGACCGTGCGCGTCAGCTATGACGAAGGGCAAACGTGGCCGGTGGCGAAGTTGATCCACGCCGGCTCGGCCGCGTACTCGTGTATGACCGTGTTACCGGACAAATCGGTCGGCCTATTCTACGAACGCGACGGCTACAAGAAGATCACGTTTGCGCGATTCGATCTGGAATGGCTAACCGACGGCCAGGATTCGCTGGCAGCTTCGGCAGCCCCGGAAGCAGGGTGTCCCGGTGATGTGGGATCGCCGGGGGAACCACTAGCGGGCCAGAAAGACTCGCCAAACCCGGCGCGAGATCACGCCGCGTTCGTCGAATGGCAGCAGCAGACGCGCGAAAGATTACGAGAGATGCTCGGTATCCCCGATGACCGTGTGCCGTTGAAATCGGAGTCTCGCGGTAGCCTCGAGGTCGATGGAATCGTCGTCGAAAAATGGGTATTTACCAGCGAGCCGGGATCTCGCATTCCCGCCGTGTTGTATCGGCCCAAGGACCCACAGGGGCCGATGCCGGCCGTGGTGCTGACCTTCGGCCACGGAGGCAGCAAGAGCCATCTTTCCTACAACTACCTCGGTCAACTCTATGCCAGAATCAATGTCGCCTGTCTGGCGATGGACCCGATCGGCGAAGAGGAACGGCACCGCCGAGGCCTAATGGGCACGCGGGCTCACGACCCGGCAGCGGTGCACCATGCGGCGTGGAACGCCGGCCGGCCGATTATGGGCAAACTAGTTTTCGACACCATGCGCGGCATCGACTTCTTGCTCGCCCGAGACGACATCGACGCAAAACGCATCGGGGTGGCCGGCAATTCGTTGGGCGGAGCCAAGGCCGGATGGATGGCCGCGCTGGACACGCGATTGCGCTTCGCGATCGTCAGCGGTTGGGCGTTCGACGACGTAACGCTCAACTCGAAATACTGCACACGCGTGCCCAACGAGCACATGCGCAAGATGCTCTCCTGGAGCCAATACGTTTCGCTGGCCGCACCTCACTGCGCACTCTTGGTAATGAACGGTGATGCTGATGTGATCATCGACCGCAATGGCGACGGTTCCGCTTGGCGAGGTACACGAGCCGTCGTAGCGAAAGCCGCCAGGACCTACGCGGCGCTGGGCGCGCCGGATGCCATACAATGCTGGTTCGAGCCCGGCGGAGGTCATCGGCCGTATCCAGCGTACAAGGCCGGATTGGAGTGGATCGTCCAACATGCCACGCCGCCAGGATGGTCCGTCGAAAAGGTAGGCGAACTGGGCGGGATCAATTTCGGCCGCTGGGCCGACGCGAACGAAATAAAGCTGGAAAGGCTCTACGGCACCGACTTACACCTTCGCGGCGCAACCGTGGCCGATTTCGGCATCCGCTATCTACCGCGCGAGAAACTGGCCGTGCTGAAGCCCGACGAAATGGGACAACCGCAGTTCACGATCGAAGGTTGGCTGAAACAGATGACCACGGCGCGCAATTGACGCGGCAAGAGGAAACCGCCAAACGGTTAGCGATCCCTTCAGCCCGTTTCACATTCGCCAGAGTATGTCCTATTTCAGCGAAAGCAATGCTTCGAGGATCTTCTCTCGCATCCGATCGGCGACTGTCCGGTCTTTCGGCTCATGCCAGCGGATTTGGCGGGCACCGTCGGCGGTTACTACCGCGGCTGCCGCGGTTTCCAGCAGACTCTCCGCTTTGGCGAGCGCCGCATCCGATCGGCCTGCCTCCTTAGCTCGTTCGACGGCGCGTTTGAGCATGACGAAGTACTCGTAATCCTCGACGCTTTCGCGGATCGCTTCCATCTGCTTGCCTGCGGTCACCGAAGTGTCGTCCAAGAACAGCGGCGTGAACGGACCGGATTTGGCGAAGTACTCGTTCCATGACGATGCCCCGCTGTTGTCGCCGAATGCCCAGAAGAACGACCCCGTACCGCCTATGTGCCAACAGTGCCAGGCTTGCAGCCGGTAGTAGCTGTACGGATCCAACAGTTTGGCTGGGCCCGAGCAGGAATACGACTGGAGCGTGCGGCCACGCTTCTGCTGATCACCGTAGAACGCTGCGAATGCCTTGCTTCGCTCCAGCCACATGGGGCGATTGGGGCAGAGAATATCGCAGGCCTCGAACAATTCGGATGGCGCGCCTGCCGGATCACGGTAGGTTGGGTCTTCCCAAATCAGCACATCCGGCTCGGCAGCCTTAATTGCTCGTGCCCAAGTTAGAAAGGCGGAGATATCGGAGCCTTCGTGCGGTTCGTCGTGGATCAACAGGCCCAGACGGTTTGGTGCGATTCCTTTCGATTGCAGGTGGCTGACCCAGGCGGAGATCCACGTGCCGACGCGATCGTCGAATTCCGCCGACCCGATTTCGGCCCCGCCCAGCGAAGTTTGGATCGCGCCCGAGTAATGAGCAACCGCCAGGAAAACCAGATACGTCTTGGCATCCGGCCACTGCTCGATCCATTGGTCAAGTTGCCGCGTATCCAGACTGATTTTGGTCGGGTCTTCCTTGTCGAACTGATAAGATCGAAGCACACCCGACGACGCCCAAGGTGCGTTGACAAAATGCTCCTTCAGATGGGCAAGAAACGCATCGCGGTTCTTGGGCGTAACGCCATACGTGCCGCCGCCATTCATGTAACTCCAGCCGCCGAGCCACAATGTGGTGCGTTTGGGGAACTCCAGCGGCCAGATCCGCAATTCAATCGGGACCTTGCGTGCCTCACATCCCGCTGATTCGACGACTATCGCTCCGACGTGTTGGCCAGCTTCCTGATCGACCACGTGGAAGGTCATCCAGACTTGGCGAACCAGCCCCGGCAGCGCGGTCACGGTCCACGCACCGTCCACGCATTCGACTTGCGGTAAGGCGGAAGCGACGGGCACACCTTGCGCGGTGTCCGTCCATTGGACTTCGTGCAGCGTTATGTAATCGGGCGCCGGGGATTCCGGTAGACCGTCGAAACGCAGACGAACCTCGATCGGCTTGTCCGTGCAATTGGCTAGATTCACGGCGGCCGCGCGATACTCGCCACGCATCGTGTGAACTTGAATCGAGCCGGGACCCTCGCTAGGCGGAAACGCAAACAAATCCAGCGGATCCCATATGTCAGGAACCCATACCGAGAGGTCACGCTGATCGACAGCCCGCCAACACGCGGCTTGCACCTTGAACAATTCGGCATGGTGCTTGCCCATCGGCAGGATCGCCCGGAAGGAAGCATCGGCCTTGGGCGCGTCCGGACCAAGCAGTCGCACTCTTGCCAATCGCATGAGAACATCCGTCACTGCGGCTGGGTCCGGTTCGGCTTCGCTGATCAGTTTCAGCAGAATCAGCTTCAGACTAGCCTCATCCGTTTCCCAGCGATGATGGACGGCCCGTTCGACTCGGCCCGTTTCGTAGAGACTGCGGGCGCTGGTGGCTTCGCCACGAGCCGGATCCTGTTGCAGGAGTTCGGTGGGGCCGCGGAACACCTCGACCTCGTCGGTAAAGGTGTACGGAGCGGCAGGCAAGGGAACGATGACGAATTGAACGTATCGCCCACGGGCGCGCAGCCGGTCTGTCACCAATCGGCGAATGGCGTAGCCTTCTGGCCAAGGGCCGTTCTTCGCGCGGTCCAGCGCAACCAGGTCGCCGGCATTGAAGTACTGCTTGCCATCGTCGCTGACCAGCACGTACACTGCCATCGGCCACGTGACACCAGCGACGCCGGCCGCCGTCGTCATCGCCACCCCGCCGATCGGCTCAACGCGTCCCAGGTCGATCGTTACCGTCGCGTACGGGACACTCTGCCAGCCGACGGTTCCCGTCTGAGTCCAGAAGTATTCAGACGTGGTCTTCCCGTCGGTCAATTGCTCCGTATCGCCTGGATCAGTGCAATGCTGATACGTCGGCCGCGGATACAGCGAATACGGCTTGCCGAGTGCGATGTTTTGCCTCGCGTTATCCGGTGAACCGGCCTGTTGGGCAGAGACACCGTCTTTGGACGAGCAGATTGCGCACACCAGCACAACAGTCACGCAGAACAGCCGTCTGCCGATTCTGATACGTCGTCTTGGAGCCGCAACGGCGGAATTGAACACTCCTCTCCGACACATCCTTGGACATTGGTGCTTGGTCATTGGTCATTCATCCTAGCTTCCACGGCTCTCGATATTCGTAGTGCAGCATCGAATTCGCTTCTTCGTTATTGGTGATCTGCTCGCGCTCGGGGTCCCATTCCAAACGGTCTCGCGTTAGCCACGAGATCTTGGCCAACAGGCTCATTGTCGTCGAACGATGGCCTTCTTCCACGTCCGAGTGGGGCAGGTCGCGCGATTTGATGCAGTCCAGGAAATTGCGAGTGTGCTGCACCGTCAGATTCCCATCGCTGCCCGTTTCTTTGATCCGCTCGATTCTGTCCTGTCGCGAGTCCTTCTGGAACTGTCCGCCCCGTTCCGGCAGCACCTCGAAACTTCTGTCGCTGGTGTAGAGCGTGCCTTTGGTTCCGCGCAACTCGACGAAGCCGCCGAGGGCCATCGTCTGATTGCCGCATGTCTCGTACATGCCGAAGACGACCAGTCGCCCGGCAGGGAATTCGTATGTCACTTCCAGTGTGTCCGGAATCGTACGATCATCGTCGACGGCAAATCGCCCGCCCATGGCACAAATCGAAGTCGGCGCCAAATCGTCGTTCAGATAGCGAATCATATCCAGATAATGGATGCCGTTGTTTGCTGTCTGGGACGAGTACAGATGCCACCAACGAAATTTGTAGGGAGCGATCGTCGCTTGATACGGGCGCATGGGCCGCGGACCCAGCCACATGTCCCAGTCCAGGCC
>CAZURK010000075.1:28925-53322 GCA_964623055.1 uncultured Pirellulaceae bacterium
TCGCTTGATACGGGCGCATGGGCCGCGGACCCAGCCACATGTCCCAGTCCAGGCCGGCCGGCGGATCGCTGGGCGGCGCATGGCCGATACCGTCGGGCGCCATGTTGCTGCGATGGTACGCACGGCTGACGGTCACCTTGCCGATTCCTCCGCGGGACACCAGGTCGTGCGCTTTGGCATAGATCTTGCCCGAACGGCGTTGCGTGCCGACTTGCACAATCCGTTTGTTGCGCCGCGCCGCCTCGACCATCCGCCGGCCTTCGTAGACCGTGATCGAAAGTGGCTTTTCCACATAGACGTCCTTTCCGGCATCGCACGCGTCGATGGTTTGAATCGCATGCCAGTGATCGGGTGTGGCGATGGCAACGGCGTCCACGTCTTTGCTGGCGATCAGTTTGCGAAAGTCGCTGTAGGTAGCAGGCTTGTTGTCCAGGCGTTCGGCCGCTTTGGCCAATGTGGACTCGAAAACGTCGCACAGGGCAACGATCTCGCAGTCCTCGTGTGGCAGGAAGGCGCTGATCAGTTGTCCTCCGCGGTTCGCAGTGCCGATGACACCAAGTCGAATCCGCTCGTTGGCGCCCTTAGCGCGGGCATACTGGGCAGCAGTCAAGCCGAGCGTCGCTGCAGCCCCGGCCTTGGTAAACTCGCGTCGGTTTATCTTTCCACTCATCGCAACGTTCTCCTTTCAGGATCAAGACGGTTCGTGTACGTAGTCGTCAAGACCGGCGCGGATATCTGCCGCGCGGTCAAAAGCTTCTTCCCGGGAAACACCGGCTTCGTGGTACATAGCAAAGATGTTCTCGATGGGCGTCTCCGGCGGGATTGTGTGCGAAGCGGCCAGGATGTACCCGCCGCCGTCGGATGTCATCCCGTCGATCAACTCGCGCGTGGCCCGCCGCACCTCGTCGGCCGTGCCCGTCGGCAATAGTCCCTGGGTATCGACCCCGCCCATGAAGGTCAAGTCGTCACCGAAATCGCATTTCAACTCCAAGGCATCCATGCCAGGGCAATTGCATTGGATAGGATTCAATACGGCGAGCCCCATGTCAATCAGATCGGGGATAATCGGCCGCAATGCACCGCAGCAGTGGTATGCCACGTACAGGCCGTGTGCCTTACCCACGTCGAAGGCTCGCGCAAGATGCGGCTTGATCATGCTTCGCCACATATCCGGACTCATCATCAGCGACTGCTGGCTGGCCACGTCGTCGCCGGTCCAGAGCCAGTCGAGCGGAAAGCGACGGCAAGCGGCCTCGGACAACTGAACGGCGAAATCGCCGCATCGTTTGAACATCTGATTGGCCAGATCGAGATCAAAGGCCATGTCGGTCAGCGACGGCTCCATGCCGCGTAACCGCCAGTACATCTCGAAGACGTTGGGCGATACGTCGCAGCCGATGAAGTACTCGTCCGCGCCCTCGACTAGAGGCTCCATCTTTGACAGGAGTTCCTCTTGGTATTCGATCGGAAAGCTGTAAGCGAGTACCTCTTCCGCCGACGCATCGGCCAGCGGGAAGTGGGCGATCTGGTTGTACGGCCCTTCCTTCACCCAGTGGATGCCCCACGGATCGACATGTCCCTCTCCATCACGCTCGTGAACGATGCCTTCCATGCAGTAGTTATTGTTGACCCACCTCATGCGAACGTCATTGCCCAGAACGACGTCGACCTGGGCCTGTGAAACCTCGAACAACTCGGCCAACAACGCTCGTGTGCCGGGATGAAACCACATGAAGATCGGAATCCGATCAGCCGACTCGCGTCGTAGCGCCGCATAAACGCGTTCTTTGGACTTCATCTGTTAACCGTCAAATGGTTCGCTCGCAGGTGAGTAAGGGAATGTTCCTGCCATGAATATTCCTGCCCTATTCTTCGTAGCTCGATCAGGAGGCAGGAATATTCGTTCTATAGCTCGGACAAACCTACCCCGTGGCCATACCTACGGTAACGGTCCGTACGCCTCCAATTCAACCCACTGGGCACCGGAGTTTGACGTATTGCTGTCGAGGCAGCTTCGGACGTACCGAGCCCGGACTGGATCGAAGGCAAAGATACGACCATCGGCTGTTTCTTGGTATTCGCCTTGTTTGCGACTGTCGAAGATCATGGTCTCTTCGCCGGAAAACTCGCCCGTTTCGGACACGGCCAGCCGGTTGCCGTGATAGGTGCGCCCGTCACGAAAGTAATTCCAGAGACGAATGCATGCGATCGTCTGAACCGTTCCCAAGTCGATCTGCACCCACGCATGGCCGGCCGTCCCGTGTCCGAAATGGTCGTCGAGCTTGCCGTCTGTCAACGCGTTGGGTTTTCCGTATGTGATGGTTTCCGTCGAGTTTGTGCAAACCGGTTTGCCGCGAGCGAGGTTGGTCATCTTATCAAGTTGCTGCCGAATCCGGCGTTCGGGCGATACGATGGGTTTTTCGTACGTCACCCAAATCGGCGTCAGCCACGCTCGCCGTGTCTCATCACAGACGATGCGGAAGTAGTAGTAATCTGTAGGGCCGCCGAAGGGATCAGCATCCTTGTGCTCCAGGCGAACAACCGGGCGATTCGGCGACCACGTACGAATCGAGCGACCGTTGCGGATTAGAATGACGTTGGTGATCGGCACCGATGCTGCGGCCTCCAATGTGACGGTTCTCGGCTGCTTGGGCGAGGGCAGAGTGAAGTGGTCTCCCATCGGATGCCCGTCCACCTGGAAATCAGCCAGGATGCGGCAGGTGGCCGTAGCGTAGCACCGCCGGGCGTCGATGGCTGTAAACAGGTCTTCTCGCGTAAGACGCGGGGCCAGAAACGCGGTCAGCCCGCCGTAGTGATGATGGATCGCCCAGCGGTTCGAGATCGGTTGCAGGCCGGGCTGGCCCGTGTGGTTGTCGCTCGCTCCGATCACGCAGGCCATCAGACCGTCGTTGAAGTTGGCTACCACGCCCGGCTCGTGAGAGCCCCATTGCGAGTAGATCTCGATCGCTTTCTGGTAACGCGGGTCACGTTGAGTCACGCCGCGAACATGATGCGGCACTTCTACCACGTCCAACTTGTGTTGATCGAGCAATTCGTAGAACGCTGGGCGACCGCGCACCACGTTGCCGCCGCCCCACGCTCGGAGACACAGCGGCATAGCCGTTCGGCTGTAAATCACCGAATGTCCGGCACCCTGACCAGCGGCAGCCCATTCGTACGAGAAGATAGGCACGAACCGGCCCGGTTCGTGGAATCCTTCGTCCACTCGCCAAAGATCGGCCAAATCCCCGTCTGTTATGTAGCAGGCGTGAGGACTCAATGCCACACAATCCAGGCCCGCAATGTCGCGAGCGTGCCGCGACGCTTCCTCGAAAGTCCGAAGACCGTCGCAACGTCGGTGATGCGTGTGCAGATCACCCCAGAACACATGGTACGATGGTTCCTCGCCGGTCACGTGGACGGGATTGCTCGTGCTTTCGATCTCTGCCGACGTATCACGCACGTGAATAGCGTAGTAGCCGGGCGTCTCGATCCGCCCACCGTCTTCAAGATACAGGCACCCGTCATCCGCTTTGCCCACCGCAACGGAACCCGGCATCGTGCCTTTGCTGGCTATTCCTTCCTCCAGTGGCACGATCGAGAACTCCAGCGTGCCCTGATACGACCTCGCTGGATTGCGATGTTCGTCGAGCGCTGCCACGTTGATGTCAAACGGTTCGTTAGTCTGTATGATCGATGGCACGACGACCGTTAACGCGGTCGGCTCACTGGCGACCACTTCCACCTGATGTGACCGTTCCGGCGCGATTGGCCAGAAGGTCCCGTCGCCGTCCGCGTCTGTCGACATCCCCAACGGCAGAGCCGGCGTGTACCATGCGCGCACCTCGTTTCGAAAGTCGGCGGAACTCTGTACGTACGGCTGCACGGTTCCTGTGTAGGTGACCGTTATCGTGTCGCCGCATTTGAGCAAACCGCTCATCACGCGGACGAAACTTTCGTGATGATGTCGAAGTTCGTTCGAATACGCGTACGCACCCCTACCGGGCAAATGGCAGTCGACCGAAAGCCGCACGTCAGCGCTCGACGCCGTGGCAATGACGTGACCGGGCTTGTCAGGATTCTCCACGTGCGGCGGCGACCAGCTTTCCGGAATGAAGAACCGAAGCGCCCCGCCTTCTGCAATGCCGCTCGACCCGACCGTGTACGCGAGCTCAAGTTGGACATCGCTTCCGACAACAAGCGTCTGCTGATTGATTCTGGTCGTGCCTTCGCCGTCACCTCCGGTCAGTGCGATGTCCTCCGACGGCCGAACACCCTCTTTGGGCTGATACTCCTTATCGCAAGTGACCAGCACGGCGTCGATGATCGGCTGCGAGGCATCCACGGCGTGCAGACGCAACTGATAGAAATGTCGACGCAATCCCCGAACCACGCCGGCCCGTTCCCAACGAAAGCCGGCTGCGTCGGCTCGTCCGTGCGTCGGTTCAAACCGAAGATCGCATTCTTCGTTCTGCTCGCCAATCCACTCAACCGAAACACGACGGTCGACCTGCGTGTCCGAGTAAGCACGCACCCAAACCGCATACTCCTGCGAGTCTTGGGGATTACCGAACAGGAAAATGGTCTTGTCGATCAACGGCGGCGCACCGTCTGTGACCAGTTCACGATAGCCGCCGCCAAAGAAGCCATTCAATTCGCTCGCAACCGGATCGAGCGAAAAGAACTCCTCGGCCTCGAAATACTGGTGGCCGTTAGGCTTAGCTGGTCCCGTCGGATCTGCCGAAGCTCCGGTAACCGCGGTCAGAATACAACCAAACATGATGGCATAACGCATCGTTCTCTCCCATCGTACACGCAGCCTCGGGAACAAACCGAGTTGATCGTCACGTGTCACTGAAGCATACCCACATCCAGCCGCCGGAACGCCTCGCCACATGCTTGATAGTTCTCGTTCGACATGCCCATACAGCCGTACTCTTCGACGTAGCCAATGAAACCGCCGGCTTCGGTGGCCAACAATTCGTACATTCGCTGGGCCTCAGCTTGGATCTCGTCGGGTGTCCCCTGGATCGACACGGTCTGGTAGCTGATCGGCATCATGAAACACTGGCGGCCACGCAGTCGGCGGCCGACTTCGTCCAGATCCACCACGTTCGGCTGAGCGATGTTCAACACGTCAACGCCGATCTCGTGAAAATCCTCCACAATGTCGATCAGGTCGCCACAACAATGATACCAGACATCAAGCCCCGCTTGGTGCGCGCACTCGAATTGCCGTTCGTAGCGCGGTTTGAATAACTGCCGCCACAAATCCGGCGAAATCATCAACCCGTTTTGGGTACCCCAATCGTCGGCAAAGTGGATTCCGTGAAAACCATGCCTGGCAGCCAGCGCGATCAGTTGGCACTCGAAATCGAAGACCGAGTCCACCGCTACGGAAAAGCGCTCGGGCGCGATCAGAGAATCCTCCATGGCATTCTCGAAGCCACGCAGCAGCGTGTATACCGTGAAGCCGCTTAGATCGAGACTGGCCAAGCGATAGCGATCACCGCATTCGATGAAGAACGCCGGAGCCGCAGCCATCCTGTCTTCTTCACGCAATGGCGGCACTTCGATATCGTCCGCCACAGGCAATTCAGGCCAACAGGGCTCGACTGGATACCCCATTGTGCCGTCGTCCGACGATTCCAGTTTGTAGCCCCATTCGTTGACCGACCAGTCCCAAGCGTTGGCGGACGGATCGCCATCGCCGGGCCGTCCTAGCGACAGGTGATACAACATCACGTCGCCGTCGGTCTGATCGCAGTTCCAGAACACCACCGGCACCCGATCGGGGTGCGCGAACGCGATGGCTCGATCAACGAGTGTCTTGCGGGAGTCCATGTCGAGACCTTGGTGGATATCCTATGTTGTGCGCGGGTCTCCCGACCCCACACATGAATCCGACTGAAGGTCTCCGAGACGCTCGAATTCATGGAGACCTGGCGGTCACGTCTTTCGGCGGGGTCAGAGACCCGCGCCGGACTCAGGCATTTCCCAACGGAAACTTGTGTACATTGCCCGCCACGCACAATAGAATTGCCGGGAAGGAGGACCATGTCAATGTTCAAAAGTCTAGACCGACGTTTTTCGTATTGTCCGTGGAGTCCAGTCTGGTTCGTAGTCTTATTCGCTACCGTTTTGTCAGTTGCGAGCGGAGAGCCACACCGACTTCAGGCGGCGGAAGGCCAACCCCCTGCCGAATCGAGCGAGGCCGCCAAGGCAGCCTGCAAGGTTTTGGCGGACAAACGTCTCGTCGATCCCATGCGCACAATCGCCGCAGAGTACACGCGCCGCACTGGCACAGAAATCGACATGCGACTTCTGCTCGCCAAGGAAGTGAACCGGCTGGTCGAAACGAAGCAAGCCGAATGCGACGTAGTGCTGTGCATGACCAAGAAGGAAGAAAAGACGCCGGTGAGTTCGCTGGCCGAGGCGAAAAAGGTCGCATGGAAACATCCGGGAGGCGACCCGGTTTGGGGAGCCGTGGTCGGTGACCATGCCGAAGCGGCGGAGGTCGTACGGTTCGTTGGCGGACCGACGGGGCATCGGCTGTGGTCCGAATCGCCGGCTGGCTTCACGATCGTCTCGGGCAAGTCACATGCCGAGGCGTTCAAGTGGGTTGCGGATAACCGAGTCGCACACACATACCCGATGACCGCGATGAGGATGTTACGCGAGTGCGGTGGTCGCACGGAAGGTATCTGTATCGACATAGGTTGCGGTCCCGGCAATCTGGATGTCGAACTCGCCAAACGATCCAAGTTGACGATCATCGGCCTGGATATCGACGGCGATATGAAGCCGTTCTTCGAAGAGAAGATGCGTGACGCCGGCATCCAGGACCGAGTCCGGTTCGTTGAAGGCGATGCGCAGGAGTTGCCGTTTCCGGACGACTACGCCGACATGATCGTCAGCCGTGGCACGTTGACCTTCATTCCGGACATCGCCAAATGTCTTCGCGAAGTCGACCGTGTACTAAAACCCACAGGCTTCGCGTTTCTGGGCGGACGGTACGTCTACACGCCGCACTCGTACAAGATAACGAACGAGAAGCTTAAGCAGGTCGTGAAGGATTCGGGCGTGGCCGGCACGCAAGTCATCACGGATCGCGGCCAGTGGGTCAAAATCATCGGCCCGAAGGTTCCCGAGGCGGCTCGACAGGTGCACAGAGGTCCGCATCTGCTGGCAGGCCGTTTCATCGCCGACTATGCCGTTACCGAGGGCGATTGCCTGCTGCTCGGCCAAGGCGATGGCGCAAAGGAGCACGCCCTGCTGAAGGGATTCAGGGAGATGACCGACGTGAAGATCACGGCCCTGTACGCAAAGGAAGAAGAGGCGGCCAAGGCCCGCAAACGCATCCGCGAGGCAAAGCTGGAAGACCGCATCACCTGCGCCGTCGGCAGTGTCCAGGATTTGCCGTTCGAGGACAACTCATTCGACGCCGTAGCCGGTACGGGGCCCATCCTGCTCTGGGGCGAACGCGAAAAAGGCATGAAGGAAGTCTACCGCGTCCTGCGCACCGGCGGCGCCGCACTGGTGGGCGGCCGGTACCTGTACATGCCCGAATGGCGCAAGGTCCCCAGCGAGACCCTCCGAGCCAGCGCCGCCAAGACCGGCATCCCGTCGATCCGGGTAATCGACAACATGGGCCAATGGATCGAAATCCGCAAAGGCACCAAGGACCGTGGGTTTCGAGACTAGCCACGTGTCATCCGCCCCGCATATTAGCATCCCGCTCACCTTCCTACCTGATGGAGAAAACAACATGGATCCGAAGCATTCACCTCAGGCACTCACTTCACGTCGACGTTTTCTTGGAACGACCGCTGCGGCATTGAGCGTCGGCGCGGCGGGGCAGCTAAGCATTGGGCGAGCGGCTCACGCTGCCGAGGACAACACGCTGAAGATCGGCTTGATTGGCTGCGGTGGTCGTGGCACCGGGGCGGCGGCACAGGCACTGACGGCCGATCCGAATACGAAACTGATCGCCGTGGCCGATGCTTTCAAGGAGAAGGCCGAGGAGAGCTTGAAGAACATCCAACGGAGAAAGCCCGACCAAGTGGACGTCCCGCCGGAGCGCATTTTCGATGGATTTGACGGCTATCAGAAAGTGATCGACAGCGGCGTGGACGTGGTTCTGCTGGCCGCGTCACCCCATTTTCGCCCCAAACACCTGCGCGCCTCTATCGAGGCGGGGAAACACGTTTTCGCCGAGAAACCCGTGGCCGTCGACGCGCCGGGTGTCCGGTCGGTGCTGGAAACCACCGAATTGGCCAAGCAGAAGAATCTCAGCGTCGTATCAGGTCTGTGCTGGCGTTACGAGACCAATACGCTGGAGATGATGCGCCGGCTGCACGACGGGACGATCGGCGATATCACGGATCTGAATACGACTCGCTACGGAGGCGGCGTCTGGGTGCGTCCGCGCAAAGAGGGTATGACCGAGATGCAGTACCAGATGACGAACTGGTACTACTACACGTGGCTCAGCGGCGATTTCATTGCCGAGCAGTTCGTACACGAACTGGACCGCATGGCCTGGGTGATGAGTGACGAATACCCAGTCGCCTGTGTGGCCACAGGCGGCCGACAGACCCGGACGGGCCCTGAATACGGTCACATTTACGACCACTTCGCCGCCGTGTTCGAGTACGAAAGCGGCGTGAAGTTGTTCGCTACGACTCGGCACCAGCGAGGCTGTCAGAATTGGTTCACTGTCGAGGCGGTAGGCACCAAGGGCCGCTGTGATATGCAGAAGTTCGTGATCACCGGTGCCAACGCATGGGAGTCGGGCGAACGCCGTACGCAGATGCACCAACTGGAGCACGATGCCATGTACGCCGCGTTGCGAAAGGGAGACACGATCAACAACGGCGAATACATGGCCAAGAGTTCAATGATGGCCATCATCGCACGCATGTCAGCCTACACGGGCAAGCGGCTGACGTGGGAGCAGGCAATGAACTCGAAAGAACTGCTGGCCCCAGAGAGTTACGCCTGGGACGCTGCTCCGCCACCTTCGGAAGTCGCCATGCCGGGCGTCACGGAATTCGTGTGATGCGACCGAGTCCCGCGGTCCGGGCCGCAACGGCACTTAATCCAGAAAGTCCTGATCCTCGAGACGTTCGGGCACATACGTCTCGGTGACGTAGCTGATGTCTTTACTGATCAGGGCTTCCACTTCCAGCTTGAAGCCGTTTTTCAGCATCAATTGGATCTCTTTCTGCCACGGCTTCTTCTTTTCAAACCAGGGGTAGTTGGCGATCTGCTTGGCGCGTTTCACGTCGGAAACGGACAGGTCGATCTTCACGCTGGGCGCGAGGCCGCACCGTTCGTAGTCCTTGCTGCGCAGTCCCATATAGCGCGCATTGGGAATCGCCATCCGCTTGGACTCAAACGCCAAGTTGATCGAGCCCTGTTTGATGACGCTATAGATGTAGTATCCCCACGGGTCGTTATCCAATAGGCAATAAACGGGCAGTTTCAACTCGTTGTGCAGGCGGTGCAGGAGCCGTCGGACACCGCGCGGAGGTTGACCGCCACCATGGGTAAGAATGCACTTATGAGTGCGCCAGAACTTGTCTTCGTTGAAGCGTTGCCAAACAGTATCTTTTTCAACATGCAGGACGAACTCAGCATTACACTCTTTGAACTCGATAGTCTCCGGCTCGACGATTGAGGGAATCCCATAGCCACCCGATCCCATATGAGAGCAGTCGATTTCGTCGCCGCGGTCGATCAGTATAATCTCGCCGACCATGTCGCCTTTCTTCTGAGCGTACAGATGCAACTGTTCGCGTAGAGCGTTGAGCATGACCTCCGCGTCTTCGATTACCGGGTCGCAGTCGGACTGATCGTCGAAAGTCTCTTCCTTCACTCCCTCGATGGTGTGTTTCAACAGGTAGTACAATCCACGAATGCTGGTTGTCTTGTCTTGCTCGATCAGTTGCTTGCAGCCGCTGGTGACCAGCACGGTCTGCATGTAGCTCTTGGCCTGGGACAGATTGAACAGCTCGCGGCGGTTCTTGCCGCTGCCCATCTCGATGAATCGTTTCGTCTTGTTGTACCGCACGTTCGACAGGGATCGGGACGGGATGTCCAGGTGCGGAGCCCGGCCGCGATTAGCCGTCTTGACAATATCATTCGCCAAGCCAACCAGTGATTTCAGCGTCTTCCGGTCGGTTGCGCTTGGTTTCGGCTTCTTGGTGCTGGTCGTTCGTTTGCTTACCTTCTTCTTGGCCATCAGGTGTCAGACTCTTCGTATATGGGGCGTGTTACTTGCGCGGTTGCAATGCTACGAAGCTACCAAATCTCTCCATTTCGCCAAAGACCACTCGTAATTCTTCCTTGACCACCCGCGACAAGGTATAAGGGATAATATCTGGGCAAGGTTGGCGACAGCAAGCGGTCATTATGAGGGGATAGCTATGTTCGGTCTACGCAAGGCGTTTATCGGGACGCTCCTGGTGGTGTTTCTGGGTGCGGCACTGTATGCGGCAACACCCAAAGTGCCAGAACAGATCGGTCAATTGATGCAGGATCAGAAGTATGTCGAGGCAGTGGCGGCTATCGACAAAGCTGCGAACGACGTAAATGCAGACCGGGACTACTTGGCCTATCTGAAAGGCCGAGCGTTGCACTTCCAGGAGAAATACGACGAGGCAATCACCGCTTACGATGTCGTCAGCAAGGATTTTCCAAAAAGTTCGTGGGCTCGCCGAGCTAGATTCGCCAAGGGCCTTTCCTACGCGCGTAAAGGTGACTATCGCAACGCCGAGCTAACGTACCGGGCCGAGGCACAGTATCTGTTTTCGGAGGACCGCAAGCAGGAAATTGCTGACATCTACCTGGAATACGCGAATGTGTACTTCGAGCCGCCCAAGGAGGAAGAGAAACCGGACTACAAGAAAGCGCTGGACTTCTATCAGCGGGCTTTGAAGGTAGGCCCCAAGCTGGAGAGCCGCGTTGGCATCGAATTGCGGATCGCGCAGTGTCAGCAGAAATTAGGCAACCACGACGAAGCTGCCGGGCAGTACCGCAAGTTCATTGACGAGCACGAAGATCACGCGTTGGTCGTCGAAGCCCGGTTTCGCCTGGGCGAGACATTAATGGAAAACGATGATCCCGTCGAAGCTCGCAGTGCGTGGCGGGACCTGTTAGACCTGCACAAGGGGGCTGAATCCGATCTGTTACCCCAGGCCGCGTTCAAGATATCCGAGACGTACAACATTCCCTCGCCGGACGACGACGAACAGTTGTCGCTGGGCGTGGCCTCGCTTCGCAGTTTCCTCCAGCGGTATCCCGAACACGAGTTGGCGGCCAAAGCCCACCTGCACATTGGTCAGAGCTATCATCATGTTGGCCGTTACGAGGATGGGGCACAGGCGCTCACCCAATTTCTGGCCGACAAACGATATGCGGACGCCGAGCAGGTTCCTGCCGCGCGAAACCTGCTGGGCCACGCATACAAGATGCAGGGCAAGTTCGACGAAGCGTTGGCCGCCTGGAAGGAGTTTCTGGGCGCCCATCCCACCGATCAGGCTTGGAGCGAAGTCCAGCAGGAGATCGTCAACACCGAATTCGCCAAAGCCGCCGACCGCTACCGCAAGAAAGACTACGACGCCACGCGGCAGCTCTGGTCCGAGTTTCTGGCAAAGCACCCACTGGACGGTCGCAATCGGGAAATCCAATACCATCTGGGCCGGATAAATTTCGCCCAAGAGAAATGGGATGCCGCCATTGCCGACTGGCGACGTCTGGTGTCTAAGTACCCCAAGACGCAGGAGGCCTCGCATGCCCAATACATGATCGCCTATACGCTGGAGGAGAAAATCGGCAAGCTGGACGAGGCGCTCGATGAATACCGCAAGCTGACTTGGGGGCGATATGTCAAGCAAGCCAAAGGCCGAGTCAATCGCCTAACGGCCAAGACGATGAGAATTGCGACCGAACGTGTCTTCCGCAGTGACGAAACGCCGCAAGTGAAGTTGGCAACTCGCAACATCGAGAGCGTCACCGTGAACGTCTACGTCGTCGACATGGAGACGTATTTCCGCAAGATGCACCTGGCCCGTGGCGTGGAAGCGTTGGACATCGCTTTGATCGACCCGGACAAGACGTTCGAGTTCAAGATCCCCGACTACAAGCAGTATCAACGCCACGAGAGCCAAATCGACGTACCGCTGCCTGCGGCGGATGACGCCGGCAAAGGCGGTGTGATGGCCGTCACGGTCAACAGCAAGACGCTGGAAGCCACGACGATGGTCGTGCAAAGCGACTTGGACGTGATTTTCAAGAGTTCGCGCGACGAAGCATTTGTATTTGCAGAGAACATGCGAACCGGCAAGCCCTGGCCCAAGGCACGCGTTCTGATCTCGGACGGCAAGCAAGTGTTTGCCGAAGGCGAAACGGGCGACGACGGCGTGTTCCACAAATCGTTCGAGGAACTGAAGTCCGCTGAAGGCGTACGCGTGTTTGCCATCAGCGGAACTCACACCGCGTCGAATCTGATAGGACTGAATGGCTTGGGCGTTGCCCGTGGTCTGAGCGACAAGGGCTACATCTACACCGATCGCCCGGCCTACCGTCCTGGACAGATGGTCCACGTGCGCGGCGTCATCCGCAAAGTCGCGGACGACACGTACACGGTGGCGGTGGACAAGGAGTATAAGGTGGACGTGTACGACAGCCGGAATCGTCTGGTACACGATAGCAGCATCAAGTTGAACGACTTCGGGTCGTTCCATACACATTTCCTGCTGACCAGTGCCGCCAGCCAAGGCGAATACCGTGTGCTGGTGCATGACGAGGACAGCGAGAAGTATCAGGGAACGTTCACGGTCCACGACTACAAGCTGGAACCGGTTCGCCTGGAGATTGAAACGCCGCGGGCGGTCTACTATCGCGGCGAAGAGATCGAAGGTGTGATACGGGCATCGTACTACTACGGGGCCCCGTTGGTCGACCGCGAGATCCGGTACGTGTTTGTCGATGGCCGCGTACACACAGCCCGGACCGATCAGGCCGGCGAAGTGCATTTCCGGCTGGAAACGCGATCCTTGCGCGAATCGCAGCAGGCCACGCTTTCCGCCGAATTGGCCGAAAGGAATCTGGTCGCAAAGAAGATCTTCTACCTGTCCACACAGGGATTCTCGGTATCTGCCGAAACGGTGCGCTACGTCTATCTGGCAGGCGAAACGTTCGAGTTGAAGATCACCGCCTCGGATGCCGAGGGCGAACCCGTCCAGCGGCCGCTTACGCTGAGCGTACTGCGTCAGACGGAAGTGGACGGGGAATACGGCGAGGTGTTGGTCGAGAAGCACGAAGTGACGACGGACGAAGACGGCATCGCGCGACGGACCCTGCAGGTGGAAGAAGGCGGCCAGTATATGTTGCGAGTAGCCGGCGTGGATCGCTTCAAGAATCCGATCGAGACGGAAGCCGAGGTTCAGATCTCTGACGACAAAGACGAAGTACGCCTTCGCATTCTTGCCGACCAGCACACCTTCAAGGCGGGCGATACGGCAGATGTACAAGTGCATTGGCGCGACGAACCGGCTCTGGCATTGGTCACGTTCCAAGGCGCCAAGATCCTGGACTATCGACTCCTGGAATTGAAAAAGGGGACCAACAAACTGGCGATTCCAATGACCGCCAAGCTGGCCCCGAATTTCGATCTGGCAGTCGCCGTGATGACCGACGTTCGCCCAGCAGCGGATAAGAAGGGCAAAGATGAAACGCCGCCCCGACGATTCCACGCGGCCTCCAGTCCATTCAATGTCGAGCGCGACCTGAACGTCGCGGTCGCGATTAAACGCAAGGGCGCCGACGAGAAAGACGCGAAGCATCCGTTACAGCCGGGCGACGAGGTAGAGGTGACCGTATCTGCCACCGACCCTCAAGGCAAGCCTGTCGCCGCCGAGTTGAGCCTGGCCATGGTCGAGCAAGCTTTGCTTGGTCGTTATCCGTCGGTGGTTGCGGCGATCGACGATTTCTTCCGCGGCGCGCGCCGACAATCTGCCGTCCGCACCACGTCTACGATCACCTTCGGCTACCGACCGACCACGCGGCCGATCAACCCACGGCTTCTGGCCGAAGACGAACGATTGGCAATCGAAGAAGAAGAACGACGCGTCATGGAGGAACTAGCGGAAGGAAACCGCGCCGCCGAAGGACATAGAGTGAGGATTGTCGACTCGGGTGGCGAGTTCGACGTGGCAACCCTCCACGGAACGATTGCACGGGACGATGGCGTGGTCACCGCCGACCCATTCGGTGCCCCCCA
This sequence comes from uncultured Pirellulaceae bacterium, assembly GCA_964623055.1. Taxonomy (GTDB): domain Bacteria; phylum Planctomycetota; class Planctomycetia; order Pirellulales; family Pirellulaceae; genus JADHUC01. The sequence continues at coordinate 43,213 of CAZURK010000075.1, forward strand.
GCTCGACGTCGACTATGATGCCAACGGCGTGGCACAATTCCGAAGCGGCGTGCCACAGTTTGGAGGCATGGGCGGACAAGCCGGTTACGGCGGAGGAGGCATGGGTGGCGGAGCGTTTGGCTTGGGGCAGATGTCTAGTGAAGGGGCCTTCCTGGATTCTGTGCAGCAGTCGGAGGAAGTCCTCAGACAGAAGATCCGTGCCGAGGTGGATGAGTACGGAAGGCCGGTGTTTGGCAATGCTGCTCGTGGTCAGGTCATGCTCGGCGGGCTTGTCTTGAATTCACCACACGCGGGACAGGCGGTGCGTCTGCAGGAACAGACGGAGACCGCCGGAAAACTCCTCGTCACAAATGGCGGCGTGCAGGCCATGGCAGGCGACGGCTCCTGGTTCATGGTCACCGGTAATCAGCGCGATCCGGCCCAGGTGGCGGCGTTGCTGAATGACTTGGCGGAACGGGGCACTGCACTGATGCCGAACTTGCCGCCGCACGAGACCGGCTATTGGAATCCGTCGGTCGTCACCGGTGAAGACGGCAAAGCGACGGTGACCTTCGAACTGCCGGACCAATCGACCGGCTGGTCGCTTCTGGCCAAGGGCGTGACAAAGGACACCCTGGCCGGTGAAGCCAGTCACGATCTGACGGTCCGGAAGGACCTGTTTGGCCAGTTGAAAACGGCTTCCGCCTACACCGACGGCGACAAGGCGCAAATCGTTGCATCGGTCCATAACAACGCCGTGGACGAAGGCAATATCGAAGTTACCCTGAAGGTCAAACTGGGCGACAAGACAACGACAGAGCAGAAGAAGCTGGAAGTCAAACAGAAAGGCATCCAGGAGATCGTCTTCGAGCAGACGTTGAAACTGCCGGACGAGGCAGCTCGAATCGGCGCGCCGGGCACGACGGCTGAATTCGAGCTGGCTGTCAGCGCCGGCGACCAACGCGACGTTGTTCGCCGCATGGTTCCTGTCCGGCCGTATGGCATGCCGGTCTTCTCGATCGCCGGCGGATCCGTTGCGGGCGATGTGTTGGCGATTGTCGAGCAGCCTGAAGGAATGACGTTGGAATCGCCACGCCTGCAGGTGATCGTCGGGCCGAATGTCGAACGCAGTCTGCTGGACGCCGTGCTGGCCCCGCCCACTTGGTGTCAGTTCGAGATCGGGCAAATCGCGTCCGACACGGATTCGGCCGTGGCCGATTTGATGGCGTCGCTCGCATTGCAGGAACTGCTGGGCGCAACACGCGATGCCGCCGGCCCACACGCCGAATCGCTGGATGCACGTGTTCGTTCGTCGATCAGCCTGCTGATCTCGCTGCAGAACGACGATGGCGGCTGGGGTTGGGCCAATACGGGCAAGAAGACCAGCAACCGTTACCATTCCGCCCGCACGCTCTGGGCGATCAGTCTGGCGAAGTCCGCAGGATATCGGATCACGGACGAGGCGTACGACAAGGCCGTGAACTTCGTGCAGACGAAACTGACCGAATCCGCCGTGACGGATTACGAAACCAAAATCGTGTTGCTGCACGCGTTGACAGTGGCGGATCACAGCGACTTCCGGCTGGCCAACCAGCTTTACCGCAACCGCCAATCGCTCTCGCCGGCCGCACTCGCCTATTTGGCTCTGACGTTTGCACAGATGGATCGAAAGCAGACGGCTGCCGAATTGCTCAGTCTGCCGGGCAAACAGGAGTGGAAGGCCGGATCCATCGCGGTGAACTGCTGGAACAGTTCGGCCACCGAAGTGCGCTCGATCTACGCCCTCGCTCTGGAGAAGGCCACTGCAGGCGACGCTCGTCTGAAGGAGCACATCGACTGGTTGATGGCCAATCGGACGGGTCATCGCTGGTCGCCGGATAAGGCGACGGGGCCGGCAATGCTGGCGGTTTGCCGTTGGTTTGCGCGTACACAATTCAACAACGAGAAGTACAAACTGACCGTTTATGTCAATGACCTCTTGGCCAAGCAGTTGGAGATCGACGCCGATTCACGCACGCAGACGATCGACGTGCCCTCCGAACTCCTGGCCGAAAACGGACAGAAGCAACAAGTTCGTTTCGAGTTGGAAGGACGCGGACGATTCACTTATCAGTGCGTGCTCGGTGGCTTTGTGCCGGGCGATGCCCTGAAGAGCACGACGACCGCCTGGGAAATCACACGTTACTATCGGCCGGCGCAGAAGGAATTGGACGGCCACGTGATTCCTCGTGGATTCGACGTGGCCGTGCCGAACTCCTACGAGCAGTTCCGCAACGAGCTCAACAACTTGCCGGTGGGGGGTCGCGGATTGATCGAATTGCATGTTCGACGCAACCAAGTGCAATCGAACGCGACCGAATCGCGGCTACCGTATCTGGTAGTCACCGAACCGCTGCCGGCTGGCACGGCTGTGGTCGACAATTCGGTGCGCGGCGGATTCGAACGGTTCGATGTCGAACCCGGCGCAATCACGTTCTACATCGGCAGCCGTCGACATGTTTCGACGATCTCTTACGAAGTACACGGATACACGTCAGGTGAATACCGCACGACGCCGACCTTGGTGCGGGACGCCTTCCGTCCCGATCAAATGGCTGTTGCGAAGTCGAAGACGATGACCGTATTGCCGGTCGGCGAGCAAAGCATCGATCCCTACCGCCTGACGCCGCGCGAACTGTACGAATTGGGCCAACGGCAGTTCGAAAAGCAAAACTACGCTCAGGCTGCGGGACACCTGAACGACCTGTTCAACAAATGGAGTCTGAAGCCGGAGTTCTACAAAGAGACCGTGCACATGCTGCTGAACATCCACCTGGATCAGGGACCGGCCAGCCAGGTGGTGCGCTATTTCGAGATCATCGTGGAAAAATTCCCCGATCTGGAAATTCCATTTGCCAAGTTGCTGGCAGTGGGCGACGCCTACCACGAAATCAGCGAATTCGAACGCAGTTACCTGGTCTTCCGTGCGGCGGCCGAAGCCAGCTTTATGCGCGAAAGCCGCCTGGCCGGATTCCTGGAATCCCAAGACGAATTCCCGCGCAGCGTGGAGGTGATGACCGGACTCTTGCGGCAGTATCCCCCGGAACCGTACTTGGCGACCGCCACGTACGCACTGGCACAGCGAGTCTATGCCAAAGCGCCCGAAGCCGCTTCCGACGCGAAGTTGAGGGAGAAGAAGATCACTCGCGTCGAATTGATCCGCGACGCGTGGTCGCGGCTGGATGCGTTCCTAACGGCTAATCCCGAGGATCCGGCGGCTGACGAAGCCTCGTTCTCGTTGGCCAACGCACTGTTGGACTTGGAGCTGTACGAGAAAGCGATTGCCCAATGCGAACGTTATGCTGCCCGGTATACGGACAGCGATTTCCTGGATAGCTACTGGTATATCGTTGGTTACTGCCATTTCGCCAGCGGTGCGCATAAACAGGCTTTGGACATGTGCAACAAAGTGGCCGAAGCGAAACGCAAAGACAAGAGGACCGGGCGTTTGGAGGACAGTCCCAACAAATGGCAGGCCATCTACATCCTGGGGCAGATCCATCACAGTCTGGGCGCTGCTGAGGCGGCGATACGCGAGTATGAACGGGTAAAGGACCGCTTTGCCGACGCCCTTCAAGCGATCGACTATTTCGCCCGGAAGGCCATCGAGTTGCCCGAGGTGACGACGTTCGAGCCGGGGGAAGAGGTCAAAGTAGACCTGAAGTTCCGCAATGTGCCGTCGGCAAACGTTACCGTATACCGCATCGACCTGATGAAGTACAGCCTGTTGCGCCGCAACCTGAGCGATATCACCAATATCAATTTGGCGGGCATTCGGCCTTACCACCAGGCGGCGGTCGAGTTGGGCGACGGCAAGGACTATCGCGATCGTACAAACGCGTTGAAGCTGCCGCTGAAGGACGAAGGAGCGTACCTGGTGGTCTGCCGTGGCGAAAATCTTCACACCAGCGGCATGGTTTTGGTGTCGCCCTTGACTCTGGAAATCCAAGAGCAGACCGATTCCGGCCGTGTGCGCACAACGATCCGTGACGCGGCCGAGAAGAAGTACGTGTCCGACGTCCACGTCAAAGTGATCGGCACGCGCAACGAGGATTTCATCAGCGGCGAGACCGACCTCCGCGGCGTGTTCGTGGCCGATGGTATCCAAGGGCGCAGCATGATCATCGCCCAAGCTCCCGGCGGTCGTTACGCGTTCTTCCGCGGCGAAACCGAGCTTGGGCCACCACCGGCTCAACAAGCTCCCGCCCAGGAAGCTGCCGGCGAGGAGCGTGCAGACGCCGCGTATGAAGCCTCCGGCAAGGAAGCGTTGCTGAAAGGGCTGAAGGATTCCAACGTGGAAATCCAGATGGAGCAGCAAGAACAGTTGGAGGACTTCTACGAAAACCCAGTCGACGAAGGCATCGGCGGCGGCTTCGGCGGCGGTATTTTCTAGGCGAACCGAGGCAATGAATCCAGGGAGCGGGCCGGTCACTCACGTTGTGGGCCGGTCTCCCGACCGGCCCGCCGGCCGACCACAGAACTACGCCGGTTTGTGGAGACCTTGCGGTCGCAAGAGTGTCGCGGTCGTGAGACCGCGACACAACAAGTCGGTCGTCTCAGGCCACGGGATTGTGGCGCTCTTTGTGAATACCGGCCCGTCTGCTACAGTACGCGGCTTCCGCAAGAGCATAGAGTCCTGTTATCCAATGGCATCCCACGATCGAGAATCTGTTGAGCGACAAACCGTGGTCGAGTTTCACATGCTCGACACGGTCGCGTTCGATCGGTGCTTGGCCCTGCAGGAACGCTTGGTCTACGAGGCCGACTTGGCGGACGAGGGTAGAATCGTTGTGCTGTTGTGCGAACACCCGGACCTGATCACCGTGGGGCGCCTCGGATCACGAGGGCATATCCGCCTGACCGACAAGCAGTTGAAACGCGAGCGATTGGATATCCGCTGGATCAGCCGCGGCGGTGGTTGCGTGCTGCATTCTCCCGGGCAATTAGCCATCTACCCGATTGCGCCCTTGGAAACGTTGGGGTGGACTGTCGGTGACTATATGCGCCGATTGCAGCGCGGCATCGTCGACGCATTGGACGAACTGAAGGTTCACTGCGAGACCAAACCAGGGCGATTCGGCGTTTGGGGTCGCTCGGGGCAACTGGCCTGCGTGGGCGTCGCCGTGCGTAGGTGGATTACCATGCATGGCGCATTCCTAAACGTGAATCCAGCGATGCGACGATACGGATACGTGGATACTCTGCCGGACGACGCTGCCACGGCTGGTAAGAAGACGACGATGGGCTGCCTGCTGGCCGAACGGCAAACGTCGGTTAGAATGGCAAGTGTCAGGGCCACACTTGTCAAGACGCTTGCAGCGGCATTCGACTGCGAGCGGTACCATCTTCATACAGGACATCCTTTGCTGACCCCGTCAACTCGAACACCCTACGAATCCGGCGTCTCGAATGGCTGAGCTTCCGATCACATCATCGCCGTCGTGTTCCCATCCTCCGCGGCGACTGCCGCGGTGGCTGAAACGCCGTGTCCCAAAGGGTAATGCCAACGAATTCACGGCCAACCTGATTGACGAGCTGCATTTGGAGACCGTATGCGATCATGCCAAGTGTCCTAACCGCATGGAATGCTATTCGCAGAAGACGGCAACGTTCATCATCCTGGGCGACGTTTGTACTCGTTCGTGCGGATTCTGTGCGGTGGCTCGCGGCCGTCCGGAAGATGTGGATTCGGACGAACCCCAACGAATGGCCGAAGCGGCCAGCCGCCTGGGGCTCCAGCACGTGGTCATTACCTCGGTCACGCGCGACGATCTGCGGGACGGAGGCGCCGAACATTTCTATCGCTGTGTCCTTGCGGTACGCGATCGGACCGGCGCGAGCATAGAAGTGCTGACGCCGGATTTTGCCGGTAACGAAGACGCCGTCGATCGCGTTGTCGAAGCGGCCCCTGAGGTGTTCAATCACAACACCGAAACCGTGCCGCGGCTGTATCGCAAGGTGCGCGGCGTGAAGGCGGACTACCGATGGACGCTCGATTTGCTGCGCCGCATCAAACAGCAGAACGCGGCCACCAAGACTAAAAGCGGCCTCATGCTGGGTTTGGGAGAAACTCACGAAGAAGTGCTGGATGTGTTGGCCGACCTTCGAGACTGCGACGTAGATTTCCTCACCCTCGGACAGTACCTCCAGCCCGACACGCGCCGCTACCTGCCGGTCGTGCGGTATCTCACGCCAGACGAATTCGAGACGTTTGGCCAGGCGGCAACCCAGATGGGATTCAAAGGCGTCGCCAGCGGACCGTTCGTCCGCAGCAGCTACCACGCGCGAGAAATGGCCGAGGTTTCTTAGACCGAATATTTCATCCGTTTGTAGCCGCGTTCGCCAGAGCGTGGGGCGTGTCCTGAAGTTACGACCACGTTCTGGCGAACGTAGCTACGACAGTCTGTCACGCAATTACCAGGGGCGTGAAATATCCGGGCTACTTTGCGATCTCGGCGATTTCGACTGCTCGGTGTTCTTCGGCCGACCGGTAGCATGCGTCGATCAAGGCCATGGTGTTGAGATTGTCCCGTCCGCCAATTTCCGGCTCGTCGCCTGTCTCCAAGGCGCACAGCAATTGGGCCATGGTGCCGACGAACGCGTCGGGAAACCAAACCTCGGCCCAACGCGGTTGGAACCAGTATCCCGGGCGATGGTTTGTCGTGAAGTCAATGGTGCTGGGCGTGGGATGGGGATAGTCAGGCCAACCGATCTTTCCGCGAGCCATGCCGTCGGTTCCCTCGACTCGCCAACGGATCGAGATGTCCTTCTCGGCACCCTCCAACGCGGGCCCAGTCCACACGTCGTCCCAGGAAGAGGCGCGGAGACCGTTTTCGTATTCCAAAATGTACAGACAAATCCCGTCCGTGTGGTCGAACTTCGTCAACGTACGTGGATCGGTTCGCACGCTCGCATAGACGCGCAGCGGATCGCCGAATAGATAACGAAACGCATCCAGGTGATGGATCGACATGATCCGCAGCGTCACCCAACCGAGACGCTCTTGCCATGGCATCCAGTGCGGAATGGCGCGCATGTCGATACTGGCGAAGACCGGTTCTCCAAGATAGCCGCGATCCAGCAGGCTCTTGCACGCGCGGATCGACTGGTCGTAGCGCATGTTCTGGTTCACCGCCAACGTGATCCCTGCGTCTTCGCACAGCCGAACAATCTCGACCGCCTCGGCATAGTCCACGCCCAGCGGCTTTTGGGCCAATACGCCACGGATCGAATCGTTGTACTTGACCACGTCGCGCATCACCGACAACTGGATGTCGGGCGGCACGGCGATGTCGACGACCTGGATCTCCGGGTTGGCCAACATCTCCTGGTAAGTACCGTAGGGTCTCACGTCATGACGTTCGGCAACCTGCAACGCATTCTTTGGATTCCGCGATGCGATGGCAACAGGATTGAAACCGGCCTTACGATACGCCACGAGGTGGCAGTCGGCCATGATAAACCCTGCACCGATGCAGCCAATTGGGACCTCCTTGTTCCGCGGCATTTGGGGCAGATAGTCCAGGTCGAGTGAGATGTCGCTGCCGGTCATAGTCATTCGGTTCCTTTGGTTTCGATTCTTCGCCTGGTATCGCCTTCCTCTTGCTGTCCCGCCTTACATGGATGCTCCGCGGTCGTCTACAATAACCGCTTGAGTTCGTTAGAAATAGCGGGATAGCCGACTACACAATGTTCTTTAGCTTTGACGGCATCGACGGAACGGGCAAATCCACTCAGATGGCTTTGTTCGTCGAGTGGCTTCGCGAGCTTGGCCATGATGTGGTTGAGTGTCGCGATCCAGGAGGCACACCACTGGGGGAGAAGCTCCGTGATATCCTTCTTCATAAGTCGGACACCTCCATATGTCGCCGAGCGGAAATGTTGCTGTACATGGCCTCCCGCGCGCAACTGGTTGAGCAGGTAATACGGCCGGCGCTCGCCGCGGGGAGGACCGTCGTGTCGGATCGCTACCTGTTGGCCAACGTCGCCTATCAGGGCTACACGGGCGAAATGGATGCCGACGATGTTTGGCAAGTGGGCAAAGTCGCTGTCAAGACCGCCGAACCCACGACAGTCTTCCTTCTGGACATGCCCGTCAAGGATGCATTCCAGAGGCTTGATCGCGAACAGGATCGTATGGAATCGCGGGGCCGTGACTTCATGGAGCGAGTGAGACAGGGTTTTCTGGCGGAGGCGGATCGCCGTTCGGAGATCATCGTGATCGATGCCGCTCGCGAAATCGATCCTGTCCAAGCCGACATTCGCCGGGCCGCCGCGCCGCGACTCGGCCTTGACGAGGACCAGACATGACGTGGGCCGGAGTTGAGGGACACGACTACATCGTCGAACAGTTCCGCTCTGCGCTGCGCGCCGGTCGTCTTGCCAGCACGTTTCTGTTTGTCGGCCCTGGAGGAATCGGCAAGCGTCTGTTTGCCATGAAGTTGGCTCAGTCGCTGCTGTGCGAACGCACCCCCGAAGACGCCCTGGATCCCTGCGGCTGGTGTCCGGCGTGTCAGCAGGTCGACGCCCTGTCGCATCCCGACCTGGAAGTGGTATCCAAGCCGAAAGACAAGAGCTTCATCCCGATCGAGTTGTTCATCGGCGATCGCGAACACCGTAGGCGCGAGGGCCTGTGCCATCGCATCGCGTTGAAACCTTTCCGCGGTGGCCGCAAGGTTGCAATCATCGACGATGCGGATTTCCTGAACCAGGAAGGGGCCAACTGCCTCTTGAAAACTCTTGAGGAGCCGCCGCCCAAGTCGATGATCGTACTGATCGGCACCAGCGAGCAGAAGCAGCTACCCACGATTCGCTCGCGATGCCAGGTCATCCGGTTTCGACCGCTGCTTGAAGAGACAGTGGCCCAATTGCTGGTCTCGCAGGGCCTTGTCGACGATGCCGACCAAGCGGCACGTCTGGCGTGTTTGTCTGGCGGTAGTTTGCAGCGCGCGCTCGAATCGGCCGACGATCAAATGCGAGAGTTCCGTGACATGCTGCTGACGGAACTGAGCCAACCGAATTGGGATTCCGTCCAGTTGTCCAAGACGGTCGGACAGTTCGTAGACGAAGCCGGGAAGGAAGCTCCGTTGCGTCGCGCTCGCATGAACCGGTTGATTGGCTTCGCGGCCCAGTTCTATGGGCAATTGATGCGTTCGCTGTCGGGGGGAGCGGTGCGCGGGGACGCGGCCTTGGAGCGTGCCGTCTCGGCAGCGCGGAGTACTTGGCACGGGGATGCGGAAACCGCAGCCGCATGCCTGGAACGTTGTCTGGACGCCGAGGGGCACGTTCTGGCTAACGCCAATCAAGCCACGCTGCTGGAGTGCTGGCTGGATGAACTGGCGACTATGACGCACACTGGTTGTCCGCTGACGGAGTAGCAGTTGTTCGTAGTACCGCCTTCGGCGGCTTGGAAACGGATGGCGTGGCAGGAATCCGCCTGAAGGCGAAACTACGAACGCGTGACTGTCGATCACAATCAAATCGCCTCGAATCCCAAGGAAAACGGGGTTTCCGTCTCTGATGGCAGCATATCGCCACCACTGAACGGAAAAATCGACACCGATCTGCAGGCCATTATCGACGCTTGGCCGGCCCTGCCCGAGGCGGTCAAGGTGGACATCGTGGCGATCGTGAAGGCGGCAACTGGTGGCGTTTGCTGACAGTCTCTTTTCTGTACGTACAATCGCTCACGTCTTTTTAATCGGTTAGACTTTGGGCTGCGAGCAGTCACAGTCGGCAGCGTCATCATGGTGGACCGCTCCATGGGAGAGCGAACGTGAACGTGAAACAACAGCAGATTGCGAAGTTGTGGCTTCTGATACTCAACTACATTTTTGCTGGCATCCTGCTCTTTCCTGTGCTTCATGGGATTGTGTTTGTGTTCGGGTGCGAGCATGCCCGTTTCGGCAATGTCAATGTCTACGTACTGCTAAGACACAGCGATCTGAATCGCTACTGGTATGCATGCTTGTTTGGGCCGCTGCTAATCGCGTTACTGCTAAAATCCTATGTCTGGGCACGCAAAACAAGCAAGCGGAATGATTAGCCGGACACCTCGACGCAACCGTGGCATTGAGTTTGACCAGAGGGCAA
>CAZURK010000076.1:0-38241 GCA_964623055.1 uncultured Pirellulaceae bacterium
CGTTCCACACGGCGTGGATTACGGAAATCGCGCGGGCGCTGAACAATGGAGTGCTCATCGGGCGATGATCTCATTGCCTACATCGAAATCCTCTCGTCGGGCAACAAGTCAAGCCGGCGAGCGCTCAATCGGTTCCTCGACAAAGCATGTTCGGCGATCGAACAAGGTATCCACTTGCTGATCATCGATCCCTATCCTCCCGGGACGTTGGATCCCAACGGCATCCACGGAGCGATCTGGGATGAGATCGATCCTGCGGCACCGTTTCACTTCCCGGACGACCGCAGACTGACCCTGGCCTCGTACTGCGCCGCGCGTCCGCCACAAGCATACGTCGAACCGCTCGCCGTCGGTATGGCTTTGCCTGCAGCGGCTCTGTTCCTCGATCCGCAATGGTACGTGACAGTTCCCCTGGAAAACACGTACTGCGCCGCATGGGACGCCATCCCCACCCGCTGGCGCCGGGTGCTGTCGCAGTGAGAGGGCAATTGAACGGGACAGGTCTAAATAAATATTAGACCTGCCCCGTTTTCTGCTTCAGGAAAAGGCTAGCAATTCGCGTGCCAACGCAATAAATTTTGGCTGGCAAATATCGGGACGAACACGATTGCGCCTGGCCCCCTTTCTCCCCTCGACATGGCAGCTTTTCCTTCTAAAATGCTGCTATTCGTCCACACAACCTTGCCATTGCTTGTCCGCAATCCTCAACCAAATAGACGCGCGTTACTGTTTCTGGAAACACAACAAGAGGATTCTCCCCAAATAGACCCGACGACAACGCAATGTGAACGAGTCCGCTTCCATTGTGAATTGGGATTTCTTCTGCCTTGTCCGGCCTCTGAATCACCACATTTCCCCTCACAGGCCTATCCAAACGGAGACTTACCGTCTCAGGGAAACGGCAGACGCTCTCGCCATCAATGATTGCTTCTATCGACCTGGATAGCAGTTCGGGTGTGATGAGGCTCCTATACGCAACAGCGCGGCTTTTTGGCAAGACGACACATTTCTCTGAGACTACGCACTCCAAAGACAACGATCCCTTGGGCTGATTTGAGACAATATCAGGATTCTCCGCAAGCAGCTTGTTCGAGAAAGGGAGTCTGAACGAGCCGCGTGCATTGATGGCAAGGGGAATGGGACCAGCTTCTCCATCTATCACCAACGATATGCTATCGCCACGAACACGGGGCAACTTGCTTTCCACGCAATAGTACACGTAGTCGGAGATGTCCTGGTCGCCAAGTGTTGTGCCGTCCGGAAAGTATGCAAGTCGGTAAGCCTGCAAGTATTGAATCGTGGCAACACGCCGGCCTCCTTCTTCTTCACAAGACCCACCATGAACGATGAGAATCAACGCCACCGCGATAACCCCAGCGGACGCACCAATACGATTGAATGCAATTCTCATTCTACCGCCCCCTTTGGGCATAGGTACAGTTGTTTCTTGTATTTTGCACTTGAACGCGTTCTTCGTCCTGCAGCAACTGCGCGAATCCTCGCAGCCATAGGACCACTTCACAGTCGCGGATTCCTTCATCACGTGGGCCGAGGGCCGAGCGGACCGTCCAGTTATCTCGTCTAATTGCCCCCCGCGGCGAGCTTCTTCCAGATCAACTCGATGACGATGTCCTTGCCTTTCGTGACGGTGATCTTCTGCTGGATCGGCTCGTGGCCCCGGCGAGCGATCCATACCTCATGTTCGCCTTGCTCCAACGGCACTTTGATCTGGCCATCGTTCGCCGGAGTCGTGTATGCCAGAAAGTCAACCTTCTCGCCGTCAATTTCCAGTGTGGCATCGCCGCGTTCAGTCTCGTTCCATACGAGAACCAGATGACCTCTGCCCTGGTCGCCATTGTCCGATTGTCCAGCGACCGAATCAGCGTTAGACGCATTCTCGGCTGGAGGTTCCTCCTTTCCACCCAAGATCAATACGAAGACGAGTGTAGCGATCAGTAGGAGCAAGACCGCCGCGCCCGCAACGACTGCAACGGTACGCCGCTTGCGAGTACCAGATGTAACCTCGAGCGCCTGCTCGTCCCCGCTGGTCTGGCGTTCAGCCTGTGATACGACCGTTTCTACCGACGAGTCCCGGGGTCTTTTGGCCTTCTGCCGACCTCCGGCCACGCCGTCACGCGGCAATAGTTCGAGAAACGATTGGAGTTGAGCGTCCGTGGAGGCCGCCTGTGGCGGTGAACCCGACTTTCCCTGCGAAGGCTCAAGGCATGCCTGTAGATCGGCGATCACCTCTGCCGCTCCTTGGTACCGATCATCGGGGTTCTTTGCCACCATCTTTTGAAAGACAGCGTCCAACTGCGGTGGCACGTCGGATCGGGCTTCACAGAGCGATGGAATTTGCGCCTGCTTGTGAGCCATCAGGACTTTGAGCACGGAGTTGCCTTTGTACGGCTTGTCTCCCGTTACGAGTCGATAGAGTGTACAGCCCAAGGAGTAGATGTCACTGCGCTGGTCGGCCTCGTGCGCGTCGTCGGCTTGCTCCGGCGCGATATAATCGCATGTACCAAGAATGAGGCCACCCGACGTGAGTTGATCGGTCGTTTCGTCGTCGGGTGTCTTGATGGAACGGCTCATGAGAGCCAGACCCATGTCAAGGATTTTCACTGTGCCTTCTTTGTCGAGCAACAGGTTGGCCGGCTTGATGTCCCGATGCACCACACCCTGCGCATGTGCATATTCCAGCCCTTTGGCGGCCTGGATAATCCAATCGATCGCTCGATCGAGTGGCAATGCTCCATGCTCTTCGACGATTTCAGCCAGGTCCTTGCCGTCGACGAACTCCATCACGAGATAGTGGAGACCCTCGTGTTCGCTTGCGTCGTGAGCGGTGACGATATTTGGGTGCGATAGTTTGGCAGCAGCCCGGACCTCGCGGTGGAATCTGCTGACAGCATCTGGAGAATCCGTGGCATTGGCTGACAGCACCTTCAAAGCAACGATGCGGTCCATGGTTCGATGACGGGCCTTCAGAACGAGGCCCATTCCACCTTTGCCAATGCGCTCTAGCGCCGCGTACTGGCCGAGCACCAAGCCTCTTGCCTTGCCGACATAGATTGCTTTCGCCTGGTACTTGGTGAGCTTTCCTTCACTCACCAGGCGTTGAACGACGCTCTTGACATCGCCCGGTTGATCTTCGTTCAGAACACTAGTTCGAACAGAAGCCAACTCAGCAGGCGTCAACAGACCACAACTGGAGAGTTCTTCAACGAATTCCTCGGCGGTCATCCCCATGGCATCGCCCCCAAAGCGGTAGTCCAATATAGCTGTCAGTAAGTCTCCTTTCCAGACCCCAATCGCCCCACCTCTGTGGCAAGAAAGCAATATCTTGACCTGCGTCGGTTCACGATCGAGGTCAAGTACGCGATTTGCCAGCTCTAGGCGAACGGCAGATGAGAATCTACCAGTGGGGCGAGCTTCAAGCTTGCCTTTCGCGGCGAATTCGCAAGCTGGAAGCTTACGCCACGGTACGAAGCCAACTGCCGCTCGCCCTACTCGGTCACATCCCCCAAGAGGGATTCTCGACGACAGAAGAGACACGCGCGGGGGGGCGAATTCGGTTGCAGCACGCTCTTCTCCGACGGATAATGGCTTCACGGTAGGGCGAACACGACTTTCGGCTTCGAGGGGGATCCAGAAATGAAACAGACCATAGTTGTTGGTGTTGTGGGACTGGCTCTCGTGATTGGCGTTAGCCTTGCGGCTGACAGTGGCGAGGAACCGGCGTCGACCGGATCGCGAAGGACTAGGACACAAGGAAGGCCGGTTGATGTCACCTCGAAGATGGTGGAGATCGAGGTGCGGATCGTCGAGACGTCAGGTGACCAAGACGACGGCCGATTGGATCCCGCCGTTGCGACGGAAGAGATGATGGCTCGCGTGCGTGAACTGGAAAAGCAGGGCAAGCTGGACGTCGTCAACCGTATTCGGTTGACAACGCTGGATCTGCAGCCCGCGTTCGTCCAAGTTGGCGAACGTCGACCGGTTGTCACCGCCAGACAATCGTCCGGTGGTCGAGCCGTCAACTCATTCAATTATGAGAACGTCGGTACGATCCTTGGTGTGACGCCCAGGATCGCCGGCACCGACGTGGTAATGGAATTGGACATCGAGAAATCGCGTTTGGACGATGCTCGACCTGCAGCCGGCGACCACGATGATGACGATTCCTTCATGCCGCCGCAGATCATTACGGCGACCTGCCAAACGACCATTCGAGTTGCGCCCGGTCAGACGGTGGTCGCCGGCGGGATGCAGTCGCAATCGGATGACGGGAATGCGACGTTCCTGGTGCTGGCCGCGGCACGAATCGCAGGTGAGTAGCTCTAGATCGGTCTGCCGCGACTCGTCGACTCGCTGGCGTATATCATTCGACCACCATCGACAGGCAGGCAGACACCGGTAACAAACGGATTCTCGACGAAGGACACAACCGCTCGTGCGATGCTTTCGGGGCAGTTTGCGGTCTTGACCAGCGTCGAATCGATCATCTCCTGCTGCTCGTCCGGAGAGGAATCCGGCGGGAACATCACGGGACCGGGGTGAATGCAGTTGACGCGTACCTTCGGGTTTCGGTGAGCGAGTTCGACGGCCAGAGTGCGCGTCAGTGTGGGAATGGCGCCCTTTGATATGAAGTAAGCGCTATGGTCCAGATACGGTCGCTGGATAGCCCAATCGCCAATGGTGACGATCGCACCGCCATCCTCTTGCCCCGCCATGATCAATCCGGCGCGGCGAGCACAGAGGAACGTCCCCAAGGTGTTGATTTGGAAGTTGCGCAACAGGTCGTCCGAGGTGACGTTTTCCAGCGAAGTCGTCTCCCAGATGGACGCGGTGGTGACCAGCACGTCGAGCCCACCAAAACGCTGGACGACCGCATCGAACATGCGTTCCACTTCGGCCTCGACGGCCACATCTGCCTGGAACGCTTCGCAGTCGACGCCGGTGTCGCGCAGTTCTTTCAGCGAGTCCGCCGCGGAACTGGCGGGTGAATGGTAGTGCAGGGCGATTGCGTACCCGCTCCGGGCCAAAGCGGTTGCGACTACATTGCCCACGCGTCGTCGGCCGCTGCCGGTCACCATAGCAACTTTGCATGGGGCCGTGTCACTCATCTCGATTACCTGGTAGGTCCGGCTTGCCGAGCCGGACCTTTAGGTGCAAACGAACGCCGGGATTCAAGGTCCCGCTTGGCGAGCGGGACCTACTTCTTGCCCTCTAATTCTGGCGAAATGGCGACTGTCTGCAACCCAATCTTCCCTGGTGTAGACGACAACCGACGTGTCGGTTTCCTGGATTTCGATGCGATTCAGCCGGAAACCCAAGTCGGTGATCTCGGTGAACAGCCGGTGGGCCAGGTTCTCGACCGAGGTGGGCATGTCGAACTTCTTCAATTTGAACGTCTCGCCTGTTCGTTCCATGTGACCACACAGGGTCTCGTACAATGGATCGTTCACGTTGATCAACATGCCGTGGTCGTATTCCGACTTGAGCAGCGGTTCGATTCTGTCGTCGAAATCGGCGAACAATGTTGAGTACGAACCTGTGCGCTCGACCTCGAAAAAGCAGCGGATGCCGTAACGATGCCCGTGCAGGTTGCGGCACTTGTCGGTCAGCTCCTCATTGCGATGAGCCGCGTAGAATTTGTAGTTCTTCTGAATGATCATTTGATCGTCTCCGCGAGCATCAGCAACCTCTTTGACTGATCAGCGCCATAACTTCGGCGCGGCTCGACTGGTTGGTCTTGAACACGCCTCGCAACGCGCTGGTCACCGTCTTCGCTCCCGGTTTGCGGACGCCTCGAATCGACATGCACGAGTGTTCGGCTTCGATGACAACCGCCACACCGCTACTGTCAAGCTCTTGCTCGATCAGGTCGGCGATGGTATCCGTCATCCGCTCCTGCACCTGCGGGCGCCGGGCCACCTCTTCCACGACACGGGCCAGCTTGCTGAGCCCCGTCACACATCCCTTGGGAATGTAGGCGACGTGGGCGACGCCGCTGAACGGGAGCAAATGGTGTTCGCACATGCTCGTGAATTCGATGTCGCGCACAAGGACCATCTCGTCGTACTCTTCCGGGAAAGTCACCTGCAAGTGACGAGCCGGGTCCTTGTGCAAACCGGCAAACATCTCCTCGTACATACGGGCAACGCGACGCGGCGTATCCAGCAGGCCAGGCCGGTCGGGATCCTCGCCGACCGCCTTCAGGATTGTTCGGACCGCGCCTTTGATTGCCTCAAGATCGACCTCGCCGTGCTGGTCTGGCGATCCCGCAACCTCAGGCAGCCGCTTACCATTGGTCCGCTTATGCTTTGCGCCGTTTCCGTTCACACGCTGTGGTGTTTCGCAGCTCATCAACATTGTCCATTTCTCCTTTCCAGGCAGCTTATTCGCAGCATGTAACCACGCGGTTTCACAATGATCAGAAGACTATGCCTGGATCGCATCATTTTCCCCGCATTTGCGGTACTAAACCGACAACAGCCGCATCCGATTAACTCGAAGGAGATGAGGACCCGGAGGTATCTTGCTGGGCATACCGGGTCAAGCACTCCGGTCATTTCTCTGGTTATAGATTGGGGGTCATAGATTGGAGGTACAGGAAGAGTATCCAAATATCCTGAGTTTTCTGTCCCGCTTGTCAGCTCTTCAGACAACTACCTTGTGAAACCGTAAACCACGTCCCGTTCGGGTCGGGACGGCGAGAACTCTAGATCAAGGAGATCTGTCATGTTGAAGTCGATGATGGTAGCGGGTGCGTTGGGGCTGGTGGCGGTTGGGGCTGGATATGAAGAGGCGGCGGCCCAGCCGCTTGGAGTGGCCGAGCTTCGCGGGCGGTTGGCCAATACGCCGTTGGGCAAGCACGTGAGCGGAACGATTGGGAGGTTGCTGGTGTTGCGATCCGAGTTGGATGTGACGCCGCAACAGCGCATGCGGATTCGGGCAACGCTGTTGGAATACCGCCCGGACATTGTCGAAGTGGCTCAGGGCGCGGTACAGAAACGGCGAGCGCTCGATGAAACCGTTCGCGCCGAAGAAGTTGACGAGAAGGCCATCCGGGGTGCGGCTGCGGAGTTTGGCGCGGCGCTCGGCGATGCCGCAATCGTACGGGCCAGGATCGTCGGCGAACTGCGCGGCGTGCTGAACGACAAACAGATCGACGCCATCAAAGCGTTTCGCGAAGAACATCAGGAATCCGTGGACAGGTTGCTCGAACGGACTCTTGCGGAGAACTGACCGTCGAGCCAGAGAGGTTTGGCATTGGGAAGAAGAGTCGTGTAGGGCCGGTTCCTACCGGCCGGTGCCCGATCGTTTTCTGATCGGCCGGTGGGAACCGGCCCTACGCCTACAGTGACATGGTATGACGCGTTCAGAAAAAACGGTATGATGCAGAGATAGTACAGCGAGGAGAAGAAGATGTCGGCGAGAACCAGGAATTCGTTTTGGGCCCGGATCACCGGAAGAGAGAGCAGATGCAGGCGACCTCGTAGACGGCGCGCGGGACTGCAAGTCGAGCTGCTGGAGAGTCGAACGCTGTTGGCGGCTGATTTCGGCTTCGGCGCACCGCTGGTTGCGATGGACGTCAATACGGATGGTTCGATTACGCCGCTGGATGTGCTGTCGCTGATCGGCGACCTGAATCAGCAGACGGGCATATCTATAGGGGAAGGCGTCCTTCAGAAAACGGGAAATCCGCGCGTGACCGGTGACGTCAACCGCGATGGTGGTCTGACTTCGCTGGACGTCCTGTCGGTTATCAGAGGTTTGAATCAGCGCGGATCCGGGCCGATCTCGCTGCACGACGTCATCGGCAATCACGCCAATCGGATCAGCGATGCTCAGAGGGAGAACCTGCAGAAACTGTTTTCCGACCTGAATGCGATCCGCGAGGATTCGGAAGTTACGCCGGAACAGATCACTCAGTTGGTCGGCGATGTAGCGACGCTGTTGGATGGCGCGACATTGCCGTCCGAGGAATCGGTTTCGCAGCTTCTGGAAGATTTTCACGCGGCAGCCGAGGACGGCCAATTCTCGCCGCTGGAGCTAGTGCAACTATCGGGCGATGTCGATGCGTTGCTTGAAAGCGCAGACGTGTCGCGCGAGGAAGTGCAGGCCGTGGTGGCGGATCTCTTGGCGATTGTCGAGGCCAGCGGGGTAACGCAGGAAGACTTCCAGTCAATCGCCGATGACCTGCGGGCGATCGTCGAGGAGTTTCACAACAATCACGGCATGACCGAGGCACAGCGCGAGAACGTCCACAAACTGGCAACCGACGCGGTGACCATTGCATCCGAATCGCAAGTCACGCCGGCGCACATCGAACAGCTTCGTTCGGACGTGGCAGCGTTGGCGGACGGAGCGGAGAAGCCGGACCCGGCGACCGTGGTTCAACTGGTGCACGATGTGAGGGCGGCGCGTAGCGATGGGCAAATCGACGACAACGAACGTGAGCTGTTGGCCGCCGATGTGGATGCCGTTTTGGAAAGCGCCAATATTCCCCAGGAGGAACGGGAGTCGGTGCTAGCCGACATTGCCGCGATCGTGGAGGCCAGTGGGGTGACGCAGGAGGATCTCCAAGTGATCGCCGAAGATTTACGGGCGATTCGCGACGAGTTTCTTGAGAATTTCGGACTACGCCGTTAGGATCGTTCGACAAACAACCATCGTAGCCGAAGTGGCGACACTTCGGGCGGAAGCGGCGAATTCCGAAGTCTTGCGACTCCGGCTACACTCGATATGTGAATGGTACGCCGTGTTGAAGCTCGCGATACCGTTCGCCGATACCTTCGACGATCAGATTGGTCCGCAGCAAGCGCGGGGGCAGGCTGTTGTCCGGAAACATGTCGTAGTGGCAAGGAATGGCCAACTCGACGTCCAACTCCCTGGCTAACCGTGCCGCTTCGACTGGCCCCATGTTTCGGAAGCCCGGGTTGATGACCGTGACCAGAAGATTGGGCTTGTGTGGACCGACGGCTATGGCGAGCAACTCGTGATACGCCGTGTCTCCGGTGAAGTAGGCGGATGGCCCATCTTCGACACTGACAAGATAACCGACGTGCGTCAAATCGTCGCCGCTGTATGGGATGGCAAACGTGGACCGGATCTGCAGATCGCCGATGGTGTGTGTCTTGTTGGGCCAAGTCATGATGATCTGGTCCTCTGGCACCCCAAGCTCTTGGAGTTTCTCGACCGTTTCCGCCGGCGCCAGGTAGGGACCGTTTCCTCCGGCGGCACGGTATCCGGCCAGAGTCTCCGGGTCCAGGTGATCTCCGTGACTGTGTGTCATCGCATAGATATCCACTGCCACCATTTCTTCGGGCGATAGCGGCGGCGGGACGAGCCGATCCAGGTTAAGACCGTTTTGCTCTCCGGTTGCTTTGCCGGAGTTGGAAAGATAGGGGTCGATCACGACGATCTTGCCGGCCGGACTCTTGATCACAAAGCCTCCTTGGCCCAACCACCATAGTGTCAAAGAGTTCTCGGGGACCTGGTGGCTTCGGAGTCTTTCGGCGGTGAGCGTTTCCATTTTGTGTCCTTATAGTTGAGTCTTTTGCAGCTTCAAGGTCCCGTCCGGCAGACGGGACCTACTGGGTTGCGGCATGCTCCCGGGTCGTTGTATGTGCAGTCTTCGGCCATGATAAAGGCAAAAGGCCCTGTTCACGATTGCTCTCCTATTCTGGGAAAGCGTATTATAGACGTATTGTCGCGATTGCATCGGGGGGAGGTCATCATGGATAGAAGAACGTTCCTGGCGACGATGGCAGGATGTGGCGCTGCGTCGGTGGTCGGCTGCGCTCCGTCGCCGGTCACTCGGGAAGCCGCGACGGCGACCTACTTCGGTCTACATCCCTTTATCGAGTCGCATCCAGAAGCCGTATTCATACGCAAGACCGACGTCGCGTCCAAGACCGATGCCGATGCAATAAGGCGTGAGGGGTCGGCGCTGGCGAAACGGATTTTCACTCTGCAGGGCACGCCCGGCATCCCTCTTGCCAACAGGTTCGTGATCAAACCTAACCTGACCATGACCAGCGGCACCGGTCTCGAGCATGCCATCGTCACCGATCCGTTCGTTGTCGAAGGTATCATCGAACGGATGAAGCAGTTGGGGGTCGCCGCCGACAGCATGTATGTGCGCGAGGCGCTCATGCTCGACCAACCCGGCATTGGATACAGCGAGGCGGCCGAGCGCACGGGCGTGCACTACGCAGACGACGATTCGCGGGCTCCGACAACAGTGGAGTGTCCGGATGGCGTTGTGATCAAACGAACCAAGTATCTCGGTCCATTCCTCTATCCGGACACCTACGTGATCAATGTAGCCAAACTCAAGACGCACTACATGGGCCTGACGCTGTGTGCCAAGAATCTGCAAGGAACAAACATCAAGCCCTACATACAGTTCTGCCAGGGCATTCAAGACGAGGTTCGCGAAGATTTTCAGGAGGACGCCCAGAGTCGCATCGACGATCTCTATGCCAAACACAAACAAGCCGGAATGCCGCGATGGGAAGTGGAAGGCGCCCGCAGGATCGAGATGTGGGCCCACCGTACGATTGATGCCTACATGCCACTGAAGCCTACCGTCGGGCTGAACATCATCGAGGGCGTATACGCTCAGAACGGAAACGCGTTTACCCGCGGGCCGGGCCCCGATGGCAAGCCGGAGATCTTTCCCACCAACGTGTTTATCTTTGGCAAGGACGCATTCAGCGTGGACGTCATCGGTCATTATCTGGCTGGCCACGAGCCGGGCAACTTCGGGCTGTTCCACATCGCCAAGGAGCGCGGTGCTTCAACTGCACTTGATCCCAGAAACATCCCAGTCTATCTGTGGGACGACAGCGGACCCAAGCTCGCGCCGCTGGACAGCTTCACGCGAACGCCGCTGTCGACTCCGTACCTGGCCAAGCCGGGCGAGGCGGAATACCACCTCTGCGACGAGCCATACGAGTATGCTTCCGAGCCCGTCCCCGCGTCCTTGTCTGGTGGTGACAATCCGCGGATCGAGGTGCTGGGCCCGTGGCGGCCGGGGCGCACTTCTTCATCGCTGGTGATCGAATACAGCCTTCCTGCAGACGGGTATGCCTGCGTTGACGTGTACAACGCAGCCGGCGAGCGTGTAGGAAAGCTCGAGGAAGACTGGATGACCAGAGGCGTACACGCTGCTACTTGGAACACAAGGCAGGCAGCCTCGGGTACCTACTACTACAGGCTGAGAACCGGTGGCGCTGAGCGAGCCGGATGTATCAACCTGGTAGGCTGACCGTCTTCGCGGCCTTGCGTCCGGCGAGGTTGTCGCTCGACAGTTGCATAATGATCTTGCCCAGAAATGAAACGGACACCGAGTTAAGGAGGATTCGATGAGCGTGCGGCACGCCGTACAGCCGGAAACAGCCATTTTAGCCCTTGCGGTGTTGTTGGGGATTTCGGTGGGGCTCATTGATGCGGTCCTGGATTACGTTTGGTTCTACGAAGGGACGTTCCTGGAACTGCTTGTTACGGACGTCCCCACGCATGAAGTCTACATTCGGAGCATGATCCTGGCGAGTTTCGCAGTGTTTGGCGTGGTCGTCTCACGACTGTTTGCGAGGCACCGGCGAGCGGAGAACGCGTTGCGTGAGAGCGAGAAGAAGTTCCGGGCGATTTTCGAGCAGGCCGCCATCGGCGTTGCCCAAATCGAAACACCAACGGGACAGTTCGTCTGGGTCAATCAGCGATACTGCGACATTCTCGGACTCACGCCCGACGAAATGACCGCGGCCACATTCATGGACATCACTCACCCGGACGATCTGCAAGAAGATCTGGATAACATGGAGCGGCTCAAAGCCGGTGAAATCCGTGAGTTCTCGATGGACAAGCGGTACTTCCGCCGGGACGATTCGATCGTGTGGGTGAATTTGACGGTCTCGCCGATGTGGGAACCCGGCGAGTCACAGAATTGCCACGTTGCTGTCGTTGAAGACATCACCGAGCGCAGGCAGGCCCTGGAGGAACTGCACCAGTATGAGCACGTCGTATCGAGTGCCAACGACATGCTGGCGCTCGTCGATCAACGCTACCGCTACCTTGTCGCCAACGCGGCGTATCTGCAGGCATTCGCCAAGACAGCGGACGAGGTTATTGGCCGGACGGTGGCTGAAGTGTTTGGTGAGGAGTTCTTCAGTACAATTATCAGACCGAGGGCTAAGCGCTGTATGACTGGGGAGGACATCCGTTACCAGGACTGGTTTGAGTTTCCGGCCGTTGGGCGGAAGTACATGGACGTCGCCTACTCCCCATTCCTTGGGCCGGACACCGAGATCCGGGGGTTCGTCGTCACTGCCCGAGACATCACCGAGCGCAAGCGGGCCGACGAGGCGAACTGCAAAGCACAAGAGGTGCTCCTGGAGCAACAGCGACACGAAACCGAACGCGTGGAAACAGAGTTGGCCAAAGTGCGCGAAGAGTTGGTCCGAACCACCCGGCTGGCAGCCATCGGCCAGGTAGCAGCCAGCATCGCTCACGACCTGCGCAACCCGCTGGGAGCGGCCGGAAACGCGTGCTATTTCCTGAAGCGATATGGCTCGGGTGAAAAGGCTCAACTGGAGGAGTATCTCGACATCATCAATCAAGAACTGGGAACTGCGCACAGTGTGATCGACAGCCTGCTTTCCATGGCGTGGGCCAAGGAGCCGGCAAAGGGGGACGTGGATCTTGGAGATCTCATCAGCGAAGTGTTTCGAGGCATCCAAACGAACGACAAGGTGGCCTGCCGCATTGCGCTGTCGCCGGAACCGTTTTTCGTGAAGGTGGATCCAAATCAAATGCGGCAAGTAGTGGTCAATCTGGTCAAGAATGCGACCCAGGCCATGGGCGATCGAGGGGATTTGCTCATCGAAGCCAGTCGCGCACCGGATGCCGACACGATCGTGTTTCGGGACACCGGGCCGGGCGTAGCACCGAGGGTCCTTGACAAGCTGTTCGAACCGCTTATCACTACCAAGGCGAAGGGAACCGGTTTAGGACTGACTATCTGCCGGCAGATCATCGAGCGGCACGGCGGCACGATCGAGGCGGCGAACCATGATGATGGGGGAGCGGTGTTTACGGTTCACCTACCGCGCGAGTGACGGGAGTAGTGGACCGGGAAAGAAATTCAGATTTCGAGTTCTGGCCTGGAGGAAGGACAAAGTACATGTCTCAGGTGCAGGTCAACGCCGAGAAAGGCCGAATCCTCGTGGTCGATGACGAGCCGAGTATGCGCAGGACCGTCGCCGATATCCTTCGCGCGGAGGGCTACTCGGTGGACGCAGCCGCCAGCGGTGAAGAAGCGGTCGAGCTGTGTTCAGAAAGCGGATACGCCGTGGTCCTGATGGACGTTCGTATGCCGGGGATCGACGGAGTCGAGGCATTTCGACGGATTCGACGCCACCAGGAAGGCGTGCGGGTTATCCTGATGAGTGCCTACGGACTGGAGGAGCTTAAACACGCGGCATTGGACGAGGGGGCCGTTGCGTTTCTGGACAAGCCGCTTGACCTGGATAAAGTCATCCATCTTATCGGAGAGGTGAAGGATACCGCGATTCTAGTAGTCGAGGACGACCGTCGCACAGCGGAGCAACTCAGCGGCGCCCTGCGGGAGCAAGGATACCGCGTGACAGCGACCGATTCGGCCCACGAGGCCTTGGAGCTTATCGAGCAAATCCGTTTCGATTTGGTTTTCGTCGATGTCGCACTTCCCGCAATGAACGGTCTGGATCTCTACTTGGCAATCAAGAAGATCACGCCGACTGCAGTCGCGGTCATGATCGCGGGGATAGATGCGGAGTTTGAAGGGCTGGCCCAGGAGGCCGTGCGTCGCAACGCGTACACCGTGGTGCGAAAACCTCTGGACATGGACCACATTCTGGATCTAATGGAGCGCATTTCAGGGGGACGAGCTTCCGGCCGACTGCGCAAGCCCGAAGCCTCGCGAGATTCCTAAGCTCTACGGATGGGGTGTATGGAAATGCCGAATAACGCCAGCGCGGAGGACTCGCTACAGTTGCTGGTCGCCGAGGATGATTCTTCGCAACGCCAGACGATCTCGGCGATCATGGCCCGCGAGGGATTCGAGGTCATTGCCTGTGCGATGGCTGGGGAAGCCCTGGAACGTCTCCGGTCCGGGAGTATCGACGTTGCCGTTGTGGACCTGCGACTGCCGGATCTACCAGAGGACGAACTGCTGAGAAGGCTCGCGGCATTTGCCGAAAACGTGCCGATCGTCCTCCATACGGGGTACGCCTCACTAGAATCCGCTCGTGACGCCGTGAATATCGGGGCGTTTGCTTATGTCGAGAAGGGTCCGGATCCCGCCGCACTTGTGCACCAAGTACATCGCGCCGTCCGTGTCCACTTGGTCCAGCGAGCCGAGGCACTCGAACAGGCCGTGGCGGAGCGCATCCGTGACCTGAAAGAGGCCAACGACGCGTTGCGCCAAAGCGAGGAGTTGTTCCGAACACTCACCGATTCCGCGCCGATTGGCATCTACCTCACGGATGCGAATGGGGACTGCACGTACGTGAACGCGCGGTGGTCCGAAATGGCCGGGCGGACATTCGATGAGGCCAAGGGCGACAAATGGGTCGCGGCGTTGCATCCTGAGGATCGGGAGGCGATTAGCAGCCGGTGGTACAGAATGACTCAAAGCCAGGACTGCTGGGAAGGCGAGTATCGTTTTCAGGACAAGCAAGGCAAGGTCTCTTGGGTCTACGGCCGCGCCGCGCCGCTGACTGACGATCGCGGCGAGGTCACTGGCCATGTCGGTGCCAATGTTGACCTCACCGAACGAAAACGGGCGGAGGAGGATCGCATTCAGGCACAAGAAGAGTTGCGGGCCAGCGAAGAAAAGTATCGCCACATCGTCGAGACAGCAAACGAAGGCATTTGGGGCATCGACGCGCAAGCGAACACCCAGTTCGCCAACCCTCGCATGGCAGAAATGCTCGGGTATTCTGTGGAGGAGATGTCCGGCAAACCATTGATGTTGTTCATGGACGACGAGATGCAAGCCGAGGCACGCCGCAAGTTGCAGCGGCGGGAGCAGGGCATCGCCGAGCAGTATGAGCACCGATTTCGCCGCAAGGACGGAACCGACTTGTGGGCGATCGTTTCGACCAACCCCGTCTTCGACGACCAGGGGCGTTACGCCGGCGCATTAGCCATGATTACCGACCTTACGGAGCGGAAACTGTTGGAAGAGCGTCTCCGACACGCAAGCAAGATGGAAGCCGTCGGGCAACTGGCGTCGGGTGTAGCCCACGAGTTCAACAACTTGCTGTTTGGAATCCTCGGCAGTGCCGAGCTGATGTCTTCCGCGTTGGAAGTCGAGCTTCCGGAACATTTCAAGCGATCCTTGCAGGACATCACCAAATGCGGCCAGCGCGGTGCTGCGTTGACACGACAATTGCTCAGCTTTGCCAGGAAGGAAGTTCCGGAGGTAACGCAGTTCGATATCAACCAAGTGGTCAACGGCATCGAGACGGTGCTTCGAAAGTTGACTGGCGAGTTCGTCACGCTGGAGATGGCTTCTGCCTCCAACCTGCCGCCGATCCAGGCGGATAAAGGCGCGATCGAGCAAGCCCTGATGAATCTTGCCAGAAACGCGTGCGACGCAATGCCGGACGGAGGCAGGCTGACGATCCGAACCGCCACAGAAGAACTGGACGAGGGTCGGGTCTCCGCAAACAGCCATGCCCGTCCCGGCCTATACGTACAATTGTCCGTTGCTGACACGGGCTGTGGAATGGCGCCGGAAACGGTCCAGCGAGTTTTCGAGCCGTTTTTCACTACCAAGCCCGTAGGAGAAGGCACTGGTTTGGGCCTCTCGACCGTGTTTGCCGACGTTACGCGGAGCGGCGGGTTCATCGAGGTTGACAGCCGCCCGGGCGAGGGAACGGAGTTTCGCGTCTACCTGCCCGCCGTTGAAGCGAAGGGCGTCGAAGCGGCTGATGACGCGAAGCGTTCGGTGAAGCATTGCCCCGGCGGCACTGAGACGATCCTGGTATGCGACGACGACGAAGTCGTACTCGACTCCGCGGCTTTCCTGCTTGAATCGAGAGGATATTCCGTCGTACGCGCCGGTGGTGGGCGCGAGGCGCTAGAAGTGGCCGCAGCTCATACCGGGACCATCGAACTGTTGTTGACTGATGTCACTATGCCTGAGATGAACGGTTGGGAACTCGCGAAGGAACTAACCCGGCAACGCCCTGACACGAAGGTCATTTTCATGTCGGGCTACGCCGCAGATGTCTTCGAGGCGGGTGCGGCCGAGGGCGAGCACATCGAGTTTATCGAAAAGCCGCCGATGGACGATATGCTGTTTCGCCGCATCCGCGAATTATTGGACACACCCAAGCGGCCCGCAACGTAATCGGCAGGAATCCACTTTCGGCCGGAAACACGGGGCGGGGGGCCATGCTGCAGAACTCGCTGCCGGATGCACGAAAAACGCCAATCTCACTGCGAAAATGTCGCATTTGACTCGCGCGTAGCAGCGACGTAGTTTTCGTTAGCATTACCTAGATGTGGTGGATGGGGCGACGTTCCGTTCGTAGGGCTTACAACAGAAAAAGACGGCGAACGAAACCGCGGCACCATGACTGGCAGAATCCTTGTTGTTGACGATGAGAAGGTCATACGGAATATCCTTCGCGGCAAATTGGAGACCTGCGGTTACGAGGTGGTCGAAGCGGGCGACGGCGAACGGGCCGCCCAGATTCTCGACGAAGGAGCCTTTGATGTCGTGATTACCGATATCGTGATGCCCGAACGCGATGGTCTGGAGACGCTCCTGCACGTCCGCAAGACGCAGCCGGACGCCAAAGTCATCGTGATCACCGGAGCCGGAAACGACCTGTACCTGGACAACGCCCACGGCCTGGGAGCCTCGCGCGTCTTCGCAAAGCCTGTCAAGTTGGAGGAGATCGCGGCAGCCGTCAAGGAACTGATGTCCGCATGAGCGGGATCCGCACCGACCGTTCCTGCGATGCCCGTCTCGATTTTCGGTAGGTCAGGCTGTGCCTGACGGAAACCGGCTCGAGCGGTGTGACCCGCAATTCGTCAGGCATAGCCTGACCTACAAAACTCGCGTCTCTTGTTTCTGTAGGTTGGGCATTCCTGACCGACCCCACGCAGATCGGAGGGCAAGGGAGCAAACACGCGGGATGAGTATGGACGCTCGGCTTGACACCTCGCTCGGAGACACTAACTTAGCGACTCATAACATGATGCGATCATTCTCGTCCCTATTGTCTTGTTGCCGGCAAGGAATGGCGCATTTTCGACCGCGTGAGCTATATTTCCGGTAGGACTTAGCTTGGCCGTGATAACCTTGCAGCGGCGCGGGTTGTACCTGTAGCAGCCACGGTATGTCGGGTGTTTGCTTGGTGCTGCGTCAATCTTCAATTGGCGGGTTGTCTGTAGTTGGATTCGCAAAAACTCAGCCGCTTGCTCTGTTGGCCTGAATTCTTGCGAATTCAGCTACCCGTCAATCGAGGTTTGACGAGACCCCGCGCATCGCACCAGCACGTTTGATGACCATCATTTGACATGAACAAAGCCTCTTCCAGCGCGACTCGATCTTCGAAGCAATCGTTGGACCTGAAGCGATATGCCCTTGTTCTTGCGGCGGGGTGGACGCTGGCCGTTGGGGCATCGCTGACGTGGAGTTACTTGCACGAGCGGGACGTGGCTCGGCAGGCAGCGAGCGTGGCCGCCAGGAGAGAATTTGCCAAGGATGTCATCTATCGCCGCTGGAACGCCGGGCACGGGGGCGTTTATGTTCCAGTATCCGAATCGACCTTGCCAAACCCGCACTTGACGAACGTCGAAGAGCGCGAGATTGAAACGGCTTCGGGACGACGGCTGACACTGATCAATCCGGCCTATATGACGCGCCAGGTCCACGAGTTGGGCTTCGAGGCCGAAGGCGTGCGCGCGCACATCACGAGCCTGAATCCGATCCGCCCAGCCAACGCTCCGGACGCTTGGGAGAAACGGGCTCTGGAGACTTTCGAGGACGGCCAGCAGGAATTCTCCTCTGTTGAAATGTTCGATGGCCAGGCTCACTTGCGTCTGATGCGCCCGTTGACGACTGAAAAGGGTTGCCTGAAGTGCCATAGCGATCAGGGCTACAAAGAAGGCGATATTCGCGGCGGCATCAGCCTGTCGGTGCCCATGGCCCCCTACGTGGCAATCGCGCACAGACAGATGACTATCATCGGCATTGGCCATGTCGCGTTGTGGTTGCTGGGCCTTGTCGCCCTGACGTTCGGCACTCGCCACATCCAGCAACGTGTGCGCGAACGCGACCGCGCGGAGGATGCGCGGCGGGAAAGCGAGAAGAGATTCAGGTTCTTAGCCGAGAATATGGCCGATATCGTCTGGACGCTCGATTTGGATTTCAAGACCACGTATGTGAGCCCCTCCATCAGGAAGGTGCTGGGCTTCACGCCCGAAGAGCGGAAACTGCAGACGCTGGAAGAAATGGTAACGCCGGAATCGCTTCAGCGCGTCGTCTTGACGTTTATCGAGGAACTTCAACGCGATTCGATGGAAGATACTGATCCGGAAAGATACGTTGCCGTTGAAGTCGAGTACTATCACGCCGCGGGTCATACCGTCTGGATGGAAAACAGAGTGAAAGCGCTCAGGGATAACACCGGCGCAATTGTTGGCATGTATGGCTCCTCGCGTGACATCACCGAGCGCAAACGGGCCGAGGAGAGGATCGAAGGGCTGAACCGGCTGAATGAAGATTTGCTGGGCTCCGATCCGTTGGCCGACAAGATGAAACGTATCACGGATGGCGTCGTCGACTTCCTGGGCGCCGATTTCGCCCGCATCTGGCTCACGGATCAGGGTGACCTGTGCGAATCCGGCTGCATGCATGCCAAGATCAGCGAAGGGCCACACGTCTGCAGCCAGCGGGATAGATGTCTTCACCTGGCGGCCAGTTCGGGGCGCTACACCCATATCGACGGCGAGACCCATCGGCGGGTACCGTTTGGCTGCTACAAGATCGGACGCGTTGCGGCTGCCGAAAAGTCCGGTTTCCTTACCAACGACGTGACAGGCGATCCGCGCGTCCATAACCACGATTGGGCACGCGAACTAGGGTTGGTGTCGTTTGCCGGCTATCGGCTGGTATCGCGGGAGGGGACAGCGATTGGGGTCCTCGCGCTGTTCAGCAAGCAGGTACTCTCCCCAAGTGACGCGGCCCTGCTGAAAACAGTTGCCGATACCGCTTCGAAGGTGGTCCTGGCCAGCAAGTCCGACGAGGCGCTTCGGGAGAGCGAACAGCATTTTCGGGATCTGGCTGAACTGCTGCCGCAAACAGTGTGTGAAGTGGATCTTCGGGGGCGTCTGACCTTCGTGAACCGAAACGCGTTCGAGATGTTCGGATACTCGGAAGAAGATCTGGAAGCAGGACTGAACACTCTGGATATGCTGGCTCCGGAAGAACGCGAGCGGGCCCGGCAGAACATCGAGAGCGTTGTCCGCGGGCAAAAACCGGTTAGGGCAAATGAGTACGTCGCCCAGCGGAAAGACGGAAGCCGCTTCCCCATCGCAGTCTACAGTACACCGATCGTGCAGCAGGACAGACCGGTCGGGTTGCGGGGGATCATCGTTGATATCACTGAGCGCAAGCGGGCTGAGGAAGCCCAACGTGAGAGTGAAGAACGTCTTAGAACCGCAGGAAAGGCCGCTTATGACCTGATTTATGAATGGGATGCGGTAACCGACACTCTGGAGTGGTTTGGGGATATCGACGGATTGCTGGGATACGAGGAGGGACAGATTTCGGGAGATATCAATGCGTGGCTTGACTTGATACACCCGGAGGATAGGGGCACGCTTGAGAATGCCGTTGAGCATCACAGAACATCAACGGAGCCTATTCAATACGAATATAGGGTGAGACATGCAGATGGCGCATATAGGTACTGGAACGACCACGGGCTCCCCCTTCTCGACGACGAAGGCTGTCCATCCAGGTGGATCGGTGTTTGCACCGACATCACCGATCGCAAGCGGGCGGAGGAGGAGAAGCTGGCGCTGGAGCGGCAGGTGCAGCACGCACAGAAACTCGAAAGCCTGGGCGTGCTGGCCGGCGGCATCGCCCACGACTTCAACAACCTGCTGACGGCCATTCTGGGCAACGCGGATTTGGCGCTGAACGAACTGTCGCCCATGTCGCCGGCGCGCCATAATCTCAAGGAAATCGGGAAGGCTTCCAAACGCGCCGCGGACTTGGCCAAGCAGATGCTCGCCTACTCGGGCAAAGGCCGATTCGTCGTGGAACCAATCGACGGCAACGAGCTTGTGGAGGAGATGGCCCATCTGCTCGAAGTCTCGATTTCGAAGAAAGTCGTGCTGAAACTCAACCTTGCCGAGAACCTTCCCGTCTTCGACGGCGACGTGACACAGATTCGCCAGGTTGTCATGAACCTGATCACGAACGCCTCGGAAGCCATCGGCGAGCGGAGCGGCGTTATCGCTCTGTCGACCGGCGCGATGCACTGCGACCGGGCATACCTGGATGATCTGGATGAGGGTCTGCGAGCCGCTTTGGACGAACCGCTGGCCGAAGGCGTCTACACATATTTCGAAGTAGCCGACACGGGCTGCGGCATGGACGCCGAGACCGTCGAGAAGATTTTTGATCCTTTCTTCACGACCAAGTTCACCGGACGCGGCCTGGGCATGTCGGCCGTCCTGGGTATCGTGCGCGGGCACAAAGGCACGCTTAAGATCCACAGCGAGATCGGCAAGGGCACAACGTTCAAGGTCCTTTTTCCAGCGAATGAACTGCCCGAAAACGGTGATGCAGGCCGCGAGAAAGACGCAGCCGAGGGGAAAGACTGGCGAGGAAGCGGAACCGTCCTGATCGCCGATGACGAGGAAGTAGTCTGCGCCGTAGGCAGACAGATGCTCGAGCGACTGGGCTTCAGCGTTTTGACGGCGCCCGACGGACGCGAAGCGCTGAATGTGCTTGGAGAACATGCCGACGAGATCGTCTGCGTGCTGTTAGACCTAACCATGCCCCACATGGACGGCGCAGAGACCTTCCACGAAATGCAGCGCCTCCACCCCGGCGTCCGAGTCATCCTCTGCAGCGGCTACAACGAGCAGGACGCGACCCAGCGTTTCGCCGAAAAAGGCCTGGCCGGCTTCATCCAGAAGCCCTTCAGCATGGCCGCGCTGAAGGAAAAGCTCATGGACGTGTTGGCCACTGGCGGGGGCGAACAAAAGAAAGACGTCTAGTCGCTTTTGTTGACACTTGAGTCCGGCCCGACCAGAATGAGCCCATGCATGAAGCGGAATCCCCGCCTGGCACGAACCCTGGAGCCCGCATTCCGCTTCGATTCGACACAGCCCCAAGCCGTGTAAGGAGACCAACGCGATGACCCCTCCCTTCCGATTGGTGCAGCCTGTTTCGTTTCTGCTGACCTTTGTCCTCAGCCTGTGCGTGTTCCTTGCCAACTGTGCCCTCGCCGACAGCTTCACCATCCGGTGCGACTGGCTCGACCGCGGCAACGTGGATGCTGGCAGCGTGGCGCGGGGCTATACGGGCAAGTACCCCTGCATCGTCAACGGCGGGGTGATGCCTAACCAGGCCGAGTACGACCTGGAATTCCCCGTTACGGCCGACTACACCATCTACGCTCTATACACGGCTGCTGGATCGCGACCTGTCGAGATATTGCTTGATGGCGAGGTGCTTGTTCGTGGCTTCACCGACGTGACGGGTAACTGGAACACCGACCACGCCAAATGGTTCAAACAGTGCACTGCGAACGTTACCGCGGGCAAACACACGGTGAAGCTCAACTGCCCATCTTGCATCCCTCACATCTGTGCCTTGCGATTCGAATCGCCCGTCGCATTCCCCGAAGACTGGCGGCTGAACCGCACGGTCGTTAAAAAGAAGAAGACGGAAGCGATCAAGCCTGATCGTGAAGGTTTCGTGGGCTTCTACCCCCTCGAGCCGCCCGATTCGTACGATTATAGGCAGCCGTTTGACAACATTCCGCTGCCCACCCCTCGCGCTCACCGCATCCTCGAGTACACGTTGATCGGTGGCGAAAAGTACAAGGTCGACGCGGAGATAGCGCGCGTTGGCGACGACTCGGGCGGAGCGGATGCGGGCGATCCCGCACGGAACGAACTGCTGCAAGTCGACAAGAGCGAACTTGACGGAACCGCCGACTGGGTGGCCAACCTATCCGTGAAAATCAACGACGAGCGGACGGAGCGCGAAACACTGGCACTGTCGCCGCAGCGTCTTCATAAGATGCTCGCCCACATCGCCGAACTGATCCACGATTCCCGATCAACAACTGGTGTCGCCCCTGACTATTTGGCGAAAGAACAGGACGAGGCGGCACAGGCAGCCTCTGCTGTGGAATCATTGGTCGCTGAAGGCGATACCAAAGAGAAATGGGAACGCTTCTACCAGCTCTACGTGAACGCCTACCGGCTCAAGAACCGCGTGGCGTTGAGCAATCCGCTCATCGTCCCATCGGCAGGTTCACAAATGGGCTTCGACAAGCTGGTCCTTGCAAAGCGGCTGACCTATAACACGTCCCACATCTACACGATCTATTACGACGGCAGCGGTCGCTACAGGGAAGGCAGTGGCGTCTTCACGCTCTCGCCGATCCGGCCCGACGGACAGCTCACCTGCCTTACCCCGGAACTCAAGACGGACGGCATCTACCGTGACCCGGATCTGTCGTGGGATGCCGATCGTGTGCTTTTCTCGTACAAACCCGCTCCGCCCGATCCTTTCCTGATCTACGAGTGCGACATCGACGGAAAGAACCTCCGCCAGCTCTCCGACTCGATGTACGACGACGTTGACCCGTGTTATATGCCCGACGGCCGCATTGCCTTCATCTCGACCCGCTGCGAACGCGTCGTCTTGTGCCACAACGCCTTCACTGTGTCCGTGCTCTACACGATGGACGCAGATGGTGGCAACGTCCGCTGCATCTCGACCAACACGATCAACGACTTCACACCCAGCGTGCTGGCCGACGGGCAGTTGGCCGTAAGCCAGTGGCGTTACATCGACAAGCACGTCGGTAACAACCAGAGCCTTTGGCGCTGCAACCCTGACGGCACGCGCATGGTCCACGTTTCGGGCGCCCACTTTGGACCGGTTGCTCTTTGGGGCGCACGCCAAGTGCCCAACAGCCGGCAGATCGCCTGCATTTTCGGCCCGCACATGCCCTATGCGGTCGGGCCCGTGGGTTTGGTCGACCCGGTGTTCACTCACTCCAGCCCGGCCATCTACACGAACGTCACGCCCGAGATTCCGCCGCCCAGCCACGCGTCGTGGCAGCGCCGCGAATCGGGCTACTACGCCGACGTGTTCCCGCTGTCCGAGGACTACTTCCTCGTCTCCTACTGCTACGGCCCCGGCGAGCGTGACGCCACCGGCTATGGCCTCTACTTGCTGGACCGCTGGAACAACCGTGATCTGATTTACCGGGACCCGGAACTCTCGGCCTTCGAGGCATTCCCCGTGAAACGGCGAAGCCGGCCGACGGTCGTTGCGCCGCGCGGCGAAGGGGTCGCAGCCGAGCCCAACCACGCCGATCCGGAACAATCGCAGTGGGGCACCTTTTACTTGCTAGACGTCTACAACGGCCTGACGGGTGTCGAACGCGGTGAGGTGAAATACGTGCGCGTCATCGAGGAACTGGCAAAGCCCGTGTCGTCCCGGACGCGCGGCCACGGCCTGCAGAATCCGGCCATCAGCTACAACGGCCAATTTGCCCTCAAGCGACTCTGGGGCACCGTGCCCGTCGAGGCCGACGGCTCGGCTTACTTCAAGGCGCCGGCAAATCGGCTGGTCTACTTCTCGGCGCTCGACGAGAATTTCATGGAGGTCCAGCGGATGCGCACCTTCACCACCGTCGCCCCGGGCGGGATGTACGGTTGCGCCGGCTGCCACGAACAGAAGTCTTCGGCGGTGATCCCGCGCGACGCGCTGGCACTGCATCGCGAGCCCTCCGAGATCACGCCGCCACCCCACGGCGGCGTCCACGCCCCGGACTTCTACCACGACGTCCAACCCGTACTGACCAAGCACTGCGTCAAGTGCCACAGCGGCCCGAAGCGCGAAGGCGGCATGGACCTGTCGTCCGAATTCACCAACGTCTTCAACGTCGCCTACGAGAACCTGTGCAGCAAAGAGCTTGTCAACTACGTCAATATTTATCAGGTATCCACGTTGGTGACACGCCCGCCCAAGTACTACGGCTCCCACGCCAGCCGGGTGATCGAGGCCCTCAAGTCCCCCGCCATGGATAGCGTTGAACTGGCACCCGACGAACTTCGCCGCCTCGTCACGTGGATCGACTGCAACGCTCCATACTACGGCACCTACACCTACGCCCGCCCAAACACCACCGGCGGCCGTGGAATCTTCGACGCCCACCGAGGCCCGATGGACGACATCTATAAACGCCGTTGCGAGTCGTGCCACGCCAGCGCATCCGGTACGGTCATGTACCGCGTCGCTCTTCCCGACATCGAGAAGAGCCGATCCCTGCTCGCCCCGCTGGCCAAGGCTGCCGGCGGCAATCAGAGCTGCAAGGCAGACGGCAACGACGACTCGGCCGTCTTTTCCGACAAGAGTGACCCAGACTACCAGGCGCTAGTCGCCGTTCTGGCGAAAATCGAGTCCGAGGCCGAAACCGCCCCGCGCGCCGACATGCGAGACGTTCGGCCTCCACTCACCGATCCGGAATGCCGATACGTCTATCGCCCCGGTGTAATCCGCGACGCCCCGAGATAGAACCCTTCCAGGGCTACGCCCGGAAGAGGAGGCTTACCGGGCGTGCACCATCGAATTGGCTGTAGATGAGAATGTACCGGTAGCGGAACTCGCCAAGAGTTTCGGAACACGCGGTTAATCACCGAAAGTCTTGGCGACTTCCGCTACGGCAGGTAAGAAGTTATCTGCGGCTCGCCTTAAGGGTCTACAGCACCCAGCCGTCGCGGTAGGGTCGATTGATTAGCGGCTCGGCTTCGGGGCAGTTCTTTGCTTGCATCTTCTCGGCGTCCCATTCGACTCGTTGCCCCACGCGTAAGGCCACATTTCCCAGCAGCACGGTCTCGGCCAGTCGGGCAGCGTAGTCGAAATTGGATTTGGTCGGCGGGCCGCCTTTGCAGGCGGCGATCCACTCCTGGTGGTGGTCGACACCGGGCGTCGTCTCGCCTATCGCGGCCACTTCCTTGTTGTCCCGAAACTTGTTCTCGGGAAACAGTTTCCAACTGGTGCCGAAGTCGCAGGTCTGGTAGAAGTTGCCTTTCTCGCCGATCAGCAGCGCGCCGCTCTTTGTTGGTTCGTTGCCGTCGAGCTGTTCCTTCGTCGGTCGCTTGCCGCCGTGCGCCCAGCCGTCGTGCCAAGTCAGTTTCACCGGCGGCAGATCACCCCGGGCGGGAAACTCCCAGCGAACGATGCTCCACTTGGGGTAAGTCTCGTCGTTCATTGGGAAACTCTCCGCCTCGATGCTGGTTGGGTTCTCCAACTTCATTGCCCACACCGGCAGGTTCATCGTATGACACCCCATGTCGCCCAATGCGCCGGTACCGAACTCCTGCCACATGCGCCAATGGCTGGGCACGTATTCCGAATGATAGGGGCGTTCAGGCGCCGGACCGAGCCACAAATTCCAGTCCAACGCGGCCGGTACCGGAGGCGTTTCTTGGGGACGCTTTTTACCTTGGGCCCAGCCGTTCCAGGGCCGGTCGCTCCAAACGTGGATCTCGCGGACCTTGCCGATGACACCGGCCTGGAGCACCTTCACGCCTCGTCGAAGACCCGCCGACGCCGTCCCTTGGTTGCCCATCTGCGTGGCGACCTTATTTTGTGCGGCTGTCTGGCGAACGACGCGAGCCTCGTGGACACACCAAGTCAACGGTTTCTCGCAATAGCAGTGCTTGCCCATCTTCATGGCCATCACGCTCGCTACGGCATGGGTGTGATCGGGCGTGCTGACGACCACCGCGTCAATCTGCTTATCAAGTTCGGTGAGCATTCTGCGGAAGTCCTGGTACCGCTTGGCCTGAGGGAACCTCTTGAACGCCCCGGCCGCCCGCCGTTCGTCCACATCGCAAATGGCAACTATGCTTTCACTGGACACGCCGTTGAGATTGGCGGCGCCACGCCCGCCCGGCCCGATGATGGCGACGTTCAGTTTGTCGTTCGGTGATTGGGGAGCAGCCAAAACCGGTGCTGCGAGAGTGCCGGCCGCCGATGCAGCCGAGCCGATCAGAGCCGCTTGCCGAAGAAACCGTCGGCGGGTCAAGGGATTAGCCATTATGGACCTCCTCGCATGAAGCGTTGTGTGTCAGTCTGGACTCAGGCTGGCACTGAGACAGCCGCTCAAACAGAACGCTTGTGAGCCTACCGTCTCCTCACGGTGAGGTCAACGATTGGAGGTTCAGTGGAGGAATACATTATGGCAGCGTGAACGACGGCAACCGGGCAAGGTCTTTTTGTCCGACGGAGTGGCCACGTTTCTCGAACTGAGTCTATAATTCGTACTCTGATCACAACGTTCCGGCGGCAGGCGTTTCACGTCGGCGGGCGTATGATCCACAATCCAATCGAATCCTCGCAGTTTGGGAACAGCAATGTCTGGGAATTCAAATCCGCCTCGCGTCCTCGCGATTCATGCACATCCTGACGATGTGGAGTTCCAATGCGCTGGGACTCTGGCACGGCTGAAACAGGCGGGGGCGTCGGTTACGATCGCCACGATGACGCCGGGCGACTGCGGCAGCATGGAGTTGGGACCGGAGGCGATTGCTGACATTCGGCGCGCCGAGGCAAGGGAATCGGCCGCGTTGATCGAGGCCGACTACTTCTGCCTGGAATTCCGGGACCTATTCATCGTGTTGGACAACCCGTCGCGCCTTCGTGTGACCGAATTCCTTCGGCAGGTTCGCCCCGACGTCGTGATCACGGCACCTGCGGTGGACTACATGAGCGACCATGAGATCTCAAGCCACCTGGTGCGCGACGCGTGTTTCAATGCGTCGGTACCCAACTACGCGACGAACGCCGAGGGAACGCCAGTCGCTCCGCTGGACAAGATTCCGCACCTATACTACGTGGACCCGGTCGAGGGGACCGATCATCTCGGCAACCGCGTCGAGCCGGAGTTCATCGTCGACATCACATCGACGTATGAACTGAAGAAGCAGATGCTCGCCTGTCACGCGAGCCAGCGATCGTGGCTACTGAAACAACACGGTATCGACGAGTATCTGGACAGTTGCGAACGATGGAGCGCCGCCCGAGGGATGGAAATCAACGTGGCCTACGCAGAAGGCTTCACGCAACACACTGGTCACCCTTATCCCTCGGACAACTATCTCGTGGAACTGCTGTCCGACTGACCGCTCGCCGCCGCCTGCCGCCATGCTTTGAGATCTTTGATCGCTTTCTTGTTTTCACCGTGAATCAGTCCAATCCGACCCGTGGCTGTAACGGGCAGGCTGAAGCACTCGACTAGAATGTCATCCAGATAGAATTCCAGGAGCGAATGGCGTAGCAGGAGACGAAAACATGCCGGATTGCCGAAGTGCATCTCACGGTCTACCTGCTTTTCGACTGCAAAGCCGGAGCCGTCGCCTCCTATCTTCCCAAGCTGCGCCGCGCCCTTGCCATCGACCAGCACAGCCGCACCTTGGTTCTTGCCGCATTCGACGTACAGGCCGACCGGTTGGGTCTGCTCGGCCCGGGGCAAAGCAACGCTTGCCTCCATGATCAGGCCGGTTTCGACGTCAAACGTATTGCCGAGCATCGTGATCGTGCCTGTCTCGCCTTCCTGTCTCTCAGTCACCTGCATCGGCACCGGTTCGCCTTTCAGTGCTTCGTTCCTCTTCCACCAGCCGAGACGCAACGTGCCGTCCTCGTCCATCACGGTAGATTTGAGAGGGGCAAAGTACACCCAACCGTCCCGGGCAATCGAATGGTGGTTGACCAGCAAACCGTCTGGCGACGGGAAGAATCGTGAGAAGTAGGTGTGGCCGGACAGAAGGCGGAGGTTCTTCTTGGCCGCGTGGAAAGGACCTTTGGGCGTGTCCGCGATCAGCGTGACCATCATGCCCCCGGCGCCGAACATCATGTAGTACTTGTCACCGATTCTCTTGATCGCCCCGACCTCGCCCTTGCCGGCGCCGTGTACTTTGGGCGCCGGCAACGCTGTCCATC
Organism: uncultured Pirellulaceae bacterium; assembly: GCA_964623055.1. Lineage (GTDB taxonomy): Bacteria > Planctomycetota > Planctomycetia > Pirellulales > Pirellulaceae > JADHUC01. Next base: position 28,280 of record CAZURK010000076.1, read on the forward strand.
GTACGCCGTCGGTCGTTTCGCCAAAGCCGAAGCGTCCGCCCGTTTCCGGCTTGGGCGTGGCGGTCCAGTAGCCGTACAGCCCACCATCGGGACGCGGAATGGTCCAGATGCAGTCCCAACGTCCGTTCGGTTCGTACCAGCGTGTGTCCTGTTTGAATTCGTATTCGTCGCCAAGGCGAGTCCACTGCAACAGGTCCGTCGATTCGGCAAAGAAGATAGTCTGCCGCGGGCCACGCCACTCGGAGAAGTTCATGAAGAACTTGCCGTCATTCTCGAAGTTGGGCGACTTCCACGTCGCCCCCGTGCCCATCCAGGTTACGCCCTCCGCCTTCGACAAGATGCGGCCCCGTTCGTGCCAATGGACGCCGTTGGTCGAGGTGGCCATGGAGATGTTGTCCCAGCGAGAACCGGCATTGGCAAGATAGTACAGATAGTACGTCCCGTCGCGGAAATACAGCCACGTGTCCCACATCCGACCGGTCTCTCTTGCCCGCGGGCGATAGAACATGCCCTGAGCGGTCAGCTTTCGAGGTCGGTAGCACTCCAGGTAGGCCGTTCTGCCATCCAAGAACAACTTGCCATCGGCGATTCGCGCTGCTCCGTGCAATGTGCTCTTGGTGAACGTACGCATCGAGTCGGCCGCGGTGCCGTCCTCGAAAGTCCACTGGGCGATCGGTTTGGGATCCGACGCGATGTTGGGCTTCAAGGTGGCAACCGTTTCCGCGTCGAGGGCCGTGTCGTAGATCCGAGCTTCCTCGATGGCGCCCGACAGAAAGCCGATCTCGCCCATGTGGCCAACGTACCGCAGACCGATCAGCACGGTGGCGTCGACGTTGAACGATTGTGGTTCGTGGACGTGATAACGCGCGTATCGCTCGCGGTCGCGGTAGATTGTGATGACGTTATCGTCGTAAACGATGGCGATTTTCACCGTCGTCCTGTCGTCGGCTGCCTCGGACGGATACGCCGACTGATCCCCCGGAGTGCGTCGGAAGAAATCGCTGCCAGCCATCCATTTTCCCGGCGCCCTCTCGCCAAAGACGATCGCATCAAAACGCTCTCGATCGTCGATCAGCCCCAGCGCACTGCCGGCCCGCTGCGAGAGATTGTTCAAACTGACCCAGGCTACCAGAGTCTTGTCGCGGATCACTTTGGGTTGCTCGCCGCCCGCCGCTGGTGGAACGAGCAATGCTGTCGTTACAATAAGGCCAACGGTGAGAGCCGTCGTTTTGATTTGTCCGGAGGTCATTCGTAGTGTCTCCTTTGAATTCAACAGAGAGATATGAGTGATGATAGGTCGAGGCAAAGCCCCTGGGAAGGATGCTGGCAGTATGGGAATGTGTCTACACAGTATGTCAGTCGGTTCTTCGCAAGTCGGTGACGGTTCGCTGTGCGTGGGTCTCCCGACCCCGCACATGGGGCGACCGACAGGTCTCGAGAATCAAGGAGACCTACGGTCGGCGGTTTCGGCGAGGTCGGGAGACCTGCGCCGAACGCGCAAGACACGGCCAACAAGTAGGCCGTGCCACACGCGACTTACGCAATTCCGTGTCGTCGTGGTGCTCCTGATGTTCGCCAGTAGTGCTTCCGTGCACGCCAACGAGCGTGGCCCAAGTGGCGCCGCTACGGGGCAGACGAAGTTGCCTGAAAGCTGGCTGGCGTCGTGGAACAAACCGCCTAACCACGATCGCCCGCTGCAAATCGTGCACGGGATCGACCCTCGCCACGCGATGCCGGAGGGCATCGAACAGATGCTTCACGGAAAGAAGTCAAGTGCCGCGAAGCCGGAGGGTATGCGTTTCTATCTGAATCGCGGGCTTGGCGGGGTGGTCTGCAATGTTGCATTTCAGGACTACATGCGATCCGAGAAGCACTGGGGCACTCTGATCGCCGGCGTGCAGCAATGCCATCGTCTGGGCATGGTCGTGTGGCTGTACGACGAGCAGGGTTACCCCAGCGGTGCGGCCGGCGGCTTGGTCTTGGAGGAGAATCCGCAATTCGAGGCCATGGAACTGGCGCATGATCCCACCGCCGCCGATCCCTTTGTCGTTCGACCCTCATACGAGTACACGCATGCCAGCAACAACTATTATGCTTCGCGCCGCTATGCGAACTTGATTGACGATCGGGCCATGCGTTGTTTTGTCGCTAAGACACACGACGCCTATTGGAGGCGGCTCGAACCGTATTTTGGCAAGACGATTCAAGCGATGTTCACCGACGAGCCCTCCTTGATTGCGGTAAACATCGGCCAGATTCCGGAAAAGGCGCGCAAGCGAGTGCCAGTTCGCGATCCCGTCGATCCGGCCGTGCGACTGCTGCCTCGCGTGCCGTGGGCCTACGATCTGCCCGATCGCTATCGGCAGCAGTACGGCGAAGACTTACTGCGACACCGGCAAAGTCTTTTCGCGGGCGATACGGCCGACGACCGCAAGGTGCGGCGCCAATTCTGGTCGTTGATCGCGGACTTGATTGCCGACCGGTACTTCGGCGCACTTGGGACCTGGTGCGCCGACCATGGCGTTGCATCGTCGGGCCACAGTCTGTGGGAGGAACAACTGCTGCACCATGTGCCTCTGGAGGGCAACGGTCTGAAAGCACTTGCCAAGATGGACATTCCCGGTCTGGACATGCTGTCGTCGAATCCAGAAACGGTGATCCACAGCGGCTGGATGACGGCCGCGTTACCAGCCTCGGCTGCGTTGCTGTCCGGTGGCCGTCGTGTGATGACCGAAGTGAGCGATTTCAGCCAGAAGATGGGTGGAGCCGGACCGGTTGGGCTGGAGGACATGCAGGCAACTGCCGCCTGGCAAGCTTCGTGGGGCGTGACTGACTTCACGCTGTACTACGGCATCGGCGACCGACCAGCCGACGCATACCGAGAATACTGCGACTATGTCGGCCGCTTGAACGCCGTGCTTAAGCCGGCACGGCCCTCGCCCCAAGTCCTGCTGTACTATCCGATCTACGATCTTTGGGCCGAGTATCTGCCCGTGGCACCGCCGCTGAAGCTGGACTCGCAATCACCGAGGGCCAGACGCATTGTCGCGTCTTTTATGCGGGCGGGTCGGATGCTCCAGCGAAACCAGATTCCGTTCAGCTTGATCGACCACGAGAATCTGGCAGCCGCAACCGTCCGAGACGACGGGACATTGGCCCTCCACGACCAGCGTTACACGACGCTCGTCCTGCCCGAGGACATCGAATTGCCGCCACCGGCCGAAGCTGTCGTTCGCACGTTTCGCGGTCAGGGCGGCCGCCTGATGGTCGACCGATCAGATGCGCAGAAACTGCTGCTTGAGCAACTGCAACCGGACTACAGGATTTCGCCGTCGTCCGAACAGATCGCACTCGGTCAGTTCCTCCGTGACGGTCACCGGATCTTGCTCGTTGCGAACGTTGGCCGCCACGACTTCGATGGGCATTTGACGGGCCAAACCTCAGGCCAATGGCAAGCAATGGACCCAGCGACCGGCACCATTCGGCCATGCGAGAAGGATGAAACGGGGAATATCCCATTGGCACTGACCGGGCACCAAGCCGTCCTGCTTGTGCGAACGGCCGGCGTTTCATCCAGATAGTTTGTGTAGAAATAGCGATAACAGGATGCCCATACCTCTCGGGCCGATGTGATGATGATCGGAACCCCTCAATCACCGTTCGACGAACTCTACCACCCACCGCGTCTCGGGATCATTCATTTGCTCGCATGGACCGCCACGACAGCCGTATTGACGAGATTCTGGTTGTTGATGCACACACTCGAAGATTCGAGCATGCTCGAGATGCCGTCGGCCATGGAGGTGTTTCGACAGGTGATTAGCTGCGTCTCCAGTGCCGCGAGCGGGGCGGGGATCGTTGGTGCATTTGTCCTGCTACTGGGAAAGCTCCGCAGGGTGCCGGGGCGCCTCCAACCGGGCCACTGTTGCACACTGATCGAGACCGTCACCTTCCTGCTGTTCATGACGGCGTGGCTAAGTCACGTACTGGTCAGGGAGTTGGGACTGCAGGATTCCGACTACTTTCCCTTCGACACGGATAATTGGATTCTCCTGGCGTATGGCAGCGTCCTGATTGCGAAGGCGGTGGCCTACCTGGTCACCACTGTGTTATTGCGAGACGCTCGGCGTTGGCGAGTAATGCTGGGCACTCTCTCGGCAGTATATATGGTGACAGGCATCGGCTGGATTGGAGGATTCTTTCACATTCCGCTTATGTCGATCGCGGCCGTGCCGCTTTGGCCACTGATCACTGGAGGCGTGCTGTTGGTGACCGTGCTGCTCGATCTCCGCCGTGGGCCGCGGCGCGACTGGCTGCATTGGCTGGGCGTGGCGATGATAGTAACCGACGTGTTGGTGACGCTTGCCTGGAAGGTATGGTCGACGTTGGCAAACAGTATGCTGAACTAGGGTTCGACCACCTGCTCGATTGGCAGCGCAACGACGTTGTCGAACCAGGCGGATACCCTATGCGTTCGGACGCCGATCGCACCGGCAGCAATTGGATCTTGCTCGTCGGTGTAGTCGATCCGTAGACCGCGATCAGCGTCGGCCGATGGGTGCATGCGGTTGAACCAGACTCGAATCCGGTTACCTTGAACTGCCACGCGGACCTGGTTCCACACGCCCGGCACGACTTGGCAGTCGAGACGCGACAGATCGTACTCGGCCAATGTCCGCCAGTCGAAATTCATCTTGCCCAAGTACAGCTTCTCGGTGTCGAATCCGACATAGTAGCCACGAAATTGATCGTTGCCCGGTCGTGGGTCGTTCACACGGAAAACCAGTCCCGCGTTGCCGTGACCTTCTCGGAGCATCACCACGCCTTCGAGCACGTAGTCGGTCCAGGTGGAGTCGCCGGTCACCATCCTGATGCCGGGGCTCAGCTTTAGCATGCCGCTGCCACCGGATGACGCTGGGCCGTACGTTTTCCAGCCAGGGCGTTCAGGTAGTGGCGAGTCCTGGAAGTCGTCGAAGAACAGGGCTTGCTGCTGGCCTGTCATATAGCTGCGGATCGCCTCGGCTTCGGCCAGCGAGACGGGTGTGCAGTCGGGCCACATCAGGCCGCACCACGGTACTGTCGGTTCAGGCGTGCCTTCCGCAGTGCCCCAGTACCAGCGGCAGTTCGAGTTGCCCACCATTAGCTCCCAGCACAGGTAGACACCCGGCACGTACTTCTCGGCCGCTTTGCGTGATCTGAGCCATTGGACCACCTCGCACGGTTCGCCGTTGCTGGGACGCGGAGCGAACCACCGAGCGCCGGCCTCGGTGAACACGCAGCCCTTGTCCGGATTCAAATCAGCCTGGCGATCCCAACCGGCAAAGTCGGCTCGGTAATTGTGGGCGTCGACGATATCGGTGGTTTCGTTGTCGTCCCAACATGAGATGACTGGTTGAATCGGTTTCATCTCCTTCGCCCATCCATACGCAGCCTGGAGAAGGCGCTGGCTGTAGCACGCCTCCTTTCGCCTGGGCTCGTTGAAGATCTCCCACCACAGGACGCGTTCGTCGTCTCGATGTGCTTGGACGACTTCCTGCACATACGGTCTGAACTTCTCAAGGTTGTCAGGATCCCGGTCGCGGTCTTGGGGGCAGGCGGCCCAGCGGCCGTTATGCCAGCCTTTGACGGGCTCGGTAGGCTTGTTCAGAAAAATGTCCTCGTGGCGATGGCAGTCGTCGAAGAACACGAAGCCCGGGCGAATCTCATGCTGGTGGCAGATTTTCAGAAACGTCTCCAGATTGGACAGGAACGTTTCCCTTTCTTTGTCGAAGTTGATGTTGTGCAAGTACACGCGCAGCGATGTGATGCCGAAGTACTTCTTTGCCGCGGCCAACTCGCGTTCGACCACGTCAGGCCGGAAGTCGTGCCAGAACTGTACCTGGTTGCATGCATAAGCCGGCGTGTAATTCGATCCCACCCACCCGGCGGTTTGGCGCGGCGCACCGGCACCGGGAATCGCGAAACCAGTGTAGAATGCGAGCAACGCGAACACCAACACCACGCGACGGTCAATGAGATGTCTAGCCGACATGGGAAATCTCACGGGTAATCCTCTCATTAATGTTCCGGGCAGATCGTCACGTACGGCCATTCCCGCCGGTAATAAACTGATACAATACACGAGTGTTTGAAGAGCCGACACGCTTCCAGCATTGTTATAGCAGAGGAGCTTGAGGATGAGAACTTGCACATGGATCATTGTCGTAACGGCGTCGTGGCTGGTCTCACCCGCATTTGGCGCGGAGCCGAAAGCGCCCGCACAGAAGGAGGTCGAGATTCGTAGCCCGCTGCCGGGAACCAGTGCGATACTTACGATCGTGAAGGATGGAGCGAGAGTCAAAGAGGGCGATCTGCTGATCACGCTTGGCAGTTCCGGCCTTCAGGCCGAACAGGAACAATTGAGAATGGAAGTGGCCGCTGCAACCGCCGAAATGATTGCTGCCAAGACTGGTTTGCAGCGGGCTGAAGTCGAACGCAAGAAGACCGACGTGGCTGATTTGGCCCTGAATGTGGCCGAGTTGCGATGTCACGCCCATTCAGCCGAGTTGGATCTGGAACTGAAGATGATCGAACGAGATATCGAAATAGCCCAAAAATCTCTCGAACTGATCAAGCGCCACGTCAAAAACACCGTTACCGACACAGGCACGGGCAATTCGTTCGAAGAGGCGGCCGCCGAGTTGGAGATACTCAAGGCAGAAGCTGCGCTGGAAACCGCGACGAACAAGAAACGGTTGTTGGAGATTATGCGCCCGCTGAAAAAGGCCGAACTGGGACTCGCCATGACACATGCGCAGATGGACTGCGCCGTTGCGAAACGCGCGACGGCCGAGGAATTGGAGGTCGCGAAAGCCTCGCTGGCGGCCCACGAGCAGAAACTGCAAATGGAACAAGCCCGTCTAAAACGAATCGAGGAATTGATCGTATTGAGCGCCGTTGTGGCTCCATCGGACGGGACGGTTAGGTATGTGGGGAAAGGGAGTATTGCCGAAGGAGCCCTCGTGCGCGAGCGTCAGCCCTTGCTGGTATTGATTCGCGAGTAGGAAGACGAATATGGACACACATCAGAGAGTATTGTTCGTCGATGTGGGAACCAGCTACTACCGGATCGACAAGTTCCCTGTCGGCCAGCCTTTCTTCGGACCCGTCGATCTCGGGTTGCACTTGGCCGGCAAATACCAGTCGCTGAACATCGGCGTGGGTCTGCTGGCTGCTTCGATATTCCCGGGATCGAACCGCTTGATCGTCACCGGCTTCTCGCCCTGCTGGGGAGGCTTTTACGTCTCGACAATGGGCGGCGCGGCCCTGGTCTTCGACAACCTCGGTGCCAATATGCTGTCGATCGTCGGCCGAGCGGGAACTCCATCCGTTCTGTGCCTCAATCGCCAAGGCAGCGAGCACGTGGAGGTCGAGATCGTGCCGGTGGCTGTCCACAAAGTGTGGGACGAAGGGGCGACCGGTGTGTATTCGATGATGGACCATGTACTGGAGCGGTTCGGCGAGCGGTACTCGACCGACCCGCGCATTCTGGCCGTGGGACCGGCCGCCGAGGTGACCGATTTCGGCGCGATCGGTTCTGCTCCGATTGTCAAAGGCCAAATGACCCACGCCGACACCTGGGCCGGCAGGGGCGGCTTTGGCTCGAAGCTGCTGCAGGATCACAACATCGCCGCCGTGATCTACGGTGGCTCGTTCGTGGACGAGGATTTCCGAGACCGTAAAGTCGCGGACCAGTGGTTTGCGGACAAGTACCAGAAGAAGCTGAAAGCAGTCGACTTTGAAGCAACCACCAAGTACCGCTTTGACCCCCGTTTCGAGACCGGTGGGACGCTCGGCGTCAACTACGCCACCGTCGGCGGGCGACTGTTGTTCTTCAATTATCGAAGCATCTACGATAGCGAAGAAGATCGCCTGGACGTCCACGAACGTTTCATCAAGAACCACTACCTTCGTCAGTTCAATGAAGAGACGATCGAACCGAAACAGCAGGCGATTTGTGGCGAACCGTGCGCGGCCGTGTGCAAAAAGCTGCGCGACGAATACAAGAAGGACTACGAACCGTATCAGACGATGGGACCGCTTGCGGGCGTCTTCGATCAGCGTGCGGCGGAACAACTAGCCGGCCGAGCTGACAGCTATGGATTCGATGCGATTTCTGTAGGTGGCGTCGTATCCTGGCTGATGGAATGTCTGTCTGAAGGGCTTCTGACGCCCGAGGAATGCGGTGTCCGGGAACGTCCGCTGTTCTCCGCCGAGGGTTTCGACGTGACCGCCGATTCAGCCCACAACGCTGAGATCGGCGTCGAGCTGTTGGACTCGATCATCCAACGACGCGGTATTTTGGACTTGAGCGAAGGCGCTCGGAAGGTTGGCCGTCGCCTCGCCCGCGACCGAGGCCGGGAGGTGCTAGATCCGTTTGTCTACACGGCTTACGCTCGCAAAGGTTGGATGGTGCCAAACCAGTATTGGACACCCGGCGTGCTCGCCCCGATGGCCATCATGGGAAAGTACTATCAGTACTACGGGCCCGATTTCGTCCCGCCGCGCGAATTGGGTCGTATGAGCGCGCACTTGATGAAGAACGAAATGATGCTGGACAACACGGGCTTCTGCCGGTTCCATCGCGGCTGGGCCGAGGAGATGATTCCAGGCGTCATCGAATCGCTTTACGGCCAGAAAGACTGGTTCCTGAAGGAGATAACCAGGACGGCCAGTCGCATCAGCGGCCGGAACTCGTCGATCTTCTGGGAGTCGGAACGTAACGCCGACTTTATCCATACTTATTTGAAACGCAAGCGGGATGTGGAGGGAGAAAAACGCCCGGAACTGGAATCGTGGATCAAGCAGTTTGACGCAAACAAGAAGGAGGCGGCCCTCGGGTTCTGGTACGAGATCCACAAAGGAGTCCACGAATCGCTGCGAGAGTTTTGACATGCGGTATAATTTGGGCTTGATGTAATGCGAAACGAGTACCTCGAGCGTATTTCAAGGCTCCTCTCCCCTTGACGGGAGAGGTTGGGTGAGGGGTGAAAGCCCTGGAAGAAGACCCTCACCCCGGCCCTCTCCCAGCGGGAGAGGGAGGATGCGCTCTCACCACAGGAGAAAGAGCAACATGAAGACACGATCTTTAAATGCGAGCCTCTTGGCCGCCAGCGTGCTGTTGGCCTGGATTGTATCGTTGACGCTGACACAAGAGGGACTAGCGGCGGACGCGCCCAAAGCGAAGGTCCTGGTCGTAGCTGGGCCGTGTCAACATCCGCCCGGCACTCACGAAGCCGCCGCGGGCGCGCGACTGCTGAAGTACTGTATCGAACATGCAGAAAACGTCGGACCGGTCAGCGCCGAGTTATGGGAAGCGTGGCCCAAAGAAGGCGGAGTACCCGAAGGCACGTCAACGATCGTTTTCATCGGCGACATCTTCCCGCCCGAGCGAATGGACGATCGCGACAAGATCATGGCCGAATTGACCAAGCTCATGGACCGGGGTTGCGGAATCGTCTGCATTCACTATGCCACGGGGCTTCGAGGCGATCATGTATCGGAAGATGGAGACCACCCATTGCTTCACTGGATGGGCGGCTACTTCGCAACCGGAGGATGCAAGCACCACAGATCCATCGCCCGAGTGTGCCCTGCGACGCTGGTTCCGGAAGACAACGATCATTCAATCCTTCACGGCTGGAAAGAGTTCGCCTTCGACGACGAGCCGTACTGGAACAACTACTTTGGCAAAGACGGCATGGCACCGAACGTCACATCGCTGGTCTACGCCATGTTGCCCGCAACCGAGCCAAAGAAAGAAACCATCGGCTGGGCCGTGCAACGGAAAGACGGCGGCAGAGGCGTGGGCTTGGTGGTTCCCCATTTCTTCCGCAACTGGCGCATCGACGACTTGCGAACGCTGGTGCTGAACAGCATCGTCTGGACGGCAAAGCTCGACGTACCAGCCGAAGGCGTCAAGT
>CAZURK010000076.1:38341-52788 GCA_964623055.1 uncultured Pirellulaceae bacterium
CTGAACAGCATCGTCTGGACGGCAAAGCTCGACGTACCAGCCGAAGGCGTCAAGTCAAAGCTTCCCGACCTGGCCACATTCAAACCCGCTGCCGTAGATCCCCAACCAAGACGTAAGCGAAACTGACCCACATTTCTCACTCATCACACAAGCCCGACGCGCGAGCGAGGGATGGCGGGCGGTTCACCCTTGCTGGCGCGTCGGGCTTGTGTTCGGATCGTGAGCCTACTCCGTTCGCTTCCCCAGTTGCCCCGCGCCAGCCAGCTTGCAGTTGTCTTGCGAGGCGATCGGCCGCGCCCCGGTACTAGGCTTCACCGGCCACGTTTTCGTTTTCCATCGGATCAAGCTCGTGATCGTACAGCTCTGTTGCGACGAGTTCGTCCGTCTTTTCACGTCGCCACTCGTTGTACCGAAATCGTTCGGTGCGAATCGACACGCCCTTGCACCCACCGCGATAGTTCCGCTCGGTCCACGAAACGTGTGGGCACCGCCTCGCAAGCCCAGCGTATCCAATCGGCAGCCGGAGAAGACCACATTCCGCGACGCCCAGCACAAGGCCATTTGCGCGTAAGCCCGAGTGAACAGCGTGCCGTCACGAGCCGGGCTCGGCGGTTCTGGGCCAGGGAAGGACACAAGGACACCGCAGAGACAATTCGGATTGATTCGCTTCTGGCCGAACGCTATGCTCCCTAAAACTCCCTCGTCGCAGCCGAACCTGCAGGGGGCCCAGACTCAGGACGGAGTCATGACCTCTTGCCATTCCGGCCACAGTGAGCAGGGGCCATAAATCCTATAGGGAACTACCAGATGCCCCCATCCGCCAGACAGGCGAACTTCGCCTCACGCAACGGATTTTGCGCAATGGGTATCGTAGTGATGCTCTTAGCACCACCTGCGGCCGTCGGAGCGCAAGGGCCGACTGGCAACCAAGACGCGGCCGACAGAACGAACATCAACATTCATGCACGAATCGTCGAGGTGGACAAGGACATCACGTCCTCACTGCACTTGGACTCGATGCAACTCGACAAACTGGTCGAGGAGTTGGTCGAACTCGAGGAGCGAGGCGAGCTACGAGTTGTTGCCCGCGCCAAAGTGACAACTCGCAACCGCTGGCCGAAGAAGCTCTCGGTGCCGGTCGACCGCTCGACGACCTTCACGTTGGACGTCTTCCCCCGCCTGACCGATCCGACGAACGTCAACCTGGAAATCCTTGTCGAGACGCGAGTCCGTCGACCGAAGTCGGATGAAGAAGACGCCCTCGACTGCGTGTCCAGCCAAACCTCCACAACGCTGGCCATTCGGTCTGGGGAGACGATCGTGATTAGTGGTGCGTTTGCCAGCGACAACGGTTCGCCTGCGAAGGCGACGCTGACGCTCGTCGGTGTCGAGTGCCAGCGTCCCTCGGGCCCCGATTCGGCGACACCTCTCTCGCCAACCGAGATTCGCGACCGTCGCCTAGCCCAGATCCGATATTTGCAGGACGGCTTGGTCCGCGAGTTTCCCGATGCCGACGTCCGGCTGGTGGCAGAGGGCGATAAGATCGCCATCGAAGGGACGCTTCTGGATGGCCAACTGTTTACTCCAATTATCACTCATGTGCTGGGGGGCGCCGTCGCGTTGGAGATCGCAACCGACTCCCTTGACAACTGGCCGGAGCTGATGGGCAGCCCGGCGTTCCCAATCGTCAATAGACTGTACGTGCCGAGGATTCTGACTCGTGTCGTGTTTGGCGAGTTGGATGGGGTGGCCGCGGACAAGACTGACCCAAGGACCCTTTCCCGAGCTGGGGCCGATCTGCTCGCCCCACCCTCGGACATGAAACAAGGTAGGTATTTCCGTTTCATCCAGATACCGGCGACCGACGGCGGAAACAGCCCCGGCATCGAAGACGACATTCATCGGCTCGAGCAAGATCGCGTGATGCGGACGCATTCCCGACCGAGGATGACGACCATGAGCGGAGCGGTCTGCGGATTTGGCTCCGGCAGTCGGGTCGACATGCCCCACGTCAATGCAGACGACTACCCCTCCTACGGATCCGAACTAACGATCTTGCCCACCGTGCTCGACGACGGCCGCATCCGGATGTCGGTGACCGCCCGGTTCAGCGAACTGGCGGAAGACCAGCACACTGCTGATCCGCCGTACGTTGTGCTTACCTCCCGAACGGTCGCCGGCGTGTATCTGGTCAGTCCAAACGAGACGCTGGCATTAGTCGAGTCTCCTGGAGAGGCCAATGGCATATCGAAAGACGTCCGGCAAGTCGTCTTCATCACGCCCGACGTAGAACAACCAGTCCACGACGATGCTGCGGCCATACGCGGCGGTACGGTCCGGCGCTGACAGCTTTGCGGTCAATCTGCAACAGGACAAAACGCAAGCCCTGCGAACACGATCACTCCGCTATCGATCTTACCCAAGCTTGGATCGTTCGCTTAGCTTCGTCCCAAGCAATGTCCGCCAGCATCGTGGGCATTGGGTCCGATTCCGCGTCGTCGAAATAGCATAGACTGAAGGTTACACGAGAAACGTCTGCCACGGAGTACTTTTGACGGTAGAGCTCCAGCATGTCGGCAAGCGACAGTCCGCGCATTCCGATGGCGTAAATGTCCAAGAAGTCTTTCCTGGCGCCGCGTTGCTCGATCGCCAAGAGTTTCATGGCAACCAGATCTTCGATCGAGGCGAGGGGACAATCGAACGAGGGCCAGTTGATTAGCGGCTCCAATAGGGCATACCTGTATTCGAGGAAACTGAGGCGGACCGTACCTACCGTGGCGTGAAGCGTTCCTCGATCGACGTTCCGAACCTCCAGACCCACGCCTTCGTCCCGGATTTGCGTGGCGAGTCTCATGGGGTCATCCATTCGTTCTTCCGTGAACCAATCCAAGTCCACCGATCGGCGATGTCCGAGATGAATGGCCACGGCGGTTCCACCACCGAGATAGTAGCCCAGTCTTCCCGCCACCCGACCGAGTTGACGCATGACGTCCTGTTGTTCCGACGGGAGCACTTCGGGGTGCAAGTTCATCGGTGCAGTCTTCCTTCCCAGATCTTTCGCCCTGGGGACGCGAGCCATTGGTTTACCCGTTCGGGCGGAATCTCCAAGACCAATTGCCAGAACCGAAGCTGTTTCGCACTGAGCGGCCGCCCATCGTGACGGTCGATCCAATCTCGCAGCCCCACGTCGTCGACGACCGAACGGAGCCAACAGATGGCCTCCCACGATCCCGCCTCGAGAACTCGACCAACGATGAAATCACGATGTCGTCGCCAGTCAAGCTGGCCGAAATCGTGATCCCAAAACAAATCCCGAAGCATTTCCGGCAACTCAATCAGATCCGATTGCGGTGACTCGGCGGAGGACATGGAAAGCCTCTCGGCAGAGTGTTTTAGAGTGCGTTCGACGAGCCAAGACTAACATTATAGCGGATCGACCCGTTGGCGGCGACGCGACGAGTGTTTTGACCCAGTGTCGGCGATCCACGATCCGCCTCCCCTGGGAAATGGGGCCATCATCGTCGGCACCATATTGACAACCATCACTACGTCTATCGTGTCCCTGTTTGCAGGGGAGCATCTCAGACGGGTAGAATCATGGTCGCAAGGGCGGCGTATAGGGAGACTTCGGCCTTTGCCGGCCCGATGAACGGAGACGAATCGTGTCAGATCGTCAGACGAAAGGTCCAAGCGCTGACAGCGACCGCGCCCGCAGCCGGCGGGGCTTTCTGGCCGATGCGGCAAGAGCAGCCGGGTCACTTGTCGTCGGCGGGCTGATGTCTTTTGCCAGTAGACAAGCATCGGCGAGACCCCAAGAGCTGCCTGACGCTGGCGCGAAGGCACGGAACGATCGCGACTTGTACGTTTTCTTCACCATGGACTGCGAACGCGTCATTGATCGCGACATGTCCCGACATGGCATCTGGGGGCCACCGGACTGGGCCTTCAGCGAGCGAAGTATTCGACGGTTCCATGCAATCCTGGCCGACGAGGGTCTGAGCGCAACCGATTTCATCGTGCCTGATGTGGCCAAGGCACATGCGAAGCTGTGGTCGGAGCTGGACGCAAGCGGGAGCGAATTGGGACTGCACCTCCACCCGCAGGGCTTTAGCGACTTCCGATGGACGCGCTTCATGCCCGAGTACGAAGAAGCGGACCAGCTCAAGCTGTTGGACGAGGCGATGACGGTCTGGAAGGACGCGATCGGCCATCGCCCGCGTGTGTTCCGGCCGGGCAACTTCAGCGGCAACTCAACGATCTTCCCAACGCTGCTGAAGGCCGGGCTGGTCGCCGGCAGCGTTTCTCTGCCCGGACGTGTGCGCAAGGGCTATTTCGCCGACTGGGTTGGATTTCCCTCAGGAGCTCAATTCTTACCAAAGGCAGTCGATCGCGCCAACGCCTTCCTCGAACTGCCGGTCACTGCCAGCCGCAGACACATTCGGAAAAGTGGGGATCGACAAGATCCATTGCACCTGCGCGTCGAGGCCCGCTCGATAGAACCCGAAATGCTCCACGAGATCATACGCGAGCACCTTGCCGCCCCTCGCGTTGATCAGTCGCTTCCGCGCATTTTGGTCGTCATGACGCACAATACGCCCGATTACGGCGAAGCGAAAATGGAGAAACGACTGCGGGATCTGATACAGACCATCCGAGACATTGCCAAACGGCTCGACCTGCGCATCGTCAACACGGGCATGCTCGAACTCAGAAACACCCTTCTGACTTAGACGCAAAGAGCCTGAGATCGACGTTACCATATTGCGGTTCTTCCGGCCACGGCGGAGCTTGTCTCCGTCGAGCCATGTTCAAAACCAGACAGATGATCAAAGAATCCTATCCGCCTGCCCATGCCGCCTTGGGCGGCATGGGCAGGTGGAAAAATGGGTGCTATCGGGGGCGCACTGATCTGGTTCTGAACCCGTTCCCCGCTGGCGAGCAGCGGGGTGACGGGGCACGTCAGTTTGCCGTTTGAGCGACTGAGAAGACAGAAACGGGGACAAACGAACGCAGGTCAGTCTGTATGAGCCTTATGAACGCTGCTGATATCAATGTGTTGATCTATGCTCCAGTGTCTTGACCTGAGATCGGATACGACCGACTCTATCAGGTTGTGACTCGCGTCAGATCGCTGGGAGGCAGGGTAATGCGGATCGGTAAGAGCGGAACTGCGTGGTTTGTTGTGGTTCTTGCGTGGTGGCATGTATCACCCGCTTCGGAGCCTCTGCAGGAAGACGGAAGCCAAGCGGTGGCGGCCGAGTTGGGCAAAGCAGAAGCGGATCGACCGGAGTTGGCATTCGATCCGAATCGAGATTTCCCTGTGTGGCAAACGGAGCTTCGTGGGCGGCTTTGCGATATCATGGCGATTCCCGCGACGCAGGACCGCTCGGTTCAGCCGATGATTCGGCGCGATTCGGCGACTGATGTGTACACGATGGACCGTGTTCAGTTCGAGGCAGAACCAGGCCAAGTGGTACCAGGCTACCTGTTGCTTCCCACGATGGAAAAACGGCCGTTTCCGGTGATGATTTGCCTGCAGGGACATTCGCCGGGTATGCATATCTCGATCGGGCGGGGGAAGACAAAGCAGGAAATCGCGTCGATCCAGGGCGGTCGTGACATCGCAATCCAGGCTGTCCGGCACGGCTGGGCTGCATTGGCCATCGAGCAACGGGCATTTGGCGAACGGGCGATCAAGGGGGTGCCGTGTGGCGACGTTGCCCTCCGCGAACTGCTCAAAGGCCGGCCGCTGACGGGGCAACGCGTGTTCGACGTGATGCGGGCCGTCGATTTCATTGCCACACAACCAGAACTGGATGCGCAGCGCATTGGCTGCATGGGCAACTCGGCGGGGGGAACGATCAGCTTCTACGCCGCCTGTGTCGAGAAGCGAATTCGGTTGGCCGTGGTTTCCTGTTCGTTCGGCACATTCGAATCCACATGGCTGTACAAACGACACTGTGCTTGCGGATACTTGCCGCGCCTCTTGAAGGTGGCCGACATGCCCGACCTGGCCGGTTTGATCGCACCGCGGCATTTGATTCTCGTCGCAGGAAAGAAAGACGGACTCGCGCGATTCGACGGCGTCCAGGAAGGTCATCGAATGGCTCAACGTTCGTTTGCCGCCGCCGGGTGTGCCGATCGCGTGGTTCTGTTGGCTGCCGAAGGCGGCCATCAGTTCTATCCGGAACTGGCGTGGCCCGTTATCCAGAAAACGCTGGCAAGTTGGGACACACCGTAGTGAGAAGGCGGGCAGCAGTTGTGGCCAAGCACTTGACCACATTCTGTTTTCTGGTATCGGCTGTCGGGTGTACCAGCCCCGCGTGTCTCGTTTGGGTTACGGAGCACGGTTAGTCTCCCATGGAGCGGCGAACGAAGCGGCCTCCGATCCGTAGACCTGGGAGAGTTGGAGGCCGCCGCCTTGGCTTGTGTGGAAGATGCGGCCGTTTGAAACAACCGCGCCAATACATGCGTTGGGATCAATCGACGGTCCGGACGACACCAACTTGCCCTTGGACGTGTCGAAGATGTCCATGTTGACCCCCAGCAGGTAAGGGTCCGAGAAAGTGTGCCGCGTGCATCGGTAGAACTTGGTAAGAGTGGTCAGGATCTTGCCGGTCTGCTTGTCGATCAAATAGCCGTCTTTGCTTTGTCCGCACGTGAAGAGGAATTCCGGGCACACGGTGACCACGTGGATGGCCTGAACCAGCGGGTCGGACTCCCAGATCAACGAACCATCGCGGGCATCCAAACACCAAACACGGCGGTTTCGCTGCTGGTGGGCCGGGGCATAGCCGCCCAGGTACAAACGTCCGTCTTTGCCCGAGATGGTGCAGCCACTGTGAACGGAGTACTTCGTCGTCAGCCAACGGACCCGTCCCGTCAGCGGCTCGATGGCCGCCGTGACGCCTCCCGAACCCTCAGCGGTCCTTCTTGCCGTGCCGCCGAAATAGCAGGAGTAGTACAGCGTATCGTCCATCAGGCATAGACCGGAGTCGTCCCCGCCGTACCCGTGCTCGGAAAAGTCCTTTGTCCAGACCTCGTTACCCGTCTCCAGGTCGTACGCGCGCACCAGGGCCTTTTGGCTCTCCGGGAACGATCTGGCTCCGTGGCCGAAGAGCCATTGCATCTTTTCGCCGGTGCGGCTGGGGGCGTACTGGCCGGTGCTGAACATGTATATGGCCAAATTCTTGTACACGATCGGCGGCTGTTGTCGGTTCCAACTCGGCGAGCCGCTGAAAGGAGCTTCCCACACGAGTTTGCCTGTGGCCGCATCCAGACATCGAAGACGACACTTGTCGAAACCGGCTTGAGGGACCAATAGGCGCTCTTTGTGGTAAAGCGGCGTGGTATACGAGATGTGTGCTCCAGGGTAATACTCGCGCCACAACAACCGGCCCGTGTCTTGCTCGACGGCAAAGATCTGGCCCTCGGCGGTGTGCGTGTACACCCGGCCGCCGCCGCACGTAGAGAAATGCTTGACCGTGCCCTCATACCGGCGAATCCACTTGATCTTGAAGGGCGGCGCCAACGCCTGATCATTCACATTCGTATTCGTATTGCTCCAGTCTCCGAAACTAGTGAACCAATCGTACTTGGGATCTGTGTACTTGGTTGTCAATGGGCTGCGAATCTCCGCTAAGCCAAGATCCTTCGAGGGTAACGGCGCCTTGCCGTCCCGTCCCAAGACGTACAGGTATCCATCCTCGCAGCCGAAATACACTCGCCCATCGCACACGGCCGCGGGTGCCGATATTGCTTTGCCAAATGCCGTCTTGAACGACCACACTTTGCGACTGCCAGACAGGGGAACTACGTAGAGATTCCCATTCAAGCCGCCGTAGACGGCCGTGTCGCGAAGGAGGATCGGTGGCGCAATCGACGGGTGGCCGCCCAGATATTGAATCGACTCCGGGCCGGGAGAATGTTTGCAGAAACCAAATCGTTTTTCCGGGCGGCAGCGATACACGTCGCTTCCTCGCACGCTAACCGAAGAGAAACTCAACGATCCAGGCAAACTGGCAGCGGTTTCCGTTCCTGGAACGCTGTCCGCCTGTACCTCGCCGCTGCGAAGCCGCAGCCTCTCCACCTCGCCTCCGTTGTCGATCCGATGGGTCTGCCGATAGACCGTGCCGTTCTCGCCGATGCTCAGCCCTAGCGTTGTGATTCTGAACGATGCGTTTTTTCGCCAACGGTACGTCGCACGAAGCTCGGGACGGCTGCCGGCGTCTTCCAACCACACGACCGAATGACCCGCAGGCAAGACCAGCGTCCTGCCGTGCAAGGCCAGATCCCGCGAACAGCAGAACTGCTCGTCGTAGGTTACCCGTTCTCCCTTGTGCCTGACCCAATCTTTGCCGCTCCAGCGATCACCGGCGAATCCAAACTGATCCTTGACAAAGTCCCACGTCCAGCAAACGGTGCCGTCCGGTTCGATCGCAAAGACGTGTGAGCCAAGCGTAGCGAAATACACCCTGTCTTCGCCGACGACAGGCGTGCTGAAGATCGGTTCGCCGCAGCGGATCTCCTTGACGACTTTTTCACTTTCCCGATCCAGCACGTAGTACGACCCGGCCGTCGTGCCGAAGTGCAGGTAACGTCCCGCAATTGCCGGTGAAGAGACGTTGTTGCAGTTTGCCTTGCCGCCGCGCGTTTCCAGCTTCCAAACCACGCTCAGCGTGGCGGCGTCGATGCCGAAGACCACGCCGGCACCGTCCACCACATAGATGCGTCCGTCGGCAACCACCGGTGCCGTGAAGACAGCATCCGTCAACGCGACGGATCCGATCAGACCCAGCGGTGCGGCTACACTCCTATCCGGCACATCGCCCGAATGCCGGTTATCGTACTTGAACTGCAGCCAAGCCTCGCCAGCGAAGGCAAATGCAGGCACCGTGAGGAAGCAAACGACCAATAGGCCAACCGTTCTTGCGTGGTGCGATCTTAGCATGTTCGGCCCTCCCGAGTGAATGTCAAAGATTGTAGACTTTGCGTTGAGGCTGCATCGTGTCTAATTGTAACGTTTTGAGCACTGCATTGGATGAATTGTCGCGGAGAAAGAAACATGCGCTTTGTCACCCTTGTCATAACGCTTCTGATCGTAGCCGTGCTGCACGTGGGCATCCTGGGAGCCGAACGGCGAATCGAGACCGTGACATTGGCGGGAACGCCCGAACAGATCGGCGCGTTGTGGGGCAAGATCAACCGCGAGGCAATTCAGGAGGATATGCAGAAATACTTCCTGACGCCCGCGAAGAAGAAAGGCATTTCGAACGACGTGCTGATAGAACGGGCCCAACGGTTCGTCGATTTGGTTCAGCAGTTCGCTCCACACTGGCTGGTCGAGGCCCGCGCGATCGCTGGGGCGGCCGAGGTCGACAGTCGTCTCTATATCTCCTTTGTGGCCAACGTCTATCGCGGTTTGTACCTTCACGACGAGTGTACTTCGTACGCGGTGTCCCCCGAATTCACAGTGGACCAACGCATCTTCTTTCACAAGAACCGCGACAACGCGCCGAAGAACCAGTGCGTTTTCGTTCTGAACAGCGCAGTCGAAGGAGTGAACAAGTTCATCGCAGTCAGCGATGCGAGCGTGGTAGCCTGCATGATGATGGTCAACGACAAGGGCCTGGCAGGCTCGGCGGACATGGGCGGGCTGCCCGTTGGGCGGGCGAAGTATCGCGGCTTGATGAACACATTCCTGCTGCGACACGTCGCCGAAAGAGCGGCCACATGCAAAGACGCATTGCGGATCATCGAAGACTTCGTGTCCAAAGGGTACTACGCTGGTGGAGGTAGAACAGGCACGCACTGGTTGTTCGTTGATGCCGGAGGCAATCGATTGGAGGTGAGCCACAACTCGGATCAAGTCGAACATACGTACCACACGAAGAAGGTGTACTTCAGCGCGCGGCAGTCTACAAACGCTTGCCAAAGCCTGGAGCGTGCGGATCAGCCGATCGACTTTGCCACGTTTCACAACGTGTCGCGAGATCCGTCGATGTGCTTCGGCACATCAATTGCCGGGATGTCGGTCGAAATCAACCGGGCGCGACCGGACACATTGACGTGCGCTTGGGTCTCGTTGCCTGCTCGAGGATTGTCGTTTCCCTTATTCATGGGCGGTACGGATACGCCTTTGTCGTTGTTGAACGGTGAGGTCTTCGCGCGATCCAATCAGGTGCAGTGCAGTCGAGAGATCTGCGAGAGAATCGAAGCCGCAGCATTCGGCAATCAGCGTCTTCTGGAAGCGAACATCTTGAGTTTGCTTGATGCGGAACGCGATGGAGAGGCCACGAGGGTGCTGAACGAATGGGTGAGCGCGTGCACCGACAGCCACTTGGCCGTGCTCGATAGGTGACGTGTCGCGCTCCTATCTTCCCATCAGATTCACTGCCCGGACGGTGCGCATCCGCTCTTCGACTTCCGGCGGCAGGTAGCCTTTCATCCAGGCTTTGGCGCGATAGGTGAACTCGTCGCCGTTGGGCAGAAACTCAATGGGGCGTCGGGCCAAAGCCAGAGGCCGCGTTGCGACTGGGGCGGTGTGTGGGTTTTCGTGACAGCCGACGCATGATCGAGTTTCGCCGGCGCGGGGGTAGATCCACGTCAATTGGTTGCCCACGACGCGGCGGTCGCTGTCCAGCACCTGGAAGTGCATCAGCCGATCGGCCGGCACCTCGACACAGAACGAACCATCCGCGGCCAGCGGCACCGTCCCCAACACCCGTGCAAACAGACCATGGTGGTTCTTCCAGATGGGCCACAGGTTCGTGTGTGTGCTGTGGCGGCCAACGGCGGGCATCCCTTCCACCAGGCGTACCAGCCGGCCCCGCTCGGCCGCCTCCTTCTCTTGCGTCGTGAACACCGACGCGCAAACGAATCGCCCGCTGTAGGCATCCGGGGCGATCACCGTTGCCTGTTGATTTGGTGCCGGACGAGCCAGCACGGGGCGCGGTTCGAAGTCGGCTGTTGCCGGATCGTTGTAGAGCGGTTGGGCCGATTGCGTCGCCGGATCCAGCAGATATAGCCCCAGGTCGATCTTTTCGTGGTCGAACTCTTTTGGCGTTGCAGCGCAAAGAACACGGCCATCGGGCAGCGGGAACGGAGTGGTGTATACCGTGGTCTCGTTCTCCGGCGTGATGATCGTTTCCCGATCGCGCAGCGGGCCCACCATTGCCAGGCCGGCCTGGGTCGCTACGACGATCCGTCGACCGTCGGGCATCGCTTGCGGCTGTGTCATTCGCAGGACGCCGAATGTGAGAGGATTCTCGACCCGCCCGATTCGTGAACGCGGTCCGTAGTCCAGGTGGTGCCAGAACGATCGGCGTTCTGGACCATAGAGTACCACGTCTTGGCTGCCGTCGGCATGGACTGCGTGCAGGGTCAACTCGGTCTTGATACGGGCGTAGAACATTTCCAGACGACAGAATGCGATTCGCCCGTCGGCCAGTACGGCGGGTTCGTTGTCCCGTCCGGCATTGGTGGCGATTCGCTCGATGTCGGTGCCGTCAGGGTTCATCACGTACAGGGCGTTGCATTGGTAGCCGTGATACTCGTCGCGGATGCCGCTACGCGTGGAAGAGAAGACAATCCGTCCATCGGGCAGATAGGCTGGCCCCACGTCGTGATACGGTCCGTCGGTCACTTGTTCGAGTTCCGTACCACCGACACGAATCCGCCAGACGTGCCACCATGGATCGTCCTGCCCGCGACGGCTAAAGATCACTTGAGTGCCGTCCCAGGACAATTCGCAGTCGGCCACATAGCCGTCGGTGAACTGGGTCAGCGGCGTGACTTGCCCGTTTGGGCTCGGAGGCCGCAACACGAAGAGATTACGCCCAGGTCGATATACAGGCCCCGGATCAGTGTAGACGTAGGTTCGACGCCAACGGTCGGCCAATTCGACCGTCCCCACGTCGTTCGGCATGGTATTGTCGCCTTTGATGAAGACGATCGCTTTCAGCTCACCCGGTTTGGCATGGGAACCGGTCGCCTTGGTCGTACGAGCTGTGGACGGGTCCGTGGTTGGAGTACAGCCTTTAGGCTGCGAAGACAAGCTAAAGCTTGGACTCCAACCGGATGACCGTGGTCGCAGCAATTGTGGCAGGGGGATCTGATGAATTCGGAACGTATCACGTGCGAGGTGTCGAATGCTCTCAAAAGGATGGTCGGCCGCCGCCTTCATCAGCGCGGCCTCGGCTTGTTGGTTGTCCCCGTGGGCCAGAAGATCGGCCAACGCCTGCGCTGCTGCGTAACGAATTCCCAATGTGGAGCGGCTGTCATTCAGAATCCGAACTAACAAGTCGGCGTGCTCATGGGCGGCAAGTAGACCCAATGCGCGCACGAAGGCCTCGCGCCAACGCGGAGCGACATCGTTGTATTCGTCGAACTTGAACGTGCCGCAGTAGCCATAGTCGGCCTCGGCTTTGGCCTCCGAGAGCGACCGAGCTATCGGCTGGACAGCGCGGCGATCACCCAACAAGGCCAACGTCTTGGCGGCGTTGATTCGTACCCAGCCATCCTCGTGTTCCAACAAGGCCACGAGCCTCGGCAGGTCTTCCCTTTCGGTACACAAAACGGGCAGCCACGTCGAAATGCAGATCGCCTCGCGTTGCTCGGACGTGATGCCGGCCGCAGTAGGTGGTTTGGGCCATTCGGGGGCGTCGGCCGGTTTCGCGATGCGTCGCGGTTGACCAAGCCGTTCGAATGCATGTTCGCACGCCTCCTGACGCAGGCCCGTGTGCTCCATCAAATGACGCATCAGTAGGCCGGGTACCGCCAACTCGTACAGCATGAAACGATCATGGTCACGTGGCAGATTGGCCATCACCAACGGCGCTAGCCGTCGCAGTGTGCGCCGGTCTTCCTCGCGATCCAATGGCAGTCGGCAAAGCGCATAGGAAATGGCATAAGGTGTTTCCAGCATCCGGTCCTCGGCGACGTCCGAGGGAGGAGCGCCCCAGTTGTCGTCCGGCGGGACGTGCGGAGGATAATTGCCGTCGAACTGTTTGGCGTAGCGCGGATAAGCGGCCAGCAGCGCCGGCACTGCCGCAGGATCTTCGAAATCGCCCAACGCGTCAGCGGCGCAGCGGGCCCACATCGTGTTGTCCAACAAGCCGATCAAAGCCTCGAAACCGGCCGCGTCGCGCAATCGTCCCAGGGCACGGATTCCGGCTCGAACGGCCGGTCGCCAATTTGCGGCAGTTGGCGGTTCGGTTCCCAGGCAATTCAGAATCGCCTCGCTCGACCCATCTCCGCCCAGTGCGCCCAATGCCCGCAGGCCACGTTCGACTCGCCATTCGAATGATCCGGCGGCCGCGATCTGCTGTTCGGTTTCCTTCCGGTTATAGACTTCTATCTCGAAGAACGTCGTTGGGTATGCTTCGAGCCGACCTCCGAGGCTGGTAATGCGAATGTACCGCGCGACACGTGGCGGAAAGTCGATCGTCAACTCGACGGGTGTCGTCTCCTGTTTGTGCCGTACCACCTCGAACTGGCGATTGTCGGAACTAGTCGCCAGTTCGTATTTGGTCATCACCAGCGTCGGCCCGTACTGATGTACGACAACACGGGTAATCTCTGTCGGGTGGCCCAAGTCGATGGTACACCACTGCGGGTAATCGACGTTCTTGGTTTGCCAGTATTTTGGGCCGATTTGGCCGTCTGTCAGCAGGTCGGGCGGACCCAAATATGTGGACGAGGCGAATACGGGCCGGTCTCGAGCCAAGTTCTCCGGCCGCTTCAAGAGCGCCAGAACGTCATTCGGCGGCCGATCGGGCGGCACCGCGTTCCACCATTCCCGCCATACGTTGGCCTGGGCGCTCCGCTGGTCTCGTGACGCGAGCGAATCGAAAGGGGATTCCATTCCGGTCAAGTTGGTCAACGACACGTGTGCGGCCTGTCGCGTAGCCCAGTCTCTATCGTCCAGTGCTTCGAGCAACGGGCCGATCGCTTTCCGGCTGCCGCACCAAGCCAAGGCCATCGCCACCTCGCGTCGCACTTCGGGCGAAGGGTCATCGAGTTGTTCAATCAGGGCATCTTCCGCCGCATACGCGCGGAGAAAACCAAGCGACTCGGCCGCTCCGGCTCGAACTGTTGACGAAGTGGAGCGAAGGTTAACCAGCTTCTGCGAGACCTGCTGGTCGTAAGGATTCGTGGGAAGATCACCAGCGGGGCCGTTTCGTACGGCGACCGCAGTAGTGGTCAGTATCAGCCACGCCAAGAGGAAAGTGCGTGTCATGCCCCGGTCATGTGTTGAAGTCTATCGAGCTGTCGCGCCAAGTCTAAGACGGCGAACACCCAGACGCAAGAAGGCGCAATCCTCTCCGGCCCTGAGTTGGCTATAGACGGGTTTCATTCTCCGATGGCCGGGGTCGGGTACTTCAAACTTCAGTTTTGTTGTCTGACGGTCCAAGCTGCACAGAAGCCTTCTGCAAAACTGAAGTTTG
>CAZURK010000077.1:0-52556 GCA_964623055.1 uncultured Pirellulaceae bacterium
TAATACGGCCTTGAGCGAACGTCGATGGTGCTTACGATAGATTCGATCGTTCAGCTTCCTGATGTCCTTCCAGGTCAGGCCAGGCGCTGGGACTTCGGGTGTCTCGCCACGCAACCCGGCCGCGTGCCAGTCAAGGTTCATTTGTTGCCAACCGATCAAATGTCCAAGGATATCCTTGACGGACCATCCAGCCAACGTGGCCCCCGCTCGAGTCATCTGCCGAGGCGTGAGCTGTTCCAGAAGCGCATCAAGTTTGCTTCGCTCCACGCGAATTTCCTGAAGCAATTCAGGCTTCGGAAGGCGCTTGCCCATAAACCAACTCTCCTCTGCCGCCGAACGTTACGGGGCACTGCCCCCACCGCCAACATCAGATTGCAGAACAGCGCAGAACCGATCGGCATTTCGCAAACGTAGAACGATCAGTCGCTCAACGCCATCATCAACGGCAAATGTAACGTGGATCATTCTACCATTCTGCTCGACGTTCGTAATCGCATCTCTTCGCACGCGATGATCTAAATCGAATTGCGCGGCAAAGGCACTGAACGGAAAGTGTGGTGCAACCCACAATTCATCATCGGTGACGGTGACGCGAAGGCAGTTGTTTGCGCCACCCAATCGTGTGTATCGCGATTTGTGGGAACTGCCGGACGTCCAGCGTTCCTCAAACAGAATGTTGACTTCACTGCGATCCGGGAAATGTGGACCGCGAATCTTGCGACGCCAAAGCATGAACACCGTGCAGACGAACACCCACAGAAACGCCCCAACAACAAGGAACGGGAAGACGGCGATCAGGATTTGTTCGAGTTGCTGAGGCACACATCCACCTCAGATGGTTTTGGAAGGTGATGCGGCAGTGAGTCCACAACTTGTACTTGTGCGGTCTGATCTGCACGGCCATTCCGCGCATTGTACCATCCAGAGGTGACTTACAACATTTGGAGGGTCAGATTCGTGCAGAGACTGCGTGAGCGCCGAAGTGATGAGGTCCAGACTTGACTCACCGGAGGATAGGCAGATACTGCGTGAAAACAGTTGTGACAGATAGAAGGACATAGCGCTATGAGCCGTTCGTTGCACAGGCAGTTGTTGATCCTCGTGTGTTGTGGATGTCTTGCTGCTGTGCCCGTGCGGGCAGGAGCGGCGGAACGTTATCAGGGGTTGTCGGACGACCTGAGCCGTACGCTGAATGTCCTTCGACAAGAGATCTCCGGCGAAGTGGCCAAGCAGCACGCTACGGAGATTTGGGAGCGCGACCGGTGGGACAGTTGGGACAAACATCATGAGACGGCGCAGTATGTGGCCGAGCAGTTTCGCGCGCTTGGCTTGGAACAGGTCGAGGTGATTCCGTACAAGTCGGACGGACGTACCAAGTACGGCGACTGGACGTCGCAACAAGCCTGGGACGTCCATCATGCTCGTCTTACGGTCGTCGAGCCCGCAACGCACGCCGGCAAGATCATCGCGGACTACCGGGACATACCGCAAACGTTGACCACCCGCTCCGGTTCGACTCCGCCTGGCGGAATCAAGGTCGAGATTGTCGCTGTCCATGATGACGAAAGGACGCTGAAGGAAACTGCGGCCGACGATCTGCGCCGCAAACTGGTCTTGGTCGAAACACTAGGCGGCCGGGCACCCAGCGCGAAAGTGATTTCGATGGCAAAGGAGGCTGGGGCCGTTGGGATCCTGCGTGACGATATTCCTGAGTTGGGCAAGGGCAAGGTGCGCGATCGCCAGATCGGCTACGACGCCGTTCGCTGGGGAGGCTCGGTCCCGAACGGGATGATCGGATTCAACCTCTCGCCTCGTATGGGCGATTACCTGCGAAAACTGGTGGCCCTGCATGATCGTGTCGTGTTGCACGCCGACGTGGAAACGCGGTCTTACGATGGTACGATCGACGTGGTAACAGGTGTGTTGCCGGGAACAGAATCGCCGGAATACGAGTTGTTGGTCGTGGGGCATCTGTACGAAATCGGGGCCAACGACAACGCGTCCGGCTGTGGTTTGTCGATCGAGATTCTTCGGGCCCTGAAGACGCTGATGGGCGGTGGCCGCTTGCCGCCGCTGCGGCGATCCATCCGTGTCGTCTTGGGGATGGAGACGCACGGGACGCTGGCCTGGCTGACTTCGCACGAAGAGAAACTCCCTTACCTGATCGCCGGTATTGACCTTGACATGGTGGGCGAGGATCAATGGAAGACTCTGTCCACGTGGAAGCAATCGCGACTGCCGGATTCCGCTCCATCCTATGCAGAGAATCTGGCCTGGGCGCTGCTCCAACGTTACGTGCGCGCCGCGGATCCGACGATGCGTGTTGCCACGAAGCTGGACAACTGGTACATCGACGACTGCATCACGGCAGATCCCATGGTAGGCTGCCCAAATTTCCTATGGGTCCAACTCCCCGATCGGTTCTATCATTCTTCGCAGGATACGCCGGACAAGCTCAGTGCGAATACCCTGCACATCACCGGAACCGCGGCCGGCGCGTATCTTCACTACTTGGCAACAGCACAAGCGGACGAGGCACTATGGTTAGCCACGATCGTGGAAGCTGATGTCCAGGTAGACTTGGCCGAACGAACGTCTGCCTTGATTCGCGCCGCAGCCGCCGGACCGCAGACCGGCGAATCACTGGGACGGGCGGCTTCTGACGGCAACGAGTTGATCACCTACCGGCTGGATCGGGGACTGCGTGCGCTGCCGACTGTCATGGAATTAGTGCCGGAAAAGGACCGCAAGCGAGTTTCCGTCGCGGTGGAGGCGGCCGAGAGCAGACTGCGCGCACAGGCCGAATGCCAGACGGCCCGGTTCACGTCTGCCATGGAGACGATGGCAGCGTCACGCGAAATCGGCCCCACTGTCCCATACACCCGCCCGAGATTCCCGTCGGCGGCGCGGGCGAAGAGTCTAATTCCGACGCGGAAAGTCATCGGAACGCTGACGCTGGTCGACGCCCCGGTGCAAATACCAGAAGGCCGGAACTGGTATTTCACCTGGAGTTGGCGGGCCAATACGCCATGGTGGTGGGCCGACGGAAAACGAGACGTGTACGAGATCGCCAGGCGATCAGCACTGGAGATCGGACGGGAGTTCAATGAAGAGTACCTGGAGGACGTTCTAACGCAATTCGAGTTCTTCGCCCAGTGCGGGTATGCTTCCCTGAAGTCTCGAGACTGAAGTGGGAGGTTTGTTTGACCGTACGCCCGTACGTGCCGGCGGGTCGCGCCGTTCGCGGAAGTGTATTTGCCGCCGAGAGTAGGAGACTTTGTCCCCTCGCCCCGCTTGCGGGGAGAGGGTAAGGGAGAGGGGCTTGTAGACGAAGTTGTTTCTGCTCGGTCACTAAGCGCTTCCGCTGCGGGCGGCTTTCTCTTGCAGGATCGTCACCAAAGTAGGATCGACCGGAAACATCCCTTCGATGGTGATGCGGCCGAGATTGCGAATCGACTCCTCGGCATTGTGGCCCAGCAATCCGTCGTCGTCGGCTAGCCCGAATCCTCCGATAGCCATAAAAGCCGCACGCATGGCCGCGTCTACGCCCGAGACGGTCTTCATCGTGCAGCCGGGTTTCGCTCCGTCGCAAATCAACCCGCTGAGGTCGCCGATCACGTTGTTGACAGCCGATGTGATTTTCTGCAGGTCGATCCCCTCGTGCTGGTAGACGATCGCAGTTGCTGCGGCAACGGCTGCGGCGACGGCACAACCACAGATGACCGAGAGTTCGCCAACAAAGCACTTCACGTACGCGTTAATCATGTGCGCAACCGAGATACTCTCTAGAATGCGGTCTTCGGCAATGCCCCGCTCTTGCCCGACGAGATACGGCGTCAGAATGGCAAGAAGACCCTGGTTGCCCGACCCGCCGGATGTCATCACCGGTTCCGGTACGCCGGCCATACGGGCATCGACGGCCGCAGCCACCCGGAATTTCACCCGGTAGAACAGGTCCTCGGCCAGCACTCCTATCTCGCGCATGTGGCAGAGTTGATGAGCGGCCCCGCGCATGGATCCACCCCGCTCGGCCATGGCTAGGTTCATCTTGACGCCGTCAAGCAAGAAAAGCCGGTCTTGGTCGTCCACACAGACGGCCGCGTCGAGTATCTCTGCGAGTGACATCTCCTTCAGAATCTCTCGATACCCGGCGGGCTGTGCCGCTTCATCGGGCGTCTGGCGACGATAGACTACGTCACCATCATGTTCGATGGACTCGATATTAGCGTGCCCTTCGCTCAGCACGCAGCTTGCCGTGCGACCGCCGCCGCGTACGGTCGCTTTCACGCAAATATCGGCAGCGTCCGGCAGGCTGGTATAGGAGTAGGCGCCGTCGTGGATCAGCGCATTGGCCCGGGCAAGATGTTCGGGTGTAACGTCCTGCAAGAGCCCCAGACGCCCCGCGGAGCGTGCCAGCATTGCACCCATCGACGCGGCGATCAGGTTGCCCTTGGCTCCGTCGCTATGAGGGACGATGACCGCTGCGCCGTTTTTGTACGTCCCCATATCGACCTTCAAGTCGAGGTGCTCCACCGGCGAACCCAATCGCTCGGCCGCCACGGCCGCTGCGTAGGCGCAAGCCACCGGTTCGGTGCACCCTACGGCCGGGTACACTTCGTTTTTCAAGACTTCTTTCAGCACATTCATACGTATAGCGATTTGAGATACAGAGCCGTCGCTGTTCGTTTGGATCGTCGCCCGCAGGACCCTGTTACTGTCGAGCTGCGAACGCCTTTCGCAACACGGCGAGGCTCTTGGGGATCGCCGTCTTGGGGTCTTCGCGGCCTTCGAATTCCAGGGAAACATAGCCGCGGTAATCGTGCTTGCGCAGGATCGCGGCGATTCGCTCGTAGTCAAGATCGAGCGCGTACCAGATGCCGCCGCCGTAGTAGGTCTTCGCTTGCACGAAGACGGTCTTCGGCGCGATCATCTCCAGTCGTTCATATGGATCCTCCAGAAAATTGCCCGTGTCCATCGTGACTCTGAGCCACGGCGAGTCGATGTCATTAACGATGCGCATCACTCCTTGCGGCGTGAGACCGAGTCCCCAGTGGTTTTCCAGGCCGAGCACCACGCCGCAGCGTTCGGCGGCTGGCAGACATTCCTCCAGGCCCTCAATCACCCAAGGGAATGCATCTTCATCGGTGTAGCCGGGTAACGGCGGCTCGATTCCCCGATTCTTCATCAGTTCGTCGAAATCCTTGCTCGTTCCCCATCGTCCGGTGTTGACGCGGATGGTAGGTATTCCCAACTTGTACGCAAGCTCGATGCTGGCGATGGTCTTGCTGACGTTGGCCTTTCGATCTTCGGCCTCGGGAGAGACGAAGTCCTGGTGTGTCGACATGCCGCATAGGCTAAGCCCTGCAAGGAAAGCTTGGCGCTTCAACGTCTGGAGATAGGCGTTGTCTTTTCGGTGCATCTGTACTTCGAGGATCTCGACGGAATCAAAACCCATCTCGCCGGCCAAGGCGATGCAGTCTTCGATCTTGAGCTTCTCTCCGCTGCGGTAACGCCAATACGAATAAGTCGACACGGCGATCGGGTTGCCGCGCCAAGCACCTGTATCGGGTGTCGAGGCTGTCGGTTCGGCCTGTGCTGTAGAATTGGCCACGGCGCACAGGCTGGCGGCCGAGGCAGCGGAACCGATCAGGAATCTTCGGCGGTCGACAGTCATAGCGGGGCGTTCGGTGGCTGCTGTTTCGGTCATTTCGGCTTTCTGTTTCGAGTCTGTTTGGGATTTCGGATTTCGAGCTTCGGATTTGACCTACCTACGCGGATTCGCGCCCGTTGCCTGATTGATCAGCACGCGAGGCCGAAACTTGCTTTGTTTCCGCCGAAGAGGAAGGGGCCGAAAACGACATTTGGAGCGGAAGCGGCAAAACGACCAATCGACTCATGGACATGGTGCACTCTCCGAGCAAGGTGTGGCGAGTTCAGAGCATCAATCTACTTCGGAAAGCTCGCAGTCGCAACGCTTGCCGACGGGATGTTCACTGAACCGCGCCATCAGTGGCAGGCCGCTTGTGATGCCTAGACGTTGGCATGCTTGGCGACTTGGCAGGCCAACCGCCAAGTCCTATCATGTCATTTAATTGCTGAACGACGAAAGAACCTGCGAAGATCGTCGAAAACGGGCATCGGCGTTCCTGCGGGCCATTACATGAAGGAATTGGGACAATGAGCGATGCGACTGTGCAGGGTACGGTTCATCTGATCGAAGAAACCAAGACGTACGGTCAGAAGGGCTTTCGAAAGCGGCTGGTCGTTTTGGAGCAAGACAAGGGGCGATTCATCAACTACATTCCGCTGGAATTCGTGCACGAAGGCTGCGACCAGGTGGACGAGTTGAGTGTAGGGGACGAAGTGGAAGTGTCGTATCGCCTGAGCGGCCGCAGGTGGCAGCGAGACGCGAACAGCGAAGTGAAGTTTTTTCTGAACGCCGAGGCGACTGAATTCAAGATTCTCCAGAAAACCGGCGAGAACGGTGGCGATCCTCCCGAGCGATCCGAGTCGGAAGCACCCTGGGATGGTGAAGAAGAAGTCCCGTTTTGATCGTGAGTGACGCAGTCGGACCATGATCAAACCACTGTCTGACTTTGACGTTGTGGACGACAAAATGGCCGAGATACTGCGGGCCAAGAGTCCCGCGGATCGCTTGGCCATTGCCGCCGGTATGTGGCGTTATGCGCGTGATACGATTCTTCGCGCGGTTCAGGCAGAACATCCGGAGTGGTCATCCGATCAAGTGCAGCGCGAAACGGCGAAGAGGCTACTCCATGGAGCCGAATGATCTTCTGCGAGCGGTTGTGAGCGTCTTCGAACGGCTCAATGCAGCTTACCTCGTCACCGGCTCGATGGCCACGATTGCCTACGGCGAACCGCGTTTCACTAACGATATCGACGTGGTCGCCGACCTGAAACTGCCTCACGTCGAACCGTTCTGTGCGGCCTTTGCGCCACCGGACTACTACCTGAGCCGCGATGCCGTCCAGGCTGCCGTCCGCACGAGACAGCAGTTCAACGTGATCCACGTAACGGCAGGTTTGAAAGCCGATATCATTGTGTCTAAAGACAGTGAATTCGACCGATCGCGTTTTGCTCGCCGAAGGCGCCTGCCAACGGGCTCGCAAGGGGACGCTTTCTTCGCTGCTCCGGAAGACGTGATCGTGAAGAAGTTGGAGTACTTCCGCGAAGGCGGTTCCGAGAAGCACGTCCGCGACATCATCGGGGTGTTGAAGATACAGGGCGATCGAATCGACCGTTCCTACGTCGAACATTGGATCCATCAACTCGGTTTGGTGGACCTGTGGCACCAGATCGGAGAACGTGCGTCGTGAATCGGCCGTTTGCAGGCTGTTATCTTGATCCTGATGGTGCCTCTGGGAAATGCAGCGACCGCTACTTCTACCGTCGCGTCGTGTCAACCGATCACTCGTCGCGTATTTGAAGAGAGGCTTCCTTATGTCTTTTTGGTTCCACGCTACTTGCACCTTCGTCGTACTGGTGGCGGCCGACGCGTATCGAGTTCCCGTAGCGGAACCGAATCGGGACGGTCTTGACCGGCGTTGCCTGCTATGGGATTCCTCCAAGCCCGTGCCCAAATCCACTGAAGCGCCGCTGTTGGAGGATGTCGAATTCGTCGTGGTCAAGGCGCGTGAACCCGAGGTGGACGGGTACAACTGGTTGCACGGGGCAGCCATTGTCCGGCACAAGGGAGCCTTGTATGTGTCGTTCGGCCACAACAAAGGCAGCGAAAACACGGCCACCGAGGAAGCGCGCGGCCGAAAGAGCACCGATGGCGGAAGAACCTGGGGGCCGCTGTTCACCATCGACGACGGCGACGAGCCGAATTTGGCTGTCAGCCACGGCGTCTTCTTGTCGCACGATGGCAAGCTGTGGGCCTTCCACGGCAGCTTCTACGGACGCATGCGTGAGGTCCACACGCGGGCGTATGTGCTG
The DNA here is from genome assembly GCA_964623055.1 of uncultured Pirellulaceae bacterium. Lineage (GTDB taxonomy): Bacteria > Planctomycetota > Planctomycetia > Pirellulales > Pirellulaceae > JADHUC01. Next base: position 7,960 of record CAZURK010000077.1, read on the forward strand.
GACGAACAGACGGGACAATGGCGGACCAAAGGCGTCGTTGCCAGAGACGGTTTCTGGCCCATGCAAGAGCCACAGCGCATGGACGACGGCAACTGGATTATGGCCGGCATCTCGGTAGGCGGCACCATCGGCGGTCCCGACGATCCAGCGGCCGTAGCCATCAGCCACGGCGACGACCTGACGCACTGGGACGTGGTGCGCGTTCCCAAACCCGAAGACATGGAGATGTGGGGCGAATCGACGGTCATTGTGGAACGTAGGCTAGGCTTCCAGCCTGCCGGTTCCGTCCAAAGCAACGCCAACACGCCACCCACCCCGTCAATCATCTGTATCGCTCGTTACCGCAAACCGATTGCCTTGGCGTCGTTAAGCAAAGACTTCGGCCGCACGTGGACCGAGATCCGCGAGAGCAAGCTGCCGATGGCCGCATCCAAGCCGTACGCCGGCATCCTTTCGACCGGCCAGCGTTACCTGGTCTGCACCACCACCGCCGATTCAGGGAACCGGCGATCGCCATTGACGATCGCCGTGAGCCGCCCGGGCCGGAGCCTTTTCAACAAGATCTACCGTATCCGAGACGCGACTGTTGCAGAGTCCAGACCGCATGTCCCACACCAGCGTGGTTCAAGAATCGAATCGCACCCGCAATGCCGCCTCTCCTACCCGTACGCCGCCGAATACGACGGAAAACTGTACGTGATCTACTCCAACGACGGCAGCCGTGGCGGCAACCGCAACTCGTGCGAACTGGCCATCATCCCCATCGAGAAGCTTCGCGCGGAGTGAGGCACGCCGACACCACCACGGCTGAGGCAGCGCGGACATCTCCCACAAACAAACGGTCACTTGTCCGACTTGTGAATCATGTCTGGCAAGTCGACGGTTTCGCCGGATGCGACAGTGAAATCCACTGCCGCCCACTGGGTAGACGCTTCGGTTGAGGCCTCGTCCAACGTGTACACCCGGTAGGCGGCGCCCGGGATTAGGACCGGCAAAGTGACGCGGCCTTCCTTGTCGGTTCGCGGGCCCTCCCAGTAGTTATGGCGATCGAAGTTGGCGACAAAATCCTGATCCGCGAACCATTCTCCCCGTTCGATGACCTTCCGCGAGTGAGAACCCAGCGAATGGTGCCCAGGGGTCATCACAATCTGCAGCGACGGGCGAAGATCTGCGACGGGCTTGCCCTCGGGGCCGACGTATCTCACGTTGGCGGTCCCGCAAGGTCGGAGTCGCACCTCCAGGGGTCGGCTGCTGACCATTTCGCCGGAAACATCGACAACGGCGCCCCAGCGGTTGATTGGATCCAGGAAGAACGTCTTGATAGTCTTGTCGGGATGGCATCCGGGCAACTCGAATCGTCCCTCGCGGATTTTCACCGCATGTCCACGGTACCTTTTGTCCGACGGCGAGATGTACAGGGGTGACAGCATGATCGCATCGGCGATCCGTTCGCCTTGTGGTCCCACAAGACGGCCCTTTACAGTGACACCGCGTTCGACGGAGGCGCTCACGTCGACGGCCTCTGCACCAGGTGTCAGGTCCAACGCGACGATCGCGTGGACGTACCAGCGTTGGCCTCCGGGCCGGCCGTAGTAGATATCGTTACTGCCGATGACTGTCTGTACGTAGTCTCGCGTCGGGCCATGGATCAGCAGGCTGCCCTTTCCGGCCGGTACGACAATCCGAAACGTGCCCTGCGCGTCGCTGACGACCATGCCCAGCCACCCTGTCACGATGCTGTCCACGGCGTGAGGGTTTTTGTGCTGCGCGTGATACTGCACGGCCGCACCCTCCACGGGTCGGCCGGAAGACTGTTCGGTGACTTGGCCACGGACCAGAACGCCACGAGGCAGCGTCAAATCAACTTTGTGGCGATCGGCTCCCTCGGGCCAAGTTACGGTCTTGTCGATCGCGAGATACGGCTGATCGCTCGGCGGATAAGCGCGAAGCTCGAAGACCTTGCCGGGGTACGGTCTGAGTCGAAACCGGCCATTGGCGTCAGCTCGCCCGTCGATTCCCACGGCCGACCCCATCTCGGATTGTTTGGCGTAAGCCGTCAATCGAGCATGAGCGACTGGCTCGCCCGTGTCTCCGCAGACGACTGTCCCCTCGATGATTTGCGCCCGGGGGGGCGAGAGCATGAGTTCTTGGGCGACGTCCGCGGAATACACATTCTCGCTGGCTCTCGCAAGGTGCCGCGTCCGCTGCTCGCCTTCAGGGTCTTCCTCCGGCGGCTGCTCGCCCAGGGGTTTGATATAGAAGTCCCACGTAGCGAATCGTTCGTCCACGACGCGCAGCGAGATGGTATCCTGCCGACTCGCTCCGCGCATTGCGAATCGGCCTTGATCGTCGGTCGTTGCCGGTTTCGGCCAAGCCGGGAAATGCTCGCGCGGCTCCCTCGGGCCCGTACCTTCCACTTCTCCAGCATGAGTACGGCCGATCCATCGTACGTAGACCCCCGCGCCGGCCGCCGGCTTTCCCTGGTCGTCGACAAGGCGTCCTCGGACGATCTGCTCGTCAGGCAGCCGGATCGTGAACTCGTCCGGATCGCCTGCGAGCGGTAGCGATTCCCAGCTCACTCCGTAGCCGGGCTTGGCTGCCACAACGTTCGCATAGAAAAACGCCGCTGCCGAGACTCGCGGGATGGCCAGGCGGAATGCACCCGAAGCGTCCGTTTTCGCGACCTGAAGAGGCTTGGGACGTCCACTCTTGAAATCTCCGCCGCGATTTGGCTTCCTGGACCTGGCCACCAAGGCCACTTGAGCTTCAGGCACCGTTCTGCCTTCGGCGTCGAGCACTCTCCCGATGATCACGGTCTTCGACGCTTCGGCAGATGCGGATTCCGCCGGGGAAGCCTGTTTTGGATCTGCTGACTGCGACCCGCCCAAGACGAGTTGGTGGCCGGGCAAGACGATCGCTGCCAGGGTCAACAGAACTGCCCAGCACCAAGCCGGTGTCCGACGGCGGCATCTGTTTCTTCTTCTCATGATGTCCTCCAGTCGTGTTGAAGTGACTCTAGCCGAATGAACGCCAGGAACGGCTGGAACAGGTGATGTTCGGCGCGTCAATGCCAACACGTCGAGAAGGCATCGAGCGTACGTTGCCGGTTTACACTTCAACCACGCCACGACCTCCTCGTCGCAACACCGTTCGCGATGCTCACAGGCCTGTCGATTTGCCCACCAGACCAAAGGATGAAACCACCAAATAGCCTCGGCCAAGATCTGGAGGATTCCCCAAAGCGCATCGCGCCGCCGAACGTGAATCAACTCGTGCGCGACGATCGGTTCGATCTGTTTCGGCGTTCTTCCCGCGAGCACGGTTCGGGGAAGGATCACGCTAGGCCGGAAGAGCCCAAGTGCGGCGGGACCGATCGGCTGCGATGATATCACCAAGCGCACGTTGCGGTGCAGCCCTAGCTGATTCGCTAGTCTGACCATCATGGATTGCACGACCGCATCGACTGGCAGCGCGTTATGATGGACGACGTGATAAAGGGCGAACCATCTCCTCAGGATCAAACCGAGAAAGCCAAGCGAACCAGCAACCCAGGCGACCGCCAGAATGCCCGCAATCGAAAATCGTGGCTGGCGACGAGGCTCCTCGTGCTGGGCTATTGCCACAGGGCCATCGGTGTGTGCAGGTGCGGAGACGAACGAATCGCCGCCTATCCGGGGCGAGTCGCCTGGCGCCGATGGCGGAACGGGTTCCGACAGCCGCGTGACCGGCGCGTCTCGATGCCCCTCCCAAACCGGCTCGGCAACCTGAAGCTCCGCCCAACCGAAGACGCTCGTGGGGCTGCTCAACAGTGGCGGCGTCAGGCTCTTCACGATCACCAACATCCACAACAAATGGGCCAAGTGCGGGCGTCGTCGGCAGCCAAGCCAGACCAGAACTCCCACGATCAACGCCAAGACGGACACCTGCCACAACTGCGTCCAAGCCATGCGGATGGCGAATTCAAATCCCATGCCTTTCTCCTTCGCATATGCCGCAGCCTACTCGTTGATCGTGTTGCTCAACGCTCTGCCGTCGCTCTCACCTCCAAGGGATTCATTCGCCTGGAGCATTGTCGCGGTCGGTCTCCAACTGATCGATCATCGCACGCAATTGGCCCAACTCTTCGTCGCTGATTGAACGACCGTGAATCAGATGATGTAGAAGCGGAATCGTCTGTCCGTCGAACAGGCGATTCACAAGATCATCCACCGTCTCGCGGATCACCGACTCGGGGCGTACCCGAGCCCGATATACCATGGTTTTCCCCTGACGCTTTGCGCGGAGGTAGCCTTTCTGCTCCAGACGCCGCAAATACGTCTGCACCGTACTGAAGTCGATCTTTCGTCGGGAGGGAAGCGTTTCGAGCACTTGGCGGACGGTGGCCTCCTGGAGGTCCCACACGATCCGCGCCACCTCCATCTCCGCCTTCGAAAGGGCTGGTCTCTGAGCCATCAAACAAATCCTTTCACCTACAGATGTACGTGATTATACGTACATTTGTAGGCGAGTCAAGACAGAGAGTCAAAAACGTGAGAGATTGTTCGCTCGCTCTTTGTGCAAATCGAGACAATCCAAAGACAACGCTTCGGCTACTGACACTACTCACCAACGGCCAATAGCCGTCGCATGGCAGCCGTGAGCGTCTCCTCCACGTCCGGCGCCACGCGCGATACCCACCCGGTCTCGTAGCCTCCCTGGCTGTAGGCGATCTTCTGGCAGATGTAGCCTGGGCCGAGATCGCCGTAGGCGGCCATGCAGACGAAGTCGTCCGGACGCATTGCCTGGGCCGCCAGTTGATAACCGATGCACAGTTCACCCGGCATGTGTACGACGTACGTTTTCCCCAACTGCAGGCAAGCGAGCGGAATGCGGTGTCCGGATTGCATGCGCCCGAGCCACGCCAGATCGCGTGCGGCGAAGCGACGGTCGCGTTCGCGGAGGCTCTGGTCGTGGATCTTCTTCAGACAGGATTCCTTGGTGATCGTCTCGCGCACGGGCAGGCCGACAGGGCATACGCGCCACTGGACGTCGGTGGCACGAATGGGCTCGCGTTCTGTCGCCTCCCACGCGCGGCGCATGCCCTCGGCCAGTCGCTCGGCGAGAATCGGACGCCGTTCGGGTGAACCGTCGTTGTACTTGCCCGCTGCGACGTCGCCTCCCGCGCCGTTGAAATGAATATGCGTGATCTCAGGAAGCGCCTTTTCGCGCAACGAGCGAGCCATGCCGACGAAATCAGCGCTGACACCGCCTCGCCCGTAGTAGCTTTGCGGATGGGTGGCATAGTAGGTCAAGACGGCCAACGTCTGATCACCGTTCCAGAAGCTGATGGCTCGCACGTACGGATCAATGATCCCTTCCGGTGCGGCGATTGCCTTCGGATTGCGACAACTGCTCATCCGCCCCATCACACAACGACCGTCAGGCCCAAGAATCCGCCGATTCGAGGCCACCTTTTCGACAATGCCTTTGCCGCAGCCGATGTGAGTGACCGGTTTGGCCTGCGCGACTGCCTCGCTGGCCGCACGGGCTACGCGTTTGAGTGCCTCGCGAGCAACATCCACGTCGAACATCCGGCCACTCATGCCGTGGGCCGCCAGAATCTCCTCGGTCGAGTAGTCGATACCCGGCGCATCGTGCTGGTGCACACAATGCACGGTAACCCGATCCGGCGACGTGCCAACCGCCTGCGCCAACGCTTCACGCCAGGCATCGTGGGCCCCGTTCCCAATGCCGACCCAATCGACAGCGCAAAGCACAATGCGCTGCTGGTCGGCAAGAAGGATTACTCCGCGGGCCGAAAGCGGATCGACGATCTCTTTGACCGGCGATACATTGCCGTGACATAGTACTGTGCCCAACGGCGGCGTGACGTCGGCCACAAATGTTGCGATCCGCAGTTGCTGATGATCAGCACCCAACAACACCTGCGGCAAGGTCATTCCGCTGACTAACAGTGCCAAGAATTGTCGACGGTTCATTTCAACTCTCCAATATCCCCGGACCACGGATTGTTGTGTCGTGATCTGTCATGTTGTGTCGCGGTCTCACGACCGCGACACCCATATGACCGCAAGGTCTCCTGAATCTCGGAGACCTAACGGTCGACGTCGGTGCGGGGTCGGGAGACCCGCGCACAACCTACACAACCCGCGCACAACAGCGAGTGTAGCCGTCTCGCTCTGCGAGACGAAGCATCATCTCGCGGAGCGAGATGCCTACCTTGGCCGCAGCTCGTCCACGTCAGTCGTGTTGTGCCCACGTGTCTCGGATTTTCGCGAGTTTGCGTTGGACCGTGCGCAGGCCGCAACCGACCCGGTCGCATATTTCGAGATCTGTGTAGCCTTCCAGTTTGAGCAGGGCGATTTGGCGTTGGGAATCATCTTCGAGTTGAGCGAGAAGAAAATCGCATTGGTCCGCGACCTCGGCCGCCAACTCGGGCGTGGGTTCCGTGCCCAATGCAGCGCCGATCTCGCCCGTGTCGTCCTCCGAGGCGCGCTTTGCCAACACCGATTCGCCTCGAACATCACCGCCGCCGCGTTTCGCGGCATGCTCGCGACGGAGATACTTCGTGGTCTTGCGAGCGGTAAGCGTCAGCAGGATCTGCCACAGGTCGTGACGATCATCCAGACGTGGGAAACGCCCTGCGGCGAGCCCCTGGCAGAAACTGTTGAAGGCGCTCAGTGCGGCATCCTCTTCATCGGCCACGCGGCGATTACTTCCCAACCTCCGGCGGGCCAACGAAAGAAGCTGCTTGTAGTACCGTTCCCAGATCTTCTGAACCGCCAGTTCGTCGCCCTGGGCAAGCTCCTTGATCCAGACTGTGACGTCGTCGTTCATGGCCGGCGTGTCTTGAAATACGGTTGGATACGGATTGGTGGTCTGGCGCGGTGAAGCCGTTAGGTACTCATCTCGCTCCGCGAGATCACGCCTTGTCTCGCGGAGCGATACGGCTGCGTGTTTTCAGAAAACGACGCTTCGGACCCCCCAGCCCGAGCACCAGCGATTATACCAACACCTCCGCCCCCCGCAACATTGAGGGGACGCGCGTAGCGGTGTCGTCGAACCGGGGCGATCGAAAGAAATCAATTCTGTCACGTGAGCCCATTTTTTCCGGGCCCAGTGGCACGTCGTTCCGGTCGATTGCCATGTACAGAGTAACAGGCTGGCCGCAAGACAATCAAACGAATTCAACACAACGCTTGACACAGGAGAAAAAACGATGAGAACGCGAATGATTTCCAGAATCGCTTTGGTGGCCATCATGACCTTGAGCGCGGGGGCCGCAAGCCAACGTCAAGCCGGCGCCGACGACGCCGTCCAAATCGTTGGTGCAGTCGGACACATGGTTTCCGATATCATCCGCGCCACGAACGGGCCGCGACCCAATCCGAGCGGCGGCTATGTGCCAGTCCCGCGCCTTGGCTTCGACAGCTTCTACAACGGGAGTGGCGAGCAAGTGACGGCCGTCCGACGCGGCAGCCTGGCTTGGCGACTTGGCCTTGAGCCCGGCGATGTGATCGTGGCCGTGAGCGGTCTTCGCCTTCAGTACGACGGAGCGTGGTACGGGGCGATGCGTCGGGCAGTACAGCAGGGCCATGTCACCTTGGCCATCCGGGACTGGCGCACGGGGAGAATCGTCTATCGCACCTTGAATCAGGGCGGTCCACTGATCACCGGCAAGGGTTAGCGGCAGAATTCGGCGTCGCAGGCAGGGGAGGGATGCCATCGCCAATGCCAAACAGAATGACGGACAAGACACGCCACGACTCACGAGAAGACTCGCCAGATAGGAAAATGACAGATTGTTGCGACAATCATCGGAAAGCCGTCGGGACCAGCGCCCGGCGGCTTTTCGCTTTTCTTGATTCCGTATGGCCGGTTTGCCTTGGCGGTGCCGGTTCTTGTCTCCCAGAGTAACAACTACAGTGATGCTGTGGTATCCTGCGAACAACCGCATACTAACATGCCGAGCGTCTGGAAAGCGAGACCCAATGAGAGGCGAACGAGTCATCTTCGGTGCGGCATCAGCGGCAATCGTCTTCGTGGCGATGGCAACGGTCGCTGGCAAAGAAGTGGTTCTGCATGTCCGCGAACATGCAGGCGTGGGCCGAGAGGGATGGCCGGTAAGCGGCGGTGTGCCGTTTGCCCGCGGTGAGCTTGCGGACCCGGCGAAGGTGGAACTGCGTGATGATCGTGGGAAACGCCTGCAAATCCAGTGCGAGCCGTTGGCTCGCTGGGAGGACGGGAGCGTCAAATGGCTCTTGGTGGATTTCTTCGCCGACATGGAAGCGTCCAGCACTGCACGTTATGTACTCCGATACGGGGCCCAGGTGGAGACCATTCAAGACGCACAGCAATCGCCTTTGGCATGGCAACGGATCTGGGATGGTGTGTCGTTTGGCACGGGGCCGATGCGTGCGGTGATCGGCCATCGGTTTCTGGAACTAGTGAGTGTGCGCGACGGTCAAGGAACGTGGAAGGATGTAGGCGGTGAACCGGGCGAAATGTGGGTGACTGTCGACGGGCAGCGTCAGGGCCTGTATGTCGCTTCGCTCGACGCCGAACCGAAGATCGTCCTCGAAGCGTCCGGTCCCAACCGGTTTTGTGTACGCGTGACCGGCTGGCATGTCAGTGACGCCGGCCAACGCTACGCACCGTTCGTTCTGCGAGTGCATGCGTATGCCGGAAAACCGTATCTGCGAGTCTTCCACACGTTCATCGTATCCGACTTGCCGCAACGAGGTCTGATCACGGGGATCGGATTGCGCGTGCCGGTTCGCACGCAGGCTGGTGATCGCGTGGACTATGGCGGTGTCGTGCGGCGAATCGGTGGGGCCGACTCGGGCTGGTTGGCCCAAACGGGCTTCAAGCAGCAGATCGTCCATCAGGGCGAGACCGTTGCGAACGACGCGCCGGCCAAGGGATACCTGGCGATTGAGACTGCCCAGGGCACGGTGGCGTGTTGCGTGCGCAACTTCGAGCAACTTTATCCGAAATCCTTGGAGTTCGACAAACGTGGGCTGACGTGCTGGATCTGGCCGGAAAGCGCCGGACCGCTGGATCTGCGGCGAGAGGAAGACAAGCAGTCGCCGGAGTTTCTGGCGTTCAAGGAACAGTGTCCCAGGGACTACGCGGAGTGGATTGATCCGGGCACCGCAAAGTCGGCGGGGATCAGCGCCCGTCGTTATCGGGCCGCTGTGCGGCACCAGCAGATGTCGGTGGTCGCTGGGGCCAGCGCATTGGGACTTGCTCGAACGCATGAAATGTTCTGGATGTTCCTGCCGGATCGCCCGGAACGCGGTGAACTGGAGCGACTGGCAGCGTGTGTCGAGGAACCGCTTCTGCCGTTCGTTGACCCGCACTATCTGGACGAAACGGAAGTGCTCGGGCGACTGGGGTGGAAGGACCGCGAGCGTTTTCCCCTGGTTGAGAACTATTTGGATCGCAAGCTGGACTGGATTATCCGTCACCGAGACGACTGGGCGCGATGGTGGGGTATGGTTGATTTTGGCGATGTGCAGTCGATCTACGAGACGCTGCGTTCGACCACGATCCCGGGCCAGTGGCTGAAGTTCATGGGCCGGCACGGCTGGAAGAACAGCGAGGTCGATATCCCCAATCATCTCATGTACCACTACCTCCGCTCTGGCGACCGGCGGGTCTTTCACTTCTACGAGGCCATGCTTCGCCATCAGATGGACGTGGACACGATCCACGCGAACCTGCCCGAGTTCGAGGTGCCGGGCCACCAATGGGAACCGGGCCAATGGACTCGCGGCGGGCAACATCGTCACGCGTACAATCATTATGCGGGCGGGCCGAACATTGGGCACACGTGGAACGAAGGGTTGGTGAATTACTATTTCCTTACCGGCGACCGTCGAGCCTACGACGTCGCTCTTGAGGTCGGCGAATATTCGTTGGGCGCTCCGGTCGGAGAAGTCGAAAGCTCATTTGACAAATGGACCAAGCACGCCAACGTCAAACTTCGCTTCGCGCGCAGCGCCGCCAACGCGTATCGCAACGCATTGAAGTGCTACGAGGCGACGGGCAAGGAACGATGGAAGAGAGAGGCCCTGCGATGGCGTCGTCACTTCCTTGACAACAGCCCGCAATACCTGGTCCAGCAACCTGCCACTTTCCACGTTACGACGTACCTGGTCAGAACGCTTGCGGCCGATTGGAACATATTCCGCGACCCGGCGGTAGCCGAGGAACTGGTGCACATCGCCCGATGGCACTGTGATCATATCCGCCGCGGCTATGACGAGCGTGGGCTACACTACCCGTATTTGGCGTGCGGCATGGCGTGGTGGTTTGCCCGCAACGACGAGTTGCTTCGCTTGCCGTGGCAGCGCTACCTTAGCGAATGCCAAAGCCGAGTGAACGTCGCGCAAGGGCCGAGCGACTTTCGCCAAACGCACTTCTACGAGTTCGGCCAATTGCCATTCTTCCTACGAGCTTGCCGCGAAGCGGGATTCGCAGAGGCCGACGACGGACGATTCCAAAGAATCACCAAGTGATAGATCGTCGACAATGAGTGTCAGGACAGCATGCGTTAGCTGCTAATCTCTGCACACAACTAGTACGGGATTGGGCGAGAGTCGGATGCGGCTCTGGACGCTGCCTTGGGATGCGTGATCGCTTCGTTCTAGGGCCAGCACGATCAGTGGATGCGAGCGTTCGTCTTCCACGGTCAGCGATCCTGCTTCGCCTTCGACCTGCAGTTTCAGTTTGTACTTGAAGCCGTGTTCTGCTGCGGCCTTCTGCAGGCTTCGATGAAGTCGCGCGTGGGTGTGGGCCAATGCGTGCGAAAGCGAATCCGCACTGACGTCCACGTCCGGGGCGATCGATTCCATCAGTGCGTGGACGTTCTGGTACATTTCTCGTTCCAGAATCAGAACCAGCCGAAGCACGCCTCGCGCCGCGATCAGTCCGGCGGCCCAAGCCGCCGCGAGCGGCGCTGCTTCGTTTTCTGACGTAAGAATCATGAGGACCTGCCGGAACAAATCGCCTTTGGGTTCATAGGGTTTGCGCACGACCAAAATCGGTACCGGCGAACGGGCCAGAAGCACGTCGATGACCGTGCCGGCGCTATTGGGGCCGACGGCTTCCAGGTCGCGGCCGTATGGGCACGGCGTTATGAGTAGGTCGCATTGCGATTCCTCCACGGCTGTTAGGATTTGCTCGAAGTTGTCTCCCGGCATCTTGGGCAAAGCGTGCGCTTCCATGGACGAGGCGATCCGAGCGGCCAGTTCGTTCGACGGCACATCCTCTCGCGCGTCGACGACTGTCACTTCACAGTCGAAGCGCTCGCGGAACTGTCGGGCAATCGCCGCGCCCAGTGTATCTTGTGACGAGCCGTCCAACGCCAGCAGGACGTGCGTCGGACGACGCGGATCGACCGGAGCGACCGAGCTTACCTTGGCGCGGCTGAACAGGCTCATCGACTCTTCGACAGCTTCGTCCAAATCGCGCAACGGTGGCTTAACCATGAGCACTTACCTCCGGGAGCGAGGGAATGGCGTCCAGCGACTGAAGCAACAGGACGTACACAACAGCCCCGATAACCTGCACCAGCATGATCGTACCGCCCAGCTTGATGAACTCGCCCCATCCCACCGAGATCTTGGCTTCCCGTTTCAGGGTATACAGGGCGATCACGCAGGAGATCGAGCCGATCGGCGTGCCGTTTCCGCCCAGATTGCTTCCCAGAATCAGCGACCACCAGAGCGGTTCCTCGGCCACTTCCATCTCCTTGATGCTCTCGATGATCGGAATCAGCGTGGCCGCCACCGGGATGTTATCCACAATTGCACTGGTGGCAGCCGAGAAGACGCACACCACCGGAACCAGCGTGGTTTGGCTGTCGCCGGCCGTCGACACGACCATCGCCGCCAGACGCTCCAACACGCCAGTGGCCTCGACACAGCCGATGATCAGGAACAGACCCGTGAAGAACAGAATCACGGTCCAATTCACTTTGCCAATTGACTCTTCGACCGAATGGCCGGCGAACAGCAGCGCCGCCGTCCCACCCGCCATGGCGATGAAGTCCATTCCCAGCCCAAACGTTTGGGCGAATGCGAACCCCAGAATGGTGAGCCCCAGAATGATCGCACTGCGGGCAAGCACCCAACGATCCTCGACCAGCGCCCAAGGGTCAAACTCGGCAATCTTCGCCTGTAACCGAGCAAGTTCCTTGTCGTCTTGGTGCCAGGGAAGGGCTTTCCGAAAGAAGAGCCGGAGCATCGCGACGGCAATCACGACGCTGACCAACGCGTAGGGGGCGGAGACGATCAGGAAATGCACGTAAGGGATCTTTGCCGCCGTACCGATCATGATGTTCGGCAACCCGCTGGCAAACGTCACAATGGCGCCGCTGTTGGCACAGATCGCGACCGACACCAGGAACGGCTTGGGGTCGTAGTCCAGCGACCGGCACATGACCAGCACGAGCGAACAGAGAATGAGCATGGCCGGCACGATAGTGAGCAGAGCCACGAAAACGAACGTCAGACCGCAGACGGCCAAAAACAGGAACGTGGCCCGCCCGCCGGTTGCGCGGACGATCAGCATGCTGAGAAAATGGAACAGGCCCGATCTGCCCGTCACGTCCACCAGGATGCCGGTGCCCACGATGACACCGAAGACGTTCAGGTCCTTTTCCAGGATACTGTAGATCTTCGGATACTCGATCACGCTCAAGATCACGGCCAACAACACCAAAACGCCGGCGCCCAAAAGGGCCGCCACGGTTTTGTGCATCTTTTCGTGAGCCACGCCCAGGTACGTCAAGAGCATGATCACTACGAAAAGCACCATGATCACAAGCGAGGCCGGTTCATGCGTGTGGTTGGCAAGAAGTGGCATTGTCCGTCACATCGTTCTACTACTTCGCGAATTGTTGTCTTTTTGCGCGCATTTTGGTTGCGGCCAAGCAAAGCGAGGCTGCGTTGGTCAACCCCAAGCCGGAGGCGACGGTGGGCAGTGGGATGGGTCGTCCAAACGTAGCGCCCACCATCGCTTCGGGTTAAACGATCCTCATACAGGAACTGTCTCGTGTTCGACCCACGATTTCATTAACAACCCTCTAGCGTAAGAAAAGCTGGCCAAACCACAAGTCATGATTTCCGCGGGGGGAATGAGCGGTCGAATTGAAAACGCGGGGGATGACGACAGAAGTCAGTTGTCCGCGACTTTCGGAAAGCGAATCGCATGCAGCGTAAAGGGATACAGCGTGGTCAGGTAGACTGTGCCGTCGCGTGCGGTGCAGATTCCCATGATCACGTACCGGGGCAAAAGCGTGCCATCGTCGCGGCGGTACACACCGTGATGCCACCGCTTTGTCTTGCCCGCGGCGTCCGTGAATGTCGCGTAGCCGGGATTGCTGATGGCGATCGGTCCGTGATCCGTCGGAGCGGCCTCGCCCGGCCGGAAGCTCACCACGTGCAGAAGCTGGCCTCGCCCCTCGAAGGTCGCGGCAACGCCCGCCCACACAGTTCCGTCAGGCCCGACGCACATGGCTCGGCAGTCGGTCTTCTTGGCATCGGGTATGAGCGGCGCGAGACGACGCCCGCGGAGCGTATTGTGTTCGGCCGTCAAATCGTATGCGTAAAGCTGATTGCCGCTCATCGCCACGGCGTACAGCGTCTTTCGGTCCGGTGAAATGTCCCAGTTGATCGGATGGCTTTTCGGATCCGCCAGCAGTGACTCGGACGAGGGCGGCTGGCCGTCAATCGTCTGCTTCAATCGTTCCATTCGTCCGGTTTGCGGATCGTATCGGGCAATATCGCCTCCCAGGATTGGATGGTAGGCCCGCCCACGCCAGTCCAAAACGATGAACGCGTACATGTGGCGGCAATCCATCAAATCGCGATACTTGCCCGTGTCGAGATCGAGGATCATGAAGTGCGTGCTCTCCACAGGGCGTTCGTCGGAACACGTCGAAAGGTAGGCGATGCCACGCGATTCGTCGGGCGTCATGCTGATGATGCCTTGATGTGGGACGGGAATGTCGTAGACCCGCGTCTTGCCGGTTGCGGGGTCGTAGACCATTGGATAGCCGCCGGGGTAGTCGGCCCGTTTCTCGCCTTCTTTCGGGTACCCCTGCTTGGTGCCGAAGTAGATGCGACCGCTGCGGCCAACATTGTTACGAGTGTGGACTTTGGACTGAGCAGCGAAACCGGTAACGCGGGTGCCGATCTCCTTGTGGGCGTCGACAACCACTCGCATCCGTTTCGCCTTCGGATCGAATTCAACGAGGAACGCGTTCTCGCCGTATTTGGCTGTGCCGATGTATATGTGCCCGTTCTTGCCCTCGCAAATCGAGAAATAGCCGCTCTGTTCGCTCGTTGTTTCTGCCGGTACGGCGTACGCCTTCGTCCAGACCCAACGCGGTTGCTGCGTTGCGTCTTCGGCTGCGATTGACGTCTGGATGGCGGACGACACCAGGAGGAGCGCACGTAGAGTTCTGATTGGCTTCATGGTGCGTCTCGTTGGCAACGGAGTCTGGAGGCGCCGCGATCCACGGTGTTAGCCGTTCTCGTCAGTCGTCTTCATAGACGGGCTTGGCCAGTAGTCGTCGTGTCGTTACATGCCAATATACGAAGAATGGCGTCATCGTCGTCATTGTCAGCACTAGCGGTAGGGCGCTACCAAGACGCTGCCAGAGCGCCACCTGCGCGAGCACCGTGAAGCAAACGCAGGAAACCACGAAGCAAACGTCGATGGGGAAGACTCTTTCGACGGCGGGGATGGTGCCTGGTCTTTGGAGAAGAAAGAAGCCCGAGTAGATGAGGAACCCCACCAGGAGCCAACCGAGGTAGTTCAGTAACGGAATACCGAAATACTCACCCTTTTCAGCCCAGGTCCAAGCTTGAACCGATGTGGCCAATGGATCGAGGAACAAATCTGCGGCCACGAGCCCCAGGCTGCACAGAAGTACCTTGGTCCACAGCCTCTGGTTACCACCGTTCCTCCCATCATCACCTCGGAACCTGCGAAGGAGCACCAACGGCGCGTAGGCCAAAACGAACCACGCAAGGGGAATGAACAGAGGTACGTCGCCGGCTACTCGCGGCAAAAGGTCGTCATGGTAAATGTATCGAGATCCGAATGGTACACCCCAGTGAATGCCTGCGTACTCGGCCACTAGCGAGATGCCAAAGGAAAGGACGAACAAGACGCTTGCATCCCGAAAAGAATACGTCAGACAAGCATGACAGAACACTGCGACGGCAAGTGAAATTGTGCCGAGCAGCAAATGCCCGTTCATTTCCGCCCAGGAAATGCTCTCGTTCACCAGGAAAGGAATCGCCAACACACCTGTAGCAATGGTCAGTCCAAAGAACAGCGCAATTCCCGCACGTTCCATTCCGTGAACGGTTCGATTCGACTTGTCGTCGCGTTGTGTTGTCATGTGATGCTCTTTATGGGTCGCGGCGCGCGGCCGATCGTCTGATTTGGCTGTCTAGTCTAGTTGGCGACGGACGCTGATGATAGATTGCGGCACAGATATACCGCTCCTGGCAGAACACGATCCGATAGGTCTGAATGAACTGGTACGCCGATTTCTTCTGTAAGCATCGCTGGCTGTTGGCTGTTTGTGTAGCTGCGGTCACTACGGTCGCGTTGTTTGGTGCAGTTCGCGTTCGCCATGAAGACGAACCGCGGAACGCCATTCGACGCCGCGGCCCGGAGTTCGACAAGCTGCAGGAGCTATACCGCGACTTCGGACCCGACGACAATGATTTGCTGGTGGTGATCGACGGCGATGAGTTGTTCACAGTCGAGTCGATGGCCGTCTTTCGCAAGATCGTCGAACAGTCACGAGAAGTCGACGGCGTCGAGTCCGTGTTCAGCATCTTTGACGTGCGTCGACGCGGTTCTCGCCTGATCCCCCTCATTCCGCGATCGGAGGTCACTCCGGAAGCACTTGAAGCCGCGCACACGCGAGCCCTTGCGCATCCCGCGGTGGCTGGCCACCTGCTTTCCGAGGACGGAACCACCATGATCGCCGTTGTGCGGCTGGCCGGCGATTCGCTGTCGATTCCCTATTTGAAACCGCTCATAGGTCGGCTCCGGGAAATTGCAGCTCAAGCGAGCGCCGGCTCTCCGTTACGCGTTCGCCTGGCCAGCCACCAGGTGGCTCGACTGGATGTGTCGGTCGCGATTTGGCGCGAAGGACCCAGGCTTCTTCTCTTCGGGGGCATCATCTCGACGATCATTGCGCTGGTACTCTTCCGGCGACTGGTACCTGTTGTCATTGCTGCTGCCGGGCCCGCGGTAGGGGTGGCCTGGACACTAGGGGTGCTTGGTTGGGCAGGCGAGAAGCTCAATGCCCTCAGCACAGCTCTGCCGACGCTGGTCTTCGTAATCGGCTTCACAGATTCCGTGCATTTGGTGATCGACATGCGCCGCAAGCGAGCGGCCGGACTGTCACGCCTCGATTCGGTACGCCATGCGATCCGCGACGTAGGCCCTGCCTGTGCCTTGACCTCGCTGACCACGATGGTCGGATTCGGTTCGTTGGTCATCACCGAGTTGGAGGTCGTGCGGAGTTTCGGCATCGACTGTGCATGCGGCACTTTTCTGAGTTTCCTGGCCGTGATCACGGTCGTGCCATTATTGGCAAGCACGCGGCTGGGCGACTTTCTGGTTTCAAGACGGGCGGTCAGTAACGATCAAGGCGAGTCGGAGAATGGGGAGCAGGAACCTCGATTCACCTTCGCTTGGTTTCTGAAGTATCGCTGGATCGCGACGGCACTATCCTTGGCCATTTCGATCGGTCTAATCGCTCTATCGCTGAATCTCCGGGCGGACATCCGATGGATGGACTTCCTTCCTGACACCAGCGAAACGAAACAAGTCTGGCAGCATTGTGACGCGAAGCTGGGAGGCACGCTGTTGACTTACGTGGTGGTCGACTGGCCAACAGGCCACGACCTTGGCTCGCCCGAGGTGCTCCGGGCGCTGCAAGACGTGCACGCCGCCTTGCATGAAGAACCCATGCTGCGAAGTCCCTATTCCGTGTTGAATCTGCTGCTGAGCCTCTCAAGGTCTCGAAGGGTCAACGCAGAGCATGTCAGGCAGTTTAATCGCCTGCCCTCGCATGTGCGCAATCGTCTCGTCTGTGGCGATTCGCCTCGAGCCGTTGTGGTGGCCTACGTTCCCGATGCGAGTGCGGTTGAGTTGCTGCCGCTTTTTTCACGTTTAGACGAGAAGCTGGCGGATCTCGAAGAGCGTCATCCCGGTTTTCGTATGCACCTGACAGGGACTTCGGTGGTGGCGTCGCGGAATGTTCACCACATCATCGGCGATCTCGCCAAGAGCCTTGCGTTGGCCACGCTGGTCATATTCGTTGTGATGAGCGTTGCGTTGCGCTCGATACGATTGGGCCTGATTAGCGCCATCCCAAATGCGTTTCCGCTGGCATTTGCCGCCGCCTTACTGGTAGCTACCGGCGAACCGTTGCGACTTGCCAGTGCGATAACCTTCAGTGTCTGCCTCGGGATTGCAGTGGATGATACGATCCACTTTCTGACGCGATTTCGCCACGAGTTGCGTGCAGGATGCGATATTCAAACCTCGGTTGTGCGTACCATCCGTACCGTAGGAGTGGCGATGTTGGTGACCAGCGTAACGCTGCTGGGTGGTTTCTCGGTGATGATGCTCAGCCAGATGCCGTCGATTCAGACGTTCTCGCAATTGGCGGGCGTGGCCATTCTGGCCGCCTTGTTTGGCGACCTCGCGATGTTGCCAGCTCTCCTGTTGTGCTTCGCGGCCTCACGGCAACCGGAGAAGGTTCGGAGGAGAGAGGCTGATCCAGTGTAGCCGTTTGTTCGGCGGTGCTGGCCAGGGGCATTCGGTGACATCGGCTTCGCTGGGCTGGATCGCTGCCTCGAATTCCCCAACGAACGACTCGCCCGTAGTATCCGGCGTTGACTGCCGCCATATACGGCAAAGCCGCTAACGCTCGTGGTCGGACCAGATGCCTAAGCAGCCGCCGAACAATGCGCCAGGGGCGGTAGAACTGTCTTGTCACCCAATCGTGCCCGGCTTGCAGATCGCTGGGACGCATATTGCCGGGCTCGAAGACGACATGGTGAAAGTCGTAGCTTGCCCAGTCGCGATCCAATACGCGCTCCGCAAGCAATTCTGCTCTTGGTGTGCCCGGTAACGGCGTGAAGATCGAGACCTGAATCATGTCGATGTCCAAGTCATCCAGCACCTTCAGAGTTCGCCGAAACACGGTTGGGTCGTCGCCGTCGAACCCGAACACGATTCCCGCTTGCACGCCGATCCCGTGCCGGTGCAACAACCGTATCGCCTCCCGATACTGCTCGACACGATGGCATGTCTTGTTAACGGATTCCAGGTTGTTCTCGGAGAACGTTTCCAAGCCCACAAAAATGCCAATGCATCCGGCGTCAGCCATGAGCCGCACCATTTCAGGATCGTCAGCAATCGCCAGCGTCGACTGAGTGACCCAACGTCTGCGCAGAGGCTTGAGCGCCGAAAACAGCCGCTTGGCATAATCGCGATCGGCCGTCAGGTTGTCGTCGACGAAAACGAACATTCGGCCGGACAGTTGCCCTACTTCGGCGACTACTTCCTCGACCGGTCGCTGACGTTGTGTGCGTTGACTGAAGGCAGCTACGGCGCAGAAATCGCAGCCGTGAGGACATCCGCGAGTGGCCTGGACAGCATTGATCGTTGCGTACTTGCCATCACTAAGCAGATGACGTGGCGGTTCCTTCACCCCGGCCAGCGATGGCGGCCGTTCGTTTCGATAGATCCCACGTAGACACCCACGCGAAACGTCGGCCAGCACTTTCTGCCACTCGCCTTCCGCTTCGCCCGCCACGATTGCATCGGCATGTAGGATCGCCTCGTCGGCGCACAAGGTCGGATGCATGCCTCCGAGTACCACGGGGATCTTGCGACGCCGGAAGTGTCCGGCAATCTCGTAGGCTCGCGGCGCGAGAGCCGTCATGCAGGTGATACCGACCAAATCCACATCCGCGTCCCACGGAATGTCCTCGATTTGTTCGTCGACGATCTGAATGTCGGTGTCTTCGGGGCATTCGGCCGCCACGGACAACAGGCTCAGCATCGAGAAACGAAAGGTCTTGCCGCCAAAGAGTCGGCGACGTCCAACGTGGCGCCATTTGCCGCTGGACGGTGCTATCAGGAGAATCTTCATCGTTGCGTCCTCCCTTGTTTTGGGAAGGAAATGGCACTGGGAGTGATGTACTCGTGGGTGCCGCCCAAGAACAAACGCGAAGAACACTGTCGAAAGGGAGAAAGAAGCCAGTTGCCGCGCCAATTCAGCTCACTCTCTCACTGATGCCTGTTGACAAAACGTGACTATTTGGCTAAACATGCAAATAGTACAAGCCGATAGGGTGATGTATGGACAAGAAACGCTTAGCCAAATACGAAGCACGAGCAAAGATCATCAAAGCACTCGCGCATCCCGCCAGGTTGCTGATCGTGGACGAACTGGCACAGCACGGCGAGCGATGCGTATGCGAGTTGACGGAAATGATCGGCACGGACATGTCTACTGTGTCGCGCCACCTGAGCCAATTGAAAAACGCGGGCATCGTCACGGACGAGAAACGCGGCACGACGGTGTACTACCGCTTGCGAGTGCAGTGCATAACGAACTTCTTTGATTGCGTTGAATCAGTGCTTGAATCCAATGCTCGGGATCAACTGGTCACGTTGGAGGCACCCTGACGTTGTGGGAAGGCCAGGCGTTTTTTTGCGTCAATCCTTGCATTCTTAGCCAAGTATGCATTGTATGAACTAGCCCAGCCAAGGAGCACGGCGGTGCCATGAAGAAGGAAATCAAGATCTTCGTCGCGTTCGTGGTCATCTTTCTGATCGCGTACTTCATTCCGCTGGCTACCCCGAAGTTCGACGCTGAGACGCCGGCTGCACACAAGAACGTCACCATCGCAATCATCGACGCGTTTGTCTTGCTCCAGTGGTATGCCCGGAATCACACGCTGGCCTGCGTCGTGCCGGCTTTATTCATTGCCGGAGCGATCACCACATTCCTCCGGAAAGAGGCGGTGCTGAAACACTTGGGGCCGAAGGCCAATAAGGTTGAAAGTTACTCGGTCGCTTCCGTCTCGGGCACGGTCCTGGCCGTGTGTTCGTGCAGCGTTCTACCCATGTTTGCCGGCATCTACCGGGTCGGAGCTGGCTTGGGACCGGCCGCCTGTTTCCTCTACGCCGGTCCGGCGATCAACGTGTTGGCCATCTTCTTGACGGCTCGCGTATTGGGATTCGAGCTGGGCATTGCCCGCGTCGTTGGGGCGATCGTGTTCGGAATCATCATAGGACTCTTGATGGCCTTGTTTTTCCGCAAGAGCGAGGAGTCTCGCACTCGCGCCACAATGCAAATGCCAGACCCTCCGGCCGCCAAACGGCCCCTTCGGCAAAGTGCACTGCTGCTGGGCGCGATGATCGCATTTCTGGTTTTTAGTGACTGGTTCAATCCTGGCGAACGAGTGGTCCAGTTGAAAGAGGACGGCACGCGATTCCAGGCCGTGTTGGAGAGGGAGCTATTCGGCCAGTACCAACTACGATTGGTTGAACCGTATGCCGAGCACCAGCCGGGCGACATAATCACGTTGTACAAGTCGGAAATCTCCCTGGAACCGGCCAAGCCAGACTACTGGGTCGTGCGGATTCACAAGATCCGCTGGTTTCTCGCCGGCGCGATGGGGCTGCTAATCGTCGTGATGAGTCTCAAGTGGCTTGATCGAGATGAGTTCAAGGAATGGATGGGAAACACCTGGACGTTCTCGAAACTGCTGGTCCCGCTGTTGTTTGCCGGCGTGTTCGCTGTGGGGTTCCTCGGTGCCCTGATTCCGGAGAAACAAGTTGCCGCGTGGGTGGGCGGCAATAGCTTGACGGCGAATCTTGTGGCCTCAGTTGTCGGCTGCCTGTTTTACTTCGCGACGCTCACCGAGGTTCCGATTCTCCAGACTCTAGTGGACAACGGAATGGGTTCGGGGCCGGCATTAGCCCTGTTGTTGGCAGGCCCGGCGCTCTCTATCCCAAGCATTCTTGTGATTAGATCAGTCGTGGGAAACATGAAGACGGCCGTGTTTGTGGGGCTGGTTGTGGTCATGGCGACGGTTGCTGGTATGGCCTTTGGAGCCTTGTTCCCAGATAATCCAGTTATAGGCGGGCATCCGTCAACTGTTGCCGCGTCGGATCTGCCCAAGTAGCGTGGGAACATATACTGCTCCCGTTCCGGGCTGACACTAACCCGAAGCGCGAGCGAGGAGCCAAGTAGTTTCCTCGCTTGCGCTTCGGGTTGATGTGAATTGTGCCAAACTCGACCGGGAGCGGTATACGACCGCCGAGACTTCTGCAAGCGAAAGGAAGGATATGAGACTGCTGCAAGTTCTGGGACCTGGCTGTCCCAACTGTGCCAAGTTCAAGGAAAACGCCGACACGGCCGTAAAAGAGCTTGGCATCGAAGCTACGGTCGAGAAGGTCGACGACATCAATAAGATTACCAGCTTTGGCGTTATGATGACGCCGGCCCTGGTGATCGACGGCGAAGTCAAGGTCGTTGGTCGCGTGCTTGCGGTCGACGAGATCAAGGAACTCTTGGCGCAGTGAGCCCGCGCGTCTTCGATGCGAAGGCGACACATGGGAGAGTGACAATGGATCTTAAGAACGCGTTGGCTGTTTGCCTGATATCCCTGTTCTCGGCGACGATCGTCGTGCTGATCGCTCGAGTGCTCGATCTGCAGGCAGCGGCGCGGATCGAACCGCAACTGGCCAGAATCGTGGAGGAGCTTGAGCAGATCCGTAAGCAAGGCGGATTCCCGGCCGGAGCGGCTAACGTGGCGCAGAGCGAAGCGGTTGACGATGGCCTTGTGGTTTATTACTTGCACGGGAACAAACGCTGTCGACAATGCGAAGCCATCGAATCGCAGTCGCTCGAGGTGGTCCAGACCGATTTCGCCTCGCAGGTGGAGAGCGAGGAGGTGGTCTGGAAGGTTGTGAACTACGAGAAGCCTGCCGGTGCGGACTTGGCGGAAAAGTTCGACATCGAAACGTCGATCGTGGTGCTCGTACGGATGCAGGACGGCCATATCGAAGAATGGAACCGCCTGGACAATGTCTGGGCGCTGTGGAAGGACGAACCAGCCTTTGCCGATTATGTCCGAAGCGAAATCGAGCAGATGTTGACGCCGAACGAACAGACCAGCGAGGTGCTGGACGGTGAGTCGGGTGATATCCCCGTGCCCGATGGTATCCCTGTGCCCCAATGAGGAACGATTATCCGATGCCGCTTTGACCGCTATCTGGTAGGTCCCGTCTGCCGGACGGGACCTGCGGCGGCGAACAATAATCCACCGTCGAAGAAGGTCCCGTCCGGCAGACGGGACCTACCGCGCACGAAATGGATCAAAACCCTGACCATCCAAAAAAGGAGAACACGAAGATGAGACTCGTACCAGCCGTCCTGACCATTGTGTTCGTGGCTTCGCTTGCCGCGACAATTCCCAGCGTTGTCTTGGCCGCCGAAGTCCCAGCAGATCGCGTCATCGCGTTGTACTTCCACCGCACCGAACGTTGTGATACATGCCAGACGATGGGGAAGTACGCGGAAGAAGCCGTCAAGAAGGGATTTGCCAAGGAGGTGAAAGCCGGCACCGTGGCATTCTACTACATCGACTACCAAAATCGAAAGAACGCAGCAATCAAGAAAGGCTACAAGGTGACCGATCCCGCATTGATCGTTGCCAAGATCGTGGCGGGCAAGGTCAAGGAGTTCAAAGACCTGGAGGAGATCTGGGATAAGGTCGATGACAAGGAAGCCTTCTTGAAGTACGTCCGGGAAAACGTTACAGCCTATCGCAAGTAGGCCAATGTGGGAGATTGTGCGTGTCGGCCTACCTGCTCTATATCCTGGCGGCTCTGTACCTGGGCGTGCTGACTTCCATCAGTCCGTGCCCATTGGCGACTAACATCGCCGCCATCTCCTATATCGGGCGAAAGGTCGAAAACTCGCGTCTGGTGATCAATGCAGGCTTGCTCTATACATTAGGACGCTGCCTGCTGTATCTGGCCCTGGCGGTGGTGTTGATGATCACGGCGTTTTCCATTCCCGCTGTGTCTCGCTTTTTGCAGACATACATGTACCTGGTGCTTGGACCGATCTTCTTGTTGCTCGGCGTAATGTTGTTGGGCCTGATCGTCGTCGCTGGCGGCGGCACGATGGTCAGCGAGAAAATGCAGAAACGCGTTGATGCGATGGGGATTTGGGGCGCACTGCTGCTAGGTATTCTGTTTGCAGTCTCATTCTGTCCAGTGTCCGCAGCATGGTTTTTCGGATTGCTGGCGCTGATGATGGGTTCCGAGGCCCATGAAAGCTTGATTGTGCTGGAATTGGAGAAGATCGGCATTTCCTTGCCAGAGGCATCGTTGCCGGGCGGCGTCTTTGTCCTGCCGTTGATCTACGGCGTTGGCACAGCGTTGCCAGTGATCGTAGTAGCGTTCCTTCTGGCGTATAGTGCCCAGTCTGTCGGGAAGATGTACAACGTCCTGGGAAGAGTCGAATGGTGGGCGCGCATGGCCACCGGCGGCTTTTTTCTGGTGGTCGGCGTCTACTTCTCGTTGAAATACGTTTTCGAAGTGATCTGAATCGAAGTCACAAGTAGAATAGGCCGATGAAAGGTACTTGGATCGGTCGGCCTTTGCCGTTATTGCCAAGATGAACATGCGAAGTTGGACACATTCGAAGGAGTCATCAATGACCAGAAAAGTCCTGTTGACCGCAATCATGCTGGTCCCGTTTGCCTTGTCTACTGTAGCGTTCGCTACGACTCCCGCCGAGGCGTTCAAGCGGGGAAA
The DNA here is from genome assembly GCA_964623055.1 of uncultured Pirellulaceae bacterium. GTDB lineage: Bacteria > Planctomycetota > Planctomycetia > Pirellulales > Pirellulaceae > JADHUC01. Next base: position 31,855 of record CAZURK010000077.1, read on the forward strand.
GGCGAAGGTGTCGGAAGGAGATCTTCGCGGAGCGCTTAAGGAATACGCGGATGCAGCCCGGTCGGCACCCGACAACGATTCTTACCTGCAAGAGTTCATGCTCGTACGAAATGCCGTCTTGCTCAAGCACAATCTTGCCAAGACAGAGGATCAGAAGCAATGGCTGCAAATGGCCAAAGGGCTTCGAGCATTCTATGCAGGCAATGGGCTGCTGCAGCAGGCGCTCGATTTGGACAAGCAGATCCACGCCAAGCAGGATACGAGCTTCACGGCGATGCAGTTGGCCGAAACGCAGCTTGCGTTGGACTTGAACGAAGACGCAGAAAACGTCCTATCGTCTCTGGCCACCGCAAAGTCGACGACTGCCTCGCGCGCACTGTTGGCCATCGCGTTGGTGCGACAGGGTAAGACAACCGAGGCGCGTACCATCGCCAAAGCGGCTGTGCGTTCTGACGAGGCCGGTCCGATCACGTTGTACGATCTGGCTCGGATGCAAGCCGCTTTGGGTAATGCCGACAAATCCATCACGCTGCTGACCAGTTCCTTCGAGGCGACTCTTCCCAGCAGGCTTGATCTCTTCAAGAGACACGCGGAGAAGTGCCCCGAATTCACGGCGATCGTGAATACCGCGAGCTTTCGGAAAGCTTTGGGAACCGAAAGCAAGGTATCCGAATCCCAGTGCAGCAGCGGCAGCAGTTGTGCAAGTTGCCCGATGCGAGGCGGATGCGCCAACTCCAGCGGCCAATAGGAGTGACCGCGTGATCAAGACACGGAGGGTGGTCCAGATTGCCACGATCGTTCTGGTGGTCGTGGCCGTTTTCGCCGTCGGCGCCAATTGCGAACGCTGGTGTCCTTTCGGCGGCGTCGAGGCCTTGTACACCTATTGCACATCCGGCGACATGCTTTGCTCGCTGGGCGTCTCGAATTTCTTCATCTTGGGTGGTGTTCTGGCAACCGCACTTCTGGTCCGCCGAGCGTTCTGCGGCTACCTGTGTCCCATCGGAACGATCTCGGACTGGCTACGTGCAATTGGCCAACGTCTAGGCATCAAATGCGTGAAAGTTCATGGGACGCCGGACCGCATCCTGTCACTGGGGAAATACGTCGTATTGGGCGTGGTACTGCTCGCCACGTGGCGCGCGGGCGAACTTGTCTTTCGCGGATACGATCCCTGCTACGCGCTGATCAGCCGACACGGTGCCGACATCACTTGGTGGGCATACGCGATTTCGGCGGCGATCGTGGTCGTCTCGGTGTTCATCGCCATGCCGTTTTGCCGTTGGTTCTGCCCGCTGGCGGCGATACTGAGCCCGTTCTCCCGATTCGGGCTGACACGAGTGAAACGCGACCGAGAAGGCTGCACCGATTGCGGTGTCTGCTCGGAACGTTGCCCGGTAGCCATCCCCGTGCATCAGGTTGAACAAGTGACGGCGGCTCGATGCATTTCGTGCCTGAGTTGCGTAGAAAGCTGTCCGTCTAATCGCAACAAGGGCAAGTCGCTGGTGTGGGGCCCTCCAGGTCGATCGCGGCGCAGATGGCCGCAGGCTGTATTGGTCGCGATTCTGCTACTGTGCACGACGACAGCCGTCGCCGCCTCCTATTTGTTTCCCATGCCATCGTTCGTCAGGACTCGCGGCGACCGGCCTGGTCGCGTGGCGGCTGCCGAATTGCAGGTCAAAAACCTGACTTGCCGGGGACGAGCGAACCTGTTTTTCTATTTCCTCGAACGTGACGACGTAATGTACCAAGTGCCCGGCTATCTCAAAGTGGAAGCATGGCCGGATCCAAATCTGGCGGACGTACGCATCACCTACGATCCGAATCTTACCGACGAGGCCGCGATCAAACGAGCAATCATCGAACCGTACTTCGACATGGATGCCAACTTCTCCCGCTCGTCACCGTTCCGCATCGAAGGCTACGACCCACTCGACCTGGACATGGGAATTCTCGAAGGACTCCTCGACGAGTAACACCGATTGGTAACGTAATGCACGAAAGACGTATTCGGCACCAAACGACAAACGTGAACGAGGAAAGAGTTCCGCACGCTCAGGATCCGGATGGGACGACTTCACCACCTGCCCGCGTGGCTAATGATCGCCACGTGGCTAGTTCGATCGAATCGTCGATGGTTCGCACAGATCCGTCTATCAATGCGACTTGTACGACGCCGGGGTGGAAGCTGCGGGACGTTACGATCGCGTAAGACGGATGTCCAGCCGAGCCGTGGCGGCCTTCCTGCCACGAGTTGTAGTCGGCGTCGACCGTCTGGCCGCCGGTTGTGTAGGGGACAAACGTATTGGGCGTGAGCGTGGCCGTGAATCCGGTGTGGTGGACTCGCCCGTCTGGCCATTCGGTGTGCCCCGTGCCTTTGAATTGCACTCCCGATGCGACAATCGCCGCGGCTTCGTCGGCTGTGTCGGGAATTGCGGTGGTGGACGGACCGCCGTTGCGCATGTACTTCTGCCACGCCTTGACCTCGGCGGCCAACAGCGTATTGCTCGTCCCGTCGAGAAAGCTGCTGAACGTCAAGTGGCTGTTTGGAAAGAACGCACCATCGCCGCCGAGACGCGTCGCGGGATCGAATACAAACCAAGTGCCGAGATTGAAACCGTAGGTGGTGGGATAAAGGTGTACTTTGCCACGGCCGGGATCTCGGACGTTGCTTGCCCCAGGATCGCTCGGACACGAATAGACCGGAATGCGCAGGTTGTCGATGGCCGACTGGTAGTCCCAGGCCGTGTTGATGTCGACGCTGTAGTACAGATCGGCTTGCTCCAGAAAGTGAAGAATCCTCCCGTGCACGCCCCACGATCCATTATTGCCGGTCACGGTCACGTTCAGCTTGACAACCGCGCTGGCCGGCAGAGCGCGGTATGTGCTTTCGTAGTTGTGCACCGCCAGCGCAAGTTGTTTCAGGTTGTTCTTGCACTGAGTACGTCTGGCTGCTTCGCGCGCCATCTGAACGGCCGGCAGCAACAAGGCCACGAGCATCCCAATGATGGCGATGACAACCAGCAATTCGATAAGAGTAAACGCGGGTCGATATGGGCGATGGCTTCTCACAGTAGTCTCTTTTCGACTTCCGATTTGACAAGAAAACAGAGAGAGATGCCAAGAATGGGCGGGAGGTAGCGAAGCAAGTGAGCACGTCGATGCCAGGAGCACTGCTCCAGGCGCAAAATACCAGTGCACGTGAACGCAGGCCATTTCTCCCATTGGTGAACGTCCATCCGAAGGCGCAGACGGAGAACCTCGTCTACTTCAAGACGAAGCAAGATTTGTGCCAATCGTTGAATCTCGCAGTGTCACGAGGAGTTCGGCGTTGCGCACAGCCACCCAAACGCCGCGAGAGCCCTGTTCGTGCGAGAAGCCAGGCTGCCAACGCTTCGCAATAGAAGAGCGGGGCGGCGCCCGTTTCGGATTGGGCCATCGGGCGAATTGAGCCAGCGATGGCGTTCGCTTCGACGTGGCTGTCGGAGGATTCGACAGCGCGGTATTCATCTTCGGTGCTCGCATCGCGTCGATCGGCTTGATTGAACCGTCGCAGCGTCGGGTCTATGATGAGGTAGGTCCCATCCTCGCCCTCGGAGAATTTGATGCGCTGGCCGCTGCGAAATCAGATCATCGTGCCCATGGCCCTGGTGATGCTGGGCACGTTGGTCGGTGCGAGCGTGTTGAACGCTTGGCTGTCTGCTCGTCGAGTGCGAGCGCAGATCGAACGTCAATTGCGCGACGTGACACATACGATGGCCGACTCCAATTTCCGTCTGACCGATGCCATCTTGCGGCAAATGCAGGGGCTGTCCGGCGCGGAGTTTGTGTTGATAGACGACTCGAATGCAATCCTGGCGTCCAGTAAGAGCGACGATGTTTCCCAGCTTCCTCGTCAGGAACCGACGGACCAGTGGAGCCAGTTAGCATTGGGAGATATCATCCGAATCGACGACGGGCGCTACTTCCACGCCGCAGTCCACCTGCAACGGCCGAGCGTTCCTGGCCAGGATGGTGTGCTTCATATCCTGTACCCGGAACAGAGCTATCGAGAGGCGTGGCTGGGCGCCGTATTTCCGCCGTTGGTTGTCGGCGGCGTTGCGCTGGTGTTGGTGATCGTGTTGGCGGCGGTCATCGCGTCACGAGTGAGTCGACCGTTGGCCCGACTTCGCGGCCAGGTCGAGCACATTGCAGAAGGTGACTTTCAACCGTTACCGCTACCTGGTCGAAACGACGAAGTGTTGGACTTGGCCAAGTCGATCAACCGCATGGCGGCCATGTTGGCTCGCTACGAGGACGACGTTCGTACGAACGAACGCCTGCGCACGTTGGGACAACTCGGCAGCGGCCTGGCTCATCAGATGCGCAACTCCGTCACTGGCTGCCGCATGGCATTGGACCTTCATCGCCGAGAGTGCTCGTCGGAGGGCGATTCGGAGAGCCTTGACGTGGCTGCATGGCAGCTCGCGCTGATGGAAAAGTACCTGCAGCGTTTCCTGTCGCTCGGGCATGCGCCGCCGAAACCGCACGAGCAAGTCGATTTGGCACAACTTGTCGACAACGTGTTGCCCTTGGTACGCCCCGCTGCTCGCCACGTTGGCGTCGAATTGCAGTGGGCGGGTCCGGACGAGCCGTGTATCATTCAGGGGGACGTTGACGCGTTGGAGCAACTTGCGGTGAACCTGCTGCTCAACGCAATCGAAGCAACAACGCAGGCCGACGAGCGGTGGGTGACGGTAAACGTGTGCCCCTCATCCGCTGGTGGGTTCGTCGTCGAGATCCGTGACTCGGGTGCAGGCCCCGCTTCGGAGATTCAAGACACTCTGTTCGATCCATTTGTCACCAACAAAGCCGACGGCACTGGCCTCGGCCTATCCGTCGCGAACGAGATCGCCGAACAACACGGGGGAAAGATCGGCTGGGAGCGTCGAGAAGGCACGACGTGTTTCCTGGTTGACTTTCCTGCAACAGACCAATAGTACTGCTACATTTTTCTGTCATTCATCTTTTTGTCTTCTCTCGCGTGGAGATTCTTCGTGCCGAAATTGCTGGTTGTTGACGATGAACAGTCGATCTGTTGGGGATTGACGCGTCTGGGCGAGAGCATGGGCCACGAGGTTGTTGCCGCGTCGTCGGCCGAGCAAGCATTAGAGCTTGTCGAAGGCTTCAAGCCCGATGTCATCGTCTTAGATGTGCGTTTGCCGGGCATGGACGGGCTGACGGCCATCGAGCACCTTCGCGAGCACGTTGGCCATGTGCCCATCGTTGTTATCACGGCATACGGCGATCTTCAAACGGCAGTCCAGGCCGTGCGCAACGGCGCGTTCGAGTACCTCATCAAACCGTTCGACTTGGAGCAAATGCAGCGAGCGCTGCAGAGAGCGTTAGAGAGCAAACAACGGGTGGATCCCGAAGGCCTTCGTGCCGGGAACGTAGAAGGTTTGGTCGGAAAGACGCCCGAGATGCAGGAGGTGTTCAAACGCATCGCGCTGGCGGCGGCCTCCGATGCGTGCGTGTTGTTGTGTGGCGAAAGCGGCACTGGCAAGGAACTCGCCGCTCGCGCAGTCCATCGTCACAGCACGAGGTCCGAGGGACCGTTTGTGGCCGTCAATGTAGCTTCGCTGAGCCCGTCGCTTGCCGAAAGCGAACTGTTTGGCCACGTTCGCGGAGCGTTCACCGGTGCAGACGAATCTCGCACAGGGCTGCTCGTTCAAGCCGATGGCGGCACATTGTTTCTGGACGAAGTCGCGGATATCCCCTTACCCACGCAAATCAAACTGTTGCGGGCATTGGAACATGGCGAGGTCATGCGCGTGGGCTCCAACGAAACCGTCACGACGGACTTCCGGGTTGTTTCGGCAACGCACCAGGATCTGTCACAAAAGGTGCAGAATGGGACCTTCCGGCATGATCTTTACTTCCGTCTGTGCACGCTCCAAATCGACATTCCGCCGCTGCGCGAGCGTCGCGACGACATCGAAGAACTGGCCGAATATTTCCTTTCGGGTCTGGCAACCGGCGCTCATGCGTCCACTTCCAGTTTGTCATCGGAGACACTTGCGGAATTAGAAACGCGGCAATGGCACGGAAACGTGCGTGAATTGCGAAACGCGATCGAACACGCCGTGATCGTCAGCCGCGGCGGCATAATCACCTCCGATCACCTGCCGCCACCGGCCGCTTCAAATCTGGTTCCGGCACGCGGTCACACGGCGAGCACAGAAGAAGAAATCGCTTCGCTTGTCGCGCAGTGGGCTGAAGCCCAATTTTCCAACTCGCCAGATGCCGACGATCTGTACGACCAATTGTTGCGAATTATCGAACCACCGTTGCTGAGAGTAGCAATGGAAAAGAAACGCGACCAATGCGCAGCAGCCGCGCGCAGCCTCGGCATGCATCGTACCACACTGCGAAAGAAACTGGATCAGCACCAGATCACTCCGAGTGACTCGCCGGACAATGGCGGCTAATCGCCGAACGGCTCGATGTGGACCAGCACGTCGATGACGTTCGGGCCTTGCTCCAAGAGCCGATGCTTGACCGCGGAAGCGATGTCATGCCCTTCGCGCACGGTGAGCTTCGGATCGACCAGCACATGCAGGTCGGCTTGGTAGCCGGGGCCGATAGTTCGTGTTCGCAGGGCGTGCACCGATCGTACGCCTTCGACTGCTCGAACGATGGACAGAATCTCCTTCCGTTCTTGCTCAGCCGCACCGGCATCGACCAGTTGTCGAAACGCGGGTATGGCGGTTTGCCACGCGGCGTACAGAATCAGGACCGAAACGATCACCGTTGCGATGTGATCCAGGAACCACCAGTCCGGTGCAATATGAGTGCCCACCACGGCGATTGCCACCGGTACCGAACTCAAGGCATCGGACCGGTGGTGCCAAGCGTTCGCAATCAGGGCCGTGGACCTCACACGTCGGCCGACAATCACGTTCCAGCGATACAGCAACTCCTTGCCGGCGATAGACAGGCAAGCTGCGACTAATGCGCTCCAGCCGGGCGAAACGGGTTGCTCGGACTCAAGGCCAACATGGAGTGTGGCCGCCGCACGGTACGCCAGTCCACATCCGACAACGCCCAGCGCGATGCCAATAAACAGAGTGATCAGCGTCTCGATGCGCCCATGGCCATGAGGATGCTCCTCGTCCGGCGGTGCCGACCAGAAGCCGGCGCCGAAATACACGGTAACATCGGTCACGGAATCAGAGAGACTGTGCACGGCATCCGCGACCAAAGCCTGACTGGCCCCCACGATGCCGACAACAAACTTCATGACCGAGAGCGCAAGGTTGACCACCAATCCCCAAAGCGTCACTCGCCGCACTGCTGCAAGCTGGCCGGCTTGCGGCCTGTTTGGATTCTCGGATGGCGGTTGTGGCTGACTTGCGTTGTTCATGAGAGTATGCAATGGGCTTCGCCGCGTGCCAAACTTGGCAAGATAGTCTCCGGCTGGTGAAATAGCCTAGCCCCCATTGCTTGGCAGTGGTCACTGCAGCGATTTCCGCGGATATTCGTCGGTTTGACAATTGAAGTGTTGCCGATGGCGGCAAGAACGCTCATGATAGTCAGCCTGTATCGAAGTGCGCGAGTTCGGACGGTTTGGATTATAATCCTGTGGAGCTTGGATGAAGAGTACGGCAACGTAGACGAGACCGCCAGTTGGGTCCATCGACCACTACACCAGTTAAACGTGAAACAACGTTGGGAGTGAAACGCTAATGTCAGTCGAAGCCAAGTTATCCATCCTTTTTGTGATCCTTTCCGTTGTGATTTCGCCGACGCAGTCCTCTGCAGACGAGTGGCCGCAATGGAGGGGTCCCAGTCGGGATGGCGTGTGGGCTGAAACCGGAGTGATTGACGAGTTCAGTTCGCCGGAGATCGAACGGAAATGGGCTGTGCCGATCTCCGGCGGATACTGCGGCCCAACGGTGGCCGACGGACGCGTCTATGTGACCGATCGAGTCATCGAGCCGGAAAAAATCGAGCGTGTCCACTGCTTCGACTGGCAGACGGGCGGCAAGATCTGGTCGTTCAGCTACGAGTGCGAGTATCAGGGATTTTCATATACTGCAGGCCCCCGCGCCTCGGTGCTGATCGACGAAGGGCGGGCCTACAGCCTCGGAGCGGCGGGGCACCTGTTCTGCTTCGACGCTGCCGAAGGGGCTGTCTTGTGGTCGAAGGACTTGAGACGCGACTACAAGATACGCATGCCGCTTTGGGGCATTGCCGCGTCGCCCGTAGTCGAGGGCGGTCTGTTGATCCTTCAGATCGGAGGCGAAAACGAGGCATGCCTGATCGCGCTGGACAAGCTGACCGGCGAGCAGCGCTGGACCGCACTGCCGGATGTCGCCTCGTACGCCGCGCCGATCGTCATTGACCAGTGCGGCAAACGCGTATTGGTCTGCAAGACGGGAGACCGAGTTGTAGGACTCGATGTCGACACGGGCAAGCTGCACTGGGCATACCCAGTTCCGTGGAAGAGTTGGCCGATCGGGATTGCGACTCCGGTGCTTGAACGAGACATGTTGCTGACAACCGAAGCACACAAGGGAACGCTGCTGTTGCGCCTTTCCGCGGACAGTCTAACGGTGGACGAACTTTGGCACCTGGGCCGACAGAATTCGGAGGACAAAACGGCGCTGCACTGTCTGATTTCGACGCCGTACGTCGATGGCGACTTTGTCTATGGTGCGGATAGTCGAGGCGTTTTGCGGTGCTTGCGACTCGATACGGGCAAGCAGGTTTGGGAGGACAGGACCGCCGTTCCCGAGGATCGTTTCGCCACCATCCACTTGATCCGAAACGGCGACCGCACATGGTTGTTCAACGAGAAAGGCGAACTGATCATTGCGAAATTGACGCCGCAGGGATTCCACGAGATCAGCAGGGCAAAGCTACTCGATACCACGCCCGAGCAACTCCCTCGCCGGCGCGGCGGCGTCACCTGGTCTCATCCAGCGTTTGCTCACCGGCACGTATTTGCACGAAACGATAAGGAACTGGTTTGTGCGGATTTGTCCGCAAAGTAGGTCCCGCTTGCCGAGCGGGACCTTAGACCTTTTCGTTGGAGTTCACGCTTTAGCGTGCCGGAAGACACGCTAAAGCGTGAACTCCAACAACCCACAGGTCCCGTCCGGCAGCCGGGGCCCACTCGGCGCACGAATTGTTCGTAGTACCGCCTTCGGGCGGCTGCAAAACGAAAAGCACTGCAAGAAGCCGCCTGAAGGCGGTACTACGAACGCGTGTTTGCCAAGCTCATGCGTAGGCACCAGAGATTCTGCCATATGGCGAGGAGCGTTAGGATGACGGAAACTCCCATCGTGTTTGGCGTCGCGGCGCGCTTTCTCAAGTGCGTGGTTAGCCGCTCTATGGCTTTCCGATTCTGTTGGCTGGCGTTCCTGCTCCTATCCGCGTTTCTCCAACCGCTCGACGCGGACGACTCTCCGTCCGAGTCAACCAAAGAGTCGGTCGACTACATGATTGTGGTTACCGGCGGCGAACTGCTGGCCGGTGCCTACGCGGATGGGCACACTCACTTCCTGACTCGCACACTCCGACCGCTTGGCTTGCGCTGCGTCGGCTCGATGAGTGTGGATGACAAGCAAGACGATATCAAAGAGGCACTTCGTTTCGCCAATGTTAAGGCGCCCCTGGTCATCGTTACCGGCGGCCTCGGCCCTACCGACAACGACATCACTCGGGAAACGCTCTCTGAGTTCACGGGCATCGCTCTTCGAGAGCATCCCGAGGTGTTGGAGGCGATGGAACGTCGATTCAGGGTGCCTCGCGATAGGATCCGTTCAAATCTCCGTCGCCAGACACGGGTGCCGGTGTGCGGCACGTACTTGAAGAACTCCAACGGCACGGCGGTCGGCTTGGTCTTTGAGCAAGCCGACAACGTGACTGTGGCGCTGCCGGGACCACCGCGCGAACTACAGGGGATGGTCAACGATGAATTGGTGCCGTACCTGAGCCGGCGGTTCGGCACACGGCTCCCTGGATGCTCGCTGACGCTGCGGTTTGTGGGCCTTGGTCAATCGCAGGTCGACCAGACGCTCAAGGACCACGTTCCGTTGCCCGCTGACATTACGCTCGCCTCGCAATTCGAGGGCGGCCGCGTCGACTTCACTTTCTCGCTGCCCGACGACACTCCGGAGGATCGCGCGCGGCTGGGTGATCTTAAGCAGAAGATCGCGCAGCACTTGGGCGTCTATCTGTACGCCTTCGACGGAACGTCATTGGAACAGCACGTGGTAAGCCTGCTCAAGAAGCGAGGCGTTACACTTGCGCTTGCCGAAGTGGGCAGCGGCGGCAGTCTGGCAGCGGGAATCACTGACACAAAAGGCGCCGATACTGTGTTGGCCGCGGCGTACGTTGCATCATCCGAAGACAAGTTGCGTCGACTGCTAGACGTGCCAGACGACAAGTGGGCAGGGGCCACGTCGAACGACGAGAAGACGCGACTGCTGGCTGGTGCTGCGGCCGAATTGACCGAAAGCGAGTGGGCGGTTGCTGTGGGTGAGGTCCGCCAAGGCTCGAACGGGGCACGCTACGTCGAGGTCGTTCTTAGGTCACCTGACGGTGGATTGGAGGGCCAACGTGTCGGACTTCGCGGCACTGGCCAGTACGCTCGTTCGCGGCTGACCACGCGACTGCTCGACCTGCTGCGGCGCAAGCTGAGGTAAAGCTGGATCCGCGCGAAGCGATTTTGCATCGCAGGATCGTCGCCCGCCTTCTCCGGATGCCGAATTCAGCATGCCTGCGACTGACGGCGGTATGCGGTGGGAGTGAGGCCCGTTCGTTTGGCGAACACTACGTCCAGTCGCCGTGTATTGGGAAACCCAGACTGTTCGGCAACGGTCGCAATGGGCAGATGGGTATCCGTGAGCAGTTGCTTTGCCCGCGCGATCCGCAGCCTGTAGATCTCCTCCAGCACCGACCGGCCCAAGACGGACCGAAATCGTCGCTCGAGAAGCCGCCGCCCCACAGCGATGTCATGGGCCAGTTTGGCGACACTCATGGTCTCCCAGGCGTGCTGACGGATGTACTGCAGGGCGGCCTGAACGATCTCGTCCTCGATGGCCATGATGTCGGTCGAGTGACGCGTGACTACGTGCAGCGGCGGTACCAACAACGGTTCTCGTGGTCGGGGTTCGCCTGACATGAGCCGATCCAGCAGCGCTGCTGCTTCATAGCCAACCCGTTGTGACGGCACGGCAATGCTGGACAGCGCGGGTTGCGTCAAGCCGCATTCCAGGTCGTCGTTGCCGGACCCGAGCAGAGCGACGTCTTCGGGTATCCGCAGTCCTACCTGACGACATATGTCCGCCAGATAACGGGCCGGCGCGTCCTCGCAGCAGAGAATGGCTGCGGGCTTGTCCAGCCCGCGCAACCACCGGCGTGTCTTCAGCGCTGACTTTTTCCAGAGGGCAGGGGTCGTCAGATCGGCGAGATACTCGGCATGGCAAGAGGAGACCACATGGCCAGCCTCGGCCACCCGCTGCCGGAACGCCGACTCGCGCATTCTCGAATAGGCTGCCGATTCGCTGCCGAAGAATCCAAAGTAGTCGAATTTTCGCTCCAGAAAATAGTCGGCCGCCAGGCGTCCCACGGCCGCGTGATCCACGTCGACGGTTGGCACCTTCAGATCGGGCAATGTACAGGCGGTGTCGATCAACGGCGTACGCATACGGGTCAATTCTTGCGCAACTCGTGGGAGGACGAGTCCTGCAATGATCCCGTGTGGTTTCCAGTCCCGCACGTGGGAGACGAGTTGCGGACGGGGCGGTCCGTCGCGCAGGATCCAGTTTGGCTTGTCCGCTGCGTACGCACGCACGCCTCGGATGACCCCTCGAACGAAGCTCAACCCTCGATCTAGCAATAGGGCAATCCGACGAGTTTGATCCATGGCGGGATTCCCCGATCGCAGGCTTCGCGTGTCGCAAAACGACAGAAGATGTCTGACGTAACCCCATTATCTGACAACGAGTTACAGGATACACCACTTCCCCGCGCTGCAAAATCCGATGCAACCGGCGCACGAAACGGAGATCTTGCCCCCCGCTTGGAGGCCGTCATCGACGCTTGGCCGGATCTCCCGGACGAGGTTCGAACTCAGATCGTGGCGATGGTGTCCGAGGCGGCCGTTGAGTATTTGTAACATCACAGTTTGCCTCTTCGCCATGAACTGTACGGATGGTCAGGCGACACTGCCACTTATAAGCACCGGGGTGATTAGGACGGAATCGGTTCGCTACGCGCATTGCTTCCCAGATGCGGTCTACGTCTACTGGCCGGGAGATCTGCAGCGGATCTTGAACGAGGTTGAGTTCTACAGAATAGGGGCGGGATGATTCGTCATGCAATGGTTCGATGGAAACCAATTTGATTCTGCGCGAGCTACCACGGAACAGAGTCCCCACCTTGCGTTCCCACTGCTCGGCGGAGGGAAGCATCGCCATAAGAAAACAATACGGAACGATGAGCACGACGATCGACGCTGCCGCCACCAAGATTTTGCGTCCTGGGGGCGTTTTCCGGACTACAGCGCGAATCAGCAATATGGCTCCGAGCCAATATCGCTGAGTTCTGCTGGCGATCCGCTGTGCGAGTCCTATCCGTATACGTCGTCGACAACGGTTCGCCGCCAAGTGATCATCTATGCGATCCCGACCGGATCGGCGACTCCGGTGCATGCGCGTGTTACGTGCTCACCTCCACCGACCGCGTTGCCATCCGACGACTGGTCTCACCAATGGGCAGACAGACAACATGTTACCAAAACAGGACTTGGTATTCGACGGCCACAATCTTTCCGTCAATCGTCAGCACGTAGTACCCAGGATGTCCTTCCTCAAGCTCAGCGGTTTGGAGGTAATAGCTAACACATTTTCTGCCTTCGCGGTCCGCTGCTACTCGGTCCCATAGCCCTGGCGCCATCGAATCATCACTCGTATCATCGGCAAACGCTGGCACCTCTGGGAAGTGTGATATGTCCCTGCCAATGACTTCTGGACTCCGTAGATCCTCGAAGAGTTTCTGTTTGCCAAATCTTGCTGCTTGGGTCTGACCCTCCATCTTCACCCGTAGACGATTTAGGTCTCTCTGCAACCCGCGTCGATCAGCCCACCAACCGAGAAGGATCGCCACGACTAGGACAGATGTGAGCAGAGCGGCCAGGCTGAATCGCGGTCTGCCGGACGCGTGTGCTGCGTGCGAGTCATTCACAGGACAAGCCCTCTCCCAAGACCCCCGATACGATCTGTTCTGCACGCAACTTTTGGGCTCTACATGGGACAAGGCGACAATTGCCCCGGCCCTGATTCAGTGCATTGTACCAGCACGAACAGCCGTGCGACATCATCGAGGCGAGATTCGCGCCGAGACTTCCAGTTCTGTCTTCCTATGGATAGGAGATCTTCGCTCTGGGCAAGGCAGCCGCAAGTCGCCGGAACCCTTCCGGGGTCACTTCGGTTTGGCATAGGGAAAGTTCTTTCATACTCTTGAGCGTGCTCAAGCTCGGCACGCAGCCGTCGGTGACTTGGGTCCAGCCTAGGTCCAGTTCTTCAAGATCATGGTGCGTCTCCAGTTCCTTCGTCCCGGTGTCCGTGATCGCGTTTTCATTCAGGCCGAGGATCCTGAGGCTTCGGATCTCGCCGAGATGACGAAGCCCCTTGTCGGTCACCTGAGTGAAGCTGATTTCAAGCCTTTCGAGGCTGTGCAGTCCACGAAGATGTTGAAGGTCGTCGTCATCGATTTTGGCGTGCCACAATTCCAGTGTCTGTAGATTCGTGAGGCGCGAAAGGTGGGATATGGACTTGCCAGTCAGGTTGTGGTTACCGCCGAGCCACAGCTCGCGGACTTGGCCAAGCGCACTAAGGTGCGCGATTCCCGTGTCTGTGATTTCCGAATGCGTCACGTGAAGTGACTTCAGCGTAGTCAACTGGGCAAGGTGGGGCGTTGCCAGACGAAGCTTCTCGTCGTTGGCATCGACGATCGTGACGAAAACGACATCATCAAAAAAGATGATCACCGAGTAGCCGACGGAGCCATTGAGGGCTAGGTGGATTAGGCGTTGGATCGATGTAACCCCCGTCGCGGTCGAGTCGGTAGTCGTATGTAATGCTGCATCCCAGTTCTTGGAGTGCTTTGACGGCCGCCTCTTGTTTCCGAGCCCGGTTCATCTTGAATCCAAACCACACGCAGAAACACGTCAACAAGATGAACATGGTGCGGACGCTGAACTGCGTCCAGCGGCGTTTCGTCTTCTTCTCAGTCATTGTTGACTCGCATTTTCCGCTGCTTCGATATACGCGGCCCCGTCGTCGCTTGGGCTATGACTCACCCAACTCGTCCGTCTGCGGTTCAGCCCCCATCCCGTCGCCGCCCAAGCCAACTTGCGAACAAGCCGCCGATGGTTGCCAGGAGGAGGGTCCAGAGACAGTGGCCGATGTCCTTGAAGACACTGTACCTTCCTAATGCAGCAAGGGCTTTGGAATCGAAACTCGCGGAGATGGAAGCCGCTTTGACCTAACTCCGTCCAGTGAATCATAGTGAAGGGCCTCACAAGACCACTCGACTACCCATTCGGTAAGCAGGAAAGACTTAACATCTCCGAAGTGGCTCGTAAATGTGAGCACGAAATACGACCATCCCACTATCCCACAGCCCAATGCAAACGGTCTCCTACGTGAGCGAGTCACGGCAGCCAGCAACGTGAAGAAGAGAAGGACGACCACAGTGATAGTGAAGGCAACCTGTCGCCAAGTGTCAGTCGGGTTCGCCAGAGCCGCAGAGCCAACCGCTGCAACGAGCACAACACCCAACAACGTCAGCAGCGAGAATCGGAGCATGACCACAGCCTCCTGCCCTCTTTGTAGCAGGTGGCCGGGGGAATGTGAATGAAATCACGGGAGAACACGATGATTCGTGCTGGCGGTTGCGGGGTGATGTGACCTTTGGTTCAGCCGGATCGAATTGATCTTTCTGCAGCGCAAACGGTTCCAATGAAGTACCCAAGCGCCGGGTAGAGCAGCCACGCCATCACAATATCCCAATTCGGTCGCACCATGAGCCCAAGAAAGACGAGGATAACGCAGGCAAGGATTGCACCGGCAAGTCCACCGGCCAACATGTTGTCAATGCGAGCCAAGATGATGACCGTAGCCAAGACGAATACTCCAAGGGCAAGGGCAGCAAGTAATGGCCCCGCCGAACGTTCCAAGGCCAGATATAGCGAAGCAGCCGTCGTAAGCAGGAATAGGTGGCGCAGCGAGAACTGAAAGGGCTCGTTTTCGCCGGGACAATGGCTCGCCTTCCCACCCATGGCTTGTCATCCACACTGCCAAACAGACTTCCACACAACAAGATTTCGGTGGACCCGTTTTCCTCTCTCAGTCTACCCCAATCCAAAATCAGATGCGATGGAGGAGTTGTGACGGGCGTCGAAACGGCAATGCCGTCGCACGGAGCGCCATGCCGAGGATGTGGGCACTACTTGTGGTGCCGTATGAGGACAGTTGGAGACGTGGCCGTTCTCGACGTTCTACCTGACAGAGTGCCTGGTGACCTCGATCGCTTGGCGGATTCACTCGCTGGGACCGGCGAAACGCCGCGAGTCATCCTCAACCTATCCGACCTCGAACTCGTCAACAGCCTGTTCCTGTCGCGACTGCTTGTCTTACACCAGCGAATCCAGCGAGACGAAGGAAGACTCGTTCTCTGTTGTTTCCATCCATTGGTTCGCGATGCCCTCGCAACTACCAAGCTGGACGCGGTCTTCGACATGGCCGACGACGAAGAGGCCGCGCTGGCCAGTCTCTAGTCACGCACAACGCAGAGCACGACGATCGACACGTCCCAAGCGTGGACGAGGGAGTGGGACGCACAGAGGACGGATCGTGCGACTACAACCAAACGAATGACCTGCGGACCACAGACGCAAGAAACGAAAAAGGCCACGCCGGGGGAGGACGATCCGACGTGGCCAAGTCAGGAATACGGACAGGCATCACTGAATCCTACCTCACGGAGGCCAAACAGCGAGGTAGATAATCTCGCAGTGACGTGGCCACGGGCGACCCCGAACGGAACCAGCCATGTCGCCCAAACCGCCTAATTACGAAAGCGATCGGAATAGAACCTCCACAGGGCATGTGAAACGAAAGGCGAAAGGCAGCCAGCAGTGTGGCCAGCAATCGCAATGACGAGACGGACGAGGGCGTTCCGCTCTTCCTCGAAGAAAACGGCGTACACTGCAGAAGGGAGGCACCAACAAGCGCAAAAGAACAGAAACGACCAATCAAAGAGACTACGAAAGCGACGCGGCCACTTGTAGTGCTGGTCTAGATAGCAGTAGATGGAATCAAGGACAACCATGCAGGGAACGCCCAGAGATGCTGATGTGAAGAACATTCTTGCGAGTGCACTCTGTCTGGCGTAGCTGAGAAACGCCAGCCAAATGCACAGCAGCCCGATCGTCTTCGCGAGCGAGGCGAGACTGAATTGCAGTGGGGTCCCCATGGCATCGTCGCTTCCAACGGCCTCCTGCGGCGGATGGATTCGCTGTTTGAGCAAGACCAGCCACGCCCGCAACGAAGACTACTCACCCGTCTGCGTCTTCCCCCCATCCCGTCGCCGCCCAAGCCAACTTGCGAACAAGCCACCGATGGTTGCCAGGATGAGCGTCCCGAGGCAATGGCCGATATGCCCAAAGCTCTCTCTGCTCCTTTCCTCATCCGATAACGCAGTATGGACAGCGCGTTCTACCATTCCCGGTTTCCCGAACTCACTATGAAGGGCATCCGCAGATTCTTCCAAGATCCATTCCGTCAGCATCACATCCCTAAGTGACGTAGTAAAGACAATGCTGTCAAGAAATGCTAACACGAAATACGCCAATCCCACCATCGCAAAGCCCAACGCACAGCGGAATCGGTCAAGACCCACATCGAGCAGTTGGCATCGGCTGCGATTACGGGACAAGTGCCACCGGACGAAACGGCAAGGTGGGTTAAACGCCTGGACGAAACCATGGTCGACAAGCTGGGTCGGGTTGGCTTGATCCCTAAGCGTGGGAGGACCCGCCTGGGCGCGTTTCTGGACGAGTACTTCGACAAGCGGACCGACGTCAAGCCATCGGTACAAGGCAATTCCGATCGGTTCTTCTTTGTCACTTGTGACATGGGAGCCAAGGTACTGGATGCGTGCCCCGACAGTGTGTGGCGGCTAATATTCGCGTTGTGTCGATACGGTGGTCTCAGATGTCCGTCAGAGGTCCAGCGGCTTCGCCTGCGCGACGTTGATTGGGGACGGGACGAATTCCTCGTCCACGCGCCGAAGACCGAGCATCACGAGGGGAAGGCTACAAGGTGGGTGCCGATCTTCCCGGAACTA
This sequence comes from uncultured Pirellulaceae bacterium, assembly GCA_964623055.1. Lineage (GTDB taxonomy): Bacteria > Planctomycetota > Planctomycetia > Pirellulales > Pirellulaceae > JADHUC01. The sequence continues at coordinate 49,255 of CAZURK010000077.1, forward strand.
CGCCCGTACATGGAGGATGTGTGGCCCAAAGTATTCCAAAACCTGCGGAGCAGCCGGCAGATCGAATTGGAGGAGCGATTCCCGTCTCACGTGGTCTGTGCATGGCTCGGCAACTCTGTCCAGGTTGCTCGCAAGCACTATCTGCAAGTGACCGACGAGCACTTCGCCAGGGCGCTGCAAAATCCGATGCACGAAGCGCTGCAAAACTCGGTGCAGCAAACTGCGGCAATAGAGCGCACGAAGGAGACGAGGGATCAGAAAGCCTTGCTACTTGCCGTTCAATGCCGTCTATTGCGTCTGATTGCGTTTCAGCGGCAGACGGCTGGAATGTCGCAAAACGATAAACGAATTTCGCATAATGGTGCTGGAAGGTCCGGTATTCTGGCCTTATCCTACATGTTGTGAGAATGCCTGCAAAATGCACTTGCCCCGAGTTTCATCCCTAGTTCGGAGTCAGACCGTCACCTGTCGCAGCCTAACCGTGGGAGAAGAAAGATGAGCCGTGGAGTGAATCGTCGTCAATTCGTCGCCGCTTCGGCATCGGCCGGCGCGGGCATGGCATTGACCGGGAGCGCCCGGGCTGCCGACAAGCCGGCGTTTCTGGGCGGGAAACCCGTTCGCACGAAAGGCTACCAGTCGTGGCCGATGGTTGACGCCGCGGACGAGAACGCGGTTTTGGAAGTCGTCCGTGCACGGCGTTGGTACCGTAATCGGTCCGTTGCGGAGTTCGAGGAGACCTACGCGAAGTTGAACGAGGCCAAATACTGCGTGGCCACTACCAGCGGCACCAGTGCCTTGCTCACGTCGCTGGGAGCCCTGGGGATCGGGCCGGGGGACGAAGTGATCGTGCCGCCGTATACCTTCACCGCCTCGGTCAGCGTCATCCTACTCCATTACGCCATGCCGGTCTTCGTCGACTCGGACCGGGAGACGTTTCTGATTGACCCGAAGAAGATCGAGGCGGCGATTACCGACCGCACCGCGGCGATCCTCCCGGTGCACATCGGTGGGGCTGTCGCGGACATGGACAGCATCACGGCCATCGCCGACAGGCACAAGTTGCCGGTGGTTGGTGACGCCTGCCAGGCCCACTTGGCCGAGTGGCGGGGCCGCAGTGCAGGCGGCTGGGGCACCACCGGCTGCTACAGCTTCCAGGTCAGCAAGAACCTCTGCTCCGGCGAAGGCGGGGCGATCCTGACGAACGACGAGTCGATGGCCAACAAGTGCTTTGCCTTCCACACCTGCTGCCGCAGACGGAGCGGGGCCAGCTCCGGCTTCGCCTACGATTTGGGGCGCAACACGAACGTGCGCATGACCGAATTCCAGGGAGCCCTGCTATTGAGCCAAATGGACGGCGTGGTAGAGCGAGCCCAGACGCGCAGCGACAATGCCGACTACCTGTCGAAGATGCTCCGCGAGATCCCCGGCATCCATCCAGCGCGGATGTACGAAGGCTGCACGCGGAACGCTTACCATCTGTACATGTTCCGCGTCCAACCGGAACAGCTTGCCGGTCTATCACGGAACCAGTTTGTAAGGGCGTTGCGTGCCGAAGGAATCCCTTGCTCGACCGGCTACGGCCGCCTGAACGAGGCATCGTTCATCCGGGATGCGATCAACTGTCGCCCGTACGTCAGAGTCTATGGCAAGCCGACCATCGAGAAGTGGGCCGAACGAAACCGTTGCCCCGAGAACGACAAGATGTGCGACGAGGCCGTGTGGTTCATGCAGAACATGTTCCTCGGCCCGCGGAGTGACATGGATGAGATTGTCGAAGCCGTTCGCAAGGTTCAGGCCCACGCGTCGGAAATAGCGCGGGCATGAGATTGACCGTTGTTGGTGTTGGGTGCCAAAATCCGAAGCACGAAATCCGAAACTCGAAACAAATTCAAAATCAGAAATAGGAATGACCAAAATTGGCGGGAGACCTGCTCGTCCCTGTGGGGCACGTTTCCAACGTGCCACGCGCCAAATTGGGCGTGCCCGGTAGGTTCGGAGATTGAATCTGGTGTATGCTGGCACGTTGGAAACGTGCCTCACAAACAAGCATTGCACGGCGACCGCGTGAGTCGAAGCGTGGCCGTTGCAGTTCGGCGTGTTATGAGTTTTCGTCATTTGACATTGGGATTTGTTTCGGATTTCGTGCATCGGATTTCGACAGACATTTGACCGGGAGGGATTGAACATGAACGAAAAGAACTCTATGTCGCGGCGTCAGTTTGTTGCTGGTGCCTCCGGTTTGGTGGTGGCTGGTGCAATGGGGAAAGCGGCCCAGACGTCCGGCTCGAAGCTGGCCGCAGATGGCGGCGATAAGGCCGTGAAGGTGAGATGTACTGCAACACCTCGCTGGGGCGAGACTGAACTCAGGCAGCTTGAGGAGACGCTTCAGCAAAACACGATGTTCTACTGGAAGGGACCGCAGACCGAACTGTTCAAAAAGCGGTTCCAGGACGTCTGCCCGCTGAAGTACGCACACACTTGCTCGTCCGGTACCGCCGCGATCCACACGGCCATCGGGGCGGCCGGTATCGGTCTGGGGGACGAAGTGATCACTTCACCCATCACGGATATCGGGACTGTGATTGGTGTCATCTACCAACAAGCCGTGCCCGTGTTCGCCGACCTTGGCAAAGCCACGTACAATCTGGACGTGGCGGACGTCGAGCGGCGAATAACGCCGAAGACCAAGGCAATCATTGCGGTCCATCTGGCTGGCAACCCCTGTGATATGGACGCGCTCCGGGCCCTGGCCGACCGCCACAAGTTGATCCTGATCGAAGACTGCTGCCAGGCGTGGGGAGCCAAATATCGCGGCCAGCCGATTGGCACCGTCGGAGACTTCGCATGTTTCTCGCTCCAGAATTCCAAGCACATCACCACCGGCGACGGCGGCATGGTTGCCACCAGTGACGAGCGATTCGGGTCCCTGCTGCAGCCATTCGGAGACAAGGGTGCCAGCCGGACCGGCAAACGGGAATTCCCCATGTTCGCCACCAACTATCGCATGAGCGAACTGCAGGCAGGATTCGCGGCCGCCCAGATTACGCGTCTTGAAGAGATCGCCGCCAAACGGGCCAAACTGGGCAGACTGCTCACCGAGAAGATCTCCGGGCTACCGGGCGTCATTCCCCACGAGGTCCATCCGGAGGATCGTCACGTCTGTTGGTTCTATATGTTCCGTGTGGTCCCCGAACAACTGAAGTGTAACCGCTCGGTATTCACCAGGGCGCTTGTGGCCGAAGGCGCTTCGGTGTCCGGCGGGTACATCAAGGTGCCCCTCTATGGCGAATCCGTCTTCCAAA
>CAZURK010000078.1:0-52414 GCA_964623055.1 uncultured Pirellulaceae bacterium
CCCCGCCTCACCGTCTGCACACACGCTGCCGCGAAGTCAAAGGCTTATTTGTTATTTGCCCTATCGGAACAGCGCGTTCGGGCACGCATTCCGGCGGACCTTCATCGGGGCTTTCAGATACACTTTCTTCCGGCCAGGCTGCATCATGTAGACGCGAAATGCTTCGTTTGGCTTCAATGTGACCAACAGTGTGTACTGAGTCTCGGTATGGCCAGCTTCTCGTTTTCGCAATTCAATCAGTTGTGCGAATTTGGCGTACGGGAAACAGCATATCTCTCTGTCCTTGACGCATACGAGAGCCAAATGGAGATTGTTGCCCGCATCGTCAGTGGCAGCCAATTCCTTGAGGTTCGCCTTATTGAAGGTGAAAACGTATTCCTTGTACGTACCGACAGGTCTCGCCGAGTACTTGATGTACACGGCGATGTCATCGTTGACCTTGAAGGCACTTCGCGACGTTTTGCCGCTTACCTTGAGCGCGTTGATCGCAGTGAACTGTTTGTGATCTGCGATCTGATTGAGAACGGCACCGTGGTATAGATGTTCTTCTCTGATGGCGGTCACGTCCAAGCCTCCTGTAGCAAATAACTATGGTTCTCGTGCACGAATCGTGTGTCGTTAATCCCAGGGGCTGCACGATAACGTGCCTAACATCAAAGGGGTAGTCTACCCACTAAACTGAGTTGCGACAAGGAATTCTGTCAACCGTTCCCGACAGAGTATGGGGCGCTATCGTGCATCGTTACGCAGGATAACGCGCCCGTCCCCGCGGGGCGCTATCGTGCAGGTGTCGGCCAAGTGCGCTATCGAGCGTCGTCTGCACGATAACGCACTCGGTTTGATTGCTCTTGCAGCTCGCAAGTAGCTGGCCTTCAATGAGTTCCGAAGTCATCGACACTTTTTCCACGGCTACGGATTTGCGTTGGCACGCTCGATAACGCCCGAAGCGGTATGCGGGTAATGGAATGCTTGAGGCTGCGTGTGAAGGACCTGGACTTCGCTCGGATGCAAATCACTGTGCGCGATACGAAAGGCGGGCAAGACCGGTTCACGCTGTTGCCTGAGACGGTCAAAGCACCATTGCGCGAGCACCTAATCGTGGTGCGGAAGATGCACGAACACGCCATGCGCGAGGGATACGGTGGCGTGGAGATGCCACGTGCTTTGGACCGCAAGTACGCGAAGGCACAGTTCTCGTGGGAGTGGCAGTACGTTTTCCCGGCAGACAAGCCTTCGGTTGATCCACGCACCGGGCCAAGACGGAGGCACCATATTTATCCAACCACGTTTGGCCGTGCGTTCGGGCGCGCCGTTCGGAAGGCACGCATTGCCAAGCACGCGGGGGCACACACCTTGCGCCATTCATTTGCGACGCGACTTCTGGAGAAGGGCAGCGACATTCGGACGGTCCAGGAGTTGCTTGGCCACAAAGACGTGAAAACCACACAGGTCTATACGCACGTCTTGAACCAGAATGCGTGGGCAATCCGTAGTCCTGCGGACGATCCTTAGCACCTCCAGACGTATGGCGAATAGGCATGTCCTTTTTCTTGACCGCTTGATGTCACTTCAAACTGGTAACGCGGGGCTCGTCCTGGCTGCTGTAGAAGAACGCGCTGGTTTCCGCGCTCAGTGAATACGACGGCGACTGGCTTTCCAGGACAACCCGGACGACGTGGTCACCCGCCTCGCGGCCAACTGCCCGGAATAGGATCCTCTTGGTTTGGCCGACGGCCAGAGTCATGGGAGAGAAGGTGAGTTGGTTGCCATCGGACACGTAGTCGTCGGAAATCACTGCCTGCAAGCCGTCTGGCGTGATCACCTTGACGTGGATGCCCTCGGCGGCCTTGGTTCCCACGTTTTGCACTCCGACTTGGAACTCCGCCGCGTCACCGACAGCCAACGGTCCGTCCTTGCTGGCGATGGCTACGTTGACCTTGGGGCGACTGCTCACCTGCGTCAGATAGCGCGTATCAGCATACAGACTGCGAGCGGCGCTGGCCGTGATCTCTTGCACCTGCTCGCCCTCGGCCACCGCTTTCAGCTTGAACGGTAGCCTCTCGGTAACGCCTGCCCCCAGGCTATCGATGTGCCAGGTCATAATGTTCGTGTTGCGGTCAAACTGGACCGGCCGGCCCAGCACCGTCAACCGTAGACCCGCGGGCAACGAAGCCACTACCTTGACGTTCTCGGCGGCCGCATCACCGGGATTCGACACACGGATCTCGTAGACGGCCTCGCGTCCCAAGAAATTCATCCGTGGTCCGTCGGCAGCCACTTCCACGACAGCACGACGGACACGGACCTTGGCGGCGGCGCTCACCTTCGTTCCACTGGCGTCGGTAGCCGTAAACCGGCCTTCAATGACTCCAGGTCCGACGGCCGAGGCCGTCACGGGCACTTTCTGTGAGTCGCCCGGACGCAGCCAGCCGACCGGCATCGACTGGTCCGAGTCGTTGTCCCGCAATGCGTGGGGCGGCAATTGCGGCGTGATGACAACGCCGTCGGCCACGCCGTCGCCAACGTTGGTGACGACCAGAAGAAACGTAACCGTGTCGCCGTAATTGGCCTCGTCCGGCGCTTCGCAGGTCATGACAAGCTGCGGACGCCGCACCTGCATCGCGGCGTGCGTCGAAACGGCGAAACTGGCCCGTGTCGCCAAGTCGATTGCCCCGGTCTCGCGCGGCACCAACTGCAACTCGATCAGACTAGATTCCTTTGCGCCGAGGGTGCCTACGTGGAAATGCAGTTCGCCGTCCGCTGTATTCGTTGGTTTCGGAGTGGCGTTGGTCAATTCGACTTGCCCGGGCAACGTGGCGATCACTTTCAGGCTTTCCGCCGCAACATCGCCGTGGTTCTTGACCGCAATCACATACTTAGCCGTCCTTCCGACGTTGATTTCCGCGGGGCATGCCGTTTCGATCGATACCGTGGGCAGCGTTGTCTTGACGTTGACGTCGATAGGAATCGGCGTCTCGGTGCTCGAGTGACGATCGACCGGCCTGTCCACCGATTCATACGCGGGCAGTTCCGAGGTAAGGTCCACGCTCAAAGGAGCGGGGGACGTGGATTGGACCCGAGTCGGTGACGGCAGCGGCAATCGCAGGTCTGCGGGGTCTCTCAGCGGTTGCGGGACGCCCGAATTCTCCGGGTCCTGCGGCTGCTGGTTGGACGTGCCTTCATCAGCGCGCAATACCGACTGAGTTGGTGCAGGAGGTGTCTGGGCAAAAAGTCGCGGGGGATCAACGGGCACCGGCGCGTCGAGCGTCAATTCGCCCGTGTCCACCAACGGTTGCGAGTCATCCGCGGTCTCCCGAGTGCCGAGCACATCGGTGGACTGCTGCGCAAAGCCTTTGTCAGAGTGTAGTTGCGGTGTAAGAAGGCAGACAGTCGCCAACAAGGCGGCGGACAAAACCATCCGTGCATGCATCTCGCGGATCTCCGTATTACCTAGCCTGCTTAAATTGCGGATTCTAACAGGGGTCAAGTTTGTTTTTCGTCCGCCAATGGCTGGAGACGGCACGAAAATCCGGGGAGTTTCGGGATCGGCGCACGCCGACCCGCGTGTGCAAGGAACGATTCAGAATTGCCGAAAGGCGCGGCTAAGAGTATCGCTCGCGTTCTCCCTGTCGATAGGATTGCTCGGCGTCGAACGGCGGTAGCTGCGAAATCAGCAGAAGCGGACCAAAGAATACAACCGCCAAGAGAGGGCCCGATTGTGCTGGCGGCAATTGGGATTAAGTGCAACGAGCACGAAACTCATCCATCCAGCACTTCGAGCAGGTCTGTAGGCCGGTTGATTACCGTCTTCGCACCGCTTTGCTGCAGTTCCACAAGTGATCGGAACCCCCACAGAGCACCGACCGCGTACATGCCCGCGGCCGTCGCCGTTTTCATGTCGATCGCCGAGTCTCCCAAGTACAGGAACTGTTCGGGCGGGATGCCCATCGCTTCGACGATTTCCACAGCGCCGGCAGGATCCGGCTTGCGCGGGACTCCTTCGCGCTGACCAAGGACCACTCGAAACTTGTATTCCGGAAGGTACTCCCGGACACATTTCTTGGTGAAGGCATCCGGCTTGTTGGACAGGACGGCCATCTCGATCGGCCAAGCGGCAAGCGCATCCAGCAACTTTCGTATTCCGTCATACGGACGAGTGCGGACATTCCACTCGCGGCCGTACGCCTCGCGGAAGCACTCTGCGCAACGAGGCATGACCTCATCCGCGTTCACCTCTGCCGGGAGGGCCTTTCGGAATAGCACAATCAACCCTTCACCAACGAAGTGGCGATATGCATCAATGTCGTGCGTCGGAAAACCAAGCTCTGCCAGAACGCGGTTCGCCGAGTGGGCAATGTCGGCCAGAGTGTCCAACAGGGTTCCGTCCAAATCAAAAAGAACTGCAGAGAAACGCATCCAGTATCCTTCGGATTGAAATGGGGGAAGACCAACCCTCTAGCTGGATCCCGTGCTTCGACCTTGTTGTCCTTGTGGTTGTCGCGCCGATCAGAGGCCAGCGCGAGCCGCTCGGGATCGTCTTCCATCTCGTCAAGGTGTTGCTGAGCGACCTCATGTCGTGTCGAGACGAGCGTCCACGATGCGACGGGCCACCTCCGGCGTGAAGCAATCGGTGACGGGCCGCAGCATGCGGTCGGGAACACTAAGTGTAGCCGTAACTATGATCTTACCACAGCACGCACGCCAGACCAGAGTGGCCCCGAGAAAATGGGCGGAAGAACGGGATCGAAGGAATTGTCGGCGGGCTGGCCACCTGCTAACGTGACGAAGAGAATAGGCCTGATTGCCCTCGAACAGAAAGGAGTGAAGGCCATCAGCGGCGCCGTCTGCGGGTTCGCCACCTCGACGCTGATTGCCTATTGGGACGTCATCACTGGCGGGCCAACCATCGCCTTCCAGTGGATCATTCCGACCGCGCTTGTCGTCCAGGTCACCGTAGGCAGTCTGATCAGTGCCTTTTCAACCAAGCGAACGGCTGGCTAGATGTGTACTGGTGTTATACTATCGCTGGCGCGCAAACGAACTGGACACGCTTCCAGTCGACGGGACTTCGGGGGAGATAAGACATGACATCCGAGATGCAACGTGTCGTTGGTGTAGCGTGGCTGGTTCTTGTTGTGCCGTTAGCAGCAACTGCAGGGCAACCGAAGCGACAACCCAGCGATGGTGAAAACTTGGCTCGCGGCCAGCCATGCGCCTTCGACCCGGTGCCCAACTACCGTTACTGCAGAGACGAAGATGATCCCAAGCAGTTGACAGACGGAGAGTACAACGGCTGCGTGTGGACGCATAAAGGCACAGTGGGCTGGCAGGTCGGACGCACTCGCGTGGCCCTGATCGACATCGACTTGGGCGATTCCTACCCCATCGGCAAGGTGACGTTCGATTCGATAACGGGCGGCGCGCAGGTGACGTTCCCCTCCGCCGTATTGGTATTCGTGAGTGACGACGGGAAGAACTACAACCTGCTTTGCGATGTATTGACCGAGTGCCTGCCGCAGACGAAGTCTCTCAACCATCGGTTCGGCGCCGGGGGACTCAAGGGGTATGGCCGGCATGTGCGCCTTGCACTCTTGGCGGGTGGTTTCTTCATGTTCTGCGACGAAGTCGAGATCATCAAGGGCACGCACGGCCGTGAGGATGTCCAACATCTTGACAACCAAACGATCCCCGTCGAGGAAGTGAAGCTGTACGCGGAGCGAATGCTGCCGTGGGCTGCGCAGAAGAACGCGACGATCACACTGTTGCGCGAGGCAGATGAAGCTGTCGCCGCACGGGCCGAGCGGATGGGGAATTCAGCAGCGGTGCAAGAGACCCGCAAACAGATCGCGAAAGAACGAGCGGCGGTTCTCGCCGAGCGGTCGGTGACCGTGGCAGACTACAAGCAAGGTCCGCCCTACCGCCAGTGGGACCGACGGGCCTTTCAGTCGGTCGCTCGACTGAATGCTCGACTCTGGCCCGATGGCCCTGTTGTAGCCTGGCAGAAGAACGATTGGGATTGGCTACGCCCGCTGGACGGCCCGATTGGCGGAGAGCTGGGAGCGAGCGTATTCGTTGACATGATGAACAACGAATGGGCTACGGTAAGCTTCATTGTGACGAGTTGCTCGGAGGAGCCGCTGGAACTTGAGCTTGCGGCGGACGACTTGAGCGGCCCGTCGACCGTCACCGCTGGCGAAGTTCTGCAAATCGCCCACGTCGTTCATGCCGAAGCGTTTGGCTACAACTACCGCGACGACGCAATCGTGCCGTTGACCGAGGGCCCCGTCATCCTCCAACCTGGCATCAGCAAACGCGTCTGGCTGACGTTCAAGACACGCGGCATGGATCTGAAGCCCGGCACATATATCTCTTCCATCCACGTTGCCGCCGGTAAGCAAGAGATCGCGACGGTTCCGATCCAGTTACGCGTGTGGCTGCTGCGCTTCCCCGATGAAGTCACTTTGCACAGCAACTCGTGGGGATACTTCGACGATCCGTGCCTCGTCGGTCACGAAGAATCAGCGGCGCAGGATCTGTTGGATCACTACAACACGGCTCTGGTGCTGAACCATCGCTATTTGCCCAAGCCGAAACCTGACAAAGACGGCAACCTCACCGAGCCGCTGGACTTCACCAAGCTGGATCAGATGCTGGAATGGAATCCACAGTGTCGGCTATGGCTGATCTGGGTCGGGTTCGAGTTTGGATTCAACCGGATGGGAACGCCGGGCTTCGGGACGCCAGCGTGGGAAAACGCCTTCACGCAATACGTCACCCAGATGCGCGACCACTTGGCGAAAAAGGGCATAAGCCGGAAGCAGTTCGCTTGGTACTGGTCCGACGAGCCCAGCGGCGAGCGTTGGGAGAAGTACGACCACCTCGCCAGCAAGCTGCTGAAGAAGATTGACCCGGAGATGCTCGTATGGGCTGACCCGAACAGCAGCGTTTCGGCCCGGCAACTTGAGGCGTCACTACCGTTTGTGGATATGTACTGCCCGTCCGTGGGAACACTGAACAGCAAGGCGGTCCTCGATGTCTGCCACCGCACCAAGCAGAAGTCGTGGCAATACGTGTGCGCCAGCGAGAAGAACCAGGATCCGTTTGCCTACTATCGCTGGATGTCGTGGAAGGCATGGAAAAACGGGCTCGGCGGAATCGGCATGTGGGTCTACGTGGACCCCAACGCACAGACGTTCAGCGACTATACCAGCGGCGTGAGCTACGCCATGATCTACAAGGGCGAGAAAGGCGTGATCGGCTCGAAACGCTGGGACGCCTGGCGGCAGGGCATCGCCGACTACGAGTATCTGCGGATGTTAGCCGACGCAGTGACGGCCGCCCGCAGAGCAGGCATCAGGGAAGACGCGTGTGAGAAGGCCGAGCGTCTACTGGCCGATGGAGTGAACGAGGTCGTCGGCGACAGTCCGCACGGCGGCGACAAGACAAAGCGGGAGGCACCGGACGAGTTGCGAGTCGAAATACTGGAACTACTGACCGAGATCGGTTCTCTCCGTTAGTCCGTCCGTGTCCCTTGCCAATTCGTGGATCGTACAACGCGAAAGCCAAGGGATCCTGACAGCGTTCCGTGGACGTAGGCCGACTCGGCCGCGGATGTCATGGCGATGCCATCGGAATAGCAGCTCTGACCGCGCCGGCTGTAGGTCACTCGCGGCGTCTGGTCAGGATTTCCGGTCACTGACATGCAGATCTCCGACACGTTGCCATACATGTCAAACAGTCCGAATGCATTGGGAAGCAGTTGGCCCACTCGTTGCGGGTATCCGCCGGCCTCAACGCGGTCCCAGCCATAGAACCGAATCAGGTTAGGGTTCTCGCCAAAGAATCGAGAAGTCGTTGAGCCGCTCCGGCAAGCGAACTCCCATTCGGCATTCGTGGGCAACCGATACCCTGCTTTTTTGTGGAAGTCCGGTAACGGGTCACATTCTGCCACAGTGAGCCTGTTTGCTTTCGGATAACACCACTCATCCTCTGGTATTCCGTCGAGCTTGCTAAGACGGTTGCAGAATGCGGCAACAATAGCTGGCAGGACACCTCGGGCGGGCACGTCACCATCCGTATCTCTCTGTTCCCTTATTTGTTTGTGCTGAGGGCCAATTGATCGAAATTGATCCAGCGTGACCTCCGTTGCCGAGATGGCGAAGGAGTAGCTGACTTCGGAGGGAGCTGTATAGTCCTCCACGCCAGTTCGTTTGGGGTCGAGGACAATCATCTCCTGACCGGCTTTGTTGATGAACCATCGGCGCGATGGGTCAGGCCCGGCGTTCATCAGCTCCCGGTTTACCGCCGCCAAACGCTCGTTGTCGAGTTCTTGCAGCAACAGCCGCGCGACAGAATGCGCCTCGGGGTCTGGGTCAAGACGATACGTCTCCAGGAGACTGTCGCAGAGCCGATCGCGCACATCTTCGCTCAACGGCTCATCCATGTGCCGCCAACTCGCCAGCATCAGAACGTTGCGCAGAGGCTTGTCGGTGTCGCCTTCGAAAATCGGCGGCAATACCTTCGCAAGATCCATACGTACAGGGTTCATTTCGTGAATCAGTTGGGTCCGGAGTCGCGGGTCCTTTTGAACCCGGGAGTGCTGGCTGAGCGCCGAACGATCGCCCAGTTCGAACAGCGCGAGGACCAGATTCGCGGTCTCTTGAACGTGAGGCTCATCGTCCTGTTTCTGAGGAGTCTCCGCCGACAGTTCGTCAAGACGTTCTCGCACGAGCGCTAGGGACTCGTCGGGATGACGCGTCAGCAGTTCGACGATCGCACGGCACTGAGGTCCACGAGCGTTGACGAGCACATCGACGAGGCCAGCGATTCGTTGATCGTCGAACCGGTACAAGGCGAGCGAGCCAACGCGGGCGGCCTCAAGCGTATCAGTCTCACCCACGACCTCGACCAGTGGCAGGCGGACCTTTGAAGCCACGGGCCGCAGGGCCTCGATCCAAACGGTCGCGTAAGCCGCGGGCTCGCGAAGCAATGAGGTCATGATTTCCCGGCCGATCTGCTCCCACAGATCCGATGATTTGTCGAAGCTGGCCAGCGCACAGGCCGCACGAAACCGAACGCGGGGCGGAGTCGTCTGGTCATCAAGCACACGATGCAGACGTTCGGCAACCCGTTCAGCGTGCAAGTTGAGGGCTTTGCGCACCACCAGAAAATCCTCCGGCGCCATTCGCTCGCTGACCAGCCGATCGGTCAGCCAGTCGACGCGGCTGTCGTCGCCCGGAAGCAGTGCAACGGCAGCGCGTATTCGCCTTTGTTCGGGCTCGGACGCATCTCCGGCCAATTCCCGCAACCGAGGATTCAACAAGGTGCGATACGGCGCCATCTCGGACACAACGTCCGGCACATCGGCGATGTCCACATCCTGCAACCGGCCGAAGAGTAGTTGCGCGGTCTCCTGCCTCCGGCGCAGCCCGGCTTGACGGTACATCGCATAACCTGTCACCAAACACACTGCAAAGATGACCGTCGCCAGCAACAGACGCCGCGCGATCCGATTTCCGGCAGCGCGCATCATTTTTCGCTGTGGTTCAGTCCAATCTCGACGGCTCGTCAGCAGCCGAAGACTGAGCCATTCGACCGCCGAGGGGAGGTATCGGGCCGAAGGACGAGTGTGCCACAGTTCTGCTTGCTCGCGGAGCAGCACACGGGCCCTTCCCCGGCGCGTTCCGCGCATTTGACGTTCGAGCCACTCGCGAATCGACGGAACCAGGGAGTCGTGAGTTAGCTGGTAGACCATCTCGCTCTGGTGCGGCTCTGAAGAAACCGTCTCGTCCGTCACTTCCGTCGATGACTCCAAATCGGGAGATCCCGCTGGCGTGATCAGGCGCAGCTCCACGTCCAGCAAGTGCAGTAGTTCGTCGAAGTCCTGATGTCTCTCCGTATATTCTGAGGCCGCGAGCAGTTCCGAGCGGGTGCACGAAGGGCCTTTCATCTGGCCTGCCTGAGGCAGCAGCGCCGACAGAACATTCTTGGCGGCCTGTTCGTGGATGCGCCGCGCGGGACTTGCAGTCGAACCAATGCTGGATTCCAGAAACGCGATTCCGACGCCTTCTGCGCCGCCCATATCGGCCAAGGTTTCGGCATTCCATGTCCGGTTCTTCACCATCTCAACGAAGACTGCAAGACGAATCGGATAGAGCCGGTTGTCCAGCAACATGTCGTTGACGGCCATTTCCAGAAACGCCGTCTGTTCTTCCGTCTGATCCGTGAGTGTCTGAGGAAGACGGTCGTAAGCCACACCAAACTCCCGGAGAACTCGCCGTGCGTGGGCAGGATCGAACGAATCTACCAGCATGCCGTTTTCGCCTTCCACGATGCTGATCTCCAGTTGCCGCATAAACCGGCTTACGGCCAACCAAAAATCGTCTCGCAGCATCAGCAGGCACTGAACCTGGCTTCCGTCACACTGCCGCAGAGCGTCAACAAGTTCGGAATCCGGATTGGACTGCCACGAGTGCAACCATTGCTCAAACTGATCGAGGACGATCAGCACCTTGCGTTCGGATGTGAGCTCCGGCTGTTCGCGCAGACGACGAATCGCATCGCACAGGTTGCCATCGTCCGGCAAGCCCTTGAATTTTCGGCGTAACGCCCTCAACAGTCGACTTTCGGTGTCGTGCGAGGTTGTGTCGACGTACACTGGCTGGACATCAAATCCCAAACGCGGAAGAAGGCCGGCTTTGACGAGCGATGATTTTCCACAGCCGGACGGTCCGAAAAGCAGGCCCACTCTGAACGTCCGGCCGACTTCACGTTCTTCGATTCGATTCTTCCAGAAGCGAATCACCGACGGCAGTCCATCCCGATCGCGGGGACCGGGGACCAGCTTGAGGAAGAAGTCCACGTCGTCCCGATCGAAGGATCGCAGCCCACGAGGAACTATCGGAGCGTCCGGCGGCTCCAGCACCTCAACTCGACGAGTGACTGACGAATCGCCCGTGTCACCTGTCACAAAACGCAGCCACGCCGAAAGGTCGTCCGCAAGGTCCGCGGCAGACCGATACCGTTCGGACATCTGCGGGCACAGACACTTCAGACACACGCGTTCGAGTTCGTCGGGGATAGCGGGATCGAGTTCTCGCGGCGGAACCGGCTCCCTATGCAAAATGCTCTGAAAAACTTCGCGCGACGACCCTCCAACAAACGGGGCTCGTCCGACGAGCATCCGGTACAGAACGACGCCCACGGCCCAGATATCCGTCCTCCCGTCGATGCGGTGGTTTTCCCCACGGACCTGTTCAGGCGACATGTAGGAGGTTGTGCCGACAACTTCACCGGAGACTTGGCTCGGTTCGCGGTGGCGGACCGCTAGGCCAAAATCTGCAATATGTGGGCGATCGTCGTTGTCGAGGAGAATATTCTTCGGCTTTATGTCACGATGCACGAATCCCTGATCATGGGCATGTGCAAGCGCATCTGCGACCTCCAAGATCAAGCGGGCCACTCGTTGACAGGATAATCTCTCGTGTTCGATCAGATGCGACAGTGGCCGTCCTCGTATGTACTCGAGCACGATGAACGGGGTACCGGCATCACTACCTACGTCGAAGACCGTGACGATCCCGGGATGCTGCAGTCGGGCCGCCGCCCGCGCTTCTTCGGTGAACAGCCGCAGGTGGTCTTTGCTCCGAAACTGGTCCGCCCGCGGGACCTTGAGGGCAATCAGACGATCCAACTCTTCATCGTGTGCCAGGAATACGTCGGCGAAGCCACCTCGCCCAAGGCTGCTGCGAATGGTGTATCGGCCAATCCGTTCGGGCAGCGACCGATCACCACGAGGCGAGGTCGGATCAGCGTCACTATGCGATTCCGTCAGTTCGCCTTCGTTTCGATTTGATTCGTGCTCTGACATGGGTTCCACATGCCGGGCATGGAAAGGCCGCTTCGAATACTTGTCGCTACGGTGTCGCTTCTAGAACTAGTTGATTGAGCCCGACAGCCCTCATCCTGTACGAACGGTAAAGCCCGCTACTTGCGGTGAAGACTCTGGCCGGTTTGCCCGTTAGTGTACCAGATCTCTTGGGTCATTGCGCACGCGGGGCGTCGAATCGCGACAATCGCGGCGGGAAGTTGATATCATCATCGGCTATAATCTCTCTCATGTCTTGGCGGAAAAGAGAATCCGTTTTCGACACACTCCGGTCGAAACGCCCGAGAAGGTTCCGTCTGACGGTACAGTCGACGATAGGCTGGCCACTTGTTAACGTGAGAAGAATGGCAGGGCCAACTTTCCTCGAACAAAAGGGATGAGAGGCATGAATACCCTTACCAAGCGGTCCTCATTTCTGCGATCTCCGTTCACACTTACCCTTGTCGCGAACGTGGTTCTTTCCATGTCGTTATCGCCGTCTTTGTCGAAAGGATCGGATGAAGCGAAGTCTTTCCGAGCGGGAGTGGCGTCCGTCGATGTCTCACCGGTCAAGCTGCCGGTGATTTCGAGTGGCAGCTTCTTGACTCGCTCTGGCAGCGTGATCCACGATCGTCTCTTCGCGCGCGCCCTGGCACTCGACGATGGCACCACGCGTCTGGTGCTCATGGTTGTCGACACTCTGTTCGTTCCGCGTGATCTTTGTGACGAGGTCAAGGAAGCTGCATCGAAGGAGACTGGCGTTCCTGCCGTGAACATCATGATCTCGGCGACCCACTCCCACTCGGCGGGCTCGCTTGTCGGGTGCTTGGGAACGGACGCGGACGTCGATTATGTCAATCAAGTCCGGCCGCAGTTGATTGAGTGTATCGAGAAGGCGGTTGCAGACCTTCGGCCGGCGCAGATCGGGTGGTCTTCCGAAATCGACGAACAGGACACCCACTGTCGCGTGTTCATCCGGCGGCCAGATTGCATCGGCGTCGACCCGTTCGGCGAAAAGACGATCCGCGTGATGATGCACCCGGGCTATCAGAATCCACAGTACATCGGCCCCAGCGGCCCGGTCGATAACGAGCTTTCGGTCCTTTCCGTGCGCTCGCTCGATGGCAAACCGATCGGGATTCTAGCCAATTACTCGATGCACTATTTCGGTTCCGCAGCCGTCTCGGCCGACTACTTCGGAGACTTCGTCCGTATCATTTCGGAGAAGATCGCCGCGGACGACGATTCGTTCGTCGCCATGATGTCGAACGGAACGAGCGGCGATCTGCATTGGATGGACTACACGAAGCCTCGCAGGAATGTCGGACGGACGGACTACGCCGAATCGGTTGCAGCGGCCGCGATGCGTGCCTACGAACGAATCAAGTATCGCGATTGGGTTGAACTGAAAGTTGCCGAGAGTTGTGTGAAACTCGATCGACGCGTGCCCGACGAGAAACAATGGGCGTGGGCGCAGGAACTCCTCGAAGAAATGGACGGCCGTATTCCTCGTACCAGACCAGAGGTTTATGCCCGCGAGGCGAAATACCTGAAGGAAGAACCGGTTCGCGAGCTGAAGCTCCAGGCAATTTGCATCGGCGATCTGGGCATCGCAGCGATACCGAACGAAACGTACTCTATTACTGGCCTAAAGTTGAAGCTGCGGTCTCCCATGCCCGACATGTTCAATATTGAATTGGCCAACGGCACTGAAGGCTACATTCCGCCGCCGGAATCGCTTCCGTTGGGCGGATACAACGCCTGGCCGGCGAGGACGGCCGGGCTGCAAGTCGACGCCGAGACGATCATTAGCGATACGCTGCTCTCGATGTTCGAAGAGCATAGCGGTAAGAAACGCAAAACGCTCGACATATCGAAAGCTCCCTACGCAAAGAAGGTGCTCGAAAAGAAGCCGCTTGCCTATTGGCGGCTTGGCGAGATCGACGGCACCGTGGCCGAAGATATATCGCGTTCGGGCAACCACGGTCAATTTGAAACGGGGTATCTGTTTTATCTTGACGGCCCGGAGCGAGACGATTTGCGATGCGACGATCGCGAGTCTCGTGCAGTTCAGTTCGTCGGCGGTCGCATGAAAGCGACACTTGACGAATTGGGCGATGACTACACGGTCGAGTTCTTCTTCTGGAACGGACTGCCAAATGACAACCGACCTATCACCGGCTACATGTTCTCGCGTGGCCCCGACGGTGATGACGATTGCCCCGGGGACCACCTGGGCATCTGTGGCACTTGGTTCGGCGAGAGAGAGCAGGGACGCCTGATATTCTTCAACGGCAACGACAAAGACGAGGCTCTCACGGGCGGTCCCGTGATCGAACCGAAGACCTGGAACCATGTGCGACTGGTTCGTCAAGGCGAACAATTGCGGGTGTATCTGAACTTCGACAATGAGCCGATCATCTCAGGCCGAGCGAGTGCGACTCGCCCCAACGGCTGTACGGACGTTTTCATTGGCGGGCGAAGCGACAACGTCGCCAACTTCGAAGGCCGTATTGCCGACGTCGCGATCTTTCGCGGCGAACCAAAGTGATCCAAAAGGGAAGGCAGCCATGATGACGAACCACGGCCCTCGCAACAAATGTTGTCCTCGTTTAACGCCGGAACAGTATGGGGAGGTTATTACGTGAGCATTGCTAACGGCAGTTTGGCTAGCTCGAAAAGTCGCGTTCTGGGCGTGCGTTGTGGTCTCGCGGCCATTCTCCTGGTCTCGCTGGTTTCGGCCGCGCCTGTTGCCGGGGAGCCGATCTTCTTGGAGGCGGAGAGTTTTGAATGCGCCTCGGACGGCTGGAAAGCCTGCAGCAATGCGCAGAGCCGACGGGCGTCGCGAGCCACCACGCTTCACGGTGCCACTGGGGCAAAAGACGCTGTGGCCACCGCCTCGGTGACGATCTCGGATGCTGGCAGGTACCAAATATGGGTACGACACATGCAATGGCGGCGTTTCCGCGGGCCATTCAGATTGGCGATCTCGCGTGAAGGCAGCGAGTTGGCAGGCAAGGATTTCGACCTGGAAATCGACGAGAAGACTCCAGACTGGGAGTACCGATGGGACTTCTTCGATGCAGAACTGCCGGTTGGCGAATTCGATTTGGTCTTGAGCAAGTATCAGAACAAGAACTGCACAGGATACGTCCGCCATGTCGACTGTGTGTTTGTTACTTCAGATACGGACTTGGTGCCGAACCACCTGCAATATGGACCACAGACTTACCTTCGCGTGACTTTGGGCGAAGATTACGAGCGACCCGTTTACGTCCACGTCTTTGCCGACCATTACCGTTCGCCCTGGTACGGCCATTACCACCTGTCTCACGGCGGGGCGAAGACCGGACTGCGGCCGACCAAGCAGCATATGATGCAAGCCGGCCAGCGCACGCCCTGGTGCAATATCACGCCAATTCTTTTCCAGGATACAGGAGCGATTCTGAACGTTTCGGCCCGCTACACTTACCATGAGAAGGCCTCGCGATTGGTCGCTACGTTCGAGTTTGCCACTGCGCCGGACGAAGACCACGTGGTGCGCACCGTGGACGCCGACTGTGAGCCTGGAGGTATGGTCATCGTCATGCCGCCTGACCTGACCACTCCAGAAAACCTCGCGCGGATGAAGACCGATCGTCAGGTGGCTGAAGCGACGGGAAGGATCGCCGATGCCTACGAATGGCCGACGTTCGGCAAGATGCCCGAGCGTTTTCCCTTCTTCGTGGCGGCGCGGATCGGCGGCTACGGCCTGGACGTGGATGACGAAGTGAGCCAGCGGGAGCAAAAGACCCTCGACTACTTTGGCTTCTCGAACCGCCACAGACCATTCATTCACGGCGGCATCTGGTACGGCGTGAACGACTCGTACTGTCGCCCCGATGTGCCTCGCATGAAACGCGTTGCGGCCGACCGGGCCGAGGAGTTTCGGCAGTCGGGCAAGTCGCCAGAGGACATCGCCTTCTGCATGTTGATGGACGAGCCCGGCGGGCAGCCAGCTTCGCGTCTGGCGGGAGATGAAGCGTACATCGAGGCGTTTCGTGTTTGGATCAAAGAACTCGGAAGAACGCCAGACGACTTGCTGGTAGGCGGTTGGGACCAAGTCAAACCGGTTCCGGAGACCAAGCGTCATGAGCATCCTGCCTTGCACTACTACACGCAACGGTTCCGCACGCGAGCGTTGGGCGATTTCATGGCTGTGCAGCGAGGGGTGCTTGAAGAGGCATACGGAACGAAGTTTCCCGCAGTGGCTAATTTCAGCGACGGAGCCATTTACTTGGCCAACTTCTACGCACAGGGTGTCGACTACTTCGAGTTGCTGGACGACCCCGGTCAGAATGCGATCTGGGGCGAAGATTGGGCCAACCTGGCATCCACGTATCAGTGCGCATCCTACAACGTAGACCTTATGCGGGCGGCAGCCCGCGCTCGCGGTCAGACACTGGGCCATTACTTGATCGCCTATGCCGGGCGAACGCCGTGCGATATTCAACTGAAGGCGACCAGCGAGGTCGCAAGGGGCGTGAAGATCCTCAAGAACTTCTTCTATGGACCGAGTTGGGGTAGCCATGAAGGCGGCCCGCTCTGGAGAAGCTCCGCGTGGTACGCCAAGCCGGAGACGTGGCGGGCGAATGCGGAGATCGTGCGTCTGATCGGCGGGGCCGAGGATTTTTTGGTGTCGGCGATGCCCGCGAAGGCCGACGTGGCAATCCTCTATTCGTCGTCTTCCGACATTTGGACCCTTGGCGAGAACTACGCCTTTGGGTTCGACCGGATGCACACGTGGCTGGCCCTGACCCACGCCCAGATTCCTGTGGACATTGTCTCGGAGAAGGATGTGGCTGATGGAGAACTAGAGGGGTACAAGGTCTGCTACTTGTCCGGGCCAAATCTCACCGGCGCTGCCGCGGAATCCCTTCGAGCCTGGGTTCAACGCGGCGGCACGTTGTGGCTGACCGCTGGCGCGGCGGAGCGAGACGAGTACAATCGAACATTGACCACTCTAGACGACATGTTGCCGGCGAAGCGGCAACCCTCCGAGCAACTGCAGAAGCACCTTTCGGCCGGGAGATCCCTCTACGCACTGAAGGCACAGGATCGCGTAACGGTTGGGGACACTAACATGGAGGTGCTGTCCGTACGGCAGCGTCTTTCACCGCGATCGGAGACTGAGACGCTGGGAACATTCGACGACGGCTCGGCGGCCCTGGTCCGTGGCCGTTACGGCTCCGGCTCGGTCTACTGTGCCGGACTGCTGCCCGCATTGGCGTACATCAAGCCGGCGCTTGTAGCCAGGAACGAGTTGGCCGAGCAGAATCAGGCGACTCAGGAACGTGAAGCCACGCCGACCGCCGAACGACGTACAGAGTCCAGTCCGCTTGATCGCTCCTACAACCCGTGGCAGTATCCGTCTGACATCCGTCAACTTCTGCTCCGGCCAGTTCGCCAGGCCGCAGTCGATCCGCCGCTGTGCTGCAGCGTCCCCCTGGTCGATGCCGTTTACATGACTTGCCCGCAAGGCATCCTGGTTCCTCTGGCGAATTACACGCTGAATCCGCTGGCCGAGGTTTCCCTGGACGTTCGCGTGCCCGGGCCGGTGCTGCGAGTGGAATCGGTTCGTTATGGCGAGCTACGCTTCAACAGCACCAAAGAGAACACGGTTCAGTTCACGCTGCCCTTGGATGTCGCGGATTTCGTGAAGATTCACTGCCCCCGAGTGAACTGAACGCGGGGTAACAATGAAGAGCTAATGGGAAATCGGTGTCAAGTCTGGACTTGAAACGTCCTTGTTTCGCCTGGAAAATGGACAATCGTCTCCGTCACAGAACTAAGCTTCGAGTTAAGACGCGAACGCGCCTCCCCGCTCTCTGTTTGTCCCGGCCGGTTATGTGGAGGAATGGAAAATGGCTGGTCTTCGTCGTTATGGGTTACGGCGGCTGGTAGCGGCCATCGTCTGTGCGGCCGCTGTCTCTGCTATTGCCGACAGGGCTTTCGCTCGCGCCGGTGGCGGTGAGCGCTACTCGGGGAGCAGCAGCGGTTCCTCGGGAGGCGGGGGAGGTAGCTACTCGGGCGGCGACAGCTATTCCGACGGTGACGGGTACGACGGGGCCACCGGCGATGGAGAGTTAACTACCGTAGAAGCAATCCTTCTCGGCTGCATGTTGATCATTACGGCCATTGTCATCATCTTCGCCGCGATCTTTGCCGCGATCCGCGGGGTGATTATCCTGATCCATCGCCTGGTGATACGTCTCGCTGACAAGATTCGCAAGGTTCGGTGCCGAAAAGAGCTGGCGTCCGTGATCTCGAAAAACGACGATGATTTCCGTGAGTCCGTGTTCTACGACCGTGTCCGCGATGCATTTGCCAAGATCCAGCAGGCCTGGAGCGAGCAAAGAATCGAGGAAGTGCGAGCTTTCGTCTCTGACGGCATCTTCGAGCGTTTCTCGCTGCAGATCCAGGAGCAGCGTGACTTAGGCTACCGCAACGTGATGGAATCGGTTCGCGTTCGTGAGGTAGCGATGGCCGACGTTGACTGCGACGATCGGTTCGAGACGGCTGCCGTGAAAATCACTGCGTCGGCCGTCGACTATCGCGTGCGGCTTGATGACGGTCGCGAGATCCCCGGGTTTCGTCACGACGAATCGTTTACCGAGTACTGGAGCTTCATACGCCGAACGGGTGTCAAAACGCAGCGCCGCAGGCGCGGGCTGATCGAAGGGTTCTGCCCGAACTGCGGAACCGACATCAGAATGAACCGTACGGCCCGTTGCGAGTCCTGCAATAGCCTTATCCGCAACGGCGAATATGACTGGGTGTTGGCCGAGATCACTCAGCAATGCGAATGGAGGGCTTCGGGATCATCGAAGCCACTTTGGGTTGCCTCCTACCACCAGTCCCGTGATGAAGCGTTTAGTCTTCAGTGCCTGGAAGACCGCGCGTCGGTCATCTTCTGGCGGAAAGTGATGGCCGACCGGCTCGGCGAGACTGGCCCGCTGCGAAAGATGGCGACGCCCCAGTTTTGCGATCAATACGCCGACACGCTCCGGCCGAAGCGCCGGAAGTACTTCGGAGACTGTGCCGTGGGCTGTGTCCAACTCCTGGGTATCCTGCCGAGCGAAGAGATGGACCGCTCGCTCGTGCACATTCGATGGTCGGGATCGATCTTCCATCGGTTCGGAGGCGGACAGCCTGTGAGACAATCCGGCAGTGTGCTGCACGATTCCCTGTTCGTATTGGGCCGTCGTAGCGGCGTGAAAACACCACCAGAGTACGGCCTTAGTTCCGCACACTGCCCTTGCTGCGCCGCCCCGGAAGAGAAGCTAACTTCGCACGCGTGCGAGTTCTGTGGAGAGGTGCTTAACGACGGGTCGCATGATTGGGTACTGCTCGACATCATGCGGACGTGCGATCCACAGGCGCGAGAGCTTATCCGCCTGTCAAGGTTTGTGCCTCGGGGCGATAGCGACGAGTTCGCGGAAAATCGTCAGGCCGAGGGGAGCGGTGACGAGGACGGCATACCTCAGAGCATTGCGCTTCTGAGCTGGGCGATCGACACGGCCATGGCCGACGGCCGTATCCAGGACCGTGAGCGATCGATGCTGAAGGACGTTGCTGGCCGCCACGGCATGAGCGAAAGGCAATTGGACGCGCTGATTGACGGAACGCTCCGCTCGGATCTCTACTTGCCCCGGCCCCAAGATCTGCAGCAGGCCAAACGCTGGCTGACAGTCATGGCCGACGTTGGCCTTGCGGACGGCAGAATGAGGCGAGCCGAACACGGGCTGCTGCGGCGAGTGGGGGCGGGCTTGAGCATGGACGATCGCGAAGTGAAGAAGCTTGTACGCGAGCGAAGAAAGGAGCTCTATCACGAAGCCCGCGCCGAATTACGAAACGCGAAGAAGGGCAACTCTTCGCAGTCCGCCGCGACGTGACCGAATCGAAGAATCAACCGGGAATCGCCCTGCGTGCGACGGAAAACTGGCGGAAACTGGACTCGAGTCCCCGATCGACTCACCCTAGCAGAAGAAACGTCCTTGTTGCAATGCGTGTGTCATCAGGCGACAATTGAACGTAAGATAATGAGCCGTTCCACCTGTCCGTTCCCGAAACGCCTGATTCCCAAGGTCATGAGACGACTCTCGATTTCCCCCGTACTGATCCTTTCGGTAGCCGCCGGTACCATCGCTTATCCCCAGGACTCAACCACCCCTAAGGCGGCGTCTGCGCCCGCGGCCGAAACGATGGGGCAGTGGATTCGGGATCTGGACGATGACGAATACAAGATCCGTGACAAAGCCATGAAGAGGCTGATCGCGGCCGACGAGGCGGCGATCCAACCTCTGGCGAAGGCGGCCCGTGGTGACAATCTCGAGGTAACTCTCCGCGCGATCCGCATCTTGGCCCAGCTCAGCGAGTCCAAAGATCGCACCACTGAAAACGCGGCCATCGAAGCTCTAACGGAATTGTCCGCTTCCTACCATCATACGGCTACGCCTCTCGCTGAACGTGCCCTGGCCTCGCACAAGGTCTGGAGCGTACAGCAGACTATCGAAAAGATCAGCCAGCTTGGTGGAAGCGTTGAAATCAATTCCAACCGACTCCAAACCGTGCGTCTGGGCGGAGGGTGGCAAGGAGGCGACGATCTGTCGATACTGCGCGAGCTACCCAGCTTTCAGACTCTGTACCTGGAGCAGTCGTCCGTTACTGACGCCGGGCTTGAGCACCTGAAGGATATGGTTGGCCTGAATCGGCTGTTCCTCGGGCAGTCAAAGGTCAAGGGTCCTGGGCTGGCCCATCTGAAAGGGCTGGACAAGCTGAATTATCTCTCGCTGAAAGGGCTTGAACTCAAAGACGATGCCTTGGCGCATGTGGCGGGATTGAAACAGCTCATGCACCTGTACCTTGACGATACCAAGCTGGCCGAGGGCACGTTGGCGCATCTGGGCAACCCGCCCAAGCTGCGATACCTGTATCTGAATGGGTCGAACGTCAAGGATGCGGGGCTGGAACACCTGAAGAACGCGAAGAGCCTGTCGCGATTGGATCTCAGGGAAACCCAGATAACCGGCGCGGGGTTTGCCAAGCTTGAAGGCACCTCCTCGCTGAGCCAAATCTCATTACAGCAAACCAAGATTACCGACGACGGTATGAAGGGACTTGGGCGGATCGGTTCATTGAACACTCTGACTATTGGCCATACCAAGCTGACCGACGAAGGATTGGGGCACTTGGCCGGGCTGAAGAGGCTGCGGTCGATTGATCTCACCGAGACCGCCGTGACCGGAACAGGCTTCGCGCTCTGGAAGAACATGGACGGCCTGAGCCAACTGACTGCGCGAGCAACCAAGCTGAATGATGCCGGCTTGGAAGCGATGGTGGGTTTGACGAGGCTCCAGCACTTGAATCTCGACAATACTCCATTGACGGGCACCGGTTTTGCGAAATGGACCAACTCGCATTCTCCCACATACCTGCAGCTTCGATCGACTAAGGTAAACGACGCCGGTTTGGAGGCCATGGCGGGTTTGACCTCGCTATACAATTTGACCTTGGACAATGCTCCGCTGACCGGAACCGGTTTTGCGAAGTGGAAGAAAATGGAAAAGCTCCGGCAGTTGTCACTTGGATCGACCAAGCTGAACGACGCTGGCTTGGAGGTTATGACAGGCTTCTCCGAGCTGCAAACCTTGAACTTGGACAAAACGCAGGTCACAGGCACAGGGTTCGCGAAGTGGCCAAAGATGGAGAACCTACGACAATTGATGCTTCGGTCGACCAAAGTGAGCGACGCCGGCTTGGAGGCCATGAAGACCTTCACCACGCTACAGTACGTCTACCTGGACAACGCTCCACTGACCGGCACTGGTTTCGCGAGTTGGGAGAAGATGGAGAACCTTCGACACTTGTCGCTCGGTTCGACCAAGCTTGGCGACGAAGGATTGGAAGCTATGGAGGGGCTGACCTCGCTGCAAAACGTGAACTTGGAGAGCACGCCGTTGACCGGTACGGGCTTTGCACGTTGGACGAAGATGGACAGCCTGAATCATCTGACGGTGCGGGCCGCCAAGATCACTGACGCTGGTTTGGAGGCCATGGCGAGCTTGACGGCGTTACAGAACGTCTACCTGGAAGATGCACCGTTAACGGGAACCGGATTTGCGGCATGGAAGAAGATGACGCGACTCACTCAGTTGACGTTACGATCAACCAAGGTAAACGACGCCGGTCTGGAGGCCATGGCGGGCCTCACCTCACTACAAAACCTGACCTTGGACAACACCCAGGTGACCGACGCCGGCTTGATACATCTTCAGAAGCTCAGAAGCCTTAGGCAAGTGCGACTGGTCGACACCAAGGTGACCAGCGACGGCGTGGCCGAGCTCAAAAAGGCCCTGCCCGGATGCAACGTGCAGAACTGACGGCCGCTGGCTGCCTGGTCTTAGGGATTGAAACGCGTATCGACGGTTCTTCCTGGCAACAACATTCGGAAGGGACGACTCATGTGTATGCATTGCACTCGGCGGCAGTTTCTTGGGGCAGGTGCGGTTGGCGGTATGGCTCTGGCGGCGGGTCACTTGGCGGCCGAGAGCGAAACGTCGAAGCCCGAGAGCGCGACCGACTCGAAAGTCCCGATCTGCGTGGTCGTTGCCGGCAAACCGCAGGGCAACAGTTGGGGGCTTTCCGAAGCGGATCTTGCACCTGTGATGAAACGTCTGGCCCAGGCCGAGAAGAACCTGGGAAACGTCAAGTTCGTTATCGGCCAAGCGAGCAACGCTGAAGAAACCGCCAAGTTGTTGGAGAAGGCGGGGCCGGACGCCCCCGTGCTGGCGATCAGCGCTGACATCTTCGGCCTCAGTAACTTCAACCGCGAAAACGCGGTGGTGCCCACCATTTTCAAGCAGGGCCGACCCGTGGCCGTCTTTCACATGCCGGTGATCGGCGGACACGACTGGTGCCTGGTGAACCCCTGGCGCGAGGAAGGGCAGCGAATTACACTCTTCAACAGCACCGACTATGACGAGTTGGAACGAGCGGCGTCATTGCTTAGGGTAATCCCGCTGTTGCGACGGAGTCGAGTACTTGCATCTCCGCCATTTAAGGGCACGCCCGAGTCGTACGCACCCGAGAAGGTGAAGGAGCGGCTGGGCGTGGAAATGGTGGCCATTGCTGACGGACGTTACGATGAAGTCATGGCCAACGTGGACGAGTCTGTTGCCAAAGCAGAAACCAAGCAGTGGCTTGACGAGGCAGAGGGTACTGTCGAGCCCAACGAGGAGGACGTCCTGAAGGCCGCGCGAGCCAGTTTGACCTTGGACCAAATGATCGCCGAGAACCGCGCCAGTGGCCTGTGCGTTGGAACGTGCATGCGCTGGCTGTCGCGAGGTTTTCCCTGCCTGGGCTTCTCACGCCTGAACGACCGAGGAATCCCCGCAGCTTGCGACGGAGACATGGACTGCCTGCTCACCATGTTGATCTTCCAACACGCGTTCGACCAGGCCGGTTTTCTGGGTAATGCCGGCGGAGTCGACACCGCCAAGAACGCCTTTCATCTCTCCCACTGTTCGGCCCCGCTGAGAATGGAGGGCCCCGCCAGCCCAAGGACGCCTTATCTGCTCCGCCGACACGCCGAGGTCCGCGGCGGCGCGGTAACCGAGGTCCACTATCGTATTGGGCAGAAACTTACCTTCACCAAGTTGGTCCATCTGGACACCCTGCTGATGTTCACCGGCACGATCATCGAAGTCCCCAAGGTCCCGAAGGATCAAGAACGAGGCTGCCGGACGGAACTCGTGGCCGAAGTGGACGACGCAGACAGGCTGCTGGCCAATTGGGGCGGCGGCGCGCTCGGTGCCAGCGCCAAGGACTACTATGCCTCTCTGCATCGAGTGGCCTACTACGGCGACCACACGCAGAGCATCCGCCACTTGGCCAACCTGATGGGATTGAAGGTTGTGGTGGAAGGCTGACGCCAATTCTCCTTCAGACTCGCGAAGACTGAGGGCAGGAAGTCCCAGGGCGCGGTCGTCAGATAGGAAGACGGGGCGGCGTGACGCTAGGTGACGAGATGCGGCACGCCGCCAGTCGGCCTTGTCTGTCGTGACACGTTCGAGAGGGTGACGCAGGTTGCGCGTCATCGTGCTCCAAGGACACCGGCCAGAATAACAAGGATGAAAACGCCGAAGCCGAGGGCGAAAGACACACCCAAGTACACTGCAATGGCTGTCGTGTTGTAGTTGCCGGTCTTTCCGTTGTAGGCCGTCCTACACTGATTGCAGCGGACGTGATTGAACAGGCGCGGCCCGAGTATTCCGCCCCACCACGTCCAAGAGATCTTCTTCGCGTTCCTGCTTCCGCATGCGGGACAGCCTGCACCTGCTCCCCGGCCTGCGCCCGAGTATTGCCTCAGCACGTCAGCATCGGGACGTCTGGATTGTCCGGGACTTCCCGTCGACGGCTGGGCGACGGGGATCGGGTTCAATTCTTCAGGGCTCAACTCGTCAAAAATGGAGCCGGTGCCTCCGGCTGCGGTGCTGGCTTCTGGGATTCGTAGCACGGCACCACACGAGCACTTGGCTGCTTTGCCCGCCAGAGCCGCACTGGCTTGATGCTGGCTGCCGCAACCAGGACAGCGCACGGAGATCGTGGACGAACCGGGGCTCGGTGCGGGAGAAGCCGCGGTCGGCGTCGGCCGTGCGGGAATCGAAAGCGTGGCCCCGCACTTGCAGCGGGCTCTGGTGCCCGCCATTTCATCTCGGACTTGATGACGAGTCGCGCACTGCGGGCAGCTAAAGGAAATCGCCATGGCTACTTGCCCTCGAAGCACCGTACTTTGCCGTCCTTGGTAACTAGCAGCAGACGGCCGTCGGTTGCTACCATTCCATCGAACACTGGCAGGCTATCCAGTTCGTATTCGGCCAGCTTGCTGCCGTCCTCGATCGAGATGGCCTGCAGGCGGATTCCCTCGCGGCCTTCGAAGGCGTCTGTCGAAAGGTGTGTCTCGCCGATCGGTCCGGCCAGGAACAACGTCTTGCCCGCCAGTACCAATGCGCGGGCTTTCACGTCCGCTCGCTTCGACCACTGGAACTCGACCAGCGTTCTGTCGCCCGGCGGCCGGCGGCGTCCCTTCTTGGGCGACGGACGTTTCACGGTCGCTTGATCTTTCGAGGTGGCAAACACGTGATAGTACTCGCCTTTGTTCCATTGGCCCGCGTTGCCGCCGGGATAGAAACTTCGGCCGAATCCGTAGATGGTAGAGTCGTCGAAGCACAAGAGTCGTCCGGCGGGGACTTGATTGCCCACTTGCCACCAACCGCCCCAACCGGCGACGAAACGCGAGCCGTAGATCCAGTAGGACCGGTGCCACCAACTATCGTCCAGATACCCGGTCGGGCTGAACAAGTGCAGACCGCCCTCGGCCTGTTGGACGCACTGGCGATCGAACTTCAAGTCCCGCATGTAGATGAACGTGCCATCGCCAGACAGAACATCTGGCAGCCCGCCGGGCATATCGAACCCCTTGATGGCAGACTTCGGCTGTTCACCGGTTTCCGGATCTCGCCCGGAAACGCAGAACTCGTACTGTTGCTCGCCGGTCGTGGCGTCCACGCCGTACAGATAGATGCCACCGTCAAGGAAGCTGGACCGGCCAGCCGCAAAGTATGCGACGCCCTCTTGCACCAGCACGCTGCCGCTGACCGGCCAAGCCGATTCCAGTCCGTCATAGATCACGACACGACGTTCCTCCGGTGCCGCCCGAAAACGCCACGCAAGCGCCCCGTCGGTCGCTCGCAGACAGTACACCCAACCGTCGGCACTTCCGAACAATACCAAACCCTGGTAAACGGTCGGTGGACTGTCTACGCGACCGCCTGTCGTATGACTCCAAACCGGCTGGCCGTCATCCAAATTCAACGCATGTACGGCGTGGCCATCGATGTCCGCAACGAACACTCGGCCATCAGCACTCACCACGCTGCTAAGCCGGCCGCCCACCTTGGTCTGCCAGACGCTTTCCAAGTCCCCTGGAATCTCGCTGGCTGTCGCACCACTACGGGCGATATCGTGGCGGTATGTGGGCCAAGCGTTGGGATCCCGTGTGCTGGATCCAGACTGTTGGATATCAGTGAACGCTGGCCCGCGTTGGAGACGATCCCCTTTCGACTCTTGGACTCCTTGAACTTTCGACTCCCGCTTTGGTGCCAGCGCGTTGAAGCTGTTCAACTTCGTCTTGATATAGCACGCGCAGGTGTGCTGCGGAACGTACAACAGGCCGTTTGCCGGCATCACGCCGTATTGGCAAGTGCCTCGGATCCAGTGATTGGCGCATGCCTTGCCGGTCTGGACATCGACGAATTCGACGCCTGAGCGGCCGAGCATAATGAAACGTTCGGTTGCCTTGTTTCGATAGCAACGGTGATGGCTCATGCCGGGCGTGAAAAACTCGTGATCGTCCGGGCGCTCGCGTTTCACCTCGCCCGTGGCTGGATCGCGTGCGACTGTGATGCCCGGATCCCGCGCGCCGACCAGGTTGCCAGACCACAGCAGTCCGTCGGCCACCAGCACATCCACCGGGGCGTTGTAGCCCTCGCGGCACGGAACGCTCCACAGCCGTTCGCCGGTTTCGGCGGAAAAGGCGATCATGTCACCAGGCGGTGCATTGCCGCCGCCGAAGCTGTAATCCCATTGTACCTTGCGCGGTCTCGGCCCCTCTTCTGGTTCGGCGGGGGCTTTGCGGTCCGCCGAAATCAATACATCGCCGTACACGACCAGGGTGGGCACCGACCACGCTGGCCGCTTCAGACTGGCTGGCCGGGCGGCTCGCCAAATTTCTTTCCCGGAATCCGCGCTCAGACAGATGACCTCGCCTTTGGTCTGGAAGAACGCACGTCCCTGACTGATCACCAGCGAAAGCGCGAATACCTCGGCGGCGTCCACGTCTGTTTTGGTCCACAAGGGTCTTCCGGTATCCGCGTTGACCGCCGCGATGCGTCGCGCGACGGGCGGCAGCGGTCGGCCGCGTCGCACTGCTTCATCCATAGCACGCTGTTCGGCCACATCGCCGACAACCAGATAGAACGTACCGTTGTGATACACGATTTCTTCGGTACCCTCGGTTCGTTCGTATTCCTTCACGATCTTACCGGTCGCGGCATCCAACGCCGTCAGTGGTGCACCGTAGCCCAGCGTCACGTACAGTCGGTCGTCGATGGAAACCAATCTTCGCGAAAGCTGTGGCGGGCCCGAGCGGAACGGTCGTAATCGGTACTCCCAATCGCCCAGCGGCCGCTTCCACAGAAGCACGCCGTTGAATGCGTCGCGGGCCATGAGGGTCCAGTTCGAGGGAAGCGTTACGGACGCAGGCGAAGCTTCATCGACGATGTAGAACACGCGCCCTCCGGACGAGACAACCGCGCTAACGCTGGCCAGTTGCTCGTGCCCACGGGCCCACTTGGGGCCGCCGATCCATTGAATGTGATGAGGCGGTCCGGAGATCGTGTCCTTTGATACGGCATTGTTCGATGCGTCGTACAGATAGTGCGTCCACTCGTCGATCTCCGCAGGCCAGGGCTTTTTGAAAGGCTGAAGGCTGGAGGCTGAAGGCTGAAGGGAGATCGCGACACCGCCGGGGACGAGTACCCGGGCGATCTCCTCCTGGTCCACTTGCCACTCGCCACTTGTCACTACAACCATATTTACCAGGTTGTCGGTATGCGGCAAATGCGTGCCATCGAACTGCTCGACGCACACTTTGCCATACAGGCCAAGAGACCGAATGTGTTCGCGTGCAGCCCGCACATTTGCCTCATCGCAATCGAGGCCATGGACGAGATACTGGTCGCCCGCTCGAAGCGCCCCCGTCAGCTTGCCATCGCCGCACCCGATGTGGACGATCAAACCGCCTTTGATTCCGGCGGTATCCAAGATCTGGTGAGCCTGGCCTTTCACACTCGATCCTTGTTGTTCCGCCGCCCAGACGCGAATTCCGATAGACAGCGCAAGTCCAATAACTAGTAAGAACGAAGCCGATTTCGTCATTGGTGGTTTCATTATGTATGTCCTCCCATCGGGGCCAGTGACAACGTCCGTTTTCAGCCGAGCGAGCCGCTGCAAAGTGGGCTGTTTCCGAAGGAGGTCTAGGCGACTGGGCTCTGGTGTGGCACGGCTCACTTGTTAGCCGTGTCTTCCGAGCCACAACGAGCACTGCTAACGAGTAAGCAGTGCCACGCTACCACTCGACAAATTCCGAAACGCCAACTGAGCAGTATCAGCAACTCTCAACCCAAGACTCTACCGCTTACTGCTTCTACGGACCACCCACCCATAGCGGCTCGCGAAGGTTAGTATTCCCGTCGCCGCTTGCGTCCAACGCGATTCTCCGGCCAAAATGGGCGAATGTTGGAAACTCACGGCAGTTCGCGCCGCACTGACAACTCGCGAAGGAGAGATGACATGATGACGGGAAGACGCATTATTCGCTTGGGAACGACGGCTGCAGTGTTCCTCGCTGCTTTCGTGATAACTTCTCACTCTGTGGCTGCACAACATGTCGATTGCGGGAAGTTGCTCCGGGAAAGCGGTATCGAGCGGGGCGTCATCGTCCAACTCGGATGCGGCGACGGTCAGTTTTGTTTGGATTTGTCTGCCGGCGGTCGATATGTCGTTCAGGCGTTGGATCCCGACCAAGAGAACGTGGCTGCGGCCCGCAAACGCATCCAATCGCAGGGCTGCTACGGGCCGGTGTCAGTGAGGCATTTCGACGGAGAGAAACTCCCGTACGCGGACAATCTCGTCAACATGGTGGTAGTGACAAATGGCAAGTCGCAGGTGGCAAAGGAGGAAATCGCCAGGGTACTCGCCCCCGGCGGTGTCGCGATCTCCCTTCAGCCTTCAGCCTCCAGCCTTCAGCCTTTCAAAAAGCCCTGGCCCGAGGACATCGACGAATGGACTCATTTTCTGCACGATGCGACGGGCAACGCCGTTTCGCAGGACGCGCGGGTGGGGCCGCCGCGGCGTCTGCAGTGGTCGGCTGGCCCGATGTGGGGCAGAAGTCACGAGATGAACAACAGCTTTGTCGCGTTGGTAACCGCCCGCGGCCGTATGTTCTACGTCTTCGACGAGGGCTTGACTGGCATGGAGGATCCGCGATTGGGCGAACGGTGGATCCTGATCGCGCGAGATGCGTTCAATGGAGCCTTGCTGTGGCGACGGCCGCTGACGACCTGGGGAAGCCAAGCGTGGAAGAACCGGGCGTTGCGCTTCTTTGGCGGGAACATGGCCAGACGGCTCGTGGCGGACAAGGACAAGCTGTACGTGACTTTCGAGTACGGCGGCGGCGTGCAAGTCCTGGACGCTGCCACGGGGGAGACGTTGGGCGAAATCCCAGGTACTGAAGGCGCCGAAGAAATCCTTGTCTCGGGCGATCAGGCATTCGTCAGCAGCGGGCTGCAACTGGAACGGAATCGGTTTGTCGCCAAGATCACGTGCTACGATATCCCGAGCGAGAAGGTGCATTGGCAGGTAGAAGGGAAGAGGGTCCTACCACAGACCCTATCAGTGGGCCCGAACGAGGTCGTTTACCACAGTCGGCAGAGCGTCGTTTGCCGGAACCGGGACGACGGTAGCGTTCGCTGGGAATTCGCCGACAAGCCCCCAACGGGACGAGGCGGCGGCAAGATGCTGTTGTTGGCGGACGGAAAGGCCATGCTGTCATCTCGTAAAGAGATCGTTGCACTGTCGCTTGCCGATGGCAAAGTCGCGTGGAAGGCCCCCGGCCCCAAGGGTAACTCGATGCGGGAATACGACCTGTTCCATGCGCGAGGAACAATCTGGTGTTCAGGCCAGGATGGCACAGTCGTCGGCTACGACATCAAAAACGGAGAACAGGCCAAGCAGGTGGACGTCAGCAGCGTCCAGAGCCAGGGCCACCACCTGCGCTGCTACCGAGCCAAAGCAACGGAAAACCACCTGATCACGCAGTTTCGCGGTGTTGAGTTTCTGAGCCTTGGCGAGGAAGCCCACACGAATCAAGACTGGCTGCGGGGTACTTGTACCTACGGCGTCATGCCCGCCAATGGCTTTCTGTACGTACCGCCCCACTCCTGCTTCTGCTACTCGGCCGCAATGTTTCGAGGGCTGAATGCCTTTGCGGGCGAGTGCACGGACGGACAACCGCAGAAATTCGCGGTCGGGCCGCTCGAAAAAGGGCCTGCGTACGGGCAAATCGACAATCGACAATCGGCAATCGAAAATCCAAAAAGCTGGCCCAGTTATCGTCATGATGCTCAGCGCACAGGCGCCTCGGCGAACCAGATCTCTGGTTCGTTGAAGCGAAACTGGAAAATCAGCCTCGATGCAAAGCTGACGCCGCCAGTTGCCGCGGACGGTCGGGTCTTTGTGGCTGCCAAGAACGAGCACACCATTCACGCGTTGGATGCGTCAGACGGCAAACAACTGTGGACATTCGCCGCCGACGCCCGAATTGATTCACCACCCTCGATCTATCGTGATGTGCTCGTATTCGGCGGCGCGGACGGATTCCTCTATTGTGTCCGTGCAGACGATGGGCAGTTGGTGTGGCGCAGACGACTGGCACCGGCGCAGCGTTGGATGGCGGTCGATGGCCAGCTCGAATCGGTGTGGCGTCTGCACGGCAGCGTCACGATCGAAGAAGACTTGGCCTACTGCAGTGCCGGCCGATCCAGCTACTTGGATAGCGGTCTGTTTCTGTACGCAGTAGACATCAAGACCGGCGCGGTCAAGCATCGTGCGCAGTTGAATACGACCGCCGATACGCGCGAGGAAAACGCCGGCGAGGAGTTCGTCGCGTCGTATCACATCGAAGGAGCCCACTCGGACGTGCTGGTGGCCGAAGGCGGATTCGTGTATCTCAATCAGTTCAAGTTTTCTCCTGGGCTCAAGCTTCAGCCGGCAAAGTATCTGACGAAGGACGAGATAACCTACCGGCCTTCGATGAATTTGGACAACAAAGAGTACGTGAACGAAGACATTTTCAATGTCATGTGGCGCGGCGAGAAGTGCAGCACCTACGACAAGCTGGCCGCCATCTTGGTGGACGAGAACCAGAACACTGGCGAACGCGATCTCGGCCTGCACCTGTTCACCACCAGCGGCTTCCTGGACACCTCGTTCTTCAATCGCAGCTACTGGATGTACTCCAAGACGTGGACCGGCTTCAACCACGTGAACCTGGCACCGAAGAGCGGGCAGATGCTGGTCATCGGCCCGCAGAATACGTACGCATTGAAGGCATACACATCGCGCTACACGCTGAGCCCGAAACTCGACCCGCAAACGAAGGGCTACCTGCTGATCGCCGACGCCAACGACAACGAACCAACCCTGGACCCGCGTGCCTGGGGCAAGGACAAAGGCATGGGCTTTTCGCGAGGCGCCCCGCCCCTGTGGCACCAGTGGCTCCCGGTCCGCGTCAATGCCATGGTGCTCGCTGGCGAGACACTCGTCGTCTGCGGGCCACCGGACGTGGTGAAAGACGGAGACCCAATGGCCGCCTTCGATGGCCGCATGGGAACCGAGCTATGGACCATCTCCGCCCCGGACGGCCAGACGATCGCCAAGCAGAAACTGAACGAGTCACCCATTTTCGACGGAATGATCGTCGCCGACGATCAGCTCTACCTTTGTACCGAACAGGGTGAGGTCATTTGTATGGGATCCGAGTTGGTCAGGTAGAACAGATTCGGCGATTCGGCTGCTTGGCTGTGGTCCCCAGCATGGTGTTTGTGGTAATATGACAATATGGATCGCTGACGGTTCGTCGCGGCGCCGCGCGGGCGCAAGTTGAGGCGATGCAAGACACTGCAGGTGGTGGATACTGCGTTTCTAAGGAATCGACGCGTCATGAATTTGCTCGAATTGCCTCACACGCTTTCGGAGAAGGTCGAGCGATTGCTGCAGCCGATCCTAGCCGCCGACGGCTTGAGCCGACCGAATAGTGCGGACGAGAGAGCTGCCTGGCGGGCGGTTCTGGAGCAATTGGCCGATTGGAGACGCGACCCTCAGCAGTTGGCGGACGAGGGCGTTGAACCGCCGGCAGCGGCACTGCTCGAGGCGGCAGGCACGGTCGGCGAGATGCTCTCGAACGGCGGTGTGGAACCGCCGGATACGCTGGTCACCAACGGTGACGGAGGGATCGTCTTTCGTTGGCGGGCCAGTCAGCGGGTATGGACCATCGAACTAGACAGTGATGGATCGATTGAATCCTCCCTAATGCTCCAAGGCAAGCTTGTTTGGCGTCACAGCCTCCATGACACACCGATCGAAGTCGCATGACAGAGTTGCCCGGCGCCGAACCGATCGAGGATGACGAAATCCTGTTTCGGCGACATCGAGCACGGAAGCGATCGCAACAGGTCGGTATCGAACGAAAACCCAATGCGTTACACTGTCGCTCTTTCAGGCGTAGATTCGTTCTTGGCAGTGAAGGTAGTGGCCAATGCTGACGGCAGATTCAGAGATTACGCGAGCTGTTCGCGATTACTTGCAGGGCAATTCAAAACGCCCAGTGTTCTTTCAGGGAGATTCACTGGAGGTTTTGCAGACGCTTCCAGACTCATCCGTTGATTGCTGCATGACAAGTCCTCCGTATTGGGGGCACCGAAAATACGACGGCGGCGGCATCGGCCTTGAGGACAATTGGGGCGACTATGTAGTCGATCTTGCTGCTATCTGCCACCAATTGCATCGGGTATTAAAGCCTAGCGGTTCGTTTTGGCTGAACATCGGTGACGCCTACCGGCAAAAGCACCTTCTGGGCTTGCCGTGGCGAGTTGCACTTGAGTTGACGGACAAACAAGGCTGGATACTGCGGAACAGCGTTGTCTGGCACAAGGTCAAAGGCGGCCCCGATAACTCCACCGACAAACTACGCAACGTTCACGAGACCGTCTTTCACTTTGTGAAATCAGCCAAGGGATACTTCTACGATGTGGATGCAATTCGATCGAAACCGGGGCAGTCGAAAGTGATCAATGGCTCGGTCGTTTCCGCCACGGGCGTCAGTGGCGTCCGATACAAGCGGCAGATCGAGTTGTCGACGGCCTTAGCTGATGAAGAAAAGCAAGCGGCCATGGCCGCGCTGGAAAACATGCTAGAAGATGTTCGGGTAGGAAACCTCTCGGACTTTCGAATGATCATCCGCGGGCAACAGCGCACCACGCACTCCGATTCGGAGAGGGTCTCCGGCAGAGCACGAGACTTGAAAGAAAAGGGCTTCTACTTTCTGAAGTATCATCCCAAGGGTGCCAAACCCAGCGACGTGTGGGAGATCATTCCAGAAGATACGCAGAAGCGCAAACTGCATTTTGCTCCGTACCCCGAAGACCTTTGCAGAATTCCGATTCTGGCAACGTGCCCGGAAGGCGGCATTGTGCTCGATCCTTTCTGTGGCACAGGAACCACAATGTTGGTTGCCTTCCAGCTTGGTCGGCGTTCGATAGGTATCGACGTCTCGGCGGACTACATCGGGATGGCCAAAGAACGATGCAGGGTTCTGTTGTGAAGAACAGAGTGCTCGAACTGTTCGGAACGTTTACTCGTTCCGGCAGCGCCAGTGACTGGAAAGCGATCGTCAAGAAGTCGCTGTGCCCGTATTTGGATCGGAAATGCCTCAAGGTTCGGAAAAGTGAACCGGATATCTCGATCGGTACCTGCACAGTCGCCTACGGCGCAGACGAGAAGAATGTCATCATCTGTCCTCATCGACTGCTCGAACGGCATCAGATTTTCACCGATTGCATCCATCTGCTTTCGCTACACGAACCGGGCAACGAGCTTCATGTCGTGGGCGAGCAATCCGTCCCCGGCGGAAGCGTCGACTATTTCCTTGTTTCGGCGAAAAAGCGGAAGGTCATGGACTTTGTGGGCATCGAGTTGCAGACGTTAGACACTACGGGCACGGTCTGGCCCGAGCGGCAGCGTTTCTTGAAACCGCATAGCCTTCGAGTCAAGAAGCAGGATACTGAATCCAAGAAGAAGTTTGGCATGAATTGGAAAATGACGGCCAAGACCATTCTGGTGCAACTACACCACAAGATTGAGACCTTCGAGGAGATCAACAAACATCTCGTTCTCGTAGCACAAGATCATCTATTCGAATACATGCTGCGTGAGTTCTCGTTTGATCATTTGAACAAGCCAGCCCGATTGGGTGACCCGATGCATTTTCACACGTACCGACTCGTCGAATCAAAGGTCGATATTCGATTGGAACTCGCCGGCCGATGCAGCACAGATGCCGCGGGCATCGCGACCTGTCTCGGCCTTCAGGCGAGCCCGAAGGTCGAGCTTGAGGAGATCCTCGCGCGACTGGAGTCGCAGTTATCCGATGATACTTTGCTGTCCATCTGAGAGCGTCCATTCCGCCAATCTTCGACCCCCTCGCGATGTCCTTTACCCACGGGAGCGAGGGCAGTTGCCAGGTTCATTTCTGCGTCGTTCCCTGGGGTTCTACTTCAGGCACATTACGCTGCCGTTTTCCAGGGACATGTACAGCTTGCCGCTGGCCGCGGACATTCCGTCGAACATTGGCGAGGCGGGGAGATCAGTCTGCGATAAGACCTCTCCAGACGTGGCGTCGATCTCAAGCAGGATGCCCTCGTCCTTGATCGGCTTGCCGTAGAAATGTGGAATCGTGCTGTCGGATGGGTAACCGGCCAGGTACAGCGCGTTTCCGGCTTTGAGCATCGCTCGAGGGTGTATCGGTAACGTCCCCGCCAGCGATTTGTGAACCATGTCGCCTTGTCCCTTTGGAAAATCCTTGGCGAGTCTCTGGTCGATATCGGTGATGTCGGTCGTATACAGGGCAAGGCTCTTCCAACCGGCGCCCCACAGGTTCTTTTCGTCGAAGACCAGGAATTTGCCGAGGGGGCTAGAGAAGCCGCCGTAGCTTCCGCGAGTCAGCCATTCGTAGGCGACGGGCAGGCGGCTGAAATCGCCATTCCCGTAGAACCAGTGGGCTCGGTAGGATTCGGTGTCGTCCAGCAGTCTCGAAGTCGAAAACAGGTGATGCGTCCAATCGCCGGCCGGTTTCAACTGCTTGTCGAACTTCGCGTGGCGGAGATAGACGGCGTCGTCATCGGCCACCAGGATATCGGATAGGTTGCCAGTCATGGAGAAGGCGTCGCTGTGGTCTGGACTTCGTTTTGTCTTGAAGTCAACGGCGTTCTGGGCGAAGCCCTCCTTGGCGATGCTGGTGGAATTCTCGATCGCCTCGGCCGGCGGCGAGTTCACGCGTTGCTGGTACTTGACCGCCCCGGTCACGGGATCCAGGCCGTAAAGGAACAGGCCTCCGTCGATGTAGGTCGATCGGCCAGCGGTGAAGTATGCTGTTTCGTCTGTGATCAGGATGCTGCCGTGGACCGGCCACAGCGATTCGACCTGCCCGAGGGCCACAGTGTTCAGGCTTGCCGGCGCGGCCTGGAAACGCCAAGCCAGTTCGCCGTCTGACAAACGCAAACAGGTGACGTAGCCATCGGCCGAGCCAAACAAGACGGCATCGCCGTAGATAGTTGGGGCCGAGTCCACCGGACCGCCTGTCGTAAGGGTCCACTTCTGTTCGCCGGTGTTCGCGTCACAGGCAAGAACTTGATGACTGCTAACTGCGGATACGACCAGCGTACCCTGCGCGATGACCGAGGCGGAGAGGCGGCCGGAAAGTTCGACGTTCCATGCGACGTCGTTGGCGGATATCGGCGTGGGCAGGACACCACTGCGCTCCGGATCACGCCGATGCATGGGCCAATCCTCCCCGTTTTGGATTTCGGATTTCGGATTTCGGAATTGACCAAACGCTGGTCCTTTTTCGAGAGTGGTGCCGCAGGTCAGGCTATCTACATCGAAAGTGGATTCGGAGGCTTTCAGCGTCCAGAGGCCGAACAACTTGGCCTCTGGGTAGCAACTGCAGTTGTGCGGTGGAATGTAGACCATACCGTTGGCTGGCATGATTCCGTACTGGCAGATGCCGCGAATCCAGTTGTGTCGGCAGTCGTTGTCGCCTTGCGTATCCCAAAACTCCAGGCCGCGGTATCCTTCGATCACATAGCGATCCGTCGCTTTGTTTCGGTAACAACGATGATGATGACCGGCTGTAATCAGTTCTTCACGCAGCTTGTTCACGCTCTCGACCTCCCCGGTTTTCAGGTCGCGGCCTTCGTTCAGACCGGGGCTCGTCCAAACAACGCCGTTCACGACCAGAATGTCTACCGATGGAGTCTTGCTGAATGGTGTTTTCGCGGGGCACTGCCACAACAGTTCTCCGGATTTGGCCTCTAGCGCCAGCAGCGTATTCCCGTCACACGACAGGACGACGCCGTCCTGAACCACCAACGTGGCAAACGTCCAGCCCATGGAACGACCGGTTTTGCCTTTCTTGGGTCTCGCCTTGCGTTGACTTCGTTTCGGCTTATCTGGCGCTGCGGGTTTCGACTCGGGCTCCGCAGACGGCTTGGCGATCAAATTGGTCCGCCAAAGCTGCTGGCCCGTGGTTGCATCCAGACACACGGTTTCGCCGGCCTCCTGAAAGAAAACCTTGCCATCCGATACGGCCAGAGTCCGTGGCATGATTTCGGCCGTTTCGTCCGCCGGCCACCGCCACACCGTTGTACCTGCGTCGGCACTAACCGCCTTGATCAGTTTGGTCGTCTTGTAGTCAACTCCGCGCACGTCTTTTCGCTCGATCAAAGCGTGTTCGGCACCGTCTTCTCCAATTTGCACATACAGAACACCGTCCGCGAGCACAAACTCCTCGGCCTTCTCCGTTCCGGCTAGGACGGACATTTCTTCCCCGGTTGCCGCATCCAGGACAGAAACCGGTTCGTCCAGACCCAAGGTCACGAAGACTCGGTCGCCACCGGTCACCAGCAGACGCTGCAGTTGGACCGGGCCGCTGCGGAATCTCCGCATGATGCCGGTCCACGACGAAATCGGCTTTCGCCAAAGGAAGACGCCATTGAATGCATTCCTGGCGGTGATCGTCCATTGGCCTGCTTCGTTCGGATCGAACACCGGGCCATTGTCGTTGATGTAGAACAGGCGTCCCTTCGCCGTCACCACGGAACTGAAACTGGCCAGACGGTCGTGGTGCCGGCTCCACAATGGGGCCGCCAGAAATTGCATGTGCCGCGGCGGACCAACCAGACTGTCGTGGGCGACCGCGTTGTTGTCCGCTCCGTGAAGATAGTGCGTCCATTCGTCGGTGGTATCCGGCTTGGATTTGATGGTCTTTTCACCACCGACATAGGCAACGCCGTACGGGTGCAGCACCCGCATGATTTCGTTCATCGGCGCCGAGGTTTCCGCGGCGACGACCAAAGTAACCAGGTTGTCGATGAATGGCAGCTTCTTGCCGTCGAGTTGACCGACGGAAACCCGGCCGTACAAATCCTGCGACCTGATGTGCTGTCGGGACTTGTCGACGTTTTCGGGGTCCGCATCCAATCCGTAGACTAGGAAACTGTCACCGGCACATAATTCCGCCGTCAATTCACCGTCGCCGCAGCCCAGATGAACAACCAGTCCACCCTGGATGCCGGTTGCTGACAAGATGGATTCGCCGCTTTCTGCGGCATGGGCGAGCGTGGCGGTCAGGGCAACGCCGAGGATTGCTGCAGAGGCTGATATCGATTTCTTCATGACTGGGTGCCTTCCTGTTGCTGGAATGGTTGATCGGCGAGTAAACAGGGATCTGCATCAAGTGCGCCGAACACTACGGCGTTGCTGGCCATTATCTTCAATTGAGAAATCGCCGCAAGTTCCGCTTGGCTCTGCCGACTAGAAGGCGTCGTGAGGAAGGACTTCCCCGCCGGCGCGCGTGATGAGGGCTGCGTAGGTTCGGAGAGGCATGTCTTCGGACAGGAATTGGACACTTCCGTCGACGAAGCCCGCGTTGATCCCGCCCGGATGGAAGGCGAACGCCTCGTTGTTGTTCGTGCAGTTGATCCCGCATGGGCCGGGTACGCTCAGGCCGTCGTGTGTGAAGCTGTGCAGGGGGATGCTGTTGGATGAGTCCGCCCAGCCTGCGCCTATCACTCGCCCGTTATGGACGGGAAGATTGCCGCCTCCCGGAGTGTTGTTGTTCGGACCCCGACCGTCGCTGGTCCAGAACTCGGGACGACCGGCGTCTTCGGTGAATATCAGTGTATTCGATGTACCGTCGAGGACGTCGCGGATACGTGTTCCTCGGTTACGTTGCAGTACTCCACTTAACGCTGTCGGTGGCGGGATCAAGCCGGTAGCCACCACGATATTGGCAACTCCCGTAGGCGGAGCATAGTCCGAGATCGCTGCTCGTCTGCCGCCGCCGATGTGGTCCAGCCGGTTACCGTGGCCTGGCGTCGAAGGACATTGGAGGATTTCCAGCGGCGTGGTGATCGCCTCCTGATTGGGAGGATCGCTCCAGTGGACATCCCAACGGTACAGACTGTGTACGCTTTCCTGTTCCAGAAACATCAACACGAAGGGGGCCCAATTGTGACGCCGAGGCCTACTGGTGCCGGAAGGCGGGAACGTCCGCAACGCATCCATGTACTGCTGAAGACTCAGCGAAACCTGCTTGAGATTGTTGACACAAGCCGCCCGACGGGCCGCTTCGCGAGCTGCTTGGATTGCCGGAAGCAGCAAGGCGACCAGTATCCCGATAATGGCGATGACCACCAACAGTTCAACCAGCGTGAAACCAGCCGATCGTCCAGTACGTGTCCCAGACATTGCCGGCTCCTTTTCGAGAAGACCGATTCTTCAGAGATGAGACGAGTGAGGTTAGAATGGCAACACCATCTGCCCCTCGCAAGGTTGCGAATGCTATCTACCATTAGAGACGTTTTTGTCGGCGGTGGCCACCAATTTCGGCAGAAAAATGCCGATCACCCGTGTTGAGGTGGAGCGATGACGAGAATGCAGTTTGCCCGTTGTGTCCCGGCGATCGTTGGTGTGTGTGTCTTGTCAGGTTGCGGATCGCAATACGCCACGGTGACCGGGCGAGTCACGCTGGACGGAAGGCCGCTTCCAAATGCCACGATTTCTTTCATTCCGGAAGACGAGGGAGGGCACCCCTCGTTTGGTGGGACTGGTGCCGACGGGACCTATACGCTTCAGGAGACCCATCGTCTTAACGGCGCCTTACCGGGTAAGTACACCGTGCGCATCACGACGTACGTAGAAGGGAATCCGGATGTGGATCCCCCAATCCCCACTGTCCCGGAGAGAGTTCCCCCGAGGTACAATATCGAGACCGAACTAGCCGAGGAAGTCAAACTTGAAGAAAACGTGCTCGACTTTCCTCTGGACTCGAAAGGCACGTTCGTTCAGCCAACGAGTGCCTACAGGTAGGCAAACGAGCGAAGACTGCGCGAATCCCGGGGGATGGAATCTAGGGCGCTGT
Source organism: uncultured Pirellulaceae bacterium (assembly GCA_964623055.1). Lineage (GTDB taxonomy): Bacteria > Planctomycetota > Planctomycetia > Pirellulales > Pirellulaceae > JADHUC01. Next base: position 39,285 of record CAZURK010000078.1, read on the forward strand.
AAGACCGTCCGATTCGGCCACGTCGCACATCACCCGGAAACCCACGTCGAACACGACTTGGTCAGGTGGATATGCCAAGCGAAATGCGCTGCGGCAGCGCTTTGGCCGGTCGTACCAGGAACCGCCGCGGACGACTCGTTTGCCGCCCGAGTCTGCAGAATTGCGACCGTCGCCATCGCCATACGGGTAGGGGCAATATTCCGTTCCGGTCCACTCGGCCACATTTCCGTGCATGTCGTGAAGGCCCCATGGGTTTGGCTGAAATGTTCCTGCTGGTGCCGAAACGCGATGACGGTCGTCGAACCGAGTGTCGGCTGGTCGCCACGGCGGAATCGCGCCAGACGGCAGTCCGAAACCGAACGTGTCCACCGAATGATTCCTGGCATCTGAGACGTTGGCAAACGAGGAAAAGTCGCTGTCCAGATCGCCGTACCAAAGCGGCGTCGCCGCTCCAGCGCGACAGGCGTATTCCCATTGCGCCTCGGTGGGCAACGAGAATTGGCGTCCCGTCTTGCCACTTAGCCAGCGACAGAACGTTGATGCGTCGTGCCAGGATACGCGTACGACTGGCTGCTTTGGTGCGTCTAATGGGTACCCGCGTTCGCGATGACTGAACTGCAGGAAATCTCCGTGCTCCAAACGGCTATCGTGCGTTGGGTCGAATAGACCATACTGCTCGTTCGTGACCTCGATCCGGCCGAGCCAGAAAGGCTTCTCGATCTCCACGCAACAAGACGGACGTTCGTCGTTTTCGCCGTTCTCCTCACCCATCACAAACTGGCCGGCCGGGATCAGAATCATTTCCAACGCCACGCTGGGACCAATCTCCATGCTACAAGTAGTCGCTGGCCCAGCGGCCTGCTGACGCTTCGCGGCTTCAGCGGCGTCGAATGGCCAGCCAACGGCCGTAGGCGTGGTACGGTTCTTGGTAGGGTGGGCCAAGTCTTCGCGGCCCACCGGGTGGTTGTCGGACGGTTCGGTGGGCCGCGAAGACTTGGCCCACCCTACGGTAACGATTGCCTCCGGGTCATCATCCATTCCCGTGTATCGTTTGCGCATCGCTCGACGCCGTTGATACTGGTGCGCGACTCTCCCCTCGCCGGCGATCTCGGTCCAAGTGCCATGTGCGGGCGTGTGCAGGTCGATCCAGGTGATGAGCCTGTCCCAGGCTTCGGCATCCAATCGAACGTCGTAGTGTCCCTTTTGGAGTATCTGTACAAGCTTTGTCGAATCGGCGTGGAACTCGCGAGGCGCCAGCAGGTGGGCGTCGCTTTCGATTGTTGGCGATCGCACGAATCTGCGCAATTCCATGTACGATGGCGAGAAATGCGCGCCACCGTTGTAGGCCGCAGCCCCGCCTTGAGGATTGACATCGGGGCGGTCCGTCAAGTCCGCAACCGGTTGCCCTTCGTGAGACGTCGTGCCGTCGTGGCAACTCACGCAGTACCGGTCCAGTACCGGCTGCACTTCGCGGCGGAAGCTGAAGCCTCGTGTTGGACCGTACCACGGCGTAATATCGGATGGCGGCCGGAGGGCGGCGACGGTCGTCTTGCTGGGCGGGCTGGTGTTCTGCCGTTCGTGGCAGCCGACACACGAAAGCACTTCGCCAGGCATTGCCGTGAACCAGCTTCGCATCAATTGCACGGCTTTGCCTTCGGCGTCCAGCGGTTGGACGGCAATCGGCGTGTAGGCGGGTACCCGGAAATGCGATGAACCGTCATCCTCGACCGGTACAGTCCCCAGCACTTGCTTGATATCCCACGGGCCGTCCAAGCCGACACGGTCCACTTGTCCGCCCATGCCGTGATAAGCGTAGTGATACGATATCAGCCGCAGCTTGCTGATGGTTCCGCGCGGCACGCCTTTCAGGCCACCGCCCTCGTACACGTCCGACATGAACACAATGGCGTCATCGCGTGAAGAGTCGATCCGATCGGGAATTACCGGCGGGGTCTCCGTCCGGCGCACCGGGATCGGTTCGAGCATTGCATAACCTTCCTCCTCGTGCAGCAGCACGAAGTTGTCGAACACGTCGACCAGGTAGATGCCCCACGGTTGGCCGTGCGCCGGTTGACAGGAAACCAGGAAATGCTTCTCGGACAGGGGATACGGGTGAAGAAATCGCGGACACCGATTTCGTGTTAGCCCATCCAACAGGAGCGGCTCCACCAACTGTCCGCGTCCGGGGATTCGCTGCACGACGCCGTCGGCTTCGTGTCGTCCTCGAGCCGTATCGAACAGTATCAATTCGCCCATCCGAGGCTGGTCGTGGTGGCCGCCAATCACGGCCACGAACTTCGTGCCATGATTTGGGATGGGACGAGCGTAGAACAGTGCGTTCGGCCAATACGAGTTGCTGCCGTAGTACTCCATCTGCCCAGTACCATCCGGGTTCATGTGGAACAGCATCCGATAGAACGCGTGCGGTGTGTCAGAGTATTCCCAGCGTTGATACAGCACTCGTCCATTGTTCAACACAGCCGGGCACCAGTTGTGCTCCTGGTCGACTGTCAATTGACGTATGGTTCCTTTCGTATCCAACAGGTAGAGGTTTGTCACGTGCGAACTGCCTCGAACGCATGGCACGCCAACAAATGGGGCTGTCGAGGTGAATATGATGCGACCATCGGGCAGATAACACGCGTCATAGTCGCTCACGTCCGGCTCGTTGATTAGGGGCAACTCTCGAAGATCTGTGCCGTCGATACACATCTCGTATACGCGCCATCGTCCTGTCTCGTTCGGCATCGAGAACAACAGGCGTTCGGCGTCAAAGTGCAAGTCGACGTCACCTACGAATCGTCCGCCGTCCGGTTCGAACAGTGTCTGCAGCTTGTCGTCGGGGTGCATCGACGAAAGAACAGCAATCTGGTTGTCGTAGCCGGTGGTTCGGAGGCTGGAGTTGCTTTGCCAGTTTGTTGGCAGCCCCAGTTGGGCTGTGCTGCGTCGGATCAGTAGCAGGTTGTCAAAGTTCAGCAAGGGATTTGCCAGCAACGCATCGCGCTTGAGCGTACGAAACTGCTCGGTTAGTTCATCCAACTTGGCTAGAGTGTCGCCGTCGATGGTCTGATCCGCGCCCCGCAAGGCGTTGTGCTGGGCCTCCAACTCCGCGAGGCGTCGCAAGTGAGTTTCCGCATCGGCGTATCGGCTGCCAAACGACTCTTGAAGGTCGCGTATGGCCAATTTCAGGGCACGCCACTGGGCTTCGGGAACGCCGGGCTCGATCTTTGGTCGTCCAGGACCAGGGACAGGGCGCAAGACGATCTTCTCCCATTGGTCGCGGTCGGCAAGGTAGTCAATGACATTTGTCGTCAGCCGCTCCAAGTTTCCGCGATACGAATTCTGCTGGTGGCCATAGTGCGGCAGTCGCCAGCCCATAGCCACGATTCGTCCCTTGCCCAGTTCGTATTCGACCAACGGGTTTTCCGATCCACCGGGTGTTCTGGCTAAGAGCATACCGCGCGTGGGGCCACCGCTGGCGTGGAAATCAGCGAAGGCCGGAAAACCTCGATCGCTCACGTCGACCGGGCGTCCGGCCGTGCTCAAGCCTCGAAAGATAGGATGATCGGTACATAGAGGCACCAACGCCGCGCGATTGCCGTCGCTCCCCGGTCCGCCTCGCCTTGGCTGGATCGGCTCGACGCGAAGTTGGCGCACCATGCCCAGCGCGGCGCCGGACAGATACAGGCTGTGGCCGTCCGCCACGTACGCGCGCAGGGCATCCACTGTTTTCGGCCGATAGGCGAGCCCAGTCTGATCTATCGAATCGCCTTGGTGGTACCAGACGACATCAAACGCGTTCAAAGACCGTTCGCTGCCAGCGGCGTCAAGAAACGTCCCTTCGCCGTTGGGTGCCAGCACATCCGCTCCGTACTGCTTGCGTGCCAATTGGACGACCGCCTGGGTCTCGGGGCCTTGTTCGTCTGCAGCGTGGCTGTCGACCAGAACGGCAAGGCGAACCTGGTCCGATGATTCTTCGGCAGCGGCAGCGCCGGAGATCAGCCAGACAACATACAGCACCCAAACAGACAAACTTGAGCCCAACCGGATAATGGACGGCATAGCCTACGTCCCTTCCTGCTGCGGGTAGGTCCCTTACGTAGGGTCGCGCGGTGTGCTTGCTTCACGGCGTGGTGGCCCCATTAGAGCAGACCGACTTGAGCAGGGAAACAGGAATTGCCGCAACTACGGTGTTGCCAGCCCAGCGTCCGGGCTGGCCGGCGGGACCACGTCCATCGCTGCCATCCTTCTCAATTCTATTTGCTCGTAACGACGTCGCAACACGAAGATCAGCGGTCCGGCAACCGCAACGCAGATGACGCCGATCAGCAGAAGCGGCAGATGCACGTAGAACGGCTGAGCAAAAAACACGCCGGCAATTCCGGCAGCAGCGCCGACCAAGCCGAGTATGAACATCGTTTGCGTTGACCCCAACACCAGACGCCGAGCCTTTCCCAGTCCGGCCAATGTGCCGATGAGAGCGCCGAGCAAGCCAAGCAGGGTACCGCCTCCCGCACCGATCACGACACCGATCTGCCAGCCCCACCATGGTCCGGCAAGCTGAACGACTTGAATCGGACTGAGTTCAACGGTTCCTCGACCGGCCAAGACCACGTTCAACACGATCTTCGTTGGCGGCCCTACATCTCGAGTGCGGTGAAACGGCAAGGAGAACTCGCGCCAGCCCGAGGAACCTCGAATGTTTCCCATCGGACCGGAATCCGCCAATGTCCTGGTGAAATACGCTCCGCCGTTCGAGAAGTGATTCCACGTCTCCAGGTAGCTGATCCCCTCGACGTCCTCGTATCGTATTTGTCCCGAGAGCGCATAGCGGATGGACGACACGCGGGGCTTGTCCAGAACCAGGACTTGAACCGTCTTGGGAGAACTCTCGGTGTTTTGGACCTTTAGCGCCTCGTCAAGGCCCTCTGCGTCCAGCGCTACAACTTCGCCAGCCAAGAGTCCTTGCGCCTGGTCTAGATCTTTCCAGGAAATCTCACGCACGGTCTCTTCGCCGCCGCAAACCGAGACGAAGACAAACGCAAACAGGCTACCGGTCATCAGGATTCTCATGGTTGGCCTCCACTTCTTCACGATGAGCCTTGAGCAGAAGTTTGAGAGTGTCGATGTCGATTCTGCCGTCCGCGTATTGGGCCCTGGCCAGACGCTCGAAATTCGACACTTCCTGTTGTTCATCCACAACTTGGATCTTCCCGATCAGGCGGTCTAATCGGAGTCGGATCGTCGGATACGTGACGCCATAGGCCTCAGCCATCTTCTTCAGCGAGCCCGAGGCCAAGATGAAACGTTTGATGAATGACAAGTCTTCATCGCTGAGAAAGTCGATCCAAGCTTTCTGGTTCCCAGACATACGATCCACGGTCGTTCGCTCAGTCGCCTATACGTAAACCACAGGCGAATCTACCCAATTGAGTGTAGAGAGGAATCATGTTCATCTACTGATTAATCTTAAACTAAATAAAATTAAAGTCAACTTCATTATTGTTGAATAATCGACATTGGCGACCTAGCGTCAACGCCTGTCGGCTCGGCAGAACATCCGGATCGGATCCTTCTCCCACCACGAAATGCGCCGATTGAAGACGCCTTCCCCACGTTCGCCACGATCGCACATTCTCGCACCAGCGAAACAAGCACGGTCGCCCAGCGAAGCACTGAGTACCAAAACTTCCAAATGCTCAGCACTGCTGGCTCCACGAGACGTGAGGCGATTAGATTGCTAAACTGGATGGCGTGGGCACTCGATCCCTGAGTGCGGGAGGAAAGTCTCTGTTTTCGATCGCTCACAAGCCGCATCATGCCAGCTAATCTGACACAACAGTATCTGAAAGCGGAAGAAGCATACCGCCGCGCGAGCACGCCGGAGGAAGAACTGGAATGCCTTCAGGTGATGCTGCGCGAGTTGCCCAAACACAAGGGCACCGACAAGCTGAACGCCGAGCTGAAACAGAAAATCAGCAAGACCAAGAAGGAAATCCAGCAGGAGAGAAGATCCAAAGGCAAGCGAGCCGGTTTGCGGATTCCTCGGCAGGGCGCCGGTCGGGCCGTGATCATTGGCGGCCCGAACGCAGGCAAGAGCCAACTCGTGCGGAGCCTCACTCGTGCGACGCCGGAGGTCGCCCCCTATCCGTTTACCACGCACCAGCCGTCGCCGGGAATGATGCCTTGGGAGGACGTGATGGTGCAACTGATTGACACGCCGCCGATTACGGCCGACGTATTCGATCCGGTGACGCAAGGGATGGTCCGCGGCGCGGATCTTGCGCTGTTGATGGTCGATTTGGGCGACGACGACGGCATCGACGGGCTGCAGGAAGTGCTCGACCATATGAATTCGACGAAGACGCGGTTGGCCGGGAAGTCGTATCTGGACGAAAACGACATCGGCGTCTCCTACACCCAGACACTGGTGGTACCGAACAAGATTGACGATCCGGAAGCTGCGGACCGATTGGAATTGCTGCACGAGTTCTGTCCGCTGGATTTTCCCGAATACGTCATCTCCGCTTTGCATGGAACGGGACTGGAAGAACTGCGCAACGCGATCTACGAACCGATGGATGTGGTCCGCGTCTACACGAAACTGCCGAGTAAGAAACAGGCGGACTACGATCGGCCGTTCACCATCCGCCGTGGCGGAACGTTGCTTGAGATCGCCGAACTGGTCCACAAAGAATTCGCCGAGAACCTGAAACATGCTCGCGTCTGGGGCACCCACGTTCACGACGGGACGACGGTCAAAGGGGATTATGTGCTTCACGACAAAGATGTGGTCGAGTTGCATTTGTAGGGGAAGTCGCAGGGTCAGACAGTCAGAGAGTCGAAGGGATCATGACTAACTCTCAGATAGCTGCAGTATTCGAGCAGATGGCCGACTTGTTGGAGTTTCAGGGGGCCAATCCGTTTCGCGTGCGTGCCTATCGCAACGGGGCTCGTGCAATACGAGATCTGCCGGATTCCGTGGCGTCGATTGTGGCCGATGACCCCAAACGGCTGTTGGAGATCGACGGGATCGGCAAAGCGGTTGCCGAGAAATGTGCAGTATTGGTCGATACCGGCGAGTTGCCTCAGTTGAAAGAACTGTTGACTGAAATCCCCGAGACCGTTTTGGCCATGTTGCGGATACCCGGCTTGGGGCCCAAGAAGGCAGCGGCGATCTATCACGAGTTGGGCATCGCGACGCTGGAGGAGCTGAAGGCGGCGTGCGAGGCGGGGCAGATACGGCAGTTGAAAGGCTTTGCCGCAAAAACCGAGCAGGCAATCCTGGACGGCATGGCAATTGCCGAGGCAGCCGGTAAACGGATCTATTGGGCAGAGGCCGACGACATAGCTCAGGCGATGCGGGAACATCTGAATGGATGCAAGAGCATCGACAAACTGGAACTCGCCGGCAGCTATCGGCGTGGCCGCGAGACGGTTGGCGACCTGGATTTGCTGGCCGTATCCACGGATGTCGACGAAGTGATGGATCGGTTTGGCGAGTTTCCCGATGTGGCCGGCGTGTTGGTCCGAGGCGATACCAAGATGTCGATTCGCCTGGGAACCGGTTTTCAAATCGACCTGCGCATTGTGCCGGCGGAATCATTCGGAGCGGCGTTGCAGTACTTTACCGGATCGAAGTCCCACAATGTCGAGCTGCGTGGCCTAGCAAAACAACGCGGCCTGAAGATCAATGAGTACGGAGTCTTTCGCGTCGGTGGCGATGAGGAAACGTACGTAGCCGGGGCCGAAGAAGCGGACGTTTACGCGACGCTCGATTTGCCGTTGATTCCTCCGGAACTGCGCGAAGCTCGCCGCGAGTTTGAATGGGCCGAAACTGACGATTTGCCCGATCTGATACGGCTGGAAGATATTCGCGGCGATCTGCACGCGCACACAACGGACACGGACGGGAAGTCGTCTCTGGAAGAGATGGTCGCAGCCGCTCGTGGACGGGGGCTGAAATACCTGGCGATCACAGACCATTCGCAACGCGTGACGATGGCCGGCGGCCTGGATCCGAAACGGTTGCGGGCACAGTGGAAACAGATAGACGAATTGAACAAGGAACTGGGCAACCGGTTCACTGTGCTGAAAGGCATCGAATGCGACATACTGGAAAAGGGTGGCATGGATCTGCCTGACGATGTGCTCGCCCAGGCCGACTGGGTGCTCGCCGCAGTCCATTACGGCCAGAAGCAACCGCGCGGGCAGATCACCGAGCGAATCCTGGGCGCAATCGAGAATCCGCACGTGGATGCGATCGCTCATCCAACCGGTCGATTGATCAATCGCCGCGAGCCTTACGAGGTCGATCTTGAGGCGGTCTTTGCCGCGGCTGGGAAGTACGGCGTGATGCTGGAATTGAACGCCAACCCAATGCGATTGGACTTGAACGACGTGTTCTGCGCGGCGGCCAAGAACCACGGTATCCCCATCGTCATTTGCACCGACGCGCACAGCACCGACGAACTGGATATGTTGCGCTACGGCATCCTGCAGGCGCGGCGCGCCGGACTGGCAAAGGCCGACGTTGCCAACACTCGCACGTGGCCGCAAATGCAGAAGATGCTCGGCACGTAGAGAGGGCGTGCGTTTCTTACTTCAGCACGTTGACGGGCTCGGGATCGCCCGAATTGCTGAAGCAACGCAGCAGTGTTTCCTGGCTGATCACGCCCATGGGCCGCTGGTCCTTCACGACGATTGCGTTGCGGATCCAGGATCGGCACAGCGATTCGTAGATGTCCATAATCGGCGTCTGCTCGTCGAAAGCTTCGATATCGCTCTTCATGGCTTCCTTGACCGTGATGGACCGCCGGTCGGGCCAGAACATGGCCGCCATGATATCGTTCTCCGAAAGTACGCCGATCAGCCGGCCATCGTCGTCCACCACGGGTGCCACGTCGACGTGATGCTGCAAGAAACGTTCCGTCGCTTGCACAATGGTCTCCGCCTCGTGCAACGTGAACGCGATGTCCGACATCACGTTGACGGCCTGTTGGGTGGCGAAGGATAGATTTACGTCATGCACGTTGGATCGCGCCGTTGACGACTCGTCCGTATCCTGATAGCAGACAACCCGATTACGCCCGAAACGTTTAGCCTGCAATAGCGCACGGTCGGCCAAATCCACCAGGTGTTTTGGTGACTTGGTCGAGTGAGCCCGGCCGGCGATGCCAAAGCTGGCTGTGATACCAATCTGTCTGCTTTCCACCGACATTGTCGCCGACGCCAACTTTTCGCGTAGCTGATCAGCCCATACGGCTGCCCCCTCCTCGGAGGTTTCCGGCAGCAACATGCAGAATTCCTCGCCGCCATACCGGCTGATGTAGTCGCTGACCCGGAGACTCGACGTCAGCGTCGATGCGACTCGTCGCAGCACTTCGTCGCCTACCGGATGGCCGTACGAGTCGTTGACCCGCTTGAAGAAGTCGATATCCATCATCACGCAGGACAGCGGGAAATGATGGCGATCGGCGCGGGCCCATTCGCGGTCGGCCTGCTCGAAGAAGTGGCGTCGTGTTGCCAGGTTGGTCAGCGGGTCACACTTGGCCAAGCGGATCAGCCGTCTTTCCAACTCCAGCACCCGCGTCCCGCAACGCAGACGGGCCAACAGTTCATTTCTGTCGACCGGCTTCTTGACGAAATCGTCCGCTCCCGCCTTTAACGCTTTGACAAGATCTTCGACTCGAGTGCGAACGGTCAGAAAAAGTGTGTAGACGTAGTGCGGAAGGTTCTGAGTTCGTAGCCATTCGCAAAGTTTCAGACCATCGACACTGGGCATTTCCCAATCAGTGACGAGAATATCGGGACAATGACGCTCGATTGCCGCCATCGCCAGGCGGCCATCAGCGGCACATCGCACGTGGTATCCGGCCGCCTCTACGCATCGTACGAGAAGCCGTAATATGGCCGGATCGTCGTCCACGAGCAGGATTTCCGGTTTCGTTGCAGCCATGCGCGGTCTTTCCTGCAATGTCGCTTATAACAGCAAATCGGATTGTGAGAGCACGCCGATTGCATATTGAGTATGTGTGTTCCCATAATCGTAGCTTACGGAAACGCGTCATGGCCCAATCTGCACCCCCCAAAAATCACGGCTTGGCTCTCGTGCTTGGCTTGCTGGTCTTGGCGTTCGCCGTACGAGGCGGCTTTCTGGCGGCAAGGTCGGATGATTTGGCCGCCGACCCGGACGGTTATCGCCAACTGGCAGCCAATCTTGTTGAAGAAGGCGTGTATGGTTATGAGGCTCCTGACGAATCGGGGGGGCATTCGTCGATTCGCCATACTGCATTTCGCCCACCGCTGTACCCGTTGGTACTGGTCTCGGTAGGAGGAGCGAGTGGCATCGATAAGGCTGCGGTTATTGCATTGCACCTGCTGCTTGGGGTCGCAACGGTGGGACTGGTTTACTTGCTGTCGCGGAAATGGCGGTTAGGCGGTTGGGGGCTGTTGGCCACAGCGCTAACGGCGTGCGACCCGATTCTGCTGAATCAATCGACACTGCTGATGACCGAGACGTTGGCCACGTTCTTGGCCGTCGTGGGGCTGATCTGTTTGACACGACTAGGCGAGAAGCCAACGGTCGGGGCCGCAGCGGTGGCAGGTGGAGCATTGGCCATTGCCTCGCTTTGCCGACCGACCTTTCTCGTGTGGTTGGGTATGGCGGCAGTGCTACTGATGCTGTCAGCGGGCCTTCGTTTCCGTCGTCGGCAAGAGCCGCGCTGTGGCAAGAAACGGGAGCCTCGCCCTCCCGAAACCGCGGTCGCTACGGGTCTGGGACGATGCTTGGTAGCCTTTGTGCTAGTCGCCACCGTCGTCCTGTCGCCCTGGGTCTGCAGGAACTACGTGGTATTTCGTCGACCGATCCTTGCTACGACTCACGGCGGTTACACGCTGATGTTGGGGAACAACGACGGCTTTTATGACTTCCTCCAGCGAAGCGATTGGGGAGAAGTCTGGGACTCGCGCGAGTTGGACGAGGAATACAGTCAGATAAGGCAACAATACGACTACGACGAAGCCGAGGCAGACCGCTGGGCCTATCGGCAAGCGGTTGCCTGTATCAAGCAACGAGGCGGAATGTTCGCCTACTCGTGTGTGGTGCGGACGGGGCGGCTTTGGGGACTCGCTCCACATCAACTCGACAGCAGCGAGTCGACGGCGAGGCGGTTCGCGCGGCATGCCGTTGGGCTGTGGTACGTGCTTGTTTTTCTACTCGCCGCAATCGGCGTATTTTCGATGGGAAGGCATTTGCTGCGATCGCCGTGGGTGTGGGGGCTGCTGCTATGCCTGTCGTTCACCGCCGTACACTCGATCTACTGGAGCAATCTTCGGATGCGGGCTCCTTTGATGCCAGTCGTCTGTATGGCTGCTGCATTGGGTGCGAAGCGGATCGCCGCGAGACGCACCGGCGATCACCCGTAAGTCGTTTGACCTCAGAGACATGCGTCATCTGGAGCGATTGGGAATCCGCCTTGCTCTGTACGGAACCGACGCCTATAATCCGCCGCTCGCGGGAAGTGCTACTCGTCTATCTCGGCCGATGTCTCATCTCCGACGTCTTTCGCCTTGGCGGCGGGAGCGTTTGGCCGAGCGTTTTATCCATCTCGGACTTGGCAAGGATGCCCCTACCCTGAAGCGTCTGCCTGAGCCACGACAGAGTTTCGAGCTGCGCGCGCGAAGACGGGGCCGTGCATGGGCTGGCGTTGCGCGCTTGTTGCTGGCGATGTTGTCCGGCCGAACGGGCAGCGCGAGTGAAAGCGTTCTCCGGGTCTACCCTCGCTTGCGCTTCGGGTTGGTGTTGTGCACCGCTTTGATCCTGTTCGTTTTCCCCGACGCGCATTCGTTTGCCTCGGACATCGCTATCAACTCTCCCAACACCAACGCGGCGATCGTGGTACGCGCCGATCGGGCCAACCGATGGCGCGACGGCTCGTATGAAGTCTGGGTTCTGCGCGGCAACTGTCAGATACTGCAGGACAATGCGAGCACCCTGAGCGACGACGCTGTTTTGTGGATCGACCGGGAAGAGGCGACTAGCGGTCGCAATAGCATGGTCCTCGCCTATCTCGAAGGCGATGTGGCCGTGGATTATGGCCACGATGGTTCAGCCCATGGCCGTACCGGGCAAGCCGCCAATTCCATTCGCGATCAGCAGTGGCTCGGGCGATTCTACACATCCGGCGAGATCGACATACAGGCGCCGGTCACGGGGTTCGATCCTCGAGTCAAACCGGCCATCTTCAATCGTGGTATCGAGGCCCGTGATGCGGATGACCAATCTCCGGTGCGGCAAGCCCAGTTCTCAGTCCCGGCCCCAAGCCCGCAACCAACGGCTCGTCGGCTTGTCGTTCGGTCGCGAAGCAATGTTCGCATGCAGGGAAGAGGGTTCCCCAGCCCCGATGGTACAGAAACGATTGCCGTCGTCACCTCCGGCGTGAAGGTCATCGTCGAAGGCATACAGAATGTGCCTGGATTGACGGACGACAAGATCGATGTGGAAGCCGATCGCATCGTTATCTGGACTGCTCCGTTAGAAAACTTCGACCTGTCGGGGCAATCGTCGGGCGAGAAAGTGCAGCCCAAAGATGCGCCACTTGAATTCTACATGGAAGGCAATATCGTCTTTCGCGAAGGCGATCGTGTGATCTACGCCGAACGGATGTACTACAACGCCCGCGGACGGTATGGGATCGTCCTGAATGCCGAAGTGCTGACGCCCGCGCCCGGCTACAACGGCCTGGTGAGACTGAAGGCAAACGTGCTGCAGCAGTTGAACGAGTACAACTTCCGTGCATTCGGTGCGGCCGTGACATCCAGCCGGATGGGCGTACCACGGTACTGGCTGCAATCCGAACAGATCAACTTCACGGACGTTCAAACGCAACGTGCCGACCCGGATCCCTTGACAGGCGAACCGGCCGTGGATCACCAGTACCTGACCACTAGCCGCAATAACTTCTTGTACGTGCTAGGGATGCCAGTGTTGTACTGGCCGGTGATGGCCACGGACCTGAAGAAGCCGACGTACTATGTGGATTCATTTCGACTGAAGAACGACAGCGTCTTCGGTCTGCAGGTGCTTCCCGATCTGGATGTCTATCACTTGTTGGGTGTGCGCAACGCGC
>CAZURK010000079.1:0-52242 GCA_964623055.1 uncultured Pirellulaceae bacterium
CGAGCAATGCCCTGGTAGCGGGCATCAAAAACAGACGTCTGGCGACGGTAGCTACGATCAGCGGGATTAGTAAACGGATTCGTGGCAGGGTGCTTAGCGTTCATCGGTGTTCATTGACGATTTCGGCCCCGGTGTGCAGAAGAACGGGCCGATGCCGGTGACCGTCTTCGGGGCGACATCGGTGACGTTCTGGGCGACGTAGGTGTCTCGCGAGGACCACAATCCGCCGATCAACTTGCCGGCGCGGCAGACGTTGTTGAACAGGACGTTGTCGTGCATCAACGCGCGGACACTGATCGCCGTGCGGGTGGGGTCGCCGGCGCAGTCGTTGCACGCCAGTAGGTTCCGGGCCAGCGGCTTCGTCTTTGACGAGTTGTACAGGCAGATCTCGTGGCTGCGGTTACCGTGTAGCCGATTGGCGAAGATCGTGTTGTCGGCCGTGCCCGGCTCCTCGACGAACACACCATGCCGGCGGTTGCCGGTGCATGTGTTGAACAGGGCGGTACTGTTCCGTCCGTAGGCGTCGAAGTCGATCCCGTCGGCGCCGTTTGCGGTGCAGACGTTGGCGATGGCGTGGACGCTGCGGCAGACGTGCACCCAGATGCCGCGATTGGCGTTGTCCGTCACGCGGCAGCCGCGTACGAACATTGGCCGAGACAAGCTGTGACGCTCCTTGGTGGTAATTGCGTTGAAGCCGCTGCGGCGGACGGTGACGCTGTCGAGTACCACCACGGCCGAGCCGGGAGCGTTGACGACGTGCTGCGGCAGCCCCGCGCCGTCCAGCACTCCGCCAGCGATGCTCGCAACGCCCTTGCTGGGCATGAGCACCAGTTGCGTGGCCCGGCCCTGGGGCGACTTATTGCGATCCAGTTCGTCCGTCGCGGCGGAGATCGAACCATCCAGCACGATGCACGTGTTCGGCGGCAGCCGCAGCCCGGTGGGGCCGGCATCGGCGACGAATGAGCCGTGCAGGGTCGCGACGATCACGTCTTGCGGGTGCGACTGGCGGGCCTCGTCGAGCGTCTGTTGCACCTGCGACGGCGGCGTCGGTTTCGGCCCCCGGCCGGTGATGGCGAGGTCGAAGCGGCCCAGCCCGGCGACGACGTTCTCGTTGCCATTCCGCGCCGGTGTAGGCGGGTCGAACCACAGAGCGTCGTCGACCGGGACGGCGGCAGGCGGCAGATTCCGGTTCGCAACAAAGGTATGGCCCTTGCCGGTCACCCGTAGCTGAAGTCGTGAGACTTCAGCCTCCCCCCGAAGACTCACGTTTTCGGCTACGGTTTCTTGCGCGTTCGGCTCAATTCGGACGTTGGCTGCAGCCATCTCCCGCGCCGTGGGAAACGTGTTGCCGAAGAAGGCGCACGCGGACCCGGCCAAGTCGACCGTCCATTCGCCGGGGCCGAAGCTGTTCTCGCTGAATAGGCAGCCGTTGGCCGTGTCGGTCGCCACCAAGGCGACGCGCCGACCGGTGAGGACGTTGCGCGTGACGACGAGCCCCGCGCCGCCGGCGCGCATACCGACGTCGCCGCCGGAGACGGTGTTGCCGGCGACGAGGCCCTGCGGCGAGTCGATGGCCAGACCCGCCCCACCGCACTCGGCGACGGTGTTGCCCAGGCAAAGGAACTGGGCAGCTTCGCGGACGGCGATGCCCCCGCGCCCGCAACGGAGGAAGCTGGACCGCGTCACCGAGCCGCTGTCGGCGAAGCGGTCACCGCCTCGGCCGGTGTAGGCCAGGCCGACCTCGGTACAGCCGGTCACCGCCAGCCGGTCGAGATGGACCTTCCCGGAGCCCCTTACGCGCACGCCGGTGGCGACCCTCCCCCGGCCGTCCAGCGAGACGGTCCCGGACTGGGGCGAGAGGCTGACGAACTCGACGTCGGCGATTTCCACCAGGCAGTCCGCGCCAGCATCCGATCCGGCTGTCACGGCCCCGCCGGGCGCGAAAACCACGCACGTCCGCGACGGGATGCGAAGCGGGACATCCGTGACGGTGATCGTGCCGGACAGAGTCGCCAAGAGGACGGCGTTGGGCTCTTCCCGCCGCGCCCCGGTGAGCGCCTGGCCGATCCACCCAGCCGGGGCCGAACCGAAGGACATCCGGCGGACGGTCTCGGTCGGTGAAGTCACAAACGGTCCGGCGGGGCTGTGGACCGGTGCCGTCGGAAGTGGTTTCTGCCTATTGTCATCTGCTGCAAAGAGTGATGACGTCGCAAGAATAACGAAAAGCGTCAAACAGGTCGATTTGTGTGTCATTTTCACCGAACACCGTGCGGATCGGGTTGCGTCCCTACCGATCGCCGGGCCCGTGGGCGGTGACCTGGATCACGATCGTCTCGCCCGGCCCCGGATTGGTAGCTTGAAAGGTCGCCTGGCCGCGGAGGAATACGGTGTCCCGCTCGGCGGCCGGCGTGGGCGGTTGCTCTTCTGCTGCGGTGAGTTTGAGCCGGCCCTTCCAGAGAAACAGGAACTGCTCGGCACCGGGAGCATTTTGTGCATCGAGCTTCTCGCCGGGCCCAAGCTTCCAATAGGCGGCGGTGACCTTGTTCGAGCCTTGCTCGGGGCCGAAGAATACGCCGTTCCGGCGGGCGAAGTCGACGAACTTGACCGCGCCCGGCGTGATTTGACCTTGGGGCTGCGCGGCCCCAGGCCGAGACGAATCGCGACTACCGGTGTACAACGCCTCGTCCGGCGGGACCTGGAAGCTGATGAGGATCGAAGTCCCCTCGCCGGTAGCGATCCCCCCGTGGATTTGTCCGGCCGGAATGAACACCGCCTGCCCGACCAACAGCGGAGTACGCCGGTCGCCCTGCCGCACGGCGCATTGCCCCTGGAGCACGAGGAAAATGTCGTCCGAGGCCGGATGCACGTGCTGCGGGAACTCGACGCCCGGTTCGAACACCGAGTAGTTCAGCGTCAACAGTCTGGCGCCCATCTCGGGGTGCAGCAACCGCCGCGAGTCGACCTTGCCCATGACGAATCGTCGGCCGTCATCCAGTTTCAGCACTCGTACTTCGGCCCGGGCCGGTTGCGAAAAGAGGATAGCGAGTACAATCAGAGAAGCGGTTCGCAAGTTCATTCTAGTTCCCAGTGCAATAGTTGAAGGAAAATGGAGCGTCTCTTGCTACGGCTCGTACTCCGGATTCTTGAATGCAAGACACGATTCTATATTGCATCATGTCTCATGCAACAATTACGGCCCCGTCAGTGACGACTTCACCGCCGTCTTGGACGGAAAACACGTATCTGGTCCAAAGAGGCCCCTCGTAGTGTGCCGCCGGTTTCGTTGGTCCGGTAGCCGAAGTCGTGAGACTTCGGAATACGTCGCACAAACGCCCGAATTCTCACGAATCCGGCTACCGGAATCCGCTGAGGCTGCCCGGACTACTTGATCGCTGGCGGCTTGGGGACGGCGCTTTGCAGATACCGCGACTCACGGGCCGCCTTCTCCCATTCGACTCGCCACTGTTTGAGGATCTCTGGGAGCGGGGCGTTGGAATCGCGGCGGATCCGTGTAAACAGCGGCTTGTAGCCCCGTGTAACGTTTCGCGGCTTCTCAGGCAGGAAGCTGGCCAGGCGCCGCCGCATCTCGCCGAGCACGCGCTGCACCTCGGCATCGTTGCGCCCGATGAGGTTATGCTGCTCATATGGGTCGTCGGCCAGGTGAAACAGGGTCTCGCGCCCGCCCCGTGTCCAGTATTTGTATTCACCGGCGCGGACCATGGTGTTCTGCGAGTTGCCGGGGCCCACCTCGCTGAAGACCGCCTCGTGCAGCGTGTCCGTCTCGCCGCGGCAGACGGGCAGCCACGATTTGCCGTGCGCTGTTTCGGCCATCTGCCCGCCGGCCGCGTCGACCACCGTGGCGTACACGTCATGCAGTGTCGTCAGCACCGGGGTCCGTAGCCCAGGGCGGATCTGCCCGGGCCAGCGGGCCAACAGCGGAATCCGCGCCGACTCCTCGTAGAAGACGACTTTGCCGAACCTGCCGTGCGCGCCCATCATGTCGCCGTGGTCGGCGGTGAAGATGATCAGCGTACTGTCCAGCGTGCCGCGCTCTTCGAGGGTTTCCAGGATCCGGCCGATCCGGTCGTCGATCAGTGAAATCTTGCCGTAGTAGAGCGCCCGGATTTTGCGGACCTCTTTCTCCGCGAACCGGTTGTTCCCCTCGCGAGCAACCGCCGGAATGTTCGGCGGCATGGGGATGTTGGCCGGATCGTACATCTCGGCGTATGGGCCGACGGCGTCGACCGGCGTATGCGGTCCTGGGAAGCTGACGAAATGGAAATACGGCCGGTCCTTCGGCGCACTCTTGAGGAAATCCATAGATCGCTGAGCGACAAAGCTGTCGAGGTGATCCTCAACGGTCAGTGGGCTCGGCTTGGGGACGCTCTGTCCCGCCAAGAATCGCGCCAACGCGTCATCCAGATGAATGTCCAACAGCCCACGGCGGATCAGGTGGTCGGAATAGGCCGACACATGAAACGGCGAGGCGTACCAGCCGGGCAACTCGTCAGCCCACTTGAGCCCCAGCGTGCGGTAGTAGTCGGCCTGGTCGCGAAAATCTTCCAGATCGGTGTTGGTGAAGTAGTGGAACTTGCCCGTCTTCGCGGTGAAGTAGCCCGCCCGGTCCAGATCGTCGAACAGCGTGATCCGGTCGGCCGGGAAGCGATCGACGAAGTTCATCCACCAACCGTGCTCGTGCGGATACTGTCCCGTTACCAGGCTGATCCGTGCCGGCATGCACACGGGCGAGTTCGTGTAGCAGTTTTCAAACAGCGTCCCCTCACGGGCAAGGCGATCAAGGTGGGGCGTCTTAATCACCGGGTCGCCTGCGCAGCCCATGCACCGCGGGTTGAACTGGTCGGTCATGATCAACAGGATGTCGGGGCGCGAGGAGTTTCCTTGTTGTGGATCCGCCTGCGGCCGCTCCTCGGCGAGCGCTTCTCCCCCAAGTTCCGAGGCGGAGGCCAACGCCAGGACCAGAGTCACCAATCGGCGGATGAAGTTGTGATGTCGCACGTCAAACTCCTTTGCTTGCTCCGATTCTGTGAACTAATCGAAACCCGACGCGTCAGCGAGGTCTAAACCGCCGCTTCGCCTACGCTTCGGGTTGCGATTCCTGCGTTGCTGTCTATTCGCCCCCCTGCTGTCTCACTTCGCGGAGGTAGCGCGGGGGATTGGTGAGGCTGGATGTGTGCCGATGGGGACGGATATAGAATAGACTAGCGCGACGCCCCGCGCATAGTCGCTGTTTGCATTGTTCAAGGTTGTGTAGGAATCACTGCAATACGACCAGCCCAAGACGGAGGATGTCGGTGAAGGGAATCTATGCCTGCCTGACGCTGACCGCGTTCGTATTCACGGGTCTGAATGCTACAACCGTGGCCGCCAACGAACTGACCGCGTTCACCAGCGATCGCGTGCCGCTGGATGTCTTCCGCCAGGGAAATCGCTACGTGTCGGTGGAGTTCCCGACATGGGCGCCGGGGTGGAAGTACATCTACTTCCGCGGACCAACGGACGTCGAAGGGAAGACCGTACACACCAGGGGATCCGTGAAGCTTCCCAAACAGGAAGCCACGGCCGTGCTGGAACGGTGGCTCCAACCGGTCGACAAGCAGTCCGTCAGCTTCACATTGGACCTGTCCGCCGACCGGGATGCCGCCTTCACCCTGGCGGCCATGGGGGTCAATACCGGGGCCGCGTTCAAGGGAGGCAAAGTCACTCTTGTACCGCCGGAAGGTGACACCGCCGAGCTGGAACTTCCCTTTGGCCGGGGGAGCTTCGGGCTCTGCAAAGAGCTCCAGCTACGCGATGTGGAAGGCGACCTCACACGCATCACTCTCGACCCCCCATTGAAGCTCAGCTACGACGGACAGGTACGGATCGCCCTGGCCGGTGACAGGCTCCCAAAAGACCAGCCAACCAAAGCCACAGTGACCTTTCAGTTCCCGGGCAACGTCACGTTCTATCCCTGCCTCGACCAGGTACCACAGGAAGGGAATATGGATCAGTGGTTCCCGTTCACAGCCACATGCGACATGACCAAGCCCAGCGAACTCGACACGGCGGACTGGATCGAGAAGCCGGCCGGCAAGCATGGGCGAATCAAGGCGAAGGACGACGTTCTGATCTACAACGGGAAGCCAATCAAGCTGTGGGGCCTGAACCTCTGCTACAACGGGTGCTGCCCGGACAAGGAACTGGCTGACCAACGGGCGCTCTTCTACACGCGCTACGGCGTCAATGCCGTGCGCCTGCACAAGTACGCGGATGGGACGTCCGGCATTCAGACCAAGGACAGCTTCCTGCAGTTCGACCCCGAGAAGCTCGACCGCATGGACTACCAGGTCGCCAAGTTCAAGGAATACGGGATCTACACCAAGCTCTCCTCGACATTCCACGTGAAGCTCGGCCCGAAGGACCTGTCCCGCGTGCCCTATGCGGATGAATTCGGCAACATCAGTCGAGGCAATCGACTGTCCACCGGGACAGGCGCCATCTACCTGTCGGAAGAACTCCAGGATCTGCAGATTGAGCAGGTCGTGAAGATCCTGAAGCACAAGAATCCGTACACCGGTCTAACCTACGCCGAAGACCCGTGCATCGCCGTGGTCGAACTCTTCAATGAGGACAGTGTATTGTTTGGCGGCACGCAGAAGATCATGGCGCGCGTGCCGACCCTGAAAGAGCGCGCGGGACACCGTTTCTATGAGTGGCTCAAGACACGCTACGGGAGCAAGGAGAAGCTGCTCGAAGCGTGGGGCGAAGAAGCCTGGGACAGCTTCGCCCACGAGAAACTCACCGGAGACAATTGGGAGAAGGCCATCATCTACCCCGCGGGGGGACACCCGTGGTATGTCGATCCCAAGCAGCTTGAGGATTCGCAGAAGTTCCGCAAGCGTCGGCTATTCGACACCATGCTCTTCCTCTATGAGCTGCAGAATGAGTTCTACGCGCGCTACGTGAAGGCCCTGCGGGACACGGGCTACGAAGGCGAGATCTTGGCATCGAACTGGCAGGCGGGCCGCGCGTTCAGCCACTACTACAACTTGCACTCCGACTCGCTGGTAGGTCTGATCGACCGCCACAACTACTTCGGCGGCGGGCGGGGAATGATCAACAACGCGTCCATGCTCAGCGTCCCCGGGTCCGGCATGCTCAGCTCCGGCATGCAACAGGTAGCCAACCGTCCGTTCATGCTATCGGAATGGATTCATGTCTATCCCAACGAGTGGGGCGTTGAAGGCCCGGCACTGATCGGGGCGTACGGCATGGGGCTGCAGGGGTGGGACGTGTCGTACATCTTCCAGAACCGTGACCGCGCACGCTTCAAGGATGCCCTGGGCAAAGGCGGCCATGACGTGTGGGAAGTCATGGCGCCGCAGGTTTTCGGCGTCTTTCCGGCTGTCGCGCGGCAGGTCCTTCGCGGGGACATGAAGGAATCGGAAGCGACCGCCACGCGGTACGTGCACATCCCATCTCTGCACCTGGAGAAGCTGGGGTTCATGGACGAGGTTACGCAGGCGCATGACGTGAAGACGTTCAACAGCGACAAGGTACCGGCCGAGGCCCTAGCCGTCGTCCGGTGCGCCATCGAGTTCAGCGACGTGTACCGCGACACACCGGCCTTTCCCATCGAGGCTCATCAGCCGGACGGTGCGCTCGTTTCCTCAACCGGCCAGCTCACTTGGTACCTCGGTAGGAGCAAGATGGACGGCTACGTGACCATCGACACGCCGGCTACCAAGGCCGTCGTGGGGTTTGCGGATGGTGCAACGTGTCGCCTCGGGGAGGTCACCATCGAACCCGATAGCCGATACGGGGCAATCTACGTAACCGCACAGAAACAGCAGGCGACGGTCAGGGATGCCGACGCGTTGCTTGTCGTCGCAATCGCGCGCGCACGGAACACAGGCATGAAAGTGCATGCCGATCGCCTGGTCGTCGAAAAGGGCGATGCGCCGATCCTGATGGAACCGGTCCGGGCGAACATCACGTTGGACCGTCCCGGCACGCCGACCGTTCACATCCTCGACCACGACGGCGCACGCACGGAACGCACGCTACCCGTGAAGAACGGCACCATCTCGATCGATACCGGCCGGGACAAGACGTGCTACTACCTGGTGAGGTATTGATCTGGAGTTGTTGATACCCCAGTGATGTTCCTGCAATCGAGTCCCTTCTCGGCGGGCAACTCGTACCGGTAGGTCCTCGGCCTGCCCGGTCAGAGAGCTTCGGAGCAATCGTCTGCTTGTTTGATCTCACTGTACTAAATCCCGCCAAGCGGCGCGTTGGGATAGACCTCGCGACGGCGGCGCTGCAGTCGCTTCAGCACGTCGGGGCGGTCGAGATACAGGTTGTGCTGCTCGCCGATATCTTCAACTATGGTTGAGCGAAAACAACCTGTGACCCGGTGCGAAAAGTCATCAGATTCGGATGATTCCCGTGGCCGATGTGTCCGCCAGTGAATGGAAACGGAACCAATGTTGTGGCGTGTGTCACAAACTCTCCTTCCTTCTTCGGGTGCGGTTCGCGCGTGTATCGGGCGATGGAGATTTCCGCCAAATCCGAGCCGTCGCCGAGATTGAGGGGTTTCAGCTCCAACACCAGTTCAGCCTGCCAGCCGGTCTTCGTGACCTTCGCTGCGGCTTTCGATACGGCGTTCCAGTCGTTCTTCCCTCCCTGGTGATCCGAGTACGCGCCGTTCGCATTGATCCTGACGGAGCGAAACTGACTTCTCTTGCGAAAGAAATTCAGGACGATGCAATCGTCGTGCAGCATGGCAGGATCGCGCCAGCCGGTCGTGTCATTCTCGTGCACCCCGGCCCCAACCGTCGCCGGATCCTGTTGGCAATCGAAGGCCAGGCATAACTTGTCTTCCGTGCGAAAACACCACACGCGAGTGTCGCTGGAACCGAATTTGTCGAGCAGGCTGATTGATTTGCCAACGTTATGCGAGTAAGCGTGGAAGCGCCCCTCAAAAACCGATTTACCCCACTCCTCGGTTGTGATTTCGCCATCGGCCGCAGGCAACACATTGCGGTTATCAACAAACAACGCTCGTCGGCGAATCAGGTCGGCCAGTGGTTTCGGCGCCGCTTCATTGAGGGCCCTGACAAGCTGCTCATGCGAGGCGAACGAGCGCCCCTCAACCGTTTGGGCGACGACTGTTTCGGCGACGCGCGTGGCGGCCGCGATCGGTTGTTGATCGAAGTTGCGCGCGACTTCAAACATGTCATCGCCCGTATCGCTGAGTGCCGCGAATCCCAAGGCACGACCATTCTCGATTGCCTTTCCGAGATCACCGGCCGTCATCCATTTATTCAGCCCAGCGATGAGTTGATCCACATCCGCCGACTCGTTTTCCGTCAGCCTTTCGACTTCCCTAGCATAGGCGTATCGGGTGCAGACAACGCGCGTGATTTGAAACGTCGTGCGGAAGAATTCGACACGCTTCGCCACCTCGTCCGTCTTCGCCAGGTCATGAGCGCGATCCAGCATCTGCTGAGCTTCTTCGCAAATTGTCGGAGGGAAGATCTCCATCTGCTTCGGGTCTCTGAGCCAGCGATAATTGCTCCGATCGTTTTCTAACGTTTGTTCGTGCCAGATCGTCTCCAGGAATTCGAAATAGCGCTTCATGGTTCGTGCGCATTCCGAAAGCTCAGACGTAGCCGAAGTCGTGAGACTTCGGGCGTGCGGTGCCGGTTTCTCCGAACTCTCACGAGTCCGGCTACTAAGCTTGTCTCCTTCGCGACCGAACATATCACCATAGAACTGGTCCAGAAGTTCATCTGGATCGAGCGACGTATCCCACAGCAGCTTCGACGCAAGCCAGTACTTCGGGCCGTCGAGGCCCCAGTTCGGATAGGCTCCGGCGTAGAATCCGTCGGCTTCGACCCCGTAGCGATGCTTGATGTTCCGGGCGAGATCACGATTGTAGATCCGCGGTATAACAAACCCGCCGCCATACATGTATTCGTAAATGCCCATGCGCTGTGAAATGCGATTCCACTTCCGAACGCTGCCGTTGAACTCGGTGACTTGCGCCGGATCGAAGAGTTGCGCACTGTCGAGCGTCAGGTACGGCACAATGTTCGACCGCAACTGAATCGAATCTTCCGGCAACTGCCGCAGGCCCGCGTAGGCAAGGCATCCAAGCCGTTTGTGTGGATACTTGGCCGCCACGCGATCGGCGACCTTGTTGTAGAAATCGAAAAACGCATAAGCGATCCGCGCACGTTTTTCCTTGATCTCTGCCGGTGCGACGGTAAGACATTCCCGGCACTCACAGAACCGGTTGGTGTCGTTCATCCCGATGCTCACTGTACCCAGTTCGGGATGTTCATCGAATCGGGCAATGGCATAGTCGGCCGTGATGCGCACCACGTCCGGATTGGACTCGCAGGGTTGAGAGTGATTGGCATCGCGGGGACGCTCGCGTTTTCCGCCGATTTCCGGAATGTACTCTGGATGTACGTCATACATTTTCAGCGGAAAAACCTGACGCAACGCATGATGAAAGTGGTCGCGGCTCCGTAATCGAAACGAATGCATCGGCGCAATCCGAAACCAACGCGCTTTGTAGTCAGGCTCCTCGATTCGGTCGAGCGCTGCCGGAATTCGGATGGAATCCGCCTTCGGAATGATATCCCCTGGACCCAGCAGTCCGTCTTCGTCCGCCCGCCACCAGCGAGGCTCCATTAGATACCAGCGGCAGCCGGCATGGCGCTCCAGCAAATCGTGAACGGCCCAGTTTGTTCCCCACCAGTGTTTGCCGGCGATGTAAACATCGGGCCCATCGGCGACCATCAGATAGCCATCGTCATCAAGTGCATCGAGCCGCCGACCGAGAACCCGATCGACTTCCGGCTGACGTCCGATCCAGATGCGGACATCGTAACGATCCCGATCGAGCTGACCTGCTTCCACGATCGCGAGGTCCTGCCCGGTGATCATCTTCGCAAAGCGCTGGAAGATCCGGTGTCCGCCCCAGTCGTACCACTTGCTGTGCTGCCAGCCATCAACGCAAATGACAGCGGTGCGCGTTTCGGGCCCGACTAGAGTCAACGTACGTTCGCCAGCTTGGGCTTCAACCACAGTTGATAGAAGGAGCGAAGCGAGAAGCATGCGGTTGATCGTCTTCATGAGTCACTTCTTCCTGTAGCCGAAGTCGTGAGACTTCGGGGGATTTGCGTGTGATTGGGAGCCACGACCGAATTCTCACGAATTCGGCTACGGCAATTTCCGCTACCCACCTTTTGTGTCGTCATGGTAGCGAACCAGTCCTTCTATCCGGAGACGTGAATACAAACGCCAGAACAGATCCCAGTACCCGTCCTGAAACGGATTGAGGTCGGGATAACCGGGAACAAGACACCCCGTGAACTTGTACTCGGCGAAACAATCTGGGCCCACGAGCCCTTTGCGTTCCGGGTTACGTGCGATGTACTCTGCGACATCCTCGAACGCTGTTCTTTCGCGCTCCTCTTCGCGCAGTACGTGGTCGAAGGGTTGCTGCTGCAAACGGGCGCCGAGCTTTTCCAACACCGAATTCAACTGCTGTCGCAGGAACTTCATAGCAGTCCGTTGATCGCTGCCGTCTGCGACGCCGATCCAGAGCAGATGCATGTGGTCCGGCATCAGGCAGTAGATCGGACAGCACAACCCGTATCGAAACATCGTATGGGTCAGAAGCTCCCGGAACTTGTAGTAGAAGATCGGAACGAGCCAGCCCGTCTTTCGATCGTGCGTCGTCAGCGACCAATGCACGTATGCCTGTCCGCGGTAGTATTCCGGCGGGAGCCGTTGAAGATAGTCGCGTTCGTCCATGGTGTTGATTGTAGCCGAAGTCGTGAGACTTCGGGGGCATTCGCGTGTGATTGGGAAGGTCCTCGGAGCCTACGACGACCGAATTCTCACGAATCCGGCTACTTATCCACAAACAGCAGGCCGCGCGATTCGGCGTCGCGGGCTGAGTGGAAGATGGGCGCCCAGCCAATGATCTCGATCGCCTTGAACGTGTCGGCGTTGTAAACGTTACGCATCAGGTTAAAACTCAGGGCCTTCTCCTGCGTGAAATCGTATCCTTCTGCTCTGAGCGGGAACGCCGCCTCGATGGTGTAGTAGCCGCCCTTCTCGTCGAGAGTCACCACAATCTCGACACCCTCGCGATTACCCTCCGCCATCTCGAAACCGCGCCACGCACCGAAGGCATTGACGATATACTGGGCAAAGGGATACCTTCGGCCGACCTTCTCCGCGCCTACGGGACCGAACAGGAACTCGACGCTGCTCTCATGCCAGAGGCGCGTGCCGGTCTCGATCTCCTTCGGGGTGCTGACCCAGATGGGACCGACCTGATGGCACCGCAGGCCGAAAACCAACTGGTCGCCGACGCGCATGACGCGACCGGAGGTCGTGTGCGCCGAGGGCAGCAATACTGCCCGGATGCTGAAGTCATTGAGCTCCGCCGCCCCTTCCCAGAACGCGTCTTCAAGCTTCCCGTCAAATGTAGCCGAAGTCGTGAGACTTCGGTCTTCGCCGCCACTCCGAAGTCTCACGACTTCGGCTACGTCAAAGTGCCCGTCCAGCTTGGGCATGGCTGGGCGGGACGGCACCCAGATTGACTTCCCGAGTAGGCCCTCGATGCGTGCCAGAGACGCGTCGCGGTAGCTGTTGGGCAGGTGGCCGTGCAGGATGCGGCGGGAGGCTTGTACGAGTTTCTTGGGCGTATCGGGACCGGCCTGTGCCAGGCTCACCTCCGCCAGGGCCCGCTGTCTGATCGGAAGGATCACCTGTCCGAGACCGCGCGAGTAGTTGTAGGAATAGTCGGGCAGGAACTCGAACTTCTGGTAGACCTTCTTGGTACCAGCGTCATCTGTCGTCCGCATCTTCTTGTAGAAAGCGATGGCTTCGCGTAATTTGGAGCCATCGTCGTCCTGAAGGTAGTAGGCCAGGGCGGCGGCATTCACACCGTCACCTTTGTGACGATGAGCGAGACGCGAGGGCTCGCCGACGGCCTTCACCCACAGCTCGTGGAGGCGGAACCACGGCATGAATTCATCAAGCCGGGCCAGTGCAGCCGAAGCCCCGCGCGGCACTGAAGTCGTCTCCGTAGCCGAAGTCGTGAGACTTCGGTCTTCGCCACTGCTCCGAAGTCTCACGACTTCGGCTACGATGGATTCGCGGGCACGTTCGATGAGATCGCGCTGGTAGGCAAGATCGTCGTCCGAATAGAGGGCAAACTCCCGCTTGGGCCAGTCGCGCTGGTCGACGTACTTGTCAGCGTAGGTGTGGCGGTCGGCGAAGTGCTGGAAGAAGCGATACATGTATTCGCTGCCCGCGTCGTACATGTCGTCACAATACAACCGCCAGAGGGCATCCACGTCCTGGTAGGGGTCACTCTCAAGTTGACGCATGATCCAGTAGCGCGCGCCTTCGAGGTGCCAGACGTCGAAGTGACTCCACTCGACATAAAGGCCCATCATGCCGTTCTGGACGCCCCACTGCAGGAACTGGGCGAACTGCCGCGTGTAAGCACGAGGCGTAATCCCGGCAAAGCTCCAGTCATGGAACACCCACCGCGCGCCAAGGTCGGACCAGGCGCGGATATCGGCCTTCTCACGGGCCGCGGAGGACGGGTTGACCCATTCGTAGCTCTTCCCTACATAGTCCACCACGATGTTCGGCTCGATCGTGATGCCGACCGGGGGCTTGCGAACGTTCGAGTAGATGTATGACGTCAGATACAGATTGGGAAACTCCTTCTGGCAACGGCGCGCGACCTCGTTGAGAAACGTGTAATAGAGATTACTGTAGGAACCGTCATGCTTCTCGACGGACGCCTGACATGCCTCGCAATGGCAATCGAACTTGCAGTCCATAACACCGAACGCAAGGTATTTCGGCGGACGCTTGTCTTTCATGCGTTCGCGGATCTCCGACATGGCAATGTCAGGCAGTTCGGTGGCCGACAGACATGGGTTCCATGCCTTGCCGGTGGGACGGGGCCGTTTACCGCGCTTCATTTCGTAGATCTGTGGGTACTGGTCGTAGTACTTCTCCGGCTTGAAGTAATTGATTAGGGCGTGGTTGCCGCGCAGGTCGGCGGCTTCAGAGAGCGGGCGGTTGAGCCGGTCCCAGCGATGCGGGTAGTTTGGCCACCATCTGCCGGACCACGTGGTTTTGGCGAACGCCGGCTTCTTGAAGAGATTTAGCTTTTCCACGACGATCTCATTGCCCGCGGGCATGCTCCACCACAGTGGATCGGGGGCGTAGAAGCGAACACCGCAAACCCGGTTGAGAAACAGGCTCATCGCGGCCATCTCACCTTGCCACGGATCGTGCGGCGTGTCGCCGGCCAAGATGACAACATTACCATCGCGCCGCATGAGTACCGAACCGGGCGATTGTGTCACCCTGGCGCGGTCGTGATCGCTGAGATATCGCGTACTGCCAAACGCAATGATGTTGCGATCCGCTGGCGCCTGATCCGCATTCCTCGCCGTGTATAGAGGGAAGACCGCCGATTCCCGGCGATTGACCGACACGTTTGGGCCGGGCTCATACGCGTCGGCATCGTTTGTTTTCGCAACGCACTTTAACAGTATCCACTGTAGATATTTTCCGGCATTTTTCGTGCCGTCGATGATCACCGTGTTCTCAGGCTGCAACGTCAATGCGCTGTCTTCTGCGACGGCTGTGTTTTCGGCGAATACAACCGTCGCGATGAATGCGAGCGCTATGGCATGAAGTACGTGTTTAGGGCCGTGCATTACTAATTCCTCTCCGTCTTTCGTAGCCGAAGTCGTGAGACTTCGGGCGACTGGCCGAAAAGACCGAATTCTCACGAATTCGGCTACGGTCGAGAACGGACAAACCTGCCCGCGGGCAGTATAGAAAGTTCATTTCTACGTGGTCCTATTGTAAATACTCCTCGATGTCCCAGCCTTTGCGATATTCGTAACGCACCAGCATATCAGCTTCGGGAGCGTTGGGCGCCCGCATGTTCTCATTGTCATCCTCCAAGCTCGTTGTGGGCGGGTCTCCCGACCTGACCACACTCCGGGGCGGTCAGGAGACCGCCCCACAACTGGAAGGCAGGGAAAAAGCTAACGGATGGTCTGCGGAATTCACGGCGCCTTCGTTCGAATCAGAACCGGAAAACCGGAATTCGAAGGCTTCTCGTAACGGCTCTGGTATTGAACGCGGCTGGTGAACGGCCAAGTGACCGATTCGAACGTCGGGTCGACGCTGGAGTAATCTTTCTCAGCGCCGCTCCAATTGTTCGCGCTGATGGGGCCGTGAACATAACGAACCCGGGCAGCCCGGTAGACGTCGTGCACGAAGCGGTGCAAGGGCAGCTCCCCGTTGCCGCGCACGATGCAATCGGTCAGGACGATGGCCCCTGCGTTGCCGCCGTTTCCGTCGATCACCGCATTCAGGCTGGCGGCGTCGAAGACTTCGGGGATCGTGACGTCGAAGGTGGTGTTTCGCGCGGTGACGCCGCCGTAGCCTTTGACAAAACCGATGACGCAGCTTTCAAGCGTCAACGTTGTGTCAGGATTCACCCGGTAACCCTGGCCCACTCCGGAAAGCCGGCAATTCGTGAACGTGGCGTTCTGTTCTTTGTTCGGAGAAATCGCGAAATTCCGCGCGGCGTAATGGATTCGCACACCTTCCATGGTGAAGGGATGCGAGGCATAAGCGGCCTTGCCCTCATCGCTGGCGACCCCTTCCACCGGGTTCAGGCTTTGCCAATAGTTCGTACCCGTTCCGGTGACAGTGATGTCGCAGTCTTTCATCGTCAGCCCCATCGAGCGGGGACTGAAGCCGATGGTCTTGCCTTTGATGCCGATGCAGACCGGCTCATAACAGGGATGGGCTGGTGCAGGGCTCGAGACGTTGCCCAGCAGTTGCCAGTTTACGAATCGCATTCCGTGTTCCGCGGTGACGAGATCGACCGGGTGGCGGCTCAGCTCGCCTCCTCCGCAGGTCAGGTTGCGTACCTCGTTGCCGCGGCCGTTGCCAAACGTGATTCCATAGCGCCCGCCATCGACGATCACGCCATCGAGAATGCAGCCGCGGGCGTGGGAAAACCGGATGCCGTCCACGCTCAACGCGTCGTCTCCCGGCAAGGTCACCTTCATATCGGAGAAACGACAATTGCGCGACGCGCCAATGCGCAGCGTTCCGCGGCCCCGCGTTCCCCGCAAGTCAAGCCCGCGCCATTCGAGGGTGATTGGGGTGTAGAAATCCATTTCGAGAAACTTCTGACTTGCGGAGATGCTGAAGCGCGCCGGGTAATCGACCGTGAACGTGTCGCCACCGCGCGATGGCGGCGAGAGATCCGTTCCGCCCATGCGAGTGATTTCCCAGCACTCGTTGGCGCCATATTTCCATTGCGTTTCCCACCTCGCGTCGCATTCGAGCACGGCGTAATCGCCCACGTTGATTCCAGTTGTATCCGGAGCGGTGACCACGGTGTCGCCGATTCGCGTTTCGTCTCCCCAGCCGAAATCCGGTTTCACATCGGATCGGAAACGCTTCTTCAACTTCGGCCCGATGGAAATGGAGCCCTTCTCCATGATGATGGGCGCCTTGCTTCGAATCCGCTTTCTTCCCTGCACGGTGACGGTTCGATTTTTGCTTCCGCTGCGGATTTCCACGTCCTGCACCAACCAGTTGGAAGCATTTCCGGTCTCCAGCCAGACGCTGAAGCCATCCACGTGCTGTTGCTGGTCGAGATCGCAGAATTCAGCGTCGTCGATGTAATTGCTCAGCTTCAGCTCGTTTCCCTGGGCGAACTGGTTGCTCAGGCCCAGCAGGATCAGGAAAACGGACGACAGAAACGGATTCGAGAGCGGTGGCGTCATGATTCGTATGTCACCTTCCAAGAAGATCACTTTCAACGCACTTCGGCAAGGAGTATTCCGCTCAGCGAATAGAATCGGAACCCCCTGGACACCGGTCGCTACTCGATCGGCACCAGCTCAATGCGGTCGGTATAGACCGCAGTGACGTCTTGTTCATTGTCGTCAGGCGCGATATAGACGAAGTCGCCGTCCTGAGGGGCGAACTCGCCGATGACGAACCAACGATACTCTTCGGATGCGACTTGCGCGGCAGAGAAGCCCTTCGTGCCTACAGGGTAAGTCCGATTCGGAGCATTGTAGACGCCTGCGTGGAACGCGGGCCCTTCGTTGCCCGATTTGTCGACGCGGACGCGCACTCGCAGGCGGTATTTGCGTCCTTTGTCGAGTTTCTTGACCGGCACGACCCACTGGATGGACCACTGCGTGTTGCCGCCCGGCTGGCGTATGGCAAATCCATTCTCGGCCAACGGATCCTCGACCACTTCCGCTGAGTGCTCTCCCAGGTGAGTTGCCAATCGCGGCTCGATGTCGTCCGCATCCACCGTACCGGGTACCTCGATTCGAACGCGCGCTCTGCCTGCGCGCGATCTCCAGCGAAGCAGGTGTTGGTCGATTCCGCGGGGACGTTCCCGGAGATGCGTCACGTGGTTCTGGCGGGCGATGGATTCGAACTCGTCAACGAGCTTCAGGTAGTCCTCCACGTCTTTGGAACCGACAGGGCCAAGCTCCAGCTTGGCGTACAAAACCGACAGTTTCTCGCGCTTCACCCGGGCTCGCGTTTCCGGCTCGGTGGCCAAGTCCTCGGCACGCTCGAAAAGACGCATGCCTTCCTTGATGATTTGTTCGTCGATCGGATTGCCTCTTCCCTGCGCGGGGCCGTTGTGATGCTCCTGCCACGTCCGCCAGAGGAGGTCGTTGTACTGCTCGATCGGCTCGGCGGCGGTGCCGAAGTAGCCGTAGGTGAAGTCTCGCATGAGCGTCCGGGTGTCGAGCGATGGGTCCCAGAGTTGTTTCGCCCACACCCAACTCCGCATCCGCGCCCGGTGGCCGCCTGGACTCTGGTAGGCCCCCTGGAGCATGATGCCGACGGCGTTGTGCCGGATGTAATGCCGGATGTTCTCGGTGACTACCTGCATGTTCGGCCAGGGCGTCAGGTAGGCGCCGAAGTTTGTGGTGTAGTCCCAGATATTGATGTGGGCGCCCGCTTCAGACCAGCCTTTCAAGGCATTCTGAAATTTGTCCGTCTCGGTGACAAACAGGAAGGGGTTGCCCCAGGCGTGGGTGTCTGTGCAAAGCCGTATGACCACGTTCTCGCGGGGCCGCGTCCGCTTGGGTGGCGTGAAGGTCTCCTGGTAGGCCAGCGTGGATATCCTCACGTCCGGCCGTTTCTTCTCCACTGCGTCCGCCACCTGGTTCACAAACCGCACGAGCGTCCCGGCCGGTGAGCCTTCGGCTTGGTTCACCGCGCTGCACGCGGCGCAGCGGCAATAGCCGCCGCCACCGTCGTTCTGAGACACGCTGATCAGCTCGGCATTGGGATGCCCGTCGAGCACTCCGAGCGCCTTGTCGATGGTGATGCGCACCGCGTCGGGGTTAGTGAGGCATAATTGTCCTGGCCTGTGGCCTGGGATCAGCGGTCGACGCTCGCCGTCAATTTCGGAGAAATACTCCGGGTGTTCGTCAAAGTAGTCTTTCGCCGAGATGATGCGGTCGAACGTATGCACGAACCAGCCCGCCGCGTAGTTCACGTGTCCTCCCCACTTCTCCGGGATTCCTGCGTTGGGCGCGTTGGTACGGTTCCGCAAGGACCAAGTGCCATCGAAAGCGTCCCAATAAAAGGGATCGCGAATTCGCAGCACTGGCACAAAACTGCGCGGCACCGGCCGGACGGTTAGACGGCGCTGTTGCGGGATCGTGCTGGTACCTCTGGTATACCACCGGCAGCCGATATCCTCTTCCAGCAGCGCGAAGACAGCGTAGATCGGGCCCCGCTTCTTGCCGCCCAATAGAAACAGGTCATCGCCTCGGACGGCGATTGCGTAGCCTTCGTCTCCGAGATCCTCCCCGGCAGCCGGCAAATTCGCCTGCCGGAGCAGCTCCGTCCGCCCGACACTGATGTACTTCGCCGTTGCGAGTGTCTCGCTCTCGGCCACGACGCGGAATTCGGCTCCCGTAACTTCGCCCAGCCATTGAGAAAGCTCGCCGGCAGCTTTCTCGTCCTGGGCGGAAGGGCTCACGGGAACGACGATCACATAGTCGGTCCGGCCGTCGGCGGCCAAAGTAAGTTCGGCGCCCGGCGCTCCCTTTGGTTTGAGGGCGCTCTTCCAGTCAGGGTGGAAACCGACTTCGGCCCTAGCGACGTTCCAGAAGCCCGACAGTAGCACGATCGCGGCCAGTGTATGGAACTTCAAGTTCATGTTGATTCTCCCAAAACAAGCACAGGGCGGCTGGGCCGCCAACCAAATTCGAGCTACCGCTCGGTTGCACTGGCCCGCTCCCGTTGGTCGCTCAACTTTGTGAAAAAGTTCACAATCTTGAAGGTTAGTAGTGCAGTATTGAGTATGCAGTTCCTTCTTCGAGAGCTCTGTGAGCATTCCCACTTCGTCGATCAGCAGCCGTCCGGCTTTCCGTTCATCGGACCCTTGGGGCCAATGAACAGTTGCCTCAGTGGCCCGTGTACGTGGCCATCGTTCGCTCCGCCCCAGTGACCACTCCATTCAGAAACCTATTTGAGGGTGTTCGGGAATTCGGCCTGCAAAACACAACGGTTGCTAGCTGTAGCCGAAGTCGTGAGACTTCGGTGAGTTGCCAGCACGTCCGAATTCTCACGAATTCGGCTACAGTGACCACTCCCAATCAAGGATCTATTTCGACGCTTCCAGCAGGTCGCGCATCGCCGACATCAGCACGTCCTCCACCTCCGGGGCCACGCGCGAGACGTGGCCGGTTTCGTAGCCGCCCTGTTCATAGGCAATCTTTGTGCCGATGTAGCCCGTGCCGTATTCGCCGTAGGCCGCCATGCAGACGAACTTGTCCGGGCGCATCTTCTGGGCGGCCAGTTGATACTCGACAAACAACTCGCCCGGCATGTGAAGCACGCAGGCCGGACCGATCTCCAGACAGGTCAGTGGAATCTCGTGCCCGGATCGCATGCGGCGGAGGAAAGCCAGATCACGGGCGGCGAACGTTCGTTGCCGTTTAGAGAGCTTGGGGTTATTCAACATCTCCAAACATTGTTTCTCGGCAATCCGTTGACGGACCGGCAAGTTCACCGGATGGACCCGCCAACGAACGTCGGCCGCTGCAATCGGCACTTTCTTTTGCGACTGCCAGGCGAGCTTCATGCTTTGGGCGAGGCGGCCGGCCAGGACGGGCCGGTTCTTCGGCGAGCCGTCGTTGTATTTCCCACAGGCTATGTTACCGCCGGCGCCGTCGAAGTAGACCTGGGCCACGCCGGGCAGTTGCCTCTCGCGGATGGAGCGGGCGATGCCGATGATGTCGCCGCTTACTCCGCCTCGGCCGTAGTAGCTTTGTCCGTGACAGGCGTAGTAGTTGACCGCCACCAGTGGATCATCGCTGTCCCAGAAGCTGATCGTCCGGAGATATGGGTCGATGAGTCCCTCAGGCGCGGCGCTGCCTCGCTTGTTGCCGCCGCGGGAGCTGCGCCAAAAGTCGAGTTTTCCGTCCGGTGTGAGAACGCGCCGCGTGGAAGCGACTCTTTCAACTTTCCCTTTGCCATAGCCCAAATGCGTCACCCGGCGTGGCCTGCTGGCAGCCTCGCGCACCGCCCGGACAACCCGCTTCAAACCCTCTTCGGCGAACGCGACGTCAAACATGACACCGCTCATGTCGTGGGCCGCCAGGATTTCTTCGGTGGAGTAATCGGCGGCCGGTGCGTCGTGCTGGTGACAGACATGCACCGCCACGCGATCGGCGGTTGTGCCGGCCGCCTCCGCTAGTTTCTCTCGCCACACGTCGTTTGCAGCGTTGCCGATTCCTGTCCAATCGACCGCACAAAGCACAATCGGTCCGCCTTCGGCGAACAGGATAATCCCACGCGCACTCAGCGGATCAACGATCTCCTTGGCGGGCATCACGTTTCCGTGGCAAAGCGGTACTCCCAAGGGCGGCGTGACGTCGGCTTGAAACGCGGCAATCCGCAGTGGCGGCTTCTCGGCATGGACAGCACCCAACACCGTACTTACTGCCGCAGCGGCTAGAAAATCGCGTCGTTTCATGGAAAGGTCCCTCTGTATCACTTGTCTTCCTCTCCCTCGAATTGAAAGGCGTAGAGCTTTGTGTCGCGCATCACAAGTCGTAGACGGATAGGCTTGCTGGCCAGCGAACTTATATCGCTCGACCCGTTCCAGGTCACTAACTTGCGGATGAAATTGCCGTTGATTTCGTCGGCGTCCTTGACCGTGAAGCCAACAATCGCCTTTCCGGTTCCGTCCTGGATTTCCACGAGCACTGTGCCGCCGGCGCTGGTGTCAACATTCAGTTCGAGCCGGTTGCCGGAGAAGATCAGCGGCTTCGTTGTTAACTCGCCGCCGGTGTGATAGTATGCGTTCGGTAGCCCGATATAGACATTCTGCGCTTCGCGATACCGACTGATGTTACCGCCGTAGAAGTCCATTCGCGTTAGTCCCTGGGGAGAACCCGCTCGATCAACAGCGTCCGGCTCCAACACGATCGTTTCTTTGCCCCAGTTAAGGAAATCGTCGGACACCGATCGCCCGACCTTGAGGACCGTCGTGCGGCCCTCATAGCCATCGAAGTGCTTTCTGTAGAACGCGATCTGGGCACGATCGATGGGCTTAGCGCGTGAGTACTGAACGTACTTTTCGATACGGTCATCCCAAAAAACAGAATACGCGGTGTCGTTGTGCGGTCCGGCGTTGACCTTCTGTGGGCTCATCAGCCGCCAATGGATTCCGTCGGGAGACGCAAATGCATACTGAGCCTTGGGAAGCTGCTTGGTTACCCGCACAGGGATCGGTCCGTCGTCGCTCTTTTCCGGCTTACCCGTCACCGGTGAGATCTTGATGAACATCTTGTATTTTTCATCCGGCGTCTTTGCGTTGGGGTCGATGAACACGCAGGGGCCGTCCATTTCGGAGAAGACGTACTCGAAGTCATCGTTCGGAAGCAGAATGTTGTTCTCGCGCGAACCATCCCACTCGCAAAGACCGAGATTGGGCTTGGTCCAGTGAATGCCGTCTTTCGATTCAGCGTAACAGAGAATGCGGTTGTACGGACGTCCCCAGATGTTCTTGCGAGGGTCTTTGGGGTCCTTCGACACGACATGGTGCGGCAGCACGTTGTAGTACATACGAAACGTGTCGCCGTCTTTGAGCACGAACTGCCGCATGTCGAGTATGCCGGTCCCCTCCTACGGCCTGTCCTGAACGACGAGTCGCTCGCCGGTCACATGAGCCGGATTCATCGTGATTTCGACGTCGGTCATCGACTCGACGAGGTACGTGTCGCGTCCGCTTTCGTCGAACGGCCCGATGAAGAGCTGTTTCTGTGACCCAATTCGCAGCGGCTCATCGGCGAACACAATTGTTGATGTAAGTAGCGTTGCCAGTTGGGCCAGCAGTGGGATGCTAAGGCTGAAAACAGGGGCAGTCTTCATGGCATCGGTCGCTCTGTTCGAAACTCATTGTCAAGTTGGCGGTTTCGCGTTTTGTGCATTTACTTGGTCGAGAGCCTGTCTTGTCCGTCAGTGAGCCATTCTAAGTTGAATTGGGCCACCGCGATTCGATCTGAGTAACGGTTGATACTCCGCTCGTATGCAAGGTAGATGGTGCCATCGGGACAGATGGTCATGTCCGAATAGCCGGCACCGCCCGAATCGAGAAGCTTCGACACCAGCCAGGTGCGGCCGTCGTCGTAGCTGAGTCGTACCACAAGGTGCGTCCGGGACTTCGGGATATCCGGCTGATGTTTGTTGGTGGCGGAATTAAGATGCCATCGGCTGGCTGGGTTGGAGAAAAGCACTCGATGTCGGCCGTCGCTTGACGGAAGTACCAGTGTACTGGCTTGGCATGCGGGGCAGGACAAAACCTTGTCCATTTCGGGTTGTGTCCAACTCATGCCCTGGTCGTCGCTTCGAGCCACGACGCGGTAGCCCACTCGCACGCCCCGGCTGTTGATGCACAGCGATCCGTCGGAGGCCTCGAACACGGTTGATTCATTCAGTTGTTGGAAGTAGGGGAGGAGGCCTCCTGCATGCCAAGTCTGGCCGTGATCGTCACTGTAGATAATGCCGTTGCGCATTTTGCCCCTGTACTCGGCACTGCGCGGGGCATCGTTCACCGACACGGGGGCCACCAGCCGACCCGAGCGCAGTTGAATCCCGTGGACGTGCCCCGTGGCAAAGTACTTCCAGGGGTACTCGATCTCGCGAAAAGCTGTCGTAATGTCCCGCGGGTCACCGAACGTAGCCCCGTCGTCTGTGCTGCTTATCAGCAGAGCCTGAGTGAGGTTCTTGAGGAATATGAAATGCACGATGTTAGTCTGACGGTCGTAGATCGGACACCCATTGCCGACTTTGGTTTTCTCACCGGGGTCCGTGTATAGCGCCTGCATTGGCTGCCAGGTTTTTCCGCCGTCGAGGCTACGGCACAGCACGGGATCGATCTTGCCAATATCGCCTGCTTGGTTCTTCCGACCATCGCAGAAAAGAAGCAGCACACCGCTCTTCGTACACAGCAGCGTCGGCAACCGATAGGTGTGGTACCCACCCTCGCCGCCGCGCAATACCTCGGTGCGTTCGAATGCGGGTTCGGCGTGTGCGCGCGGTCCAACTGAGAATACGGCAAATGCAAGAACGATCATCCTAAGAATGCTCATCGGAGCAGTTCTCCTGGAAAAAGGACGGCGATCAGCAATCGTAGCAGATGGTTTCGTTCAGCCCTCCCTGCAAGTCGATGATTGTGGGTTGTCTGCGCCTCCGCGAAAGATGGGAGCGGCGATTATTGACGCTCAGGGCTGTCTGCTCAACCGCCCGGCGCAAAGCGCAGCACGCCGAACGTGGATGCGTCCTGGAACCCCCAGCCCAGCGGCGTCCAGGTTGAGTACTTCATCCCGTCGCCTGCGCGTAGCCGACGGTTGCGCGCCACGTTGAATCCCCACGGTCCCTGCCAGTCGGCGCCCTTGAACATCCGACGCGGAAAGGCACACTCGATCACCCACGAATCGCTGGTCCGGTTGACCATCCCGCGCACGGGCCAGTTTTCACGGTGTTTGTTCGTGACGCCGAAGTAGCCATAGCTCAGCGACGAGAATCCGAAGCCCTCCTTCATGCCCCAGGGGTTGAGAATGACCTGGACCACGTCGCGTCGATCGCGCCCCGGATCGAAGAACACCTCAACGCTCTCCGACCACCACAGAAACGCATCCGCCGCTTGGTTGATCGGCACGGGGTACTCGCGTCCCGGATCGGCCAGCGCGGCGTCGGTCATGTGCGTTTCCCGCGCGGTGATGCCGAGGTAGACCGCATCGTCCGTTCTGAGCAGGCGCACGGTCGTCTGGTGTGGGGCCGCCTTGCTGCCCGGCAAGTCCGTAAAGCGGTCGAGCACAGCCGCGCCCGTCCAGGCATCATCGTCGAGCCGGCCGTCGAGGGTGGGCGCCGTCGACACTCGTGGGCAATTGATGGTGCGCGTCGCAAGGTCACCACTCAGCTTCGCCTCGGCCCGCACGATCCGCTCGATCAGTCTTTGCCCACGCCCGATCAGTGCCGATAGTTCGGTCTTGATGCGCGCGTCGGAAGCCGCCGGGGTCTTGAGGC
This sequence comes from uncultured Pirellulaceae bacterium, assembly GCA_964623055.1. Taxonomy (GTDB): domain Bacteria; phylum Planctomycetota; class Planctomycetia; order Pirellulales; family Pirellulaceae; genus JADHUC01. The sequence continues at coordinate 24,673 of CAZURK010000079.1, forward strand.
ATGCGCCGGCGAGAGTGTCGAGCCGATCCGTGATGGCCGTCACAATGCGGCGACGCTCATCGGGATCGTCCGCAACATACATGGGCCCGCGCTGGTCCGTAGCGCTGACCCGCGAGACGCTGTCGACGTAGCTGAATAGACGCCAGAAAGGCTCGAACGATCGCGGTCCCACGACCTCGGCCGGCGCGTCGCAACGATCGCACGGGATCGTACCCGTTCGGGTTCCACAACAGGTCACACATGGTGATGAAGCTGACCGGAAGATCGCGCGGGTACGTGGTGGTGCTGACGGTCACCAGTTCGACCAAGTCACCCTGACCGAAATCGCGATCTCGCGCTGCGTTGTAGTTCTCCGGCGTGAAGAAGGGATTCCCGACCTGGGGCCAGTTGGTGTAGAACCAGAGGCGCTCGGCATCGACCTGGGCTTTGACCGACTGGAGGTGTCGGACGCCCACGGACGGCCCAGGCGTACCGGTCCCAGCCCAGAACAGAGCCACACCTTGAGGCAATCGTCCCTTCAGTTGGGCGGCATACGGCCGATACATGCCGTCCTTGCCGTAGTAGAAATTGGGCATGAACGCGAGGCGAGGCGGGTCAATGCCGCGGCCGATGCTCTCGGCGATCCGACGGGCGTAGTGCAGTTGCGCGTCGACGTAAGAGTCAAACCGCGTCATGGCCGCGGCGTCCAGTCGCGTCATCCGGTCGTCGTTCATGATGGCGATATGCGACCAACCCGCACGACCCAGCCGAGCGAACTGCCGGGCCGCCCCCGCCACGTCTGCGTCGCTGCCGCGGTACACGTTGCCCATGTTCACCATGGCCAGGACGTGCAGCAGCCGTTGATCCGCGCGGGTGACGATCGCCCGCAGGCTCTCATCCTTCTGCGGCAGCCTGCCCTCGGCATTAAGCGCCAGTTGCTGTGAACCGCCGTTCATCCGGTACCGCCGCGCCTGGTCGAGCCAGTAGCCGCTTGCTCGCTTGACGAAGCGGTACCTGATCGTCGGCCAGTCGGTGATAATCGCCTCGCGAATGATCGTCGCGTCATGCCACCGCATGGTCAGTTGCTTGAGCGACTGAACCCCGTGGGACACGCCAAGCAGGCTATGCCCTATGACGGTGGCGACGACGCGCCGGCCTTCCGACGCGACCTCAAGGTCGTATCCCTCGATATTGCCCGGCAACGGATGTCGGCTGTGCGAACCGAGCCTGAGCCGCACGACGCAGTCAACGCCATCCTCGTGTGCCGTCGCCAGGGCGAGTCCGATCGACCGCAGGTGCTGCGACAGGTCGGCACGGATGCGCGGATCGTCCGCCCCTTCCTCGCACTGGATCGTCGCTTTGGTGACGGTGAAGAACCGGTGCCCGTACTGCTCCCGCTGAGGCGTGGGGATCACCGTGAGGTAGGCGCGCGTGTCGAGCCCCTCGTTGTGCGGCGTCACAGCCCGAGGCTGGGCGACAGCCGACGCGGTCGCACACATGACCGTCAGACAGATGGCAAGTCTATTCATGGATGAAGAACCCAAATCCTGCCGTGCGGGGATGGATTGACCAGCGTCTTGGCGTGGCGGGCACCCAGGCTGTGCGCTTCTTGCGGTCGATGCGGATGAAGTTGAACCCATGGACCGGCGCGTCGCTGCCTTCGAGGAACGGGAACTTCTCTTTGGGTGTCACGGCGATTTCGGCGGTCCAGCCGTGCTCGCCGATCTGCGTTTTCGCTTCGGCGCCGTTCCAGTCGGTCTTGAAGCCGTAGGGACTGCCGTACCCGTCGAATATTCCGCCCGAGGCGGTGACGATGACGGTAGCGTAGAGGCGCCCGGGCAGCGTCACGCCAACGCTGTCGCCGCCGGTGATGTAGGGAAAGTCGCGTTGGCCATCGCCGGGGTTGACGGTGTTGCGCTCGGTCATGATCACCTCGTCGCGCCCGACCGGCTCGGTATTGATCGTATTCGGGTCCTGCTCGCAGCGGAACGCGACGTACAGCCGCCCGTCGTGCCGCGCACACCAGATGGTCGTGCGGGAATCGGCCTCGGTTTCCTCGTGCGGATAGGCGAACAACCGTCCGTCAAAGCTGGGCTCGCCCCACACGTCTTCAATACGACCGTCGATGGCAGGCGCGGTGTCCAGTGTACGAATCGTCATGTTCGCGCGTTTTGCCAAACGACCGACGACTCGCTTTGCCGCGGGGGCATCTTCGATTTCGGCAAGCAACCGGTCACACGCTTCGTCCATCGTCGCTTGGGTGCGCGGCGCGGCGCCGGATTCGGGCGATAACGCTAAGTTCATGAGGCGATTGACCACATGGCGAAGCACCGGCGCGTCGCTATCCCATTGGGCGAACGAGTAGTGTGTGCCCTTCTGGTAGTGCTCCATGGCGAATTCCTGGAACGCCCACGGCGCGGTCTGGCGTGCCGGTTCCATGTAGTCGTCCAGCGAGCCGAACCGCGCCCAATCATCCAGGCGCGATAGCCAACGGGATAGCGGGATCGGGGTCTTGCGATCGAGGTCGAGCATACCCGTCAGTGACTCGGCGGCAGCATAGCGATTGGACGCGATGCGCGTTGCGCCGAAGGCGGTGCGGTAGTAGGTAATGCGTCGCTTGACCAGCGGCTGGCGCGCGGCAGCGTCGGCGCGATCCAGCAAGCGCCACGCCTCCTCACACACTGGCGGCGGAAACACGTCGGTGTACTGCCGTGCCTTGAAGTGGCTGCCCAGTAGGCGATAACCCCCGCGGCGATCGTCCGCCGGCTTCTGCGTGCGCCACGCCTCTTCGAGGTAGTCGAAGTAGGCGCGCATCGGGTTGGCCGCCTCGGCGAACATGGCCGTGTGCCAGCGGTCGAGCAACTGGTCCACGTCTTGGTCCGGCTGCCAGAGCAATCGCTCGGCGATCCACAGCTTGGGCCCGTCCAATCCCCAGTTGGCATACGCCTCGGCATAGAACCCGTCGGCTCCGCATTCGCGGGCGAAGCGCAGCCCGTCGGCGAAATCACGCACGTAGATGCGCGGGATGAAGAACCCTCGACCGAAAAGCCACTCGTAGATGCCGAACTGCCGGGCAATGCCGCTCCACCGACGGATGTGCTCGTTCTGCTGCTTGCGGTACGCGGGGTCCCAGCGGTCCGCCATGCTCATCGTTAAGTAAGGCATGAGCAGCGGGTGCAGCCGCTCGGGGTACCAGGCGTTGAGCGCGCTGTAGACAAGGAACCCGAGGCGCGCGTCGGGGTGCTTCTTCGCAACGCGCTCGGCCACGGTGTTGTAGAACCGGTAGAACCGATAGCCCACGGCGACGCGGCTGTCCGGCTCGACGCCCGGAGGCGCTATCGCCAGGCATTTCTCGCAGTAGCAAAAACCGCTCGAATCGTTGATGCCCAGACTGAACGCCTTGGCGTTGGGGTTGGCGTCCAGAAAGTCGATCGTCGCGTCGGTGATGATGTCCGCCACATCCGGGTGCGAAGTGCATGGCTGCCAATAAGCCGCGAACCGTTCGGTGGGCACGTAACGCTGGCCGGGCTTGAGGTGACGGTGGAGGCCGCGGCCCTTCTGGTCTTGCTTGTGCTTCGGGATGACGACGGGGAAGTAATCCGGGTGATCGCGGTATACATCCGGTTTGATGATGCGATAGAGGTTGTGGTGATAGCGATAGCGTCCCCCGCCACCCGAGGCACGCACGCGCCACGAAGGTCCGGCGCTGCCGGCGTAGCCGCTCCAATGGCGGTGCTTGAACGCCGGGTTTTCCACCGACTTGCCGGTCGGCACGAGCACGCGTTTGTGCTTCGGACGGTGGGCGCCGATCTCGCCTGGGATCAGGTCATCGGCGCCGAGGCACCGACGGAGGAAGTCCGCCTGCGCCCAGGTATTGGGCTCACCCGTATCCGTGGTGCGCGCCGGCGCGTAGATCACCGCCTGGGCCGGTTCGACCAGGATGATGTAGCCTTCGGCATCCAAGGTGGCGATATCATCGGCCAGCAGTTCCCTGGCCTTGCGCGTGCGTCCGACGTAGAGGGGAAATCGGTCAGGCTGCGGACGGTAAGCGGCCTCGGACACGAGTTCCAGCCGGACGCCCGTGCACTGCTCGACGACCTTCTGGACCAGGTGCCCATCGCCAACGACGACGGCCTGGCGTTCGCCATCGAGCAAGGGGAACGGAGCGGCGGCGAGATCGAGTACAAGTGTCAGCAGCAGTATGGCCGTGGCAGGGACCATCAGCCTGGCGGCGGGCAGAGCGGTACGCATGAGCATCTAGCTTATCTCGCTGAGTTCGTTCGTCGAGAGGGCCTCATCGTGGGCGGGTCTCCCGACCCGTTCACGTGGCAGACCGAAGACATCTCACTGTTGTTACGGCTGCGGTCGATCCAGTGGGGCGGTCGGGAGGCCGCCCCACAACTGAGCACGATATCTAAGGCCATTCGGGCGGGCCGCCTCTGCGCGCTCGGGCCGAGGCACAAACGCGTTCAGTGGGCTGGACCGGCGCGCGCAAGGGTCTGTCAAGTCGGCTCCATTCATCGTGAATAATCCGGGGTCAAATGGCCAACTTCTCGGACAACCTCTGAGAACACTCTCTTACTCCAAATCAAAGGCATAAAGCCGGGTGAGCTTGAGTGAAAATTGCAGGCGCACGGGTTTTCCTTTCAACTCGCTCAGCGGGCGCTTCCACTGCACCGGCGCGGCCACGGCGTCGGCGGTGACGGGTTGGCAATCGGCGAAGCGAAATCCCTCGAGCGGTTTCCCTTCGGCGTCCACGACTTGCACGCGCACCTCGCCCTCGGCCGTGGGCTCGACATTTACGGTCATCCGGCCGGCCTCCAAGGTCACCAGTGGCGTCTCCAACCGGCCCGGCTCGGCGCCCGCCTCGCGCGCCACATACCGGTCACGTTTCATCTTCACTAGACCGACCTGGCGCTCCTCGGTGGGATTGGACTTGTGTCCATTTTTGTAGCCACCATAGTAGAGGAAAACTTCGTCACCGACGGGCAGTTGTACGTCCACCCAAGCCATTGCGTGGTCCCATGCCTCCGGTGCGTAGTCACGGTCGAGCAGCGGCACCCGCTCGCGCAGCCAGTTCTCCCCGTCGTGCGTCCAGGCCACGACCGTATAGCCGATCCCCGCGACTGGACCACCCGGGTCGCACGGCAGGTCGTCGCGCAGCACCTTGAGCATGCCGACAATCAACTCACCCCGATTCCACAGACCACCCACACTGTAGAATTCGGTGATCCCCTCGTCCTCGGGCATAATGATGCGCCGTGGCGGCGTCCACTGCTTGAGGTCGGGGCTGACGCTTTGGCCGACCATGCGTCGAATGCTCCATACTGACCGGGAAATGCCGACATAACCATCCGCCGGGACGGGCTGTATGTCGAAGGTCATGACGTAACGTTCGCGGGCAGTATCATAAGCCAGATTCAGAATATTATTCCCCGTTCCTCGCGGCCCCGGACCAAACAGCTTCCAATCCAGACCATCCGGCGACGCCCAAATCTGCGGCCCTTTGTACCCTTTGCCTTTGCTTAAGAATGCGCACTTGAATCGCTCGGCCGCGTTAGGGAAATCCGGACCCTCATCGATCACCCCCACGCAATAATATGTGTCGTCGGATGTGGGTAACTGGCGGTGGGGCCGTTCCCAGTTGATGCCGTCGCTGGATTGCAGATAGCCGAGGCCCACTCCGGCGGGGCCGCTGGAGTAACCGGGCAACGAAATGGAATACCAGAACCGAAAACGCCTCGTCTGCGGATCTCGCAGGCAATTCAGGAAGGGCTGGCAGTTCCGGTCCCCGTTGTCCTTGGCCCCGGTGATGATTGGATTGGGGATCAGCGAGTCTCGCTGGAGCGTAATCGGCTTGCGCGTTACATTGTGGCTCGATTCCACCAGGTAGTCATCCAGAAAGAGGTGCGGTCCAGGCTTGAGCGCGATCGCACCTGAACCTTCCGGCAACCGTCCCGAATTTGGCCTGACCGGCTCGTAGATATGCCCTACGCGCTCGCCCGGCTCAAACACAGGCACATCGACGGCGGATTTTTCAGCTTTCAGGTCGACGGCCTTTTGCCGATCGGCAGCGCTGTGGAGGAATGCCTCGGCGGGCACCAGTTCGCGCGGATGCCCCTTCCAGGCCCAGTATAATCGCACAAACCCAGCCTCGCCGATTTGGTAAAACTTCAACTCTAACGGTAGTTCCTCCCCTTCCTCTGCCTTAAGCAAGCCCACGCGCGCACTGGTGCTCCACCCATCGATGATTTTCTTGCCGCCAATCGTCAACACGAGTCCACTGTAGCGGTTGCGGGCCGGGTCGCGCGCTAGGTCGGCCTCGACGCTGAACGTGACCTCGTGGCTCGTCGGTATCCGAACGCGGCCCAGCCAAATCCGTGAATACTCCGATGGCCCGTCGGTATCCAGGTTGATCTGGGGCTCAACCGCCCATTCTCTGGGCCGGGTAAAGAATGGTGCGTCAAAATGCACCCGGACCAGCCCGGGCTGCTGCGTGCCCTCTGACCCCCGCGCGTCTGGAGTAACCGCCATTCCTAGTCCTGAAATGACCACGACGACCACCAGCAACGAACGGCCGCTAATCCGTTTCATAATTCGTCTCCCTTGCTGGCAAAATCTCACCGTTTCAACGACTAAGCCGACAACACCTGCGGCTCACGCCAAGCACGAAGCGCCAGCGAGTGAGTCCCGAAACACACTTGCTTGCGCAGCGTGCTGGTATGAATTCACCTGCCGCTCGCCTTACTTCTTCTTCCCTTTTTCTTTCTGGGAGGAGTGACCACGAGGATTTCGTCGTTACCTTGCGGAACCGTCCGGGCCGAGGCCATGAGCCGTTTCATTTCTCTGGTGATCTCCGGGTGGGCGCTGGAAACCTCGTTCTCCTCGGCGATGTCCGATGAGAGGTCGTAAAGCTCGAACTTCGTCTTGGCGGGATTGCCGACATATTGGAGGTGGGCCTTCCAGTTGCCCCTGCGCATGACCTGCCAGCCCGATCTGGCGCCGGTTTCCCAGTAGAGATAGTCGTGCTTCTTCTGTTTGCCTTGGCCCAGTAGAGTCGGCAGGAAACTGATACCGTCGATACCCGCGGGCACATCGACGCCGGCCAGCTCGGCGGCGGTCGGCAGCACGTCCCAGTGTGCTGAGATATGATCGGTTTCCGAACCTGGTTTAATCCTGCCCGGCCAGCGGGCAATCATCGGGCAGCGAATCCCTCCTTCATAAAGTTCGAACTTGATGCCGCGGAACGGACCGTTGCCATCAAAGAACTTGGGATCTGCCCCTCCGGCGGAAGTCGGGCCGTTGTCGCTGGTAAACATGACCAGGGTATCTTCCGCCAGGCCGAGTTCATCGACCAGATCCACGATGCGGCCGACATCACGGTCCAGGCGCGAGACCATACCGGCAAAAGCGGCGTGCGGTGTTTTCTGGTGGATGTAGTGCTGGCCACCCGGCGTGCCGTAGGGTTTGGTTTCCTCGATCTTGCCGATCCACGGCTTCAGGTCTTCATCGGGCACGTCCAAATCGACGTGCACCAGCGTGTAGGGCAGGTAGAGGAAAAACGGCCGGTCCCGGTTGTCGCGGATGAACTGCATCGCTTCGCGCGTGAACTCGTCGTGGCTGTAGTGCGTTCGCTTCACCGGGTTATCCGCGAAGAGCACCTTCTCCTCGTTGCGCCAGAGGAAGGGAGGATAGTGGTGATGGGCGTTGCCCTGGTTCAGGTAGCCGAAGAAGAGGTCAAAACCCTGTTTCCACGGCACGCCGGTGGTGCCTGCCTCGCCGACACCCCATTTGCCGACGGCGGCGGTCTGGTAGCCAGCGGATTTGAGCACCTCGGCAATCGTCAGGTCTTCGGGGAAGAGCGGTCCATGGCCGTTCTTGCGAACGCGCGTGTGGCCGGTATGCTGTCCGGTCATCAGGCAACTCCGCGTCGGGGCGCACATCGCGCTACCTGAGTAGTGCTGCGTAAACCGCATGCCCTCGGCGGCCAACTGGTCGATGTGTGGCGTTTTCAGCAGTTTCTGGCCGTAACAGCCGACATCACCGACCCCAAGGTCATCCGCCAGAATGTAGATGATGTTGGGTTTGTCAGCAGCAAAGGCTTGGCAAGGAGCCAGGAATAGCGCACACAACACAGGAACCAGAGTCTGTTTCATCAGGGCAGCCTTATTGAGTTTGATGGTCGTCCAGCATCTCCAGTGTGGTTCGAGCCCGAAACCGATCTCGGCTCGCAACGCTGACTATTGTAACATCGCAATCTGCACACCGCGGCCACCACGTCATGTGCGCCGAGTACATTCCGTCCCACGAATCCGGTTGCCCTGGTGCAAACAGTCAGAATGTTGTTCACCTGCGCAAATCTCAGCGACCACCAGGAGCGGGTTTTGCGTTTCGAGCGTTAGCTCGCGACCAACCTTGGGTCGGTGCCCGGTTGGCGGTCTCGCCGCCGTGCGCAGGGTAGGACGCTAGCCCGATGTATGGATTGCCGTGCGCGTCGCGGTTCTTCGGCTCCTTGCAGGTCAGGACCATATCATCCACATACATCTTGATGTCCGTCAGCGGATGGGTGTGCAAGACCTCTTTGATCGTACAAGTGTTCTTCGACGTCAGGCCGGTGAGCTTCTCGCCCACATTCAGAACGCGGAAGGGGCGTACCTTCTTTCTCCAATCGCGTTCAGGGTCCTGCAGATACACCGCATTGGGTGCGATCTTCTCGATCCGGAACCTGACGTCAGCGTGCATGTCGCAGGTGACCAACTCCTTGAGCTGGAATGGTCCTCCCTCCTCGTAGACGATCTGCCCGATGTATGGAGAGCTGTTCCAGTAGGTAAAGAGAAGTGCACAGTCCACATAGTCGTCCGCGAGCTTCAGTGTCTTCCGGTCCGTGACTTCCTTCAGCAGCATTCCGTTCTTCCAGAAGCGAACGCGGGCCTGTCCCCCGTCATCAACGCTGCGCTCGCCCAGCTTCAAGTGGAGCTCGTAGGTCTCCCATCTGTCGGGGACGATCGCATCTTCGGCACGACCGATACGACTCCACTTGTGCGCCCCCTCGTAGAGGAACTGAAACGGAGTCTCTGACCCCGGCACGTTGATGTAGATGTCATTGTAGCCGCGGTGCTCCCCTGTTGCGGTGCAGGTGTGGACTCTCAGGAATTTCAGGCGAGGGTCGGCGCTGTAGTCCATACCTTTCGGCCAGAAGGTCCGCACGCGCCACCATATCTCGTAACCCTTGCAGAGCCTGGTCGGGAACCCGACTCTCCCGCCCCAGCGGCCGTAGTTCTCTTTGCCGCGCAGGGCGTTCAGCACCGCAGCCTTCCCGCCCTCGTAGGACTGCTCCGCGGTATACCTCGTCCCGCCCGCCGCATCGAGGCCGGCAAGTGCCGCGGCCACGAAAGCAGCCAATCCCGTCTGATCGGAACACAGATGTCGCCTATGCATCGGACTCTCCTTTGGTCATTGATGAACAGCGAGCGGGATTGAGCACCGCCGTGAGCGGTGAGGGACTGCGGCGTTTGAAGGACGCCAGTTTTCCAGGGCTATTCGTGCGGTACGTGGCATGACGCAAACCTACTTGAACGCACTCCCACGATCAACACTAGCCCTGTCCTGCTTGACTGTCTCAAGGGGCGAAGTCACGTGGACTCCTCGAAGAACCTTGAACGATGCATCCAACGTTGCGAGGCCCGATTTGTAGAGTGAGTGCTGCGTTGTCTCCAACCATGGTGAACGGGACGGGCGCGCGATTCCAAGCATCTTCGTAGATTGCTCCCGGTTTGTGGGGCACGACCAGCAACTTGCCGCGGATGGTTCGGTGGTTGGAGTTGAACAGCGGTATCTGTAGATTGAACGCTCGATACCGCAGCACCAGATAGCGTGGCTCATTCTGCAGTTCGTCCGGTGTCAGCCCACACGTCCACGTCATGATGCTGTCGTCGCCCTCGAGCGAAAAATCGAGCCAACCATCGGTCTCCTTCAAATCGTGCTCCAACGCTTCACGCCCCGGAGACCAGTGGGGCTGCGGTTCCCACCGCGCGACCGTACGACCATCGATTGGCGTAGCGGAGAAGCACGCGCCTGCCCCTCCCAGCAGGAAGAAGACGATTGCGAGCTTGCTGACGAGTTTCATGGCGATGCTGTTCAGTCCATTGCAGGTCACCGAAAAACCTCCTTCAGTCGTTCCTCAGTCAAATCAGAATTCGCGCGCATGTACTCCCGCGCCGCGGCGTTTCCTCGCTCCGGAAAGATCCAGGTTACCCAGTGCAATCGCCACACGTGAGCCTCTTCCGCACCGGAACGCTCAGCCCGGAGCAACGGGCGGGCGCCGTATTTCAGCCCTTCGGCGGTGATGCCCAATTTTTCAGCGTGTGTACTTTCTCCGACGTAGATATGGACCGGCACATCCTCACTCGGCTCCGTCGCGAACGGCAACCGCGCGCCCGACATCTTTTCGACGTAAGTTCGCAGCTCAGCAGCCGCCAGCCGGGTCGAGCGGTGCGGCTTCGCGGCGATGATGATTTCGGCATTCGGCTGGCCGTCTTTCACAAGGAACGACTCCGTGGCGAACACTTGAACCATCGAGAGGCCAAGGCCGAAGAGGATGGTGATCGGGATGCTTTTCATGGCATTTCCTCGTTCGTGACGGTGCATCGTTCCATTCCAGCGCAGCAATCGCGGGATCAGCGCGCGTCGAAAGTTAGGTGATGCCTGACCATCGTCATTGTCAGCATGTCACCTTGGCGGGCGGTTGACACGGAGGAGCTGGCCCGCGAGTTCGGTTGCGTTTGCCAACGCAGCATCGATTCGCTCCGCCAGTGCGGCGAAGTCTGGATCGTAAGTGCAGGCGACGATGCCTTGATGATCGAGGCGCTGGCGGTGTAGTCGGAAAAAATGTCTGCGATTCAGCGTGAGTACGGCCCGTCCCTCGGAAATGGCGAACTCCAACACCTGTTCGTCGCTCATCTTCTGGTTGGCTTTGCCGGTTTCGGCCACGGTGATTGCGTCGTGTCCCAGGCGGCGCAGCTCTTCGACCGCAGGGAAGGGGAAGTTCTCATTGGCGTAAAGCCGGGCCACTCTACGCGTCCTCGTTCTCGCGGATCTGCTGTTCGATTTCTTCCCGATGCGACTCGACGTAGGCCCAGGCATTCACGAGGTCCTGAGCCCGAAGCGTTGGGAACGCACGCAACACATCCGCCTCGCTGCTGCCCAGTTGGCGTGCCCGTTCCAGTAGCCAAACGGGAATCCGCGTGCCCGCAATGCAGGGTTCACCGCCACACACGTCCGGCGAGCTTTCGATACCCGGGTCGGTTCCTGCGAGATCACGCGCCACGCGCTGGAGCAGTTCCGCCTTTTCGCTCGGCGACAACGACGTGACTTGCTTCTCGACTTCTTGCAGTGTGCTCATGGATCTTCACGTTTCAATCGTCGGATACTCCGAACCACCCTCCAATTCTACATCAACCTGAGCGGCCCTGGAATTGCCTTTACAGCCACTCGATTATCCGCCAAGTTCGTGGCTCCGCCGAGTCGAGGGGCATTTCGCGAGGATCTGGTGTCAATTCTTTCCCGCTCGTACCGTCCCGAGCCAATGTTGCGAGCCAGGGAACGTCGAATGCCATCAGCGTACCATCCAGCGATTCTCGACTCGATGCACGATTACGGTCGAGCGATCAAGGTGTGAGATTTTCGGAGCCAGTTCGTCACGCGACGGCGCGACGGCGACTATCTGACTGTCGTGTGCCGCGACCCATTGGCCCGCGTATGGAGCGAGTTCTTCGATCGTCAGACCGCACAACCACTTCATCGTCGCGTCCGCCTGACGCATCGTTTCCCGTTGCTCTTGCGACGGCACCCACCGCCGCACTCTCGGACAGGTTTCGGACGATTGGGGCTGAATCATGATATCATTCCTGCATTCGTCCTTCCATTTTAACCGAGCTGACTCAGTTGTGACCAGATCTTTCAAGAAACTGAACCGAAAACAGGTCGGCGTCTTTCAGGTCGAACAGCACACGCCGCGAACTCGGACAGATTCCGTGAATCAGCCGCAGATAGGCGCGAAAGGCGAAACGCTCCGCCGTAGCGCGACCCGCAGTCAACGCTTGGGAAACGGGGGATGTGTGAAGGAGAGCCAAGCAATCGGGGCTCGAAGCCACGTTACGGTCACGCAGCCAGCCAAGGAAAACAGCGACTTGAAGACGGAACAGGAAGCCACGAATTGGACCGTTTAGATTTATCTGCCCCGCTTAACTGCCTTCACCGTGGGGAGACGTTCGCCGCGCTGTCTATTGCGGACAGTCCCGATCTCTTCATGCTCCCATTTCTACGTTCTCCTTGTTCCCGTTTGTTCACCTTCGCTTGACGATCGCGAACGCCGAACTTATTGTGAGGGGCAACCACACGGAGCTTCGCATGGCTCACCGATCCGATCCCGCCGACGAGTTCGACGAAATCGCCCAGCTGCATCATGTATCGGACGCGTTGCGTGGCACCGACTTGGCGGGCGATGTCTATCGACTCCCCTTTTCCTATTCCAAGAGTAAACGCTATCCACAAGCCGTTGAGCTGGCTGGACAGGCGCATCGACACCAAATCGTAGGATCGGGCAGCGATGCATGGCATATTGTAACCTTCACGCCTGAGCAAATCGATCTCATGGCAGCTTCTTGGAAGCTCGCGCAACGGCTGCCACGCCTCAGAATTCGAGGCATCGATATACTCTCGTTGATTCTGTATTGCAGATTTCCGTGGCAAGCGAGCCCAGATTCCTTGGAAAAGGAGCAACGAATCCAAATGATTGCAGAGCGGTTATGCTCGGTCAAAGGTCAGACGCTCGCAGGCGTTGCTCGCGATCTCGAACGGCGTGTCTACAAACCGCTGTGCCACGAAGTCACCAAACTTGCGAGAGCCCTTGAGAGCCAGGGTTACCTCAGCTACCGGGATGCCGCGACCCAAACGACGAAACAACAAGACCGCACACCGGAAGAGCCGCTGCCGAGATTTCGTGTCATTCGGGAACTAGTTGCGTCCGGCGACTATGTACAAGCCGTCAACGAGTACTACGCAGGTCTGGCAAGCCGGTTCTACGGAGAACTCCATAGCGAGCTGATCTATCTAAAGCGGCTTGCGAAGATGCCGCTGGTTGGCAGGGACTTGCTGTTCTTTAGGCCGGAATCTTCACGGAGCCCGTTGGTCAAGGAGCATCTAGTTGAGTACGTCGCATGTATCGATTCCGTGCTTGAACAACGATCAGATGCGGGGCTTGAGTCTCCGCTTGATGTGATCCTAGCGAACGCGCCCACTATGGACGATTTGATCCAGAAGAAGAAAGACTTGTGGTACAAAGGTGCCCATATGCGAGGCACGGAGCACGAGACGCCAAATACCCCCGAAAACTCGCCAGTCACTCTCAGATCCTTCAATGTCATCGACGATAAGTGCACGGAAGGGAGGATCTTCGACAGGTATCCAGACCAGGTTCAACACTGCAACGTGGTTGAGTTAACTCGTCCCAGGGTCTACGCTGCCGCGTGGACCACCACGCCGAGTTCGTACATCGAACATGAAGTCAAAGGTAAAGGCCTCCATGTTGCCAGTATTGTGGCTTATACGTTGAGCACCTGGACCAGTACGAAGCGGACACCGGATTTCACGACCATAGATAGCTTGGACTACCTCGTAGAGAGAAAGTACGCAACGCGCGACGTAACGTACACTGGCCGCCGTCATGTCATCGAGCAGACGGAGTTCTTTGAATTCGAGCTGAAAAAGTCTTCTGAGCACGATCAGAATCCATTGCTTGAGTTGATCGAGAAGATCCTGCGAGAGGCGGAAAACGAGCTACGCGAGAGGCACGGTCTTCCCCGGATAGGTGAGGGCTGGATCTCGGAGTTGCAGCTGTTCGGACTCGTGAAGAGCGTGTTCCCGGACGCCGTGATGCACGCCTCACCGGACTGGCTCCGGCCACAGCATCTCGATGTGTTCGTAGAAGGGAGGCAGCTGGCATTTGAGTATCAAGGTCGCCAGCATTTCGAGCCGGTTGAGTTTTTCGGCGGCCAAGTAGCATTTGAAGAAACCAGAAAAAGAGACCGACGAAAGGCCCGCAGGTGTGCATCGAACGGGGTGCGCTTGATTCAGTGGCGATTTGACGAGCCGATGAGCGCCGAAGAGTTGAACGATAGACTGAAGAAGTTGGGAATTGATCCGGGCTAAGCTCCCGACGTTCGGCTTGCGAAGTGTGGGCATGGATGATGTTTTTGCGTCCCCGGACGCATGTCTGTCGGTCGGAATGCGCTCGAAGCAGTCCAAATGGATGCCGTGGGCTGAACTCCTTGTGGAAGACACTTACTTATCGTTATTGTTCACTGCGAGCAGGAGGTACACGTGCATGGACCCATTAACGACTGCTGGAGCATTTGCCACGATCGTCGGATTGATCGCCGATTTCGTTGCACACCGGTCGGACCAAAAGAGCGCAAAACTCCCTGAGTTCTTGGAGTGGCTCCGCACGCACGGCCATGATGAACTTCTAGGAGCAATTGAAGCCAACCACTTGACATCAATCAACATCGAGGTAGCACTCGCGGAAGGCAACCAGCAGGTTCTTGCCCGGCTCGAGTCCATCGAGAAGAGCCTCGCCGCCTTGTGCGTTCCGCAAGGTCCGTTTGGCAAGCTTGCTGATTCGCTTCGGCCGGGAGCATTGCCATCTGAACAAGCCAAGAATATTCTGGTTGAGTTTGAGCGCTCCGGTGCGGAGGAGGCGATTGAAGTTCGTGACAGAGGCAGGGTTGTTGCGTTGCTTTTTTCCGGCCGAAAAGGCAGCATAGAAATCCAAGACCCTCGCTTTTACCGAGATGACATCAAGCGTCTGCTAGAGATTGGCTTCCTTGATGTTGCCCACGATACGAAGGGGAACCTCGGGTACAATCTCTGTCGCGAAGGTGCGGCTTTTGCACAACGGCTGATCCAGGGCCGACAATAGTGCCAAGACGAGAAGATGCAGCCGACGGGGCATCAGTTCAAATGGAGGGTCGCCGAAAGCAAAAGGCCCCCGCGGCGACACTCGGCAAACGATCAAGGGAGGTACGGCGCGGTGCCACGTTTAAACTTCGGAAACACTTCGAAAATAGTACGGTGGATTCGCACGGAAAAGCCTGGCGTGGTCAAACAGTTCGGCGAGCTGATAGCGCGTCGCCTCGCCGATCTCGGCAAAGACGCGGACCAGTTTGCCCCTTACCCTTGGGACGGGCAGGAGCCCGGAAATGTCAATGTCACAGACTGGCGAAGATGTGTCGAAAACGCCGAGGGTGACGAGCAGATCGAGATCATAGGTCGCTGGAAGGCCACCATCGACGATCACTTTGGGACGCACGCGCATCCCGCCAACGTGCCCACTGCGGACTCGCCGCCCGTCGTCGAATGCCCACTGCAGGAGGTTTGCGAGAGGCAGACTACTGCCCGCGAACCGGACGCAACGAAAGACTCTACGATTAGGGCCGCGCACATAATGGGGCTTTATACAGTGGCCGCCTCAAGCCTCGTAGTGGGAGTGTCGATGATATTGGCGCGTTGGCACGTTACGGGCAGCGTGATCGCCGGAGCAGGCTTGTCCTTGATCTTGCTGACCTGGCTTTGGTCATCTCAACGACGGTGACGCGGTTAAGCGGGACAGATGTAATCAGCGCCGATTTGCGCCGCGTTGGCGAGACTATCGGCATGCCGCGTACTGACCCAGCCGCTCCTTGGGGGATGGTGTTCCAGGTGTTGAGCCGTGGCGTGGGCGGGATGCTTTGAACAGGAGGCAACGGAGAGAACGAAGAAGGGTTACGAACTTTGCGTGCTCTGTTTCCTTCTATTCAAAATCCGCGTGTTCTGGTTGCGACCAAAGGCCGAGGCGAGCGTACTGTTTCTAACAGAACTCAGTCCTCCAACCACTCCATGGTCACGCGGGCCATCACGATGCCGTAGGGCCCGACTCTGGCGGAATCGACCGGGGTAGTTCGCCCGCCGTACACACAGGCGATTTCGCCGTCCGGCAAACGAGCGAGGCAACTGTAACCGAACCGGTTAGGCCCGAGCGAGCGCGACACCGGCCAGGTCCTGCCCTCGTCGCGGCTCATCCAGATCGTGCCGTTGGCGCGGCGGTCGCCATTGGGCAGGCTGAAAAGAATGCGGTTTTCATCGTACCGCACCAGGCCCGCGGCGCAAGCCGGACCGGTCAACTGCGGTTCCGGCGACAGCGCAGACCACGTATGTCCTCCGTCCTTGCTGTGCGCGATGGCGCGCGCGGCGGTGCGGGCGTTGAGCAAAATGCGGCCGTCGTTGAGCTCCAGAAGCTGGGTTTCGTTGGCCGCCAGTCCACGATGCTTTTCACCGGGGCGGGCGAGATCACCGATTACCCAGGTCTTGCCGCGGTCGTCACTGTAAATCGCATACGGCAGATTCTCGTAATGTGGTTTTGGCTCCATCTTCAGTCGACGGTGATTGCAGGGAATCACGATCCGGCCCGCATGCGGCCCACGCCGGAGTTCGATGCCCAGGCCCGGTCCCGGTACACAGGTGAGCGCATCCTCGCGTTTGGCTTCTCTGGTGATATCCCGCAGTGGCGACCACGTTCTTCCGTCATCATCGCTATGGATCACGTAGGCCCGCGCGCTCCCTTCGCCGTAGCCATCCCGCAGCGCCGGCCAGTTGTCGCGTCCATGACGTTTCATGTAGGCTCGCATGCCTTCGGACGCATAGCGATAGTCTATGACGTTGTAACCCTTTGGGCACACACAACCGACGACGAGAATTCGCCCCGACGGGCGCGATTGGAGCACGCAAATTGAATTCAGACTGTGATCGCCGTCGCTGGCGATGATCTGGAGATCGGACCAGGTTTTCCTGTCGTCCTCGCTGCGCTTCAGGATGATGTCGTTGCCGGACTGGTCGTGATGTCCTTCGCGTCCCTGCGCGAAAACGAGCAGCGTGCCCCGCTGGGTGACGAGGATCTGCGGGGTGCGGATCAGCATGTAATCGCCTTCGCCGGAAACGAACACATCCTGAAAAATGGGTTCCACAGCGAAGGCACTTCGAACGATGGCAATGAGGCACAGAGACAAGAAGTGTTTTTTGATCATTGGTGACTCCTCAAACGGAAACGACAGAGAAGGAATGGCCACGAGAACCACGAAAAGTCACGATGAGCCTTCTTACCGGTGCCGTCGTTTGTTCATCTCTCCCTTTTGCGTCCTTTTGTGTTTTTTGTGGCTATCCCGACGCGTTCTTGGGCAAAGCGGTTTTCAGTCCGAATTGGTAAGCTCTCAATCCTTGGTCCGTGCGTTGTCGCGGCTCGGCTTGAGCTCGTTTGCCATCTCGAGCAGATGGTCGACGATCTTTTCCGACGCCTGGGCCTCCAGGCAGTTGGTGCCCGGCCAGGTGGAATAGCCGCCGAGCTCGAAGTGCCGTGGAGTGGGGAGGTAGCCGATGTAGGCGTGGTTCAATTGGACCATGAAGGTCCGGGCGAAGGGACTGCGCCGCTGGAACGCCTGTCCGACTTCGGTATACGTCTCGCAAGGCGTTGTGCCGATGCAGATATCCCCGATCCGCACCACTTGCAACGG
The DNA here is from genome assembly GCA_964623055.1 of uncultured Pirellulaceae bacterium. Classification (GTDB taxonomy): domain Bacteria; phylum Planctomycetota; class Planctomycetia; order Pirellulales; family Pirellulaceae; genus JADHUC01. The sequence goes on from CAZURK010000079.1 coordinate 42,252, forward strand.
CACCTTGGCGGGCTCGGTGGCCTGGGCGAGGATCTGGAGGCGGCCCGCGTAGCTGAGCGGCGCGACGAACTCCCGCGTCGTTGGCCAGCGAGCGGCAATCGGGAGGTTGCCTTCGGACAGGCGGGGCGCCCGGGCTTCGACGTCCTTGGCCCACTCCAGAAGCTCCGGTTCGATGGGACGCCAGGCGATGTCCGGTTCGCGGAAGCGGACGTCGAGCTCCGCGTGATCCTTCCACGTCACCTGGGCCAGCGCGTTCTCTACTCGGCCGGCGAGATCGTCCGCTAGGGCGCGCGGCCGCTGGTAGTTTCCCTTCGGACCCTTCAGGTGGCGGAAGTGGGCGTAATTCAAGCCGATGTCGCCGCTGGTGGCGTTGGCCATCATGGCGACGAAGGGCGGATCCTTCTCCGGCGAGGTCAGGAGTTGCTTGAGCTTCTCGCAGTACATCCCGAAATAGTCGGCGGAGATGTGCCCCGGGCCGGTGTCGCCCGCGTAATGGGCGGAGTAGGCCGAATACACCGAGATGAGCTTGCCGTCGGGTTCGCGCAGGGCGATGAAGTAGACGTGGGGATCGACCGGACAGGCGGGCTTGGTGTAGTTGTCGCTGGGCGCCGAGGTCTTCCACACCCGGTTTACCCGGCCGAAGTGGTCCGTTCTTTCTTTGCCTTCCCGCAGGTGCCAGCGCCGGCTGATGAGATTCTCAACGGCTTCGACCTTACCGAAGGCGATTTCCGCGGGACGCAGCAGATTCTTCGCGCACTGTACCCCGTCGGCAATCCGCCGGGTCAGAAACCGCTGATAGTCGTCAAGTTCCTGCTCGTTGGTAAAGCGGCTTGTGCCGAGCGCGCTGCCCGCGGAATGCGTGTGGGTGGCGGAGATCATGACGTTCTCCGGCGGGATGTCGGTCGATTCCTGGATCAGCCGGCGCGCCTCGATGCTGACGCTGCGGTGCAGTCCAAGGAGATCGCACACCACGAGGGCGAGGGTGGTCTTGCCGTCATCGAGCACCAGGCAGCGCGCGTGCAGATCGTCATGCACGTGGACGGTGGGATACGGAGCGAAGCTGCCGACCCGCAGGGTGCCCAACGGCGGCGTGATGTTGCTGGCCGCCGCGCCGGCATGAAAGCCCTCTTCTGTTTCATGTTCCGCTGCAAACGTCGTTGACTGGACTGCAGCGACACTCAGGAATACGGCAAGGATTGATGCTGATGTCGTAGCCGAACTCGCGAGAGTTCGGAATTGTGTGGGAACCAGTAGTCCCATGGCTTTGGTTGCGGGAATCATTTGTTGTCCTTTGGTCTTAGTTCCTGCATAGATGTGATCGCTTTGTTCATCAGCCGCTCGCCGGCACCAACTTCAAGAAAGGTTCCGCCGTCCGCCCCGTAGCCGCCCTCTTTGGTTGCCTGGATGGTGGGCAGATAAATCGTAAAGGGGATGCCGCTTCCGTTGTATGCCAGCCCCAGAAGAAATGTGTGCTCGACCGGCGACTTCTCAGCGAGGTCGAGCTGATGCTGCACGAAGGGCTCGCCGGGGATGCTCACCAGCGCGGTGTCCGGCGCGATCACCACGGTCGTGATTCCGACGTTGTACGTTGGGTCTTCCGACCCGTTTGTCCGCGCGACGGATCGGGAGACCCGTCTTACACGCCTTCCCATCGAATGCAGGCTTTCTTTCACCCGTATCGCCCCCTTTGCGGCCTGCCGCGTCTTGATGGCTTCTGCGATCTTCAGCGCTTTGGTTGCCAGCGAGACTCCAGTGTTGCGGACGATTTGATGACCGTACTTTCCACCGAGGCCCATGTCATAGGGGTCGATATCGCCGGCAGCTCCCTGCAGAAACATGGCCATACAACCGTCGCCCAGTTGGCTTTCCACATGCGTGACGGTCGCGCCTGGGAAATCCGTGGAAATCAACAGGTTCCTGCTGCCGAGGGTCACGGGATGACAGGCAAAGTGAACCAAGACCGCGCGCGACTGGCCGGAGTCGTCGTCAATGCGCAGGACGCGAACCGTGTGATCGACGGGTTCGGTGGGCAATCGCTTGGGGTTTGCCCAGCGCATTGTCACTTTGCCGTCAGGGCCAACCAGCCGCCGGTTATGCGCCAGGTAGGTACTTTCCAGCGTGCCCTTGCCCGCGCCGATCCGTGCCGGGAACGGGTTCTTCATCGCCTGTCCGATCGCAGCAATGATCTTGTCCTCGGTAGCGGCATACCACGGATCCTCGGCGAACGCTTCGAAGTCGAGCACTTCGGCTGGATTCACGTTTAGGTTGGACCACTGGACCATGCCGCCGGTTTTCGGAATTGGCCCGGCATGCGTATGGGTGCTGCTGAGAATTACATGATCGACATTCCATTTGTCTTTCGCCTGATTAACCACGCGTTGGGATGAAAAGAACAGCAGATCCACGGCGACGATTGCGACCGATGTATCTCCGTCGTCCAGCACGACAACGCGGGCATAAAGCCGGTCATGGATTCCTTCGCAGGCCCCGTTGTTCTTTTTGAGCCGACCGAGGAAGCCACCCATCGGCTGACCAACAGGCGGGGTGATGTCCGCCTTTGCCGTGCCGGCTTTGAGCCCGCTGGAATCCGCCGCGCGTGCCGTGTCGAATCCGATCGCGGCAAGGAGTATGAGGGCAAGTGTAAGGTTCTTCATTTTCCGGATTCCTGTTCAACGTGGTGAAATGGGCTTCTTATACCATTCGCAGTCTGAGCAACATTACTCCAGTACTTTGGCCGTCGGCGTATGGCGGAGGTCGAGCTGGTACGTCCGCTCTAGAACGGTCACTGGCTCTTTGCGCGGATTGCCGATCACCCGCACAGTGACGCGCATATCGGGCAGGGACTCCGGCAGGCCTTCGATCTGGGTGACGATCTTCCACTGGCTGATCTGCATCTCGGCCACGCGTTTCATGCGGATCTCAACGTTTTCCGACTTGGGGATCCGCGGCCGCTGCGTCAGTCGTCGCCCTTTCGGTCCGTAGGTAATCACATCCACCAGATTGCCTCCGAACTCCTCGCTGCCGGTGTAGCCGACGATTTCATTCACCACGATATCGGTCGAATTGTTGACATCCAACACCTGCTCCGAATGGGAGGTGCCGATCATACGACGGATGCGTATCCGTCGGCTGTAGCTATTCAGGTCGATGGTTTCATTCTCCCCGGCCTTGTCGCCGGCTAGGCCCGCTACAGTGTCGATCTGCAAGTCCTCACAACCCTCGATCGCCATCAGATTGTTACCGTAACTATCATCGCCGGCGAACGGAATCTGCACGTTCTTCGAATCTACCAGCCAAATCGCGTCACCACATTGGGTCAAGGTTCCGGTGGAGAAGATCAATCCACCGTTGATGCCGAGTTCTCCACCGCTGCGGCCGTTGAACATGAGGCACGCCCCGCCGCGCCGCGCGGCCCTCAAAATCCCGAAGTTGATCACGGCAACATGGTCCATACCCTGATTATGAATCAGCGGGCGGTAGTCGCCATGGCCTTCCGAGACCGCGGTGAATAGAGCGCCTTCCGCCGCCTGCAGTGTCGCATCCTGCGCAATGATCAGCGTGACCCCTGCGCGCGGGATTCTCACTCCGTCGGCTACGCTGAACTCCCCGCCCGCGAGGATCGCGATCCGGCTGTGTTTCAGCGCCCACTCGATCGCCTGACGGGGATCGTGGTTGCTGAACAGGACGTTCTCGGTCCCCTGACGTTTCACCACGCACAACTCATTTTGTCTGGTCACGGTTAAGTACGTAGGTTGCGTGTTGCTATCTTCAGGGTGGGCAACGGATCCCGGCGCTTCTGCACTGATGACGGCCGTGCTACAGGTGGCCACCAGAACCACCGCTGTCATCAGCTCGCGGATTTCCGACGAGAGATTTGTCTTGTCAATCATGGTGTGTTCATGTCCTCGCAAGAGAGTCATGAAAGGAAAGAACAGGGCAAGCGGAAAGCAGTTACTTCGCATTGTGCTTCTCCTGTGTCGAAGTCGGTGTGTTTCTGAGCTACCATTATGGACGTGCGACGAATCGCAAGTCTACAGAAGGGAGCTGTAAGTTGGCCCACGTGGCAGAATGCCTTCGTGTTGGTGAAGACATATTGAAACGACCTTCTCAACCGCGAACGTCGTGAAGCACGTTCCGCATGCACGTGGCGGCGAGCTCCAGTCGTCTTCGTTCGCCGAACTGACCGCTCAAATGCTGGAGTTCACGGCTCAACCGTTCGATGTCTCGGCAATAGTCGAGTCGCTGTTGGTCGTTCAGCCGTTTGCGCAGGTAAACCGGAGGGCCGGGGCGGCTACTGACCAAAGGTTCCAGGCTGATCGTGCTGCATAGGTTGGGTGGCAAGTGGCGGAAATAGGCCTCTTCGGCATCCAGGAACAGTTGCACCAGCTCCGCTTGAGCTGCGCGGGATCGCGGCCGGTAGATCTGCCGTACAGCGTCCGACATCAGTTTGTCCAGCGGCGTTTCCGGCGAGGCCAGTGTTCGGCCAGCGATGTGGAACGTGATTTCGCTGCTGGGATTCGCCAAGATGTGAAAGAAGAACTCGCATGCCCTGCCACCGTCTGCCGCCAATTGTTCCAGATGCTCGTGGACTCTTCGGCAGGTGGGCAGGAACCAGCGATCGCGTTGCCAGTGTTGCGGCGGTTCAACGACGGGTCCGCCGGAAGTGCCGAAACAGCAATCCAAACCTCGGATGAACTCCCGGCGATAGTCGAGCCCCGACCTTCGAACGCTGTTGTTGTGGTCGATCATGTAATCCAGCGAACGACTCATACGCGAAAGTGACGCTCGATCCTCGCGGCGATGGAAAGGCATGCCCCAATTGCTCATGCCGAGCGTCTTGTCCGGCCACTTGGATCGAATGTACTCGGCCGTCCGCGAAATCAGCCGGGAATGGTACTCGGCGTCGGACACGGCCTTGCATTGATCGCATCTGCACCGCCCTTGGTCCGCGGATTGCATCGAAACGCCGTCGATGTCGAACCGGTCAAAGACGAAATCCACGACCCGCTGCATCCACTTGTGCGATTCCTCGCGACTGCCGCAGATGGCATTGGCGTTCCCGCCCCTCAGTTCCGGGTGGGTCCGGAGGATCTCGGCAAAGCCCCAACTGTACACGCCCAGACCGCTGAGCACGCGGATGCCGTTCTCGTGCGCTTCGGCGATCAATCGCTCGACCAGCTTTCCCCGCTCCGGCGTCACGGCGCTGCGGATATCGACGGGCCAATTGTTAGCGACGTACAGTCCCCAAATGACCGCTTCGTTGAAACCCAACTGTCGCATTAAGCGGAGCGTATTTCGGTAGTCTTCCAGCAAACGCTCGTCCAGACGCATCGAAGGCCAACGCGCATTGGGATCCGGTTCGGTTGCCAGATCGGTGATCCAGCCGTTGATCGCCCGGTGCAGGAATGTCTGTTCGTCTGTCTTTCGCGCTGGCTGCTCGTTGGCATGACACATCCCGGCTGAGGCAGCCGCTGTGGCTGCCGCGGCGGCCAGAAACCTCCGACGGCTTATTCTGCTGCCGATCATGCGAATTCTTCAGTTCTTAGAGTTACGAGAGACTCTTGCTCAGAACATTATCTTACCGTCACGCAAACCGCATCTCTAACGCTTAGTAGCCGAACTCGGCGGCTGTTTTGTTGGCGATGGGCCGATAGACTGGCGGGCGGCCTTCTCTGTATCCGACGTCCATCTTGTCAGCTATTCCTCCGGGCTTGAGGCGGTAATCCCCCTGGCCTGGATCCCCTGCAAAGATGTCCTCCGGAGCGGCAAAGAAATAGTCTTCTCCCGCCTTGCCGGCAGTTTCCGGAACGTCGCCGAGATAGGTCAGCAGACACTTATCCAGGGTCAGGTCCACCGGCAACTCGCCGAACCTCATCGCCGTGCCTGGCTCGTTGGCTGCGGTCTTCATGTTGGGCGCGTTGATCACAGCGATGATGGAATTCTTCAGCTTCCAGGTGCCCCGCGGATCTTCGCTGGCCCGCGCCTGCGGCGAGGACCAACCGGCCAGCAAACCGGTACGGCCGGTGATGTCCTGCCTTTCAGAATCCAGGATCAGAGTCACATTCTCATATTCGAAGTCGAGCCTGCGTCCTAGGAACATGGGCCGCTGTCCAGCCGGCATGTAGAAAACGCTGTTGCGCACCCGCAGGTGTTTGCAGCCGGCGTGCCAGCCGCCCCGGAATGCCAGCCGGAACATGGAATCCTCGATGTAGTTCTCGCCAGCCGTCAGGCCGCCCAACTGGCCCATCGCTGTGCCCTCCCGGCCCTGGTGCCGATGCCCGACGATAAAGGCCTTCAGCGTACATTCCCCGTGGCCCATGATTGTGCGGACTTCCTCGGTGACGCAATCACGCAGGACGGCTGCCGGGCGGTTGGTCCCGGCACGATGGTCAAAAAAGGCGATGCCAACGTTCCGGGCCGTGCAGCGGTCGTAGATGATACCCCGTTCCGCTGTGCCGTGCGTGTGAAAGGCCGTCGCCGTGCTGCCGAACCACTGCAGCGAGACACCCTCGATGGCTGGACGCAGCCCGACGGAAAGAACATCCTCGAAATGTCCTTCACTGATGAGCATGTTATGTGTCGTTCCGTAAAGGAACTCGACTCCCTTGAGCCGGTGTGGCCGGCCGCTCACGCCGTCCCGGTGCGTTAGCCCCTTGTAGCGGATATTCTCCCAGGTGTTGCCGGAAGTAATGAAGAAGGCCCCGCGCACCTTGTACTCGTAGCTCAGGCCGTCCGTGGTCGGATCGGAGCCGCTGTTGATGAAGTAGTCCGCGGTGCGGTCTTTGTTGTGCCGTACATAGAAACTACCGGCATGGGTGTTGACGAAGTTCAGGGCGTCCTCCTCGCTCTCGATACCCGTTTGCTTCAATGGCTGGTCACGCATCTGTTCGTTTTCCTTCAGCGGTGCCCAGATGTAGACCAAGCCGCGGTCGCCGCCTACCAGCACACCGGGATGAGCGCCGATCTTCTCCCAAAAGCGGATGTAGTAGGTGGACGGAGGCGTCACCCGCTGGGACCAGACGTTAGGGTATCTGTCCGGATCGTGGCGAGTGAACTTGCTGTTCTCCAGCAGGTCATACCCGCTGATCGTCGGCTTGTCACCCTCGCCGTAAGCCCGAATGGTCAATCCCGGCCGTCCAAAGGTGAAGGCCGGATAGCGCGGCGTCCGTCCCGGTCCCTTGTGTTCGTAAGCCTCGCGCCAGACCGAGCCACGGGCCAACAGTAGAACCACCTTTTCGCCCGTTGGCACCTTGTCCATGGCGGCCTGGGCGGCGCCGAGCGTGCGCAACGCCGCCTCCGGGCTCAGCCCGCCGTTGCCGTCGTCTCCCCGTACGGCATCCACGTAAAGGACCAGGGCTGCGTCCTCCGCGGCCCGAATGGCGGGCAACACGGCGCTTGCCGCCAGCACCAACCATGCGAACAGATAAGTATGTCGGGTAAGTTGATTCATGGTGTGGGTACCAATGGTTCAGGTTCAGCTACGCGAGAGATCAAGAAACGAGAGCAAGACTCTCGCAGGAATTTGCTCGACGTGTTCGGCATGAACTCGATCGCGGTATAAGAGAGGCGGATGTAGATTGTTCGACGATCAAAAGGTCAGTTGACTCAAGTAACGATAGCTCTCCTCGGCAGCTTTCATTGTACTGGCCGCGCCCTCCAATTCGACGATGTAATACTTTACACCATCCGCTTCTGCCGCGGCGAAGATGCGGGCGAAGTCGATCGTTCCACCACCCACGGGAACCATGGCATAGTCGGGCGCCGGCCCCAGGTCTTTCACGTGCAGCATCTGGATACGCTTCGGGTAGCGCCGAAAGTAGTCGACCGGATCGGCCCCGCCCTTGACTGCCCAACAGAGGTCCATTTCGACGGTGACCAGTTCCGGGTCGGTCAATTCGAGCAGACGATCGAAGATGGGTTTACCGTCCAGGTCCTGGAACTCCCGGTAATGGTTGTGTACGGCCAACTTCAATCCCGCTGCCTTGCATTGTTCTCCCGCGACGTTCAGTTGGTCCGCAATCTCCTTTAGCTGCGTGAGCGTCAGTTTGCTGGGCGAATAGAACCAGGGCCAGAACGTGGTGGCGTATTCGACCTTGAGCGACTTGGCTTGATCGAGCCAATCCGGTTTCAGCTTCTTGCCAAATCGCACGCCGCAACTAACCAGTCGCAAGCCGATCTCGCGCAGGAACTTCAAATAGTCTTCAGGCGATGTCCCACGCGGACCGCCTTCGAGAATCGTATAGCCGATCTCGCCCATTTGCCGCAACGAGTTCTGCCAGTCGCCAGCCATGTCTTTCGGAACACCACCGATGATGCCAATCTCCTTGAGCTGACGCTGACCAACATCTTCGGCGCCTGACAGGGCGCTTCCGACCGCCAAGCCAGCCGACGCCGCTGAGACGGCTTCAAGAAAACCGCGTCGGGAAAGTGCTGGAGGTTTCATTCTTGCATTCCTTTCGGTTGGATCTGTCTTCAGATTCTTCTCAGTACGTCGCCTTCTTCGCTCCGAAGCCTGCGCGGAGCCAGTCGTTGATTACTGGCGCCGTCAACTCTGGTCGCCAGTTGGCCTTGGACTGCTTCCGCACTGCGGAGATGAAGGCAGCATGCGTGGGGGCGCTCCCCAGGTACTGCATGTAGCGCTCGATCGAGCGGCTTGCGTCGAGGAAGGATGTCTTCGCGAACCGGGCGCCCGTCTCGCCAGACTTCTTCACCCAATCCTCGAAACTCAGTTCTTCTCGGTCGGCCCGCGCACCCGTGGCGAACAGCGTACTGGCCTCGCAGTCGCTGAATTGGAGGGACCTACCGCCGGAGGAACTGGCCGAGGCCAAGAAGCTCGATGCCGCAATCAAGCAGAGCATCCTCGAGTTCGTCATGCAGGACGGCAAAGGGATCGCCGGCATCGAAGGCTCGATCGCAGCCCTGCACGACTGGAAAGAGTTTGGCGAGATGATGGGAGCCTTCTACAACGGGCACTACCGAGGCAAGCATGTGTACAAGGTGGAGGAACCGGATCATCCGGTGGCCGCCTGTTTCCAAGGCCAGGATCTCCAGTTGAATGACCAATCGTACCTGCCGGGGCCCCCCTACTCGCGACAAAAAGTGCGCGTCCTGCTGAGCCTGGATCTCACCAAGACGCAAGACCCCGCCACCGTCGAGAAGCAAACGTGGCTCGAGGGCCACGTGAAACGGCAGGAAGCATACACGGGAAGAGAGCGGGACTACGCGGTAAGCTGGGTCCGCCAGCACGGCCGGGGGCGGGTCTTCTACTGTTCCCTCGGAGTTGATTGGAGGTCGTACCTTGACGCCGTCTTTCTGCAGTACCTGCTAGCCGGCGTCCAGTTCGCCATCGGTGACCTGCCCGGTGAGACAACGCCGAGCGCTGAGTAACGATAGGCGTTTATCTCGACGCATCTTGGACGATGCCCATCCATTCAGCACGTTTCTGAAGCTGCCCATCAGGTATGACCAGGATCAGAAACGGCTCTGCCGGTCGTCTGGGCACCAAGTCGAACGTTACACACGCCGAGGAACTGCCGGTCAGATTCACGGTCGCTTTGGGATCCTGGCAGGCAAGGTTGTGCAGACGGAGGCTAAGCCGGTGACGTCCGTCCTCCGTACCGCTTCCAAGCCGGCGCACATTAACCTGAAGCTGGAACGGTTCGCCGGGCCGAACTACCTCAGGACACTGGCCGGCGACCCCGATCTCCCGGCCGAGATCGAAATCGAAGCCGTGGGAGCAGGTCGCCGAAGCGACGAAACACGACCGACAAATCGGACCGCAATGGATCTCATAGAGGCCGCCGCCGGGAAATGTCAGCGTATAGCCGCCTTGCGCGTCGATCTGTGCGCGCGCCGCAACCTCCTCGGCGCCGGCGAACCGAGCGATGATCTCACTCGGGCGCTGCTCGCCCACGACCCTGCCCTTAAGCGTCGGCTGGAAGGCCAGCTCGCGGCCCGCATTCAGGAAATACGCGGCTTGGGAGATACACAC
>CAZURK010000080.1:0-52168 GCA_964623055.1 uncultured Pirellulaceae bacterium
CTTGGGGGCTTGTTTGTTCCATCAACGTCTGGACAGAATCGGTAGAGAATCCCATCCGACTTCAGTCTTCTGATGAGTCCACGGGCGTCTCCTGGGAGGCACTTCTGTAGTTCCCCGTTGGATAGAAGCGCCGTCTTAAAGTCTTCCGCAGTGAGTTGGCTCCGTGCACTCTGCATGCCTCTGGCCTTGTCCTTGGGGCGTGCATTTTTCGTGGCCTCCGTTTTCTGAAGAAAGGCCGCTATGATGGCCTCAACGAAGTCCCGCTTGCTCTCAGGCACTTTGCTGCCAATTGCTTTCATGGCACCGTCAAGGAGCTGAGCGACTTCGTTTGAAAGCTCAGGCTCGTGTCCTGTGCTTCCGGACGTTGGCTCCAAGGGCCCAAACATTTCGTTTAAGCGCATTTCTATCTCTTCCGCGGTCACCGGCGGTCCGTTCCACAAGTCGCGCCACTCACGTGAGGCGAGGAGGTTGATTAGGAAACTCTCGAGCTGTCGCACATTTCCGGGCCACTGATATTCTCTCAGTCTGTCGATGGCACCCGACGAAAACACCGGCACATGTTCGCCCTTGATGATCTTCTTACTGAGGTGCCGAACCAGGAGCTCAATATCCTCACGCCTGTCCCGCAGGGGAGGAAGGTTGAATTCGATAACCCGGAGCCTGTAGTACAGATCCTCACGGAAGTTGCCGTTCCGAACCAGTTCTCTGATGGGACTATTGGTCGCGGCCACGACCAGTACGTTTTGCGCTTCCTTGCTTGTCGCTTCGCCCACTGACGTATACTTCCGGTCCTGCAGATAGCGCAGCAGTAGCGTTTGGGCCTCGCCCGGCAGTTCTGATATTTCGTTGAAAAACACTGCTCCGCCGGATTCAGCTTTTTCCACTGCGCCTTGGACGTCGAAAGGAACTCCCGTGATCCGCTTCCCTTTCGCGCCGAAAATTTCGGTTCTCGCGATGTTGAGGTCACCGCCGTAATCGCCGCATGAGGTTTCGATGACTTTGCCTGGGTCCCTGGCAAGCACTGTATGGACGGCGTGGGCCAGCAAGTCTTTGCCGGTGCCTGTTTCGCCTTGGATGAGTACGCAGATATCATCGATGCGTGGGGTGAACGGCGCATCGAGAAAGTAGGCAAGTTTCCGGAGTTGAGTCTCGATGTTGCGGATCTGCTGGCTGTTGCCAATGATACCGAAATCCTCTAATCGGATGGGCCGGCCGAGTAAGGTGACCGCCTGCAATCCGGCTGTCGCATCTTGTTTGACCGCATTCTCGAGAGCCTTCCGTAGCGGTTCAACGTCGCGAGGTTCGGCGGACCCAAGCTCTTGGTTGGAGTTGAATGGCCGCGAGGGCGCCTCAAGGAGCTCGACCAAAAATCTGGCGATCACTTCGCTTCGTTTGCCGGGGGACGGATCCGCTGTGTTGCTGTCCGAGTGGGGGTCCAAAGCGATGCACCAGCAGGTGCCGACAATAAGCTCCACGTCGACTGCAGAATCAGCCGCCAGGATGAGAGGGGGGAGTTGTTGCGGGAGGCGTTTCGACTTCGCCTCGGCAGGAAGCCAAACGAGACGTCGGAAGGGGCGTTGGGCCTCCGTGCTCTTGCGCTGATTGTGGGCCGATTGAGAGTCGGGGCGCGAGGAGGGCACTTGAGGCCGCAGCCACTTGTGCAGTACGGTCGCCAGGACGACGCTTCGGGCGACCAACAGGTCCGTTTGGCTCAGGACCTTCTCCGTAGTGTCACCGGCCGGCAAGGGAGACGCAGGGTGAAGGACCACAAGCCAGCCTTGTCTGCGAAGTTCCGCAAGCGTATCAGGGAGCGTCTCCTCGTATCGCTGCCCGTGGGAAGCCGCAAGATAGAGGATGCCGCCGTCATCAGCCTTCATAGCAGCGATGGCCTCTTCGAGCATCTCGCCGTCCCAGGCGGGCAACGCCTCCGGCGAATGGCGGTAGGTTACACGCCCAGCGCTTTCACGATGCATGACATTTACATTGACATGCGGCTCCGTAGGCGTCGAGACGTCTTTCAGCCTAATCGCCCCTCCAGACGCTATGTTGGCCTGCTCCAGGAGGAGTTGGAGAATCTGCTTCTTGATCGAGTCGTTCTGGCTGGCACAAGAGGCAACGTGCAATCGGACGCTGGGCCCGTTGTCGCCCGCCAACTTCCGCAGAGCGTCGAAAACCAAGAAAGCCGAACCACCAAGCTCAAACTCGATGCCGGCGGCCCCTCCCTCTTCGCTGTTGACGTTACAGTCGACGATAGCAGGGCCAAGCACGAGAATAGGGATTCTCCCACTCTCGCGCAGCCGTTGGAGCTTCCCAGAGAACTCGCGCACACGCTTACGAGCCGCTCGGTCTCTCTCCTTCTCCGGATAGAAAGACTGCCCGTTTTCTGTGGTGTCCATTTCGGTTCTCCTTTGCCTCTTACACGAACGCTACCGCGCAACGCGATGCAGCATGGAAAGCGAATGCTCATTCGGTTTCCTTCGCTTCGGCACGCTTCCTGATAAGTCTAACGAACCAGCCTGCTTCGGGCCACGGCATAAGCGGCTTGGCGTCACGTGAGCCAGGACACTGCCGATGGAATGAAAGCACGCGGCTAAAGGGAGACCGGATTCGTGATCATCTCTTCGAGGGAGGAAACGACCCGTCGAGCGTCGGCCCCCCCGAGCAGCTTCTCCAACTGGACCGGGTTCCAGATGACCACGGAGCGATGCCCCTTCTTTTCTTTTTTCAGGCGACCGATATGAACCTCAAGCCCCGCCGCCCTACAAAGACAGGCACCAGGCCAGAGATCCCACACCTTCTCGTCACCGGAGACGTAGATGGTGACCTCGCCGCAAAGCAGCCTAACGCATTCGGCCGCCATGGCCCCAAGTCTCTGGATGGATGCGTTCCCCAAGCCGTCCCTGGCGAAATCCAAGAGGTCGGGCACACTCATCGAAAGCCCTTCTTCCAGCTTGCCGGGGTGGCCCAAAGCGACCACGATTTTTCCAAGCGGGAGTGTATCATAGCGAGGCTGGACGAGTTCGCCATCAACAAACAACTGCCACTCATCAGCGTCGGCCTCCCTGCAAGCGCTGAAAACAGTCCCCCAACGCGCGGCCCCCGAAGGCTCTGCCGCTGTAGACACGGTTCCCCACGGGACGGCGATTGCGGCTGCCTGAATCTCCTTTTTCTCCACATACACAATCTGCACAGAGTACGCCCCGTGAGAGACCGATCGAAACAGTGGCAGATTCCCATCATCGCACCAGAAGTCGGAGGGCTCCTCACCGGACTTGGCAATGCAAATCAGGTCAAGCCGTGATTTGGCCTGCGTGAGAGCCGTGCTCCCGTCCACGGGATCGACCACGCAAACGGACGCGCCCAGGTCATAGACGTCCTCGTCGACCTGCCGGGCGTTGCTTGTCTCCTCGGAACGGAGAGTAGCCTCGGTAGGGAGCTTGTTATCGAGGGCCTTCTCGACAGCTTCGTCAGCCAAAAAGTCAATTGCCGTGGCGATTGAGCCATCGTCCTTTTTCTGCGTGGGCAACGCACCGGGTAGGGCCGTGCGGAGGTGGTCCATAACCACCCACATCGTTTCCCCGGCGGCTTCGGCCAGAATTAGTCTAATCTCGTTGGGATTCATGGCATTCTCCTTTCTGAAAGAACAGTGGATTGCGAACGTCACACACGAGTTGGCCCACCTTGGTTTCGCCACTCGGTTGAGACCACCTTTCTGGTCTCTGTCTTCTCTAGCAAGCAGCGCGCCGATTTGGAGAGACGGCTCCGTTTTGTTGGCTGGCTGGTCCTACTTATGTCTTCGGGTCAGCGCCTTGGAGCGACGCATGTCGTATCTGCTCATGGACTTAACGCTGCCGTCCAACGGTGCTCTTATCCACGATCATCACTTGAGATTGTGTGGCTTGATGCCTTGGCTTCAGCCGTCAGAGACAACGCGATGCCCCGGGGGCGCCTTCCTTCAACAGGTCAGAACTGGTCAACAACCGGTTGACTAGCCCGACTGCGTCAAGATCGTATGTGTCCTTCTGATTGTCGTGAGAGTGCGGCACGAGCAGTCAGCAGAGGATCGTGCGAATGAGGAGTGCAATAGGGCGATCCTCACAACGAGTCTCTTGGCGTCGCACCTCTGTCGTGAAGCCAGTGGCAGACGCGATCGGGAGCCACTAATTCAAGGGCGTGTGGGAATCAAGACACGCGGAGACTGGTAATTGGACCTGCCCCGGATGTTAGTTGGGCTCTATTTGACGAGAACATGGGATCGACGTGAGGTTGTTCGAGATGCCTTCGGTAAGATGTGTTCACAAGGTGGCGGATGGAATGACTGGCTTGGTGGTTGGAGTTGTCGTCCCGGCGGCAGGCCCCGTCTCGGCAATGGAGGAGGATCAGCGGAAATGCGACTACCCTAAGATCGTCGAGGAGTATTTTGGTGCGATGACCGGCCACGGATGGTACCTGCGGCACGTAAGCAGGCCGCACATCCCTCGAATGCACTGGAACCACAGGATTGTATGGCCAGAATGACGTTGCCAGCAAGATTGTAGCGGCTCGCCTCGTCGCCTGTTGACCACAGAGAGATGATCCCCTGATATCTCTATCGGTAGGCGAACCTGAACGTGCGTATGTCTTCAGCGAGGCCCGGTTGTCGGTGCGGAGCAGTATGCGTCAGGAGCGAAGGTAGGATCGGGGCTCTCTTCTGAAAGCGACTTCCAACTGCTTTTCCCGGCCTTGTGTCACGACTGTTACGAATCACCGAAGCGACGTTTGAATTCGCCGACGACGGCGTCACCGGCAGCGTGTACCAGTTTGCCGACGACTGGGTGCACGAGCAGACCGGTGACGTTACCCGCGAACTCGGGTAGATTCTTGCCGAACCACTTTTTGACATATTCCATCGTCGAAACATCGGGCTCTTCGGCGGTCACCGCCTCACGCAGTTCTTCCACACGTTCCAGTGCTTTGTCCTTGTCTCCGGACGAACTGGCGGTGATCGAGGAGGACAGATCGTCGAATAACTGCTTTAACTGCGATAGTTCCTCGGCGGTGGGCTTGCCTCCCGTCTGCAAGATGGTTTGCGTTTGTGTGATGCCCTTGCCGACTGCCACCTGGCCGCTGATGTTGCCGCTTATGTTGGCTTCGATGTTGTCACCTGACTTTTTCGGGTCGGTGTCGCTCATATTGGCTCCTCGCAAGTAGTTCAACGCCATTTTAGGGCGAGCAGAGCAATAAGTTACTGGATTATGTGGGATAGGCTTCCAGCCTGTCGGTAGAAAAGACAGGCTGGAAGTCTATCCCGCGATTTGCGCTGCAGTACTCTACTGTCGTGCGCGACGCAACGGTGACCTGATGATATCAGTGATGCCAGCGAAAGAGAATCCCACCGCGGAACCACGGGCAGGCCGGCTTGTACGGGTAAGCGGTAGGAGGACGTTGGGGTGTGCAGACGCCGAGCGTCAACTTGGCGCGTTTCTTATCTTTGCCCAGGGTAGCAACAATCTCGATGACAATCGGCACCGTCCCGGCCGATGTGGCGATTTCGAACATCGCCTCTCGCTGGCCCTTTTCGATCACAACGCTGGCAGGAATTCTCACATGATACCGGTAGGATGAAGCGAGTCGCACAGTGACCGGCTCGCCGGTCACGGGCCGATCCAGCACGACGCGGCCACGGGCCTGCCCCATGAATGGCACTTGTGATGGATCAACTGTCAACTGCGTGAGTCGCGGCCGGGACTCCATCGGCTGTTGAAGCACGGTAAACTTCGCCTGCCGTTCCGTTTCACCGAGTGTTGCCGTGACGGTCACATCGGTATCATGTTCGATCTTGGCGTTTGTCGTCAGGTCGAACTGCAACGAGTGCGTCTCGGCCGGTGGGTCCAGCAGCACCCACTGATCGCCCGAGAGCGGCGGCGAGTATTCGTATTTGAGCCCGATCTTGACGTCACAACAAAGGGGATTATGCAATGTCATGGTGGCTTGGATCGGTTCTCCGCCGCGAACAAGGCTCGGGGTCAAGGCGAAAGAAGCCAGCGAATTCTGCTCGACGCACAGATTCCGTTCGATGCTCTTACCTCGTTTATCGCGTGCTGTGAGAATAAGGTCTATCGGTAGGTCTATCGGTTTGGTGACATGGCCAAGCCGGAACTCGAAATGCTTCGTCGTTTCTCCAGCGTCGAATTCGACCGCCCTGTCCAAGCGGAGAAATCCTTGCTCCGCGTATTGGGCCTCCCCCTTCCGTTTCACGGTCAGCTCCACGTGCGCACCGCGGTACGGCGCGGGTCTTTCCAGCGAGATCAAGCCAGTCAACGTGTCGCAACACAACAGGCGATTCGACGACAACGTAAAGTCCCGCAAGGTCACTGGGGTGATTGTGAAATCTTCCGACGGCAGCTTGTCCTCGCCATAGTACGCGTCTAGCCTGACGTCGTGATTCTTGTTGATGTTCAACGGCGGCAACTTAACCAACTTACTGTCCTTCTTTTTCCCCTCCTGGATGACGATCGTATCAAACTTCTCGGATGTGCGAGTCAGCTCCAGATCTTTCGGGTAAGCGAGTTCAACGCTCGCGCCGCCGGGCGGGGCGGTGCCATCCAGCTTGACCGTCACCTTGATCTCGTCACCATCGGTGACAGAGTGTTCGGGCGGCGAAACCAACTCGAGTCTTGCCGGTTCCACTTTCAAGGGGAACTTCTTGAACTTCTCGAACATCTCGTGTTCGCATTCCACCGTCAACTCATACCAGACTTCGCGGGCGACATGCGGACAGTGGATCTTGACTTCAGCCGATTCCGTGCCCGTGAGCTTGACCTCTGACGGCTCGATCAGCAATGGCTCCCTGTACGACGACTGGTACAACGCGACAGGGATCGTCCCGTCAGGCAGCGGCTTCAGCGCGCGGGCTGCGGGCTCTACCTTGAACTTGACAGTGACATCGTCGTCGGGCGCGATGCCGTCGGCTGTGACCCCCAACTCGACAACATCCCCGCTGACAAGCCGCTCCGGTAGCCCGATGATCCTGATGATCCCCGTGGGCACGGGTGGCCGCACGGTGAATTGACCAACATGCGGATCGCCGTCCACTCTGACCGTCACGTCGGCAGGGTCGCCGACGGGCCGCGTCTCGATTTCGACCTCCAGGATCCAGTCGTCGTCGAGCCACTTTCGATGGCTACTAATCTCGGCGACGTATGATGGCACAACATGCGATGCAAGACGGCGTTCAATCGCCTGTTTCTGATCGTCGCCCACCGGTCCGTCGAATTGGATCTTGCAGACAACCATTTTGCCGCCTGGAGCTTCGGTCAACGGTTCGTCGGGAGCATCCGGATCGCTGAATGAGATTGAAGCGACTCCGGGGCCTCTGGGGACGGTAGGCGCGATGAGGTTGACGTCAAACTCGAAGTCGCGGGACACGAGAAATTGCCGTTGTGGTATTATTTGACTAACTCTCAGTTTGCAGGTTACCGCTTCGCCCAATGGTTCCAAGGGTTGCGCGGCCTCGTACGTGAACACGCTACTGGTCCTCTTGCCTTTGTCAATGCTGACGACCGAGTAGCGGGGTGTGATCAGCTCCGACAGAGACTCAATCCTGAGCGTTATCCGCTCCGGCGCCGATTCCGTGAGCGTGATTTGAGACGTGCGGGACGTCCCGGCTGACATAGGAGCCAGCGTGATCTTATAGTCGATGCGGCGCATCAGGCAGTAGGTAATGCCGCTCGCGAGTACCATCAACGCAAGCATCGCCAACAGCAGCAACGTCGTTCGCAACAGCCACGGCCGGGCCAAGCGCATGTTGTGTCCGCTGATTGCGACGCCAATGGGGTCGTCGAGCTCCTCGCGTATCACGCGTGCTCGATCCAGGAGGTCCGCCGCTTCGTGATTGCGGCGTTCCATCCGCGCGAAGCGCAACGTACCGAGCTGATGCAATGCCCACGCTTCCCGACGGCGATCTCCGAGCCCTTGCGAGGCTTGCAGGATTGCTTCCAAGACGACTTTCCACGACCCCCAACGTTTGCTGAGCATTAGCGGCTGTTCAAGAATCGATGCCAGATTCATGGCTGCCTGCCAACGCTCGGATTGAACCGCCCAGTTGAGAATCTCCAGCATCGGCTCGGCGTCGGCCAGCAATTGTTCCTCGTCGTCGCGATGCTCGTCGGCCCAATTCGTGAAGTACTCGATCAATTGCTGGCGGCAGTTCGAGATAGCTTCTGGATCGTCGGACTTGATTTCCTCCAGCAACTTGCGTTTTACGCGGAATCCCGATCCTGAGAAGATGTGACCTGCCGCCTGTAGATCCGCCAGTGCCTCGTCCTGGTCGGGGCTCGCGTCCGCGGTCGCCTTCAGCAACTTTGCGACGGCCAACAGGTGCTGCGACGAAATCAGTTCTCCATTCAAGCTGGCAGCCACCGTGGCGATTTCCTTTTCGGCGGCGGTCAGCTCTGCGGGTGCACGAGACGGTGCGGCAGGCAGAGGTTGCTGGGAAGGCTGTCCTTGCTCGTCCGAGGGCGGTGCCGGACGGATGGTAGCGACGTAGTCGACAATCGACTGATTGCTCTTGCGTAACTTGTCAGCTTCTTCCAGCAACCGCAGCGGTCGTCCTTCGAGCAATTCGCAAAGCTCTTGTGCGGCCTCTCGCTCCTCGTCCGCGAGTTCGCGTTTCAGACCTGATTCGACCACAGAAACGGCGGCGTCGGGCGGCAACCCTTCGATCTCGATCGCTTCTCCGCCTGACCACAGGTTACGTTGCTGGGCGGTTAGCAGGAATGCGCATTTGGGAGCGGCGTCGACGAGGTCTTGGATGTCATCGCGCTCGAGGTCGGCGTCGTCGACGACGATCAAAGCACGCTTTTCCTGCATGAACTGGCTGAACTGAGATGCGTTGGGACGGAACGGGGGCTCCGACGGCTGATAAAACGCGTCGAAGATCAACTGTAGTACGTCGTCGACGTTGTGTGTCTTCCTGCGGCGAACGTAGACGATTCCGTCCGTGAATACGGACTGGTCGTCCTCGAACAGGTAACAGAAGTGCTTAAGGATGCTGGTCTTGCCAATTTCCGGCTCGCCGTACAGTTGGCAGTGGCTCCAATCGGTCAGCGTCGATTTCGCCTGGTCGACAACTTCCTGGCGCCCGACCAGAGTCGGGCCTCGACTCGCCAGCTTGATAACGGGAGTCGGGCAGGGAGTTGGATCTGGCCCCCCCTGCTTCGCGACATTGACAATGGCGCCGGCGTCGGCGTGAACCTGCACAATGTGCTTGCCCACAGCCATCTGACCCCGATTCTCGCCTTGAATCGTGGCGGTGATGTTGTCAGAGGTCGGCGCGGCGCTCATGGAGAAGCATGGCTCAACTGAAGAGAATCTTGACCTGCGATCCAACTATCGACGCTACGTGCCGTCCCCCCGTTTGTCAAGGTATTAGCCTGTTTTCTAACCGATTTCCCCGTGGACGGGCAACAGGTTAGGCGGGCTCCTGCGACGATCCGGGCTTATGCCGATACGATGATTGGCTATGGACGGGACGTCTATGGCAAGGAAAGTCGCCGCTGTTGGCTGAGGCTCTTGACCGCAAGACGATGCGTCTGTTCGAAGGCGACGTTTTGCGTGAGGTGGCAAGCATCAGTCGCGAACACTGAGGCTTCCGGCCTCACGACCGGATGATCGCTGGTGGCAATCCCCCACATTGCCAAAACCTCTACCAGATCATGTACGCGCTGGCCGAGCTCACCGGCGAAAGACGGTACGCTGACGAGGCAGACTGGTCGCTGAACTTCTGCTTCGAGCACTGCCAGAGCCCTGCCACCGGACGGCTGAACTGGGGCGAGCACGCTAGATGGCTACTTCATTCAGGTGTGATCCCGCTTGTGACTCTTGGGAGGGTTGCACGTTGAGTAGAACTCGTCGTCATCCCTGTCTCCCTCGATCAAGGCTCGAGCCATGGCTTCATCGCCCAACTCCGCAATGAACGCGTAAAGCTCAAAGGCTAACCTCGCCAGCGGATGGCTCGGCAACACTGTGCGTCGGAAGCGGGATGTTCGTGAAGAGAGTGTCGTTCTCAATTCCCTCTTCGCTTCATACTCTTCTAGGCAGATATCTCGGACGAGGAAACGAAGTAGGTGATCGGCAAGATGGACGTGCCGGGAGTCACGAGCGACAGCAAACAGCCGCTCTACGCCTTGAGCATCCGCGTCTGCCGCACGCAACGAATAGTAATCTATCCTACCGAGCAAGCACCGAGGAAAGGGAGACCCGTTCAAAGCAAGCCGCACAAGGTCCGCGGCACCAAGCCGGGCAACAACGGCAATCTCTTCCTCGTGCAAACGAGTTGGTCTACTTGGCGAGCAGAACAGACGCCACCACTTCCGATCCTGCATTCCCAGCTTGGTGACCCGCTTGTGCCAAAACCGCCGTTCGTCGTGGTTTTCGTTAATCGCCTTGAGAACCGTCAGCACCACCTCGTCCGAGAAAACTCGCTGGGAATACCGAGGCCCGCTGCGACGCGCCGCCAGATACGCCCGCCAACGCCCTACGTCAGCTCGATCAACCGGATTTATATCCGGTTGGCTCCACGCTAATCCTGAACTGCTCAACAGTTGTGCCACGAAGCTGGCACTGGCGACGTCGAGCGATGGAATCATCGAAACATCACCTCTGACAAGCGCCCCAACGTACTTCAAGACGGGGTCTTCCACGGACACGTGTCCACCGGTGGCAAGCCACTCGCCCAGAGCGCGCGTGATCTCCGCTGCCTGTTTCGATCCTCCGTGCTTCCGGCACCACTCCGTCGCGCGTTCCACAACGCGGCGGGAAAGCGTCATCGCTCCGGGAAGGCATTCAATAGCAACCTTCCGTTTCGTGGCAGAGGGCAGTCCTCCCGCTCTGCGGCCGAGGAGAACATAGGCCAAGTCCCAGCCGATACGGTCAGCCACCTCCCCCGAATGGACATTGTGGCCTTCCGGCAGATCATCCCATAGCATGAGCAAAATGCGGAGTATGTCATCGTTCCAAGCGTAGCGGAATGCAGCGTCAAGGAGTCCGGCGGCGAATTTGCTCCGAGTTTTTTCCGAATAGTTCACCAGCTTGGGAACTTCAAACTCGCCAGCCACTCCTGTACTCGAACCGACCTGTCTGATGCGTGCATCTATGAGGATGGCGACCCCGGGTGATCGGCCAACAATCTCGTCGGCGAACTTGATAGCCCCTTTACACGGCGGATAGGTGATACGGCTGATGAGTTCATCGAGCTCGCCCGAGCGAGGTAGTTCATCTCTCAGAATCGCCCTCACCGCGGAATATGCAGGCGGAGCATGGTCCCAGTCTTTCAGTATGGCGGCATCCGGCCGTTGCTCATGTATTTCGTATGCCTTCCAGAGAACTTGGTCGATGTGGTCATCGCGCCAGCGACGCAGCCACCGTGGCGCTTTGTAGCTCTTGGCAGCAGAGATGATTGGCAGCCAACCCTCCAGCCTGTGGTTCGGCGATTTCTGCAGAGCCTCGACGAGTGTATTCCCAGCTTGCTCGTGCAGAGCATCGGGCAGCTCGAAGTCGAGAATCCGCTCGATAGGTTCAGGCGACGGCGGCCGAATGTGTCCAAGCAACATGCCTATCGGCCCAAGCAGCGAGTCCGCCGGACAATGGCACACGTACTCATGAAAGCCCTCGCGCCACTCGCCTTCGGCTAGTTGTTTGAGTATGGCAGTCTTCTTCTGCTGCGATGCCTTGGGGTCTTGGAGAAACTCCTCGGCTAATTCAAAGAACCTTGGCGTCAGATAGCGGAACTGTAAATCGGGTGTCGTCGCAGACGGTTCGGACAACCAGCGTTTGAACGATGTGAGCTTTCGCACTTCGGCGAGATGCGTCATCGCCTCCTGCCATGTGTCATCGGGATGTATCGCGTCCCTACTGGCGTAGTCCGGAAAGAGCTCGTCCATCTTTGCATACAGCGCTCGCACTGTAGGCATGTGTTCTACATGCTTTTTGAGCCATTCGGCGTAAGCCCGGCCAATCGACAGGTCTTCCTCCTCCCGGCCTTTCCATTCCCGCGCAACGTGACGAATCCCTTTGCCCGCGTGCATTCCATGCCCGAGCGCCAGGGGCTCCCTGATGTTTATCACTCCAACGCCAAACGGTACCCGCCACCTGATTGCCGTGGGCAAGCAGGCAAGGCAGATCAACGCCCGTTCGTAAAACCGTTCAGGCCGAAGGTACCAATCTTGGTATGCCACAGGCAAACCGCTGACCAAAGCCTCCAGGAATCGGCGAATTTCGCCGAACCAACCGCGGTCTAGACGTACGTTCCGGCCTGGACTCACGTCTACACACTCCATCCCAAGATTCACTTCGGTCATCGGTTCCGGATTCAGTTGCTTTGGAAGATCGAAAAGGACCATATCTTCCGTACGATCTGCCTCGACCGCTACGAAGTGTGCTTGCGTGAAGAATCGGCTGTTCTTAAGATCGATCTGCTCGCGGCGGCCCAGCACGCGACTGACAACGACGTACCATCGCTTGAAAAGCCGCACCGGGATAACCGTAATCGCTCCACCGCTCCCACTCCATGGATAGCCGTCCCAACTCTCTTGATCATTGATACCAATGCCGATTTCACTCGTGTGGTACCACTTCAGGATCTCGGGCGGCAAGCCGGACGAGTGACCTGTGATACGGTATCCCGCATTCGGAACGACGTTCCCCCGAGCCTGTTCCACGAGTTTCCCGTACATGCCCTGCCACCACGAGACGGAGGCGGGCGCGGCAGAAAGACATTCGTTGCTCATTTCGGGATTCGTTTAGGTTTATGGGGCATCGTGTCTGGCGCCGGCCCCCCTCCCGCCCTGGGAGCTGGTACCGGCCCGTTGAGGAATTCGTCCGTCAGCATCTCAAGATTGCAGAGATGACCTGTAGCGACGAAGACAAATGGATCGAGCAGCCGGAACGGGCGCCACAGATTGATCGTCCCCGGGTTCCTCTCGTCATACACCAGCAACCGGTCTTCACCCTTGTCGTAGTTCGCGGAGCCATCGTGCAGGACGAACCCGTAGACGGACGCCCAGCCGCAGGCAATCGTCGTCCCGGGTGTGCCTAGGTATTGCTTGAGAGACCTGAGTGCGAAGTCTGTCATCAATTCCCGCGCCTGAGGCCAGGGGCTCGTTTGCCTGAGCTGTGCCTCGGCGCTATGCCCGTGTCGCATGAAATGCAGGTCTGCCTTGGTCAGGCAAATCGCGACCCGCCGAAAGGGATACTCGCGGCCAATTTCTCCCAAGATGTCGCGGAGTTTTTCGAAGAACACGGCCGCCTTCTGCACGTCAGATGCGTCGACGCAGAGGATCAAGCCTTGGCTTCGGCGTCCACATTCCACCAACTCCGCGCGGAACTTGTCCTGGTCCGCTTGGTCGTGATCGGGATTGAGCGAGTGATCGCTGAAAATGCTCTCTCCAGGGCCGTCAACCAGCGTGAAGTTGTACTCGCTGATCGACTGCTCCGTCGAAGTACCACGCCAGCCAAACGCTCCTTTAGCGCGGCTGGTCGTTCTTTTCTCCCTCAACAAGAAAGTATAATGCGTCACCTCGTTCGATGGAGCAACCTGCAGGCTCCCGGTACGCACCGCTTGCCGAGCCTTCCCGCCTAACGCCAACATCTTGGCGTTTTCCGCAAATATCTCATATTGCGCTGACCCCATTTGATCGCCGGAAAAGACAGCATCGACCTCCAATGCACTGAGAAGCCAGGTCTTGCCAGATCCCGGCGGGCCGATAATCAAGGTTTCGAACACACCGTCGCCTGTTGGAGACCCCTCGTCGGCAGGTTCCGGAGTGTTGTTCCCTCCATTCGCTGTACTCATCCTGAATTCCCCTGTAAGCAAAGCGTAGCCGGTGAGAACCGTCGTTCTGGCCACGCTAGTCCCGCTGAAGGCATCGAATTATGTTCCATTATTCGCTGATTCGCCCAAGTTGTCGACGATTTCTTCCCCAACCAAGGCGGCATCGCGGGTCTGGACGCCGCTCAGTGAAATAGTTCCCGGACCAATCTGAATCGAGAATCCCTTCTTCTGCCGGCTAAACGCGTCGGCAAGGTCGTCAAGCGTGTAGCGGTCCGACAGGCACAGCAAACGCTGGTTGGACGACCCTCGCCATGCCAGCGTATCATCATAGAGGTGCGGCAGGTAGGGACCGTCGACCAAGACATCAGTCTCATCCAGCAACCGGCGCACGTCTGGTTGGTCAGCATGCAGCAGACGCTCGTACACGTAGCCGGTGTAGACCACGCTGGTCAACCCCTCCTGGCGTGGCCCACAGAGCATCTCTGCCGTAGCCCCGGCCTGATCGAAAGGTTCGCCTCCCAAGACCGTAATTCCCTCAACTGGGGACGCGGCACAATCCACGGCCCGGCGTAGGGCTTGGACGACATCCCGCACCGCGAAACGCCGCCCGCCCCGAGGGTCAAGGAAATGAGGGTTAAGGCATTGGTCGGTGCACGGATGGAGGCATCCCTGAGTCCACACGTTGATCCGCCACCCTGGTCCATTGTGCAGAGTGGGCCGAAGGCTGGCAAGGTCGTGGCCCAGACGTATCTCCATAGCCCCCTCGTCGTCCGCTACGTAAATGCGACGCCAAACTGCGATTGGGTAAAATCCTCCGGGACCAAGAGCTGTAACTCGTCGGCCGTCGGGCGGCTGCCCGGTTTTGAATACAGCCGTTCTGATCGCCGGAGCCTTGCCCCCTGAAGCAGCCTTTCCGCTTCGCCAGCATTCTGAAACACTTCGTCATGCTGCCGACACTCTTCCCGGTAGTCCCCTAGCCGCTTGAGAATGACTCGATCGCACCCCTCTTGAATACG
Organism: uncultured Pirellulaceae bacterium; assembly: GCA_964623055.1. Classification (GTDB taxonomy): domain Bacteria; phylum Planctomycetota; class Planctomycetia; order Pirellulales; family Pirellulaceae; genus JADHUC01. The sequence goes on from CAZURK010000080.1 coordinate 14,827, forward strand.
GTCATGGCTGCGTTCGGCCATGTGATGGGAAATAGCTAGCAATTCGTTGTCATCGTAGTCCTCAAACGTAATCTCGAAACCGATGCGACGGGGGAAACCCGGATTGGACTTCAGAAGCTCTCGCATCGGTTCGGCATAGCCCGCCAGAATGAAGATCACTTCGTCATTTCGCTCAAGCATCCACTTCAAGAGTTCGGCAATGCTCTCGTTACCGTATTCGTTGCCGTGACGAGGCATCAAGTCATAGGCCTCGTCGATGAAGACAACATGCCCTATGGATCTCTCGCACAACTCTCGCGTCTTCTGGCGGCTCTCACCCACGTACTGCCCCAATAGGTCCGCCGCTGTTGCTTCTACCAACTCTTGGTGCTGTATCATCTTCAGTTCGAGAAAGGCGCGCGCCAGAATCTTGGCCACGTGCGTCTTCCCGGTCCCAGGGTTGCCGCAGAACACGGTGTTGGGATTCAGCGGTGAACTCTCAAGCCCGAGCCTCTGACGATCCGCGTTGGCGCGGACGTGGTTGATCAGGTTGCGAACTTGATCTTTGGCGGCCTGCAAACCGATCATGCCTTCAAGCTCGTTCATGGGGCTCGGTGGAGCAGTTGCCGGAACACGCCGCAGCGCGTCGTACAAGGACTCATCTGCACGACTTCCTCGCAGGAATTGGCCGTGTGGAGCTTGTGGATCTACGCGGCGCATACGGATCTCATCTACGTCCTTCCAGCCGATGGCCGGATAGCGCCGCATCAGAGGGTTGTTGCGAATCGTTTGCTCAGGGACCTCGCCCCCATACTGCGACCGCACAAAGGCCTCAACCTCATCGTGCAGCAGGCGTCCTTCGCGCAGCGCCGCCGCTGCGATCGTTGAGTTTACCGCCAGCACGACGTCCACCGCGGTGTCCCTGACCAAATCAGGGATGCCGCTCAATTGGCACCGCAGATTGAACCGGTCGCGTTCGGAGATCTCCCCGCCTTGGTGCAGTTCGGCGCGAAAGGGACGCAACCATGACTCGTCAATCAATATGAGCGACCGCGGCGGTTCTTCCCCCGTAGGTTCGTAAACCTGCTTTTCCTTGTCCCAGCGTTTGCCGCATACCCGCTCCAACTGCTCGATGAACTTCTCCATGTCGGCCACCCACGGCCCATTTTCGTTGCGCACGAGTATCACGCGGTTCTGGGCATCGCCAAGACTCTCCCGATTGCGTCCTCGTAGATCGATCCCGAAGAAGACGATGTCTCCGTACTGCCGCGCAGGTACCAACCGCAGGCTTCACGGCCTACTCGCATGTTGACCGCCACGCTCAGCTCGCTGGGCAACTGCTCGCCGATTCCCGTGAAGACCACAACCCGTTCATACACCCGGTCCGCGGTCACGGAAAGTATGGCTTCCAGCAAGGTCGTCGCCGGCCGACGAAGGACACCAGCGTGAAACGGCCCCTCCTGCCCCACCACGCAGTAAACGCCTCCTCCTTCGCCCGATACCATCTCGCGGAGACGGCGCAACGATGCGTTCGAGTGTCCCGCTGTCGTGGCATCGGGTTGATCTGCGGTATTCGTAGTCATCGCTCTCCTTTTCAGACGTCACGTAACCGATCGCCCATCCCTTCCCATCCACCTTGTCTACGCTGCTCTCGCAGACGCGGCTGTGCACGGACTGTCTCGTCAGAAACCGTACGCATTATCTGGGCTTCCCCCTGAAGCCGAGTTGCGACACGTTCGAAAACCTCTTTACAGTCACGATTCGAATCATGGTCGAAACCTTCCACCTGAAACGGCTCGGTTTCGTCCAAGGGCACGTGAAGGTCAAGCTTTCCCGACGCCGCGTAGGAACACCGCACGATCCGCGTGGATTTCGGGTCGTTTTCGTTCTTGAACGTGGGAATCGGCTTCTCTGTCATCGGTCCGCACACATCCGACAGAGCCCGCAGTAGCTGGCCGACGCGTTGCTCGCGTTGCTCGAATTGCTGGTCAATGTCCGGCGCGTGTTCCGTCATTAGTTGAACTTCCCTTTCGAGTTTCTCCAACACCTTGCCGTGCTCGCGGCCTTCCACTTCCAGCGCAGCATACCGCTGATAGGCGTCCGGCAGTTCTTCCTCGAGTTGGCGCATCTTCTCGTCCGCCAGCTTACATTCGGTGTCAAAGTACTTGCCAATACGCTCATCTCCCATCTGTTTGCGAAAGTACGCAAGCTTCTCCTTGACACCGGCCTTGGCTTGGTGCAGTTTTGCGTCGTTGCGGTGGTGTTTCCAGCGGAGTTGACGGGCGGACGCGTACGCCGACTCCGCCGCTGCAAGCGCCGTGGGCGCGTCCCCCTGCTGGTGCAATCGGCGCGCCGTCGCCAGTCCTTCCCGGATCCCCACCAGATCGCTTTCAAGGTCGAGTGCCGCGGCCCGCGACTCGTGGCTCACGATGTCCTCCTCCACCATTCGAACCAAGGCATCGGCGCGATCCAATTCGCTCTTTGCCCGCGCCAGACGTTCCCTTCGATCGGCCTCAACCTTCTCGTCGACCTGCCGCACTTCCTCACGCAATATGCGCTCGGTCTCCTGGCGCCGTGCTTCTGCTTCATCGAGTCCCTCCTGCAATTCGCGTTCCATCTCCGCAAACTGCTGCTCCACCTCGCGCACGTGCTGTTCGTGCTCGCGTTCCAGCGTGGCCAAGTCCTCCTGCGTTGCGTCGATTTGCTGGCGCACTTCCGCGAAATTGCGGTCCATGTCTTTTCGCATTGCGCGCTGGTCGGCGCGTAGGCGGTTCTGAGATCGACGCAGATCCTCCACGCGGCCCGAGATCTGTTCGTTCAGTCGGAGTTGTTGTTGGTAATCGCCTCGCGCTTGCCGCAGCGCACTCTCGTTCTCTCTAACGGCTCGGCGTTGCCGATTGACTTCTTGCTGCAATGCGTTTTTGCGATTCTCTGCCCGCTGCTTATCCCGTTTCTTGCGAGCCCGCTCGCGCGCTGCATGAGAACTATAGTAAACTCCGTCCAGTTCATAACTCATTTGACTTCCTCCACAGCGTGGTCATCAATATCCGGGCTCAATGCATCGAGAAAGTCTCTAAAACTCGACAGCAAATCCCGGTACTTCGTCGCCTCTTCCACCCGTTCCTTTGCGCCGTCCAGTTGCGTTTGACGCTCCCTAACGGAAGTGGTGTATGCATCCAATTCGCTCGCGAACCCGTTCCGTCTGACCTCGGTGACGACTTTACCATCGTACTTCGCGGCAATGGCAACGAGATCTTCCGGCATCTCTTCTGGAATCTGCAGGTCGACAACCAGGTACTGATCGACGGCTTCCGCTTTCCTCGTCAATCCCGGCCCTGACGGCTTCGCGTGGCCGCCGCTTTCGTTGGACGCTTCGTGCATTCGCCCACGCAACACGCTGGCCCGCTCGCAAAGTTGGACAAATTCCTCAATCTCAGTAGGAGTTGCCTTCGACAATAGATCGAACTCAGCACGCATCGTCTGCCAACTCTTCTGCTCAAACGCGGAATCGGTCATCGTCAGCCCCTCTTGCTTTGGGAATGGTTTCGGAGTTCGGCGAACGGATCACCGGGTACCATCCACTCGTGTTCTCGGCTGGCATCCGCCGATCGCTCCGTACAGAAGTAGAGGAACTCTGGATCGTCACGTAGATTCTTCAAAGAGTCCAACGCAGGAGGTTCGACCTCGTGTTCCACCAAAATGCTCTCTCTTAAGGCCTTAATCTCGTCATTCAGCGAGTCTTCCTGCTGTTCGAGGGACGCAAGCTCCTCGAGCATGCCCCCAGCAGCAGCGACTTGTTGATTTGTATCGGCCAGACGGCTCCGCAGGTACTCGCGCACTCGTTCGCGATCGGCAGCGTACCGACTGAGTGTTCTCTTGACTTCCCGGGGGGAGAGAGCCGAGAGGTCCGCCACCTCAGCGCCTCCATTCTCTCGCAGAAACGCTTGGGCATCCCGTAGCAACTCCATGTGCCGATCCCGCTCATGCATGTCCAAGAGCCGCCGGCAGTCATCCAACTTCGCCTTCAGCTCCTCGGCCAGCCGACGTTTCCGTACCTGCGTTCGGTCGCGGACTTGCCCGTTCAACTGCTCGATTTCCCGCTCCAAATCCGCGACCTCGCGCTCGAGTGTCTGGATATCCTGTCGGAGTTCCTCCGGCTTCTTGCGAAACTGCCCCAGCCGGTTCTTCAGACGATCAACTTCGTGTTGCGTCTCCTGGAGCCTCGCCACAAGACGTGGGCGATGCGTTTCACGTACGGAGCTGATCCAATTGGCGTAGATATCTGTCATGGGAAATGCACAGGTCAAAGCGGACGGATGTCCAAACACGTGTAAGCAATACGAGGAGCGAGTCGCCCTATTCTACATCGGGGCCCTCCGGACGAAAGCCAACGGTGGAATCGGGGTCGGCGTCATCGGTGCGATCGCGTTCCTCGTGGCCGTTCTGAGGGCGAGGGCCTTCCCTGTCCATCGTCTTCAGTTGCTCGCGGAGTTCATTCCTTGTTTTGAGCAGCTTGTCGCGTATCTGGGCCAGTTCATCGCGTTGGGACAGCAATTCCCGTAGCACTTCTTGGGCCTGCTGTTCAGTCCGTTCGGAGTCGCGCAATTCGACAAGGCTCTTCTCGGACTGCTCCAATCCATCGGTCGTTGCCTGTAGCTCGGGATTCTCCTGTCGATGCAAGTGTGACACCAGCGAACGTTGAATATCAGGATCCTCAGACAATCTCCATTCTCCCAAATAGCGCAGCGCCGCGGTCACCTCGCTCAGTTGCTCCTGCGACGCGGTTGCTGCCTCACCTCGAATTCTCACCAAGGCTGCGTCCAAGCCGTCCTTGTTGACGATCTCATGCCACTGCGAAGCCAGTGTTGCTCTATTGCCCATCTGGAAGCCCCTCGACGAATCTGACCCAGCTCAAACTATTGGACAAGCATGCCAATGCATGCGGAACCCCGTCACAGATACCCGCTCTATCCGCATCGCACGCGATCACATCCACGTAGGAGTCCAGCGCCGTGCGTACTCTTGCCTGCACACTCTGAAACAAGTTGAAGTCGTTTTCTTCCTCTTGTTGAAAACGATGCCCTGTAAGGAATAAGTACGCCACCGGCATCCCAACCTCCTCGAACCGTGCGACCGATTTCTCGAAGCCGAGTGTCCTGCGTCGAACCGTCGTACGGAGTCCAAGATCGGCAAGGTCAAGTATTTCGCACAGGGCACTACGAGGATTCGAAGGAAGGTTGGGCGGCGAGTTGCCGACGATCAGCACTGGAGCGACGCTCGATCTGCCCTTCGACACGGATTCGACGATATTCTCCAGTGCGTCATCCAAGGAATCCCACAAGTCGAGGCCCGGAACGTAAGTCAATCCCTGTAGTGCCTCGCCTAAACGATTGCTCTTGACGATTCGATCCAACTGGCCCGTGGACCATTGTGGCATCGCGATCCCCTCCGGAGCCTCCACTCCCCCTCCGGGTGTGTCCGCAAACCAGTACAACTCGATGTCGATCGGCTTCTCCAGTTCAGCAAAGGCTTTGTCCAGGCCGGCTCGCACCGCCTCGTTCAAATCCTCAAGAGGCCGAGGGCTTTCCTCCGGGCCGTCGCCAACATCGTCGAATTCCCCACCCGAGGCATGGCGGACTATCCGAGGCCGTGTGTACACACGGCGAGCGTCCGACCATGCATCTCGGCCAGGGCACGTCCGATCAAAGACAAGGATCAGCCGATCAATCTGCCTGGGTCTCGGTGGAACTGCGACACGCCGAACCTCAACGGCGTCCGTCGCCGACGTAATCTCCCATGCATCGTCACCAGATTCGTTGGGGCGAATCGACACGTTCAGTCGCACGGTATCGGCTTCCGACTGGATGCTGAACCACGTGGGGCTCGGCATGACATCAACGTCATTCTCGCCCTGGACCTGGAATCTACGGAACTCATCGTTTCTCGGCAACTGCGCGGTGATTTCGAAGGGGAGCTTGGACGACTTCACGCAATCGCTCTTACCCTGCAGGCGAACGGTCGTCGTCGCCCGGTAGTCGGTCAGTTCCTCGTTGACAACCAAGCTGCGACAGACTAAGCGGCCATCGGCTCCGTGGCGTACAACAGCGAAGCCGTTCTTATCCGCACATTGTTCCAGGACTTCCTGTCCAATAGACTCCTCCAACTTCGCCGTCTCCTCGTCGCGCACGAGCAGAATGACAGGGACATCTCCCGGGGCGTGCAACTGGAGCATGGCGGCCAACCCGCCGGATTCCACCGGGCAGTAGCTGTGGACCACACCGTCGACAGCCCAGGCGCGCATGAAGATGCGACACAATTGCGGGGTCCGCTGATCGCGCAGATCGGCAACGATCCCCGCACTTGCGCCCCGGAACAAGCTAGCCAACTGAAGTATTTCTGTTTGATTCATCATCGTCCGCCTCAGCCAATTCTGAGACCGGCCCGCGAATTCCTTCGGGCAACTTCTCTTTGCCTTCCAGCAATTGTTGGCACAGTCTCTTGACCTCCGCCAACTGCGGGCGGCCTTCTCGTTCGACGAATCCCTCCCATCCAGGCAGTTTTCCTATAGCCCGGATCCAATCTGGACGAAGTCGCCTGGCGTCGTCCGATGGGCAGACCCGTGTAACGACTCTGTATCGCTGCAATACGTCAACGAGACGCGTCAAGAGTAGGTCTTCACTGGGCCCTCTACAAGGACGCTCCAGAACCTCTCTGAGCACGTCCCGGACAGGATCCATAATTGGCAACAATTCAAGCATGTCACCTGCAGACCATGTCGGTGCAGACGGCAACGCTCCGCAGGTAAGCGTCAGCGCCCGCAGCCAATGCGATTCTTTCGGAGTAAGACACTTCTGTCGCAGCAAACACTCAATCGCGTCCTGACGCTCCCGCCCAAAGGGTTCGCTTGCCCAGGCACTAACTTGGCTAAGTACGCGGTATCGCGGCAATAGCCGGGCTATCCATCTCAGCCAGTCAATGTGTACGGGCTCTCCGTTCTTCAGCATCAGTCGAATTCGTTGGATTGCTCGCAACACTGGCTTACCCTCGATCTTCTCTTCCAGCCAACACAAAGACTCGTCCGTCAAAGGGGGCTTCATCCTGTCGAAAAACGTTCCGTCGGCCACGAGCCGATCCAGAAGATCGGCAACGTTCGACACATGCTCCGTTTGCTGCCAAGGGATTGCAACGAGATCAGCTTCCGGGTCGACCAATTGTCGCAAGACCGAGGGAGCGCAACCGAGTCGCAATAAGACAGGATCCCGACATTCAATGCCCTTCTCTGCAACTGCTGACGTGTGGAGACGATCCTCGCTCACCAGCACTTCGATCACCTTGTACCACCAGTCCTTCCAAGACGGCGACGCCAGAAACACGTCGGCATTGCCAAGCCACGACTGTGCCGGCACGCCTTGCAGCCATTCCTTGGAAGGCTTCAGAGGTGGAGCCTGCTGGGGCAGTTCGGGCAACGGGTCTCCCTGGAGCAAAGCGTCCAAAACGTCGGATGGCATGCCGCGGCGCTCAATGGCCTGTTCGAAGAGTCGTTCGGAGCCCGGCAGTTCGGCGCCGGCTGCTGTCGCCAGCACGGCCAGCGGCAAGCTCTGCAGCAGCGGACTTCCCTCCAAAGTGCGAAACAGCTCAACGACTTCCGCCTGTTGGATTTGGGGAACCACGTCGACGTTGGCCTGCACAGCCTGCCTGACTCGCTGCAATGTGCGCGCAGCGGACTCGGGCAACATCTCCGCGACCCCTTCAACGTCGTCTGGATAGAGTTCGCCGTACTGCGCGACCGCGTCCGTCCGCCCGCGCAGCAGCGTCCGCACAGCCGACCTATGCCTACGCCCCAGTCGAGAAGAAACCAGGGCGAGATCCTCTACACGCGCATCGGGCGACCGTAGCCATTCGTCCAACGCGTCCCCTGGAAAATGCTCAATTGCTGCGTGGCGGCCGGCGGGCGTCCGCGCCAGCCATTGGAGCATTTGAGGCGAAGCGCGTTGGGCGAAGGCTGGCGACAGGTCGCCGCTCAATGCGGCTTCGATCATTTCTCGACGATCGGTGGGATCAGCGTCAAGGCGGAGAAGCTGGTCCAGCGGAAGTCTCAGTAGTCGTTCGGCTCCATACGATTCGACAATGTGCTTTATTGTGTCCGGGCACTGCTGCGGGTGATCCTCGCTGATCACAAGGCCGCGACCTTGAGGCAGCTTGGCTTTGCAGTCCGTGGGTAGAAGCACGATCCATTGGAACGTCGTCGGAGGCAGAATAGACAAAACCGCAACCGCTTCGCCCAGCTTGCCGACTCTCGCTGGCGATTCTTCAAGGACTACGGACAAGACGACGGTCGCCGTACTGTCGTCGAGGGGTGACGATTCGACGAAGTCCGCCTCGATATGGTCAGGCGGCGGTGGCGAACGCTCCAGACGCAAACGGCCCATGGCGACCAGGCCGCCGGGCAGGTATTGGAGAGCCGTTTCTTCTTTCAACCGGCCCAACGCGACGAACCCCCGCGGCCTGCCGGCAGCGTCAAGGCTGCTTTCCGGCTGCGCCCGAAGCATCCAACACTCACGGTCGAGAAACTGAACCGCCACAACCGTCGAGTTGGCGGTCGAAAGTAACACGTGCAGCCAAACTCCTGCACAATCAACAACGCGAGTCGATATTGCCTCTGTCGACTGCCACAGGACGCTGTAGTCGTCGACCGCGGTGGCCTTTCCGAAGATGGCAGTCGGGGCAAGTTCGATCAGCACAGGCCCATCTCCCGGAAAAACCACTCGAATGGCTCATTCACGGCTCGTGGCCTGACGCCGTAGGGCAAGAGTTGACCGAATTCACCCAACACACACGCGGGACGTCCGTTCTTGTCGAATCCGAATGCCGAAGTTGGCCAAACGGCGCCGCCGAACCGCTCAAGTACTCCGCTGAATTCACCGTAGGTTCTCTCGTTGTTCCACCATCCCGGCTCAGCATTCCAGCGCGGATCGTTCGCCCGCAACTCGCGTTCACACTTGGTGAATGCCAGCCCTATAAGGCGATTCGAAAAAATGGTGGCGGCTATTTCGACTGCATTCATTTGCTCTTCGAGATTTGCCCCCATCCATTCCATGACCACGAGGATGCCGTCGGCTTCTTTCAACAATTCCTGGACGTGCAGCTTATCCGTTTGCCCCGTCAGCCCTCCCTGTATGTCTCGAATCACAAGGTGGCCGCCGTTGTCGAAGAAGAGTGTCACGTCCTCCATTCGCTCTGTTGCGAGAATGGGCATGTTTCTTTTCAGACGCCGCCATCGTTCCCGGACTACCCCCTCGACGCTTTCGATGGACGCTTCCCAATCGATTCCGGGCAACCGATTTGTGCCCGACAAAAGACCGGAAGCCAGCAACGTCGTCTTACCGACTTGCGTCGCTCCCCAGAGTACCAGCTTCTTTTCGGCCATCGCAGGATATCCCAACCACCTCGAAACAAAACGCCGCAGACGTCATATGGCTACTGGGCGCGCTCTTGGTCGCCGTTCCAAGAGCGCCACCAACGCAAGCCTTCCTCCAAGTCCTCGTGATTCTCGACTACGGGAATCTCTCCTTTCAATTCTGGATTTTCGTCGCGTAAGATCCGGAACTTGTGTACGAGTTCGTCGCAGATCTCGTTGCGAATCGAGAGGACGCGTTCCTCGGTCAGCGCATCCGGGCCGTCTGTCAGTTCATCAAGGACCGATTCGGCATCTCCAAGCCGTTGGGAGTCCATCAGCGCGTCATGGATCGAGTTGGTCACCTCACACAGGCAGCGAAGTTTTGCGATGACTCTCCGATCGTCATCGTTCCACAGAGACGTCTCCGACTCGGGAAAGCCAACGAGCGTCGCCAACCGCACACGGTCGTCGTGGTCGACGTACAACAGGTTGCTTCGCTTCTCAAGGATCGACTCCAGCCGTACGAGGTTGGTGAAGGCGCGTCCCAGTGCGGTGTAGTCGGCGTCGTCGATCGCCTTGTGGAAGTACTCCCCCGCAACGTTCCCTTCTTCCGGACCATCTTGTCGGCACCGTTCGCAAAGTCTCTCGACACGCTCTTCTGCGGCATCCAGAACGGCAGACCGCGTCGTCTCGAGCGCAGTGCGTAAGCTTCGCAGGTGCGTCTGCGTCGAATGGATCGCTTCGATTAGCAGTCTGAATTGGTCCACGTATAGCCGTGCAGGTGGATCCAACGTATCGGACAGGTCCGGCGCGTCGTTCGATTCCGGAATCGCGACGCGGTTTTCCTCCGCAATCCGCTGCAACTGCGAAATCTGCTCGACCAGCACGGCACGCTCTTCCGCGCCAGCCTGCACTACCTTCGAGACGTGCGTATGGAGGGCACCTGCGATGTCGTCCAGGTTCTCCGGGACAGATTCGCGAAAACGATCGAGTCCGAAGCTGACAAGTGTCTCGGACTCCGCGTCTTGCAGTGCCCGCTCCCAAATCGATTCGTCGTCGACCAGACGCTGAATCTCCGACAATGGCGCCAACTCCGCTTCGGGCCAGTTGGCGGGAGTTTGGTCGAAGACGGCATGTAATCTATCTACGTGTTCCGCGGCCTCCCGGCGCCCGGCCGCACTTCGCAGACGATTCAACCACTGGCCAACCTCGGTGAGCGCGGTCGCGCGGACCTCGTCCGGAAATACAATCGCCGCCAATGGCGAAAGTCCCCCCATGAGAGAATCTAACATCGAAAGACCAAGCTCGCGCCCCTCCAAATGCCCTGGAAGCGATCGAAGCTCGTTGCGGACAACGTTCATCCTGGTATCGAGTTGGTCCGTCTGCGGCTCTGACACGTAGCGGATGGCGGCGGGTGAGCAGTGGCGCACCTGTTCCAGAAAGCTCTCCCACTCCGAAGCCAATTGGTCCACGACATCAGAACCACTCTCGGATGCATTGATCGGCCAGGGGGGAATACCGCCGGTCCGAATGAGCTGGAGGCACCACGTCAGTGAATTGCGGAGCGATTCTTGGGCTGCAGCCGTCTGTCGCTCTTCGGCACCCAGCCAAAACGCATCGAGTTTCAGGCAACAGGTAGGTTCCTGGACACTTGTTCGAACTGGTTCGAACTGCACGTCCCCGCAATCCTGGCTCCTCAAAGCCTGGAGCTTTTGAATAACTTTGGCCAACTTTTCCGCGTCGGCATCCTCTAGCACCTCTCTTAGCGGCGCCCAACGGTCCGTGTCGGGGCGACACTCCAGCAGTTTCTCCAGATGATCCACCAGCAGGCCGCCAAGCTTGCGTCGCGCCTCGTCCGCCTTCCTTACATCCGACGGCAATGCACTCTTGTCAAGGGCGGTCTCCGTCAGGCTGATTGCTTCCTCGGTTGCGGAGTGCAATTCCGACTGCTGGGCCGGAATCAGTTCGTCACGCAAGCCCTCGATTCGCTCCCGTCGGAACCGATCCATGCTGGTCGCTCGAGCGAGTAACTCCAGCGCGGGGCAGATCCAGCCCCGCTCGTAACGATACTCCTCTAGCCATGCCAGCGGCATTCTCAGAGACACGACCTCCATTGCGTAGTCGATCTCGGCATCGCCGCGCCGCGAAATCGTCTTCGTTAGGCCCTGGTCACCAGACTGCTCGGAGTCGGCGTGAAAGACTATGTCCAGCGATGACAGGCCGTGTTCCACATCCGGCAACCCACGTCGCTGGGTCAATTCCAGCAAGTGCGGCGTCGTGAGCAGCAAGCGAAACGCTTCTGGCATCGCCCCGTAAACGGCCACGGGGTCGTCGGTCTCTGGCGCTAGCAGCTTGGCAACGTGACAGAATCTGTCGATCTCCCGGCTGAGGTCCATCAGGTCGTCCAGCAGCAACGACGGATACTCCAACAAGCGTTGAATGTACTCATCGTCGTCGACCAATCCGATCAGCGGAGAATCCATCAGTTTATCGTATTGCTCCGGGTGGTATGACAGCGACGCCTGCACGTCCGTTTCAGGCGTGGTTTCGTCGCACACTGGAACCGTCGGGGGACGGAATGTGTACGTCCATTCGCTCGCGCCTTCGCCCACCTCCTCGCGCTTCGTGTAGGGAGGAAGCGAATCGTCTACGCCATAGACCGCGTAAGTGCAAGCCAGAGGCGTCTCCCGCGGGCTTACGCGAATTGTCACCGTGTCCTGATGCGTCAGGTCCGCCAGTATTGCTTGGGCTTGGTCGTTATCCCATGTCAATTCGATCTGTTCGGTAATCCTCCGTTCTTCGTGCTGGCTTCTCTGATAGTAGAAGCATTCCAGTTCCACGGCCGGTGGACGGTCACAGCCCTGCACGCTGAGGTGCACCATCAACTGATAGCGTTCGCGCGAGCCGTCGCCCGTCGGCGCCAGGATATGACGGAGCGTGGCGAGCAACTGGGGATGCTGGGCGGGAACAAGCACACTTTCCGTCGGGCCAAGCAGGCCACCTAGGTCTGTGGGCGTGAACAGCAACTCGTGGGCATACCTTGATACGGGGCGCGCCGTGTTGCGCCCCGCGGCTGCTGCGAACCTCCCGCTCGTCTTCTTGAGCACCAACCGGTCGTCCTTCGCGCTCAGTTTGCGGACGATAACCTCCTTCCAGTTGCCCCAATTCCAAGTGATCGTCGGGAGATTGCCGGCCGCGATTCTAGGGCAAAGAGCGGGGCCTTCCGCAAACACAGCCTTTACCAGCGGTTTCTCATTGGATCCTGCCGTCACAACAAAGATATGGGGCGACGAACTCAACGGCGGGCCGGCTGCTACGAAGGAACTCGTTCCCTTCGGTATTTCGGCCATGAGAACCAGGTCCGTTTGCTCCGGTTGGCCCCACCAGAGAAACGTACGCATTTGCGTAGGGGCCGAGAATCGAACGACCAAGTGCCCCGTTCGTCGAAGCAAGAAGACAGTTGCGTTAAGGTCGGTCGTCACGGCCATTTCTCTACCCGTTTCACAAGGCGACCAAGTGTCGATCAACGTCCCCTGTAAGTTCCGCCCGTATCCGCAGCCAGTTTCCTCAAGAAGGCGGACAACTCGGCGTCAAAGTAGTTTCCCAATCCGACTGTGTTCACAGGGATCTCCCTTTGCGCCTGCTGTTCGCAAAGCCGGTAAATCCGCTTTACCTCCTCCGGATCAGAACCGCCTTGGCCGCCCGAGGGCTTGTTCGGGGCACCGTCAGTGAAGAGGATGATGGTGTCGATGTCATACTTATAGGCGCGTTCCATCGCTTCAAAGGTATTCGTCCTTCCCGAGGGTACGACGCCTGTCAGTCCGGCTATCAACTCGTCTCGGTCCTCCTCCGTCTTGATGGGCCTGAGGGTCCCGTCAGAAGGTACTGTGCGGACGTCTGTGCCAAAGAGGATTAGCACGCACTGATTTACGGCCAGATGCTCAAGCCAGGTCTCGACAACCGAACGTGCCTCATCCCAGCGACTTTGCTCGCCGATCTTCTCTGCCATGCTGCCAGAGACGTCAAACAGCACAGCCACGTTGTGCAACTTGCCGTTTAGCCCTACAAGTTCTCTATGAACCGTTAGGCGTTTTTCGACATATGTCCGGTGGAACTCTTCCAGGTCTTCTGCTTTTTGCTTCCAGTCATCCCGTTCCTTGGCCAAGGAATCCCGCTTCTTAGTCAAGGAATCGATCTCAGCAGCCTTGCGGTCAAGATCGGATTTGTATTGCTGTTCCTTTTCTCGTAGCGAATCGATCTGTTCCTCGGACTCCTCGTTCTGCTGTGCTAGATCACTTATGTCCTTGTCACGCCTTTCCACATCTTTCTGTAGCCGGTCTATATCCAGTTTCCCTTTTTCTACCTGTTCAGCTAGTTCTCTCTTCTGCTTCTCGATGTCGTCATATTCCTTGAGAGGGACGAGACGATTCTTCGCGATCTGATCCTCCAGAGCCTCCTTCTCGGTCTGCAGAGTCTCCTTGTCGGTCTCCAGAGCCTCCTTGTCGGTCTCCAGAGCCTCCTTGTCGGCACGCGCCTGCAGCCACGACGAATTGGCAAAAATGACGACAGACACGACCAGGACCAGGGCAAATATGAGCCCGTCCACATTTGACATCCAACCGATTGCCGTTTCGTCGTCCTGTCCATCGGGAGCAAATCTGCGTCGCATGGTTCCTCCTCCGTTCATCTCGAAAACAGTTCCGTCGTGGCCCGAGTGTATGCGATACTGCCGGTGCAGCTACTTAGGACGACGGAAGAAACCGAGGAAACCGCCGCCACCGTTGCCGGACGATCGCCGCTCCGCCAGCCTTTCGAGAGCGGCGTGAACTTGATCAGGTAGATCTTGTAGCGCATCCGCCACTCGTCCAACTTGACCCAACGCTACCGTAAGTGATTCCATGTCCTGCTCCATGCCGCTCAACTGGTGTATCGCGGCGACAGTCCCCTCAAGACCGCCGAGTGTTTGGTCCAATGAACTCAGACGGTTCGTCACTGGCTCCAGCCGTGCTGCGAGTTGGGCAAACTCGCGTATCGCGCCCTCCATCGCCGCCGATGCCTCACGAAGCGAGCGCTGGGTTGGCGTCACATTGGCTTCGATGGACTCATTCAAGCTGGCCCCAATGCTCTCGAAGCGGTCGACGATTTCTTCCATCGCGCCGACGGCCCGCGCCACGTTGGCGCGAATCTGATGGTGGTCCGCGACAACGTTTCGTAGAACCGTGAAGCCCCCATCGAGTTCGTTTGCCAAATTGATGAACTGGCTGGTCGAATCGGCGAATCCGTCCATACTCTGCCGGTACGAGTCGCATGATGGAGCAAACCCAGCCATGCACCGTGAGAAAGCCGTGACGGCTGGTTCCAGGCCGTTTGTCGATTCGGCGAGTCTATCCAAGACCTCCGAAACGTCCTGGAGCGTTCCATCCAATTGACCGCCCAAGCCGGCGGTGTGTTGCGCTAGCTGCCTGCCGGCCTCCGAGAAACCGTCGGCAGCTTCGGCAATCGTCTGGTGGGCCGTCACGAGCTGGTTCTGAATCGACGCCCTCAGTGCATCGGTGGCTTCACTCTGCCCGGCGGCGGCGCCGGCCAGTTGTGCGCTCGAAGCGTCCAGTGATTGAACCATCTCACGAATAGACTCGGCGGTACTCGACAATTCGTTTGTCGTGTTCTGATACTCACCGATCGTCCGGGTCAGATTGTCACCCACCAGCACCTGGAATTGAGCCACAGTATCTCGCAGGCCTACGATCCCGTCCTCCGCGGCGGGCAACACCGTCGCAGCTCTGTCGGCAACCGAGCGGATGAACTCCTCACAATCGCCCACAGCCGCCGATAGCCCCTCGCTTGACGTGGAAAGCGTGCCAATCGTCGTTTCGAACGTTCTCAAAGCCGGCACGACGCGCTCAGCAAACGCCTCGCTAACCTCGGCTTGTGCCGTCGCCGCGTCCGCGAAGGATTGGCAACTTGTTGACAGCGTAGTTGTCGTTTCGGCTATTGTCTGTGTGGTGCTGCTCAGTTGCTCCGCCACAGCGGTGTGTTGGCCCACGGATTGCTCGAGCCGCTGCACGGATTGAGAAAACTGATCCACGCCGCCACTCACACCGGATGTGATGTTCATTACCGTCGTCATAACCTGCTTCATGCTGTCAATTCCCTCATCGGCGGACTCGCTGATCTTTTCCACGCTCTCAGTTAAGGCAGTCGCTGAAGCGCGCAACTCCGAAGCCGTTTCGTCAAACACCCTGCCCGTACTGTGCAGATCCCTCGCTACCGATTCTCGAAGGCGTTGTACCACCTCCAACTCGTCGGCAGCAGCTTGCGACTGGTCCGAGATCAGCTTGCAGAAGTTGGCACTACCGGTGTCAAGAGACTCGACCGTGGAGGCAATCTGATTCGTTGAGCCGGCGAGGGAGTCGACGGCTGTGTGGCATTGTTCCGCAGTGGGCACGAGATGTTCCTGAAAGGTCACGGCAAGGACAGAGATTGTAGTGCCCAACTGTTGAAGAGACTGCTCTGTCGTTTCGGCAAGCGCGCTCGTTCGCCCGGCGACCACATCAAGCTCACTGGATGCGCTCTCCATGCGCGTGCCGATTTGCTGAACTGTCGCGTCCAAACTCGCCACCGTTTGGTCCAGACGCGCGTGCGCCGGTAGAACGTGATCGCGAATCGACTGCTCCAGCCGGGTAAACGTCTCGACCTGCGAGTCATAGGTTTGTCGCAACTGCTCGGGCGCGACGATGTCCTCCGCCGATTTGCAGAAATGTGTTACAACCTCTGTGAGCCTCTGCACGGCGTCGTCAAGCGATGTCTGGATCTGCTCACCGACTTGCTCGCTCTGTACACGAGCCTGCTCGGACGCAGTGTGCTGTTCGGTGAGCCTCTGTACTGCCCTGTCCAACGAATTACGGATCTCCTCGCCGAACTGTTGGTGCTGCTCCCGATCCCGCTCGGATTCCTCCTGCTGCTCGAGACACAGCGGGTCCCAAACACTTGCGTCAAACCACTCGCGCGCCTCTTGCTGCAGCCGCACGCCTTGCCTCTCGGCACGATGAAGGAGCCACTGATTGACAAGTGCCAGGACCGCACCAATAGCGATCCCTTCGATAAGAGGCACAAGCAACAAGAAGATGTCACGAACGCTGCTGACCTGCGCCGGAAACTTGCCGAATGCCAGAACGCCGAAACCGGCGACGGTAATCAATAGTCCGACCAGAGGGGCCATGAAGCCCAGTCGGCGAAGAAACGCTGGGTAGGATACTGTGCGCACGTGCAGTTCATCCAGGATCTCGGCGCGATCGTACCCTGCCGCAAAGAAGGTTGCGGAACGGCCCGCGTCTCCTCCTTGGTCGTCCAAATCGTCGCCATCGCTTCCTCCATTGCCGCTGACGCCCGCCAGATGCGATGCTCTCACCCGATCGTGAAGCCATCCCAACCAGGGGAGTTTCCTCCGCCTCCCTTCGTCGAGAGGATCACTCCAGAACAGCTCAAGTGGGGGGGCGATCTGCCTGAGCAAACGCATTTGACTTCCAAGGCGTAGCCAGACGGCGAATCGTGTCATAAGCTGAATGGACAGAAAGGACAGGGCAACTGAACCGGCGATGTAGTGGATGAGGTTGTCTTGCATGTCCGAGCTAGTCTCCACGAATGCAGAAAGCAGCGTGACCACTGGGTAGGGGCCAGAACGGTGTTTCGACTATTATACACAAATGTCCGGACATCGTCATTTCCCCGCACATACAATCCCCTCCGTGGAATGGGCGTCCAAGAGGGCGCAGATACAAAGATCGTCCTTCTGCTGGGAATTGTGGTCACGGCGGTAGCTTCTGTCTCGGCTTCGGGTTAAACGAGCTATGCGGACATTTCAAACTGGCGGCGGCATAACGGCCATTGCGAGGCCGTCACAAACGGCGACACATTGATGATGGCGCCGCTGCGGCTGTGGCAAGTACAGAAAAAGCCGGACCTGAAACTCGACCTGTTGTTCACGGACAGGTAGGCAACGGTGCCAGCATGGGGCCGTCGTTTAACCGCCGTGCCCAATGGGCCGCGCGTAGGCGCCCACGCCCAGCCCGCCGGGCTTGGGGTTAACCAACGCAGCCTTGCTTTGCTCGGCCGCAGCCAAAATGCGCGCAAGAAAACAACAATTTGCGAAGTAGTAGAACGAAGACTGGTCGCGAAGAGCGCGCATCGTACAATTTACGGCCTCAAGTACGATTGTGTCTCGTGGCGTGTTCCATCAACTACTCGCGCTACGGTAGCTGCCTAAGGCTCGATTGAAGACCCACCGGGACGCTAGCACGCTGCCGATCGTCGCCAGGATTGCGAACCCTGCCAGCGGCCATTCCCACGATGCTCGCGGATCCAACGGCCGAGCCAGCAGCCGCGCCGGCACGTTCACCACCACCAACACTGGGATCACAAATGTGAAGAGGCCCAATAAGGGGCGACCCCACGGACGGTTGTAGATTTCCATTGGGTACCGGGCAAAGTTGGTGATGTAGAACCAGAAGTTGTACAGCGATTGGTTACGGCCTAGCCAAATGCTGGTCGCGGCCAGTGCGATCATCAGGCTGTAAAGTACTGCCACGCCGCAGAGGATATATGCAGGATAGAGCAAGACCACTATCGGGTGGATCACCAGCGGATTCCCTGGTCGCGTGGTCAGTTGCCAAAGGCTGATCGCCAGCAGAATCACGCCCGTCACCATGTTGATCAACGAAGACCACTCGACTCGCTGGAACGAGATGAGAAACTGCGTGTCGATCGGTTTCAGAAGGGCGAAATCGAGATTGCCGGTGCGGATCAGCTCGCTGAACTCGTTCGCATTGGGCATGAAGAATGCCTGTACGAGACTATTGATGAACCAAGTGGTGGCCAGGAAGACGAAGAATTCGTACTTCCCCCACCCGGACTCGGGGCCGATGTGAGACGCGTGGTGAAAGATGATCAGGTAGAAGCCCACGTTCATCAGCGTCCACGAGGCCGACGATACGCATTCCAGCACGAAGTTCGCCCGGAACGTCATGTCACGGATCAGACTATTTCTGGCGAACGTCAAGAACACCCGGATGTACGAGGGATGTTCCCTCATCGTGGCCCGACCCTGTTGTGAAGACGGCTTTGTTGGTAAAGTTGTAGGGTTTTGCTACGCTGATCTTGGCAACGTGCAGCCTTTCGTAGGACGGATTGGCAATCCGTCCTACGCTGCGTCCTGATTCGCCGCATGGGGAGAAATTGATGTTTGTCAAAAACCGACGCTTGTCAACCGCTGCTGTGGGAATCGCTGCCGTTATTTTGGGGATCGGGACCGCCTGCTCGCCGTCCGGAACGCAGGGGACCGCTGCCCTGCCGAGTCCGCCGCCTGCCGAAGAGAAACTGCTTGAGGGAACCGAGATTTCGCTGTTCGATGGCGAGAGCTTGTTCGGCTGGAAGGCTACCAGCGACGCTGACTGGCGAGTCGAAGACGGTGCGATTGTGGTCAGTTCCGGCGAGCTAGGTTTGCTGTGCACGACGACGCAGTTTTCCGATTATGTCCTGAAACTCGATTTCCGCAGCGACAAGGGTACGAACAGCGGCGTTTTTCTGCACACGCCACCGAAGCTCTCCGATGTGGAGAAAGACTGTTATGAATTGAACATCGCCGACTCGGACAATCCGTTCCCGACCGGCAGTCTGGTGAAACGGAAGAAGGCGGAAGGCGACTTCGAGAGCACCGAGTGGCAGTCGTTCGAAGTGACCCTGAACGGTGGCAAAGTCACGGTCGAACTGGACGGCGAGCAAATCCTGGAGTACGACGATCCGGCACCCTTGCGTTACGGTCACATTGGCCTGCAACTGAACGAGGGCAAGGTGGCGTTCCGCAACATCAAGCTGAAGCCGTTGAACATGACCAGCATATTCAACGGGAAGGACCTGACCGGCTGGAAGCAGTACCCGGACATGGCCAGCAAGTTCACGGTCACCGAAGAGGGTTTCATGAACGTCAAAGACGGTCGAGGTCAGTTGGAGACCGAGGGGCAGTACGGGAACTTTATCCTCCAGTTGGAGTGCATCACCCATGCTCCCGATCTGAACTCCGGAATCTTCTTCCGGTGCATCCCCGGCGACGTAATGATGGGATACGAAGGCCAGATTCATAACGGTTTTGAGAACGACGATCGGACCCAGCCGAAGGATCATGGCACTGGCGGCATTTTTCGTCGCCAGGAGGCGCGGCGTGTGGTGGCGGATGACCTGAAGTGGTTTCACATGACCCTGATTGCCGGCGGGGCCCACATGGCTGCGTGGGTTGACGGCTACCAGGTGAGCGACTGGACCGACAGACGCGAGCCACACGAGAACCCGCGCAAGGGGCTGCGAACGGACCCAGGGAGGATCATGATTCAGGGACACGATCCCACAACAGATATCTCGTTCCGTAATCTTCGGATTGTCGAGATGGCCAAACGAAAGCAATAGGTATCGAGCGAGAGATGCTGGATCAGACGATTGGATTCATCGGTGCCGGCCAGATGGCGCGCGCTTTGGCCGGCGGGTTTGTGGCCGCCGGGTTGATCGAACCCAACCGGATCGTTGCGTTCGACCTGTCCGAGGCTGCGACGGAAGAGTTCGCGGTTGGGATCGTCGGCGCCCGGTTGGCTGGCTCGAACGCCGAGGTGATCGACGCCGCGGATGTCGTGGTCCTTGCCGTGAAGCCCCAGAATGTGGCTGCGGTGGCAGAGGAGACGAACGGGCTTCTGACGGCCGACAAACTGCTGGTGTCCATTGCCGCTGGGATATCCATGGATCGGCTGATGTCCGGTTTCGGCTCGGACCGAGCCGTTCGGGTCATGCCCAATACGCCGTGTCTGGTCGGGCGTGGGGCGGCTGGTTATGCGTTGGGGCCGGGTGCCACGGACGAGGACGGCGAAACCGTATGGAAACTCCTGGGCGCGGTGGGAGTCGCCTTTCAGGTCGACGAACGTCTGCTGGACGCCGTCACCGGTCTTTCAGGGTCAGGCCCCGCGTTCGTTTACACGGTGATCGAAGCTCTGGCCGACGGCGGCGTGCGAATGGGACTGCCCAGGCAAACGGCCACGACACTGGCTGCCCAAACCGTCTTGGGCGCGGCTCAGATGGTGTTGTCCACAGGCGAGCATCCCGCGGTGCTGCGAGATCGCGTCACCAGTCCGGGCGGGACGACGATTGCCGGTATCCAAGCGTTGGAGGATCACGGGCTCCGGGCAGCGATGATCGGCGCGGTGGAAGCGGCGACGGAACGATCCATCGAGCTTGGGAGAGGATAACATGTCTTCCGTTTTCTGCATCATCGACAACAAACACGTGCCGCTGTATCGCGTGGTTTGGATTTCCGAATTACCGCATTTCTGTGGCAATGACGACTGCATGTTCGAAGGACGGTACGAGATCCGCCTGGAGATGGAGGAATCCGTTTTCGCCAGCCGCGAGGAGCGCGACAAGGCGCTGGCCGCTTTGGAGGCTTGGGCCGGCGGAGGTGAGGCGGAAGACAACTGGGCGTAGTATTGTACTTATTCATATTGTGTTAGGACTCCGAACTTTCGCGTGAATCGGGGTCTCTGTTCTTGAAACCGTTTCCAGAATACGGAGAGACCGAAATCGGGCAAGGCTTCTCACATGCAGGCAAAAGAAATCAAACGTGGCGCGGTCGTAAACTACAATGGGGCTCCGGTAATGATCGAGTCGGTCAGCGTGCAGACCCCATCGGCTCGCGGCGCCGCCACGCTGTACAAGTTCCGTGGCCGAAACTTGATGAGCCGGCAGAAAACCGATATTTCGCTGAAGGGCAATGAATCGTTGGATGAAGCCGATTTCGTGCGACGCCCGGTAAGCATGATGTACACGGACGCCAACGATCTGCACCTGCTGGACCAGGGGAACTACAATCAGTACTCGATTCGCCGGGACGACGTAGCTGAAGAGATCCAATACATCACTGAAGCGCTGGAGGGCATGCTGGCGCTGATCTACAACGATCAGTGCGTTGGCATCCAGTTGCCCACGGCCGTGGAGTTGAGCGTTACGCAGTGCGATCCCGCGGTGAAAGGCGACTCGGCCACCGCTCGCACCAAGCCCGCAACGCTGGAAACCGGGCTGGTGGTCCAGGTTCCGGAGTACCTGAAAGAAGGCGAACGTGTGAAAGTCGACACGCGTAACGGGCAGTTCCTGTCGCGAGCGTGATCGTCCGTGTTGACAAAACCGGCCTTGTCGGATAGTAAGTCTCGTTTTGATCTTCGCGAGGAATCTCCGCAGGGAATCTCCGATTTGCTACGGGAGGTTGGAATGACTGCCGATTTGGAGTTCACAGAGTTGACCGAACACGAAGGCATCGCATCTGGATTCCACGCCGCGCCGACGCTGGTTCGGGCGGAAATGTCGGATTTCGAGAATGACTTCGACGACGAGGACTTCGACGACTTCGAGGACTTCGACGATGACTTCGACGACGATTTCGAGGAAGAGCTGGACGACGACTACAACTTCGAAGAGGACGACTTCGAAGAGGACGAATTCGAGGAGGTGGATCTCGACGAGGAAGACATAGACGAAGCTGAGTTCGCAGAGGATCTCGAGGATTTCGACGAAGCGGAAAGCGAAGAGGAAGAGGAAGAAGAAGAAGAAGAAGAGGAGGAGGAAGAGCAAGAGGACGATGAGGAAGAGGAATTCGACGAAGAGGACGACGAGGAGGAAGAGGACGACGAGTGATGTTTAAGCCGGTTCCGAGTAAGGTCAGTTTCCCTGGACTGGAAGAAGAGATCCTTGCTTTCTGGAAAGAGCAGCGGATCTACGAGAAGTCCCTCGAACGGCGAGCCGACGCGCCCAAGTTCGTGTTCTACGAGGGCCCTCCTACGGCCAACGGACTGCCGCACCCAGGCCACTGCCTGACCCGGGCAATCAAGGATCTGTTTCCCCGCTACCGCACCATGCGCGGCTATCTATGCGAGCGAAAGGGCGGCTGGGACACGCACGGTCTGCCGGTCGAGGTAGAAGTCTGCAAAGACTTGGGAATGCACTCCAAGGAGGAAATCGAGGCATACGGCGTCGAACCGTTCATCCACAAGTGCCAGGAAAGCGTCTGGCGGTACATGAAGGAGTGGGAAGGGCTGACCGAACGGCTGGGATTCTGGATCCACTTGGACGAGGCTTACGTCACGTATCACCAGAGCTACGTCGAGAGCGTCTGGTGGTCGCTGAAGAACCTGTTCGATCGCGGCTTGCTGTACCGTGGCCACAAGATCGTGTGGTGGTGGGCTCAGGGAGGCACCGCACTGGCCGCAGGCGAAGTCGGGCAGGGCTATCGGGAGGTTGCCGATCCCAGTGTTTATGTCCGCTGTGCTCTGGTAGATGAGGAGAACACTTCCCTGCTGGTGTGGACGACAACGCCCTGGACTCTGCCCAGCAATCAGTTTGCCGCAGTGCATCCCGAACTGGAGTATTCGACTGTCGTCGATACCGAGACGGGGGAGCGGTTGGTCGTAGCTTCTGCGCTGGTCGAAACGATCGCCGGCAAGGCGAAACGGGAACTGACTGTTGAATCGACTTGCACGGGTGCGGACCTGATTGGCAAGCGATACGTACCTCCGTTCGACTGCTACTACAAAAACGACGGGGACACGACCGGCGAATTGGTCGACGGCGGCGCCCAGCATATCGCTTGGCGTGTCGTGGCGGCAGATTTCGTCACCATCGACAGCGGTACCGGAGTGGTCCATCAGGCGCCGGCATTTGGCGAAGTGGATTACGACGTGTTGTTGGCGGAACAAGGGCGGTTTGTCCAAGGCGATGGCCCGCCGCTGATCTGTGCTGTGGGGCCGGACGGCAAGTTCACGGCTGAGGCGCCCGGCTATGAAGGACAGTGGGTCAAAGACGCCGACTGGCACATCAATCGCGAGATGCGCGACCGCGGCGTTCTGTACCATCAGGAACAGTACCTGCACGACTATCCGTTTTGCTGGCGAGCGGACGAAGATCCCCTGATCCAGTATCCGCGAGAAAGCTGGTTCATCCGCACAACGAAATTCAAAGACCGGATGCTGGCCAACAACGCGCAGATCAACTGGCTGCCCGAACACATCCGCGACGGCCGTTTCGGCAATTTCCTGGAATCAAACGTAGATTGGGCCCTTTCGCGCGAACGCTACTGGGGCACGCCGCTGCCAATCTGGGTGTGCAGCGAGACCGGCAACATGGAAGCCATCGCGAGCTATGACGAATTGCTGGCCAAACCGGGCATCAAAGGCACGGACGCCTGGGAAGAAGCCAAACAGGCAAAACCTGATCTGCCGGAAGATCTGAAGGTCCACAAGCCGTACATCGACTCGGTCACTTACCAATCGCCATTCGCCGAAAGCGGGCGAATGCAGCGTGTGTCCGAAGTGATCGACTGCTGGTACGACTCCGGGTCGATGCCTTTCGCCCAGTGGGGCTACCCGAAGCAGAATCGCGAACGCTTCGAGGAGCAATTCCCCGCGCATTTCATCAGCGAGGCGCTCGATCAAACTCGTGGTTGGTTTTACAGTCTGCTGGCGATCAGCACGATGCTCTTCGGCGACGAGGAGTCTCAGAACACGGATGCCGGCCAACACGAGTTTCCCCATCCCTACGCAAACTGCATCGTCCTCGGATTGATGCTGGCCGAATGGTGGGAAAGCCCCGACGGTAAACAGCGGTTTCTTTCGGAGAGCGAAGCACGCGAACAGTGTGGCGACAAGATCAGCCACAAAATCGGGAAGATGTCCAAGCAATTGCGGAACTATCGCAGCCCGCAGGAGATCTTCGACGTGCACGGGGCCGACGCCTTGCGGTGGTTCTTCTTCGCCAATCAGGCTCCCTGGAATTCGATCATCTACAGCGAAAGGGCCATCAAGGAGAGCATTCCCGAATTCCTGCTACGGCTGTGGCACGTATACAGCTTCTTTGTGATCTACGCCAATATCGACGGCTTTGCCCCGGCCGAATTGCTCGAAGGCGAAACCGGCCAGTTGACCAGCGCGGACCTGACCCGTGCCGCGGATTTCCGGCCGCCATCCGAGCGAGGCGAACTGGACCGCTGGATCCTGGGCGAATTGAACCGCACGGTGGCCGCGGTGACGGAGCGAATGGACGCGTACGACAACTTCGCGGCCTGCACGCGGTTGAACGAATTCGTCGAGGGTCTGAGCAACTGGTACGTCCGCCGAAGCCGTGATCGCTTTTGGAGCAGCGACACCGAGTCCGACGACAAGCGGGATGCCTACTGGACGCTGTACGAGTGCTTGATCGGCGCGAGCAAGTTGATTGCTCCGTTCACGCCATTCATGGCCGAATCGCTCTGGCAGAACCTGGCGGGCGTTTTCGGAGATCGGATGGTGGAGAGTGTGCACCTCTGCGATTTCCCGGAATGCGACGAAGCGGTCGTCGACGCTACGCTTTCGGATCGTATGACGTTGCTTCGCGAAGTCGCCTCGTTGGGCCGCAGCGCGCGCATGGACGCCAAATTGAAGGTGCGTCAGGCGCTGTCCAAGGTGGAAGTCATCCTGGCCGACGACAAGCACCAGGGCTGGCTCGAAGAGCACGACGCTCTGTTGTGTGAAGAACTAAACGTCAAGCAGGTCGAATACACGAAAGAGGCCGATCACTACATCACCTATCACATTCAGCCGAACTTCAAGCGACTTGGCCCCCGCCTGGGCCCACTGATGCCGAAAGTCAAGAAAGCTCTCGCCGATGCAGACGGCGGTACTCTGCTGAGGGAGTTGGCGGAACACGGCAAGATCGTCTTGTACATCGACGGCCAGTCGGTCGAGTTGGACTTGAAGGATGTGCAAGTCCGGTTGCAGGCCAAGGAAGGCTGGGCCGCGGCGCACGTCCCGAGTTGCGTTGTCGTGCTGTCTACCGAGTTGACGCCCCAATTGATCCGCGAAGGGCACGCTCGCGACCTGGTCCGCCTGATCCAAGATCGCCGGAAAGATCTCGACTGCAAGTTCACGGACCGTATCCAAGTTGGAATCGTTACATCGTCCGATGAAATCCAGACGGCGGTGGAAGAGAATGCCGAGTACATTAAAGACGAGACGCTAGGTGTCCACTTGGCGTCCAATCCACTGGATGGAACTGACGGCGTCGAGCACTCGGTGGCGGACAACGAAGTAACGATCTACGTAGCCGTCGTTGGCTGAAGTCTGCCTTCAAAACGTCCGTGTGTTGCGAGCTTCTTGTAGGGTGGGCCAAGTCTTCGCAGGCCCACCGGCTTGTTGTCCGGCTATCTGTCTGGTGGGCCCACGAAGACTTGGCCCACCCTACTCTCTCAGTTGCGATTCGTTTGTCTGGCGTGGCTAGTCCCACCACCACTGGTCTTTGGCGAGGTTTTCGATCTCGGCCTGTACTCGAAGCTCCTTCAGTTCGCCCTCCTCGTCCACCTTCATTTGGTCCGTGGCCAGGGCTAGCAGCGGCTGGATGTTGACGCCGCCACCGACGGGTGTCATCAGCGTGTTGCCTTTCCAGATGGCTTTCACCGCTGTCTCGACTTGCTTCGGCTCGGTATACGTTTCAATCGGCAATTGCTGTTCGCTGCCAAGCGTGTCCATCGTCCAGCCCGCTTGGCCGTAGTAATCGTAGCGTTGAATGAAGGCCGCGACGATGCTCATGTCGATCAAATTGCGAAGCTGAGCGTAGACGGGCTCCTTGTCCGCCAGTTGACCATACTTCTTGGTGAACTCGTTCACGAACGTCCGGCTGGCCCGGTCCACTTGCCCTGTGACGACTCGGCCGCCGTGTGCCTGGACCAGTTGGTCTTCGCCGATCAGCTTGACGCCATCACCCTCCAATTCCATCGCAAGTTCATCTTCACTAACTCGCACGCAATCGTAGTTGGGGGTGAAGTACCAACGTTGGAGTGCGTTCCGAGCTACGGCTCGCGGGTTGGCTCGGGCCACGTAGCTGGTGATCTTCACGGCTGGTTGTTCCAGGCCGATGCCGATCAGCTTCATGCGATAGTCAGCTTCGACCATGACCTGCGCGAAGTGCGTCTTGGGCGAGATGCCTTCGATACGGACGTTTTGCAGCCCCAGGTTCTCTTTCAGGCCGGCGGCGATCTGTCCTGCGTCGCGTGGCGTGAGTTGCCGTCTGCTGATCGCGTGCAGGAATTGCTGCATTCTCGCCAGCCCTTCTTGTGTCGGATCAATCGACACGACCAGCGCCTGAGTCTTCTCGCCGGTTGGCGGGAACGCCCGCAATGCTGCGACCAAGTCTTGCAGTTCCAACACGGCCCGGCCCGTATGCATACCCACGACTCGGCCGGCGATGTTCGCCATGTAGCCTTCCGCCGGGCCGGCGATAACGATGTCGCCCGTTTCAGGATAGAAGAACACATTGCTAATCCGCGTCAGGCCGGCCAGATATCGCATGTCGTCGGTGATGTCCTGCCCGGTAGCCAAATGCGCAGCAATGGCGGCTTCCAAGCGTGTCAGCGAGATCTTCCGCAGTTTGCTGGGGCGGGCCAGATCAGGAGCAAGCGCTGCTCGGGCTGCGGCCAGCCGCTGTCGAATGAGTTGGCCCGTTGGGTCATAGAACACGCGCGTGCGCAACACGTTGTCCGCGTCCACGACCACGCCATTACCTTGCTGAGCGAATGCGCTGGTTGCACTCAAGCACACAGCACCCAACAACAACACGAAAATACGGTATTTTCGCAAAGCCATTTGATTACCTCGTCTGGAAAGCCCCTGGAAAGCGCGTTCACAGTGTACTGTATCAACCGAGTCTTCACGCGCGGATACACTTGCCCCGATCCCGTATCGGATTGGAGAGCGTGGCCAGCGTGTTGCATTTCGTAAACCTAGTCAATTATGCGATATTAATTGAGAAACATAGGTAAAACAAGGAAGATAGTCTACCTTCGCCGTCTGCTGCATTCAGGTCACAAGCAGCGGTAGGGACGTAAGTCGTTTCAGGGAAGCAACTTACGCATGTTCACCGCCTTCGATCGGAGCTGAGCCATTCCGATGGAATCGGTTGCTGCGGTTTTGACGAGGCCCCAGGCTGTAGCCAAGGTATCGAATCAGCGCCAGGCCGGACCACAAAACGGCAAACGTAGACCCGTGGAGGCCGATGGCAAACGGGATGATCTCCGCCGCTCCGCCACCACGAATCAGGATCAGCCCAACGACGATGAACGCAAGTGTCAACAGCCCGGCGTGAACTGCGGTGATCGAAGCGCTGATCGACAGATGGTGAACCCGGAAGACCGTCCAAACGCAAGGGAGCCCGATTGCCGCAATCCAAAACAGCAGGATCCCAAACTGCACCAGCATCGCAGCCCAGGGTAGAACGCTGTCCTTTTCGTACAGCGACCAACGCGCCATTGCCAGCGCAAACGCAATGAAGGTTGTGACCAACAGCAACTGAGCGATACCGAACTGGCGTCCCCGATGCGTTTGTTCATCTCGGCCCGATGGGGTCATCCAAAATCGCCACCCGGTCACCATTCTCATCAAGGCGAATGGCGTCTGAGCGGCGAGGAATAACAGGGGTAACACACCGAACACTTGCAGGTAATCCTTGAATGATCCCGGGCTGCTTTCGACGATGATAATACCCACCACGAAGTTGAAGAAGAAGATAAACACGACCGAGAAACAGATCGAGACACGCAGGGGCAAACTCCCCGGCCCGAACACTGACCAGATCGTCGGCACAACGTTGAAACCGACGAAGGTGCCAAACACGATGCCGTAAACGAAGCCCGAGTCGGCGCTTTCGAGCGTGGCTGGAGCGATCACGCAAACTAAGGCAGCGCCTGCGGCCAGCGCACACAGCACGGCTTGCGGCGATGCTTTCTGTACCGTGGATTCGCTCACGTCTTCCGTCTCTCACGCATTCGACTCTTGCCGCTCGTCGTCACGGGACCGTTTCTCGAACCGCAACTTGATTGGCACCTCGCCAAATTCGAGTTGATCGCGCAGAACGCCCAGTAGGTATCGCCGATACGACGGCGAAAACGCCTTTGGATTGGTGCATTTCAAGACGATTGTCGGAGGCTGTATTGCATGCTGCGTGGCGAAGAGTATCTTGGGCCTCCGATTGCGGAAGAGAGGCGGCGGGTGGTGGTCGAGCGCCCGCCGAATAAGGCGATTCAATTCGCCTGTGCTGATTCGTTCGCGGGACTGTTTGAAGAGCATTTGCGCATGATTCAGCAGCTTCTTGACGTTCTTGCCGCTCTGTCCCGTGATGAAGGCGATCGGTACATGCCACATGGTCGAGAACGTATCGCGCAAGTAATCGGCCCAGCGCTCGGTCGGCAACTCGCCGGCCATCAAGTCCCACTTGTTCACGACGAAGACGCACGGTTTCAGGTTGTCTTCGATGTACTTGCACAGTTGCTTGTCCACCTGGCTGATGCGCTGAGCGGCATCGAAGAACAACAACACAACGTCAGCTCGGCGGATGCTGCGTTGCGCGCGGTGCAGTCCGTAGAACTCGATGTCCTTGCGGACGCTTTTTCTCTTTCGCACGCCGGGTGTGTCGATGGCGACAAAGGTCTTGCCGTCCAATTCGAAACGCACGTCCACGCTATCTCGCGTCGTGCCCGGAACCTCGCTGACGATCATCCGCTCGGTCTGGACAAGCGTGTTGATGAACGTGCTCTTGCCGACGTTGCGTTTGCCGGCAATCGCGACCTTCATTTCCGGCTCGCGTTGTTCGTCTTCATCGATGGCCGGCAACTGCGCAATAATCGCATCCAGCAGGTCGCGTTTGTTGCGGTTCTGCTGGGCACTGACGCGCAAGATCTCCTTCACACCCAAACGAAAGAACTCGTCGGCCAGTGGATCCAGCGTGTCGGCGTCGGTCTTGTTGGCGACGAAGATGACCGGCTTTTCGATGCCGCGCAGCCGGCGGGCAACTTCCTCGTCCAGCGGAGCCAGACCGCTGCGCACGTCGACGACAAACAGAATCACGTCCGCTTCGCTCATGGCGATGGCGATCTGCTGTTCGATTTCCGTTGTCAGATCGTCCACATCGTTAATGCCGATCCCGCCGGTGTCCACCAGGTCAAATCGGCCATCGTCGTACTCAACGGTGTATGTCATCCGGTCGCGCGTAACGCCCGCCACGTCGTCCACGATTGCCAAACGTAGGCCCGCCAGCCAATTGAACACGCTGGACTTGCCGACGTTTGGTCGACCAATGATGACCACTTGAGGAATGCTCATTCTGTCGCCGCCTTGACGCGGATGCCGTCTACCAGGTCGTTTTCCGGGGCAAGTATGACCACATCGTCTTGCTCGAGCCCGTCGGTAATTTCCACGTTCTGGTCGTTCATCAACCCGATCGTCACGTCTCGCAGTCGAGCCGTCCCGCCGGCCACCGCGAATACCTGCCAGCCGCCGTCGTTGCCACGAAACAGCGCCGATCGCGGCACGAGCAGCGTGTCCGTGCGACGGTCGGTGAAAACGCGTACTCGAACTCGGTAGTCCGCTCCTACGCCGATATCACGCAGTCGCTGGAGTTCTGCAGCGGCAAGACGCACGATCACCTTGACTCGCTGCTGTTCGACGCCCAGCGAACTGATTTTTGTGAATGCCTGCGGATAGACGCGATGCAGGGCGCCCCGAACGCTGTGATCCGTGTCTGATCCAGTGGCAAGGCCGTATACGCTAACAGCCGCTTGCTCGCGAATGCGAGTGGCGTCTCGGCTGAGAACGTCCGCTTCCACCTCCAAGTCGGAGAGGCGCCCGATTCTTAGCAGAACGGTGCCGGCCGGCACAAACTGCTCGTCGTCGATCGTCTTCGCCAACACAACGCCGTCGATCGGGCTTTTCATAATGCCTCGTTCGGCACGTTTGAGTATCTGCTGCAGGCGAGCCTCGGCTTCCGCCTTCTGTTTGCCGAGAACGACGCCACCGAGGCCCTTGTGCGTAATGTACTCCTCGATGATCTTGGGCAGCAGGTCCGTGGCGGCCCGCATGGAATGCATTGACTTCGAGACAAACAGGCTCTGCTGGTATTTGATTCGGCTTTCCACCGACGCGACTTCGGCCAGTTGGACCTCTTCCTCAGTTCTGGCGTTCTTCTGATACAACCCGCGTGTTCTCTCCAGGAACGCCTCGTCATAGTCCTTTCGCTTCTTGCTGGCCTCTGTCTGCGCGTCTGCCGCGTCCGCAGCCGCCTTCATCGAGTTGACGATTTCCGCGGCCTGTTCGAGCGTCCGCCGTTCGACCGAGTGATCCTCTTTTTCGTCGATGGCCGCCTGCATACGATCGACCACAGCCTTCGCTTCAGCGACTTCGTTGGCCAGATCGCTGCTGACAACCTGCGCGACGATTTGCCCAGCCTCCACCGCATCGCCCTCGGACAAGTCGATCTTCTCGATCCGACCAGCAAATGGCATCGTGACTTCGTAGGTATGCGAAAGACGCGTCTTGCCGCGTTCGTCCACGTATTCCTGAATCTCGCCTCGCCGGACCTGCGCCGTTTGAACCGGCACCCCGGCCCTGAGATACCAGAAGGTAACGCCACAGACCAGCACAAGAGCGACAAGCACGATTACGATCAACCAGCGGTTCATTCCGACCTCGATCCGATGCGGGTATGCCGTCTCACGTTACGTCGCACTCGAATCGTCCGTGCGAAGACCTGCGCCGCGGACGATCATCAAGAGACCATCTTAGCTCAAAGCGCAAGCCAAGGCAGCACGGCCATCACAAAGAATATCACCGTACAAGCGACTGGAGACGCGGTGGTTGGAGCGTGGGAGGTACGTGCGACCCTCGTTTCCTCGCCGGCCAAGCTCACGCAGATGCCGTCATTCCGGGCTCGGATCGGTGTCGGGGGCCGGCTCGGAGGTCGTGTCCGAGGCGGGCGGATCATCGCCGGTTTTGGCGTCGCCGGATTCGTCCTCGTCTTCTGTAGAATCCGCCTCCTTCTCTCCCTGGTCTGCGGTGGGCCTGAACAGGTCGACGAAGTCGTCATGGTCCTCCAACAAATCTCGTAGAATGAAGTCCTGCGGCAAATCTTGGTTAAAAGCCCTTAGCAGTCGCCGGTATCTCTTGATCGACTTGACCAACTCCTCAGATTCCACGTCGTCCTTCAGTCTGGGATACTTGTCGAATACTTCTCGCCACAACCCCCAGGCCTCTTGGTACCACTCGCAGGCCTTCTCCACTTCAGTCTTGTCCTCAGACTTCTTCGCTTCGTAGATGCATTCCCGAGCTTTGACCGCGGTCAAGGTCTGCTCGGCCTCGCAGCGGATCTTCCAGTAGTCGTAGTTGATGATGCTGCGGTAGCTGGAAATTCGCCGTGACAGCAGTTCCTGATCTGCCAGTCGCGAGGCCAACCTGACGGCCCTATCGCGCACGGCTTCGTCCGCATTCTCGGCGACCTCCGCGTGAGTTACCGCCGTTTTGTTCTGGGCCTCGTAGTGCTGCCTGTAGTTGTCCTCGGTCAGATCCTCTTCCGGTACCTTCAGCGCGTCCCGCTCATCCTGAGTCAACGCCGCGATCTTCTCCTTCCTGATCCGCTCTCGGACGCCAGGCGCAATCTCGGCGAGCACCTCGCGCATGCGGACAATGTCTTCTCCTACCTTGTCGTACTCGCCAAGGCGCACAAGATGGCCCCATGAAGTAGGTATTTCCTTAGTGCCGAAATCCCTCCATCCGTTGCCCGCATCTCTCCAGGCAAACTGAGCCGTCTGCCCATGAACCCCTTCCTCTTCGATGGTCGAAGCATAGTTGATCAACGACATGGGCGCATCATTTCGGAAGATCAGGGGACTCTTGCCTCTGAGCGGATCGTCGTTGTACAGCTCAACGTTCTTGCCCCTCCACGGATTGCCTTCGTCCACGGAACGTTCCGCCCGCAAGTACCACAGACGACTGACGAGCCAACTGTCCGGTCGGCCATCGTATCCGACAGCGTCATCGACCAGGACCTCTGTATTCAATTCGTCATGGAAATCGTCATCTTCGCGGAACATTTCACGGAACTGTACGCGCTCATCAGCCCGGCCGATTTTCTGTCCCGTGATCCAACCGGTGTAGTGCAGCAGTCGTGGGTTTCCGCGGTTGTGGTGAGTCCCTTCGATCAGGAAGCTGAGCCCCTTCTTCACCCAGTGGTATCTGTGTCGATAGTCGTCGAACTCGGTCGAGACGTTGTACGCCAAGTTGTGCGCCTGGAATTCCCAGATCATGATGTAGTTGGGTTGGAGTTTCGTGATCTGATTCGTCGTGGCAGAGAAGTTGTCCCATTCCTCTTTCATCTTGTAGTCGAATGCCTTCTGCCACAGCAGGTTCGCCGCGACACCTCGCATACCGAGGGTCGCCAGTTTCATCGACTCGCTAGCCGGGTCGATTTCTCCCAAGGCGGCCTGGGCCAAGCCGTGTTCCTGACGCAGTTGCGCCAAGACTCCGCCCCCGCGGACGTTTCCGTCTCTGTCGCGCGACGCCGGATGGCCGATGAAGAACAGCGGTAACAGCAGCAAGGCGATCGCAACGACGTAGCCGATTTTGCGCCAGAAAGAGATGTTTTGGCTCATCCCGCAACTTCCCGTGATTTCAGGAAAAAGTAACCGAAAACGGATGACACAAGGACGAAGGCGGCTGCGGTTAGGCACTGTTGTGCCATAAGACTACCGTTGATGGCGAACCCGTCGGAGACAAAACGCGACGTGTTGAACGAGCGGAAGTCGGGCAGCACGCTGGCCGCCACCCACATGAAGAACATCAACACCCTGTCAATTGCCGGTATCAACCAGTCGATCACCGGGTTTATGTCCAGCTCGATCGAGACGTTCTTCTGTGTGAGCATTCGAACGAAGGATTCAAGTGGACCGCCTCCGACTTGCTCGCCTGTTGCCACGTTCATGATAAACTCGCCGAACAATCCCGTGATGTACACGACGAGCGTCGAGAACATGGCCACTGGCCCGCTGAGGAACGTGCTCAGCGTCACCCCAAAACAGATGACGATGATCATTTGCAGCCAGATGCTGATGTGGGCTTTGATGAAATTCCAGAAGAAAAATCCCTCTTTGGCTCTCACATACACATCGGGCCCGGCCATGCCGAAATACTGGGAACTCTCCAGGCATTGAACCCAGATCTCGACCGCACCGTCCTCGTCCACCAAATCCCTGAACAGATCGCCATCAACCACGGTTCCGTCCGGTCTGACGACTTTCAGTTGCCGCGGGATGTTGTGCGAATACGTCACGAACTCGGTGGCGGTAAATTGGATCTCCTCGCTTCTGAGCCCGTTCTTGGGATTCTTGACCGTAATCGCCCCGAGGACTCCGGAGACAATGTCGCCTTTGTACGTACGGAAGACACTGATGGTCATCTCCAGCGGCAAGGAGTCCGGCAACTGACGCTCGTTGATTCCTTCATAAGTCCAAACCGCAGCAGCCAGCGACCCGCCTTCGATGTATCTTCGATATTTCCACTCTTTACCTACACTGATCCCTTTGCCTTCTCGGCCCGTCCGGTCCATAAACCGGAGCTTGCCATAGCGAGGCACCCGGGCCACCAAATCCCCCCGCGGCGGTCCGACCTTGTAGGTTGCGTCTTCGCCTTCGCCAACTCTCCGCACGACGTGATGGTGATCTTTCTTGGTGTCGGTCTGCCCAACGCCATTGGCGCCGACGGTGAATTCGTGACGGTGCAGCGTCTCGCGGCGGAGGGCATCATCAGGGATAATCGTTTCGCCCTTCCAGCCGTCTTCCTCGGCCGCAATCTTCTCGACATCTTCCGCGAGGATTGTATGCCGGTGGCTCAGACCGCGGCGCACAAACCCGTAGCTAAACGCGCACATCAGCACTAGCAGAACCGTGCCGATAACGCTGAAGCCCAGGATTCGTCCCAGCACGATTTCGCCGGCTCGTACGGGTTTGGTGATGACGGTGTGAATCGTCTTGTTCTTGATGTCGTTCGGCAAACTGAACGTGCTCAGCAACACCGCCAGGATAATGAACAACATTTCGGTGGCGGTCAGGACAAAACTCAAGTACAGGCGGGCGGGATGGTCGCTTTCGGGGTCCATGAACCAGCCCGCGAAAAGCAGAAGCACGGCGAAAATGACAAAAGCCACCAAGACGCGCCGACGCCACGATTCCTGAACGGCCAGCCGGGCCATTGCCATAATGCGGCGCGAGGATGTGTTGGGAAAATCGTCCGAAACCGCCCTGGCGATCGCCTTGGCAATGGCATAGAAGCCTTCGCCCGGGCCCAGCAGCACGGCCATTCTCAGATAGGCGACGAAAAGCGAGACCACGATCAGTCCCACAATCACCAAGGCAAACCCGAGCAATGCGCCCATACGATCGACGCTGGGCAACAGCCAGTCAAGAAGTGGAAGTATTTCTCTTTCGAGCGTCATAATGTTACTGCTTCTCTTGGGCTCGTCGTCCCGGACGAGCCTCGCTATCTCGCACAATGTCCAAAAATAGCTCTTCCAGCGTCGAGGTTGGGTTGTCCACCGACAGCAGACTACCGCCGTGCTTCTGGATCACGGCTCGGATTTCGTCTTCGGCTGCGCTGCTCAGGCCCTTGACCTGGAATTGTGTGACGTCCTGCACGGTCAGCAGTTGGTCCACACGCCCCAGTTCCTTCAATTCGCCCTGGTACAGGATGGCGATGCGATCGCACACGTCCTGCACGTCTGCCAGCAAGTGGCTACACATCACAACCGTCTTGCCCTCGTCCCGCAGGCGAATGATCAAGTCCTTCATCTCGCGCGTCCCGATGGGGTCCAACCCCGTCGTCGGCTCGTCCAGCAGGATCAACTCTGGATCATTGATCAGCGCCTGGGCCAGTCCGATGCGGCGCGTCATGCCCTTCGAGTATTCCTTCAACTGCCGCCGGCGGGCCCAACCAAGGCCGACCATTCCGATCAACTCCTCGATGCGACGTCGACGGTCGGATGTGGGCATGTCGAACAGCCGCCCGTAGAAATCCAGGGTCTCCTCGGCGTTCAGGAACTTGTACAAGTATGACTCTTCGGGCAGGTATCCAATTCGCTCGTTTTTAGATACGTCGCTGGCCTCCTTGCCGAAGACCAACGCTTGGCCGCTGCTCGGGAACAGCAGTCCCAACAACAATTTGATCGTCGTTGTCTTGCCCGAGCCGTTGGGCCCCAACAATCCGAACACCTCGCCGCGACGGACCTCCAGATCCAGTGCCTTCAGCGCCCGGACCTTCTGGCGACCCCAGAAATCGCGGTAAGTTTTGGTCAGATTCATGGCTTCGATAACGACATCCGTCTTCTCGCCACCCGACGAATCCGATGTTGAAGCGGTCGATCCCGCTTTAGCTGGCATGTCCATGAAGATTCTCCGCGCCGTGTCTCGCTAGAAAGACAGCATTAGACCGTCACAAAGGTCTGTACGCTTGACTAGTTACGTTGGTTCAGGGGGTTCCGGACAAATACGATTCTAACTGCTCACGGTGAAAATCGGAGCAGAATTGAGGGCTTCAGGTTCTCTCATTGAGCTACTATAAGCGCAAAACCCTTGCTTTCAAGGACACTGTGCCCTCGTTCAACGCAATCGAACAGATGCCAGACCGCAAGATCGGAACTCCGCGCCGGCGACAATGAGAATTCGCGGCGATAGAGTATTAGGGCTGAGCAAGTGTTTCCCATTCCGCCGCCCGGATCTGTCCTGCACCACTTGGGGGAGTGATTTTCAGCCCCGTGGCGACGCCTTGACATGGAGCCAATTGCAGCGGTTTTGCGGCCATTCACTGTTGTGCAGCAACCTAACACCTCGCGTCTCGTGTTCTTTTAGGTTGGGCATTCCTGCCCGACCCCAAGCAGACGGCGAGGCGTGCCCATCCTACTGACAATTTCAAATGACCTGAGGCACTACTGGGCATGCCCAAAGAAGAAAACGAGAGCCGACGCATAAATCGAGTTCAGCGCGACACGGCGGGTCGGGCTCAGACGTACAGAATTCAAAACTGGCCGACAAAATCTGGAATTTCGCCGAGCGGTTCAACGGCCAATTCTGAATTCTGTACGTCTGAGCCCAAGTTTATGCGTCGGCTCACGAAACAAATCGCGACGCGCCGCCATTCCCGCCAATGCCCCTTCGGACACCAAGCAGAACGAACCTCGGATGCTCGCGCAAAACCGAAAAATGATGGAAACGGAAAAGCTTCACTGTTTTCGCCGTTTGCCACAATTTACCACCGCGTGCCAATTGCAGTCGGCACATGCAGAAGAGCGAGGGCGCTTCTTGACAATTTAGGGGAGACATAACCGCATACCCTTACACAAAATCCGCACGACCCCGTCAAGCGTGACCATTCACTTAACCGAAACAGTTTTTGTTGGCGGTAAGGCAAGAACGAAATCCTTATTGCGGCAAGTTGTTAATGACGATCTATATATCGCATAGGACGCACCTTTGCTGGCCGCAAAGTCCGTAATACCTTACCCGGCTTCACAGCGGTTTGCGTTGCGTGCGAATGGATTAGTCAGACCAGACCCACTTGAAACGCTGACCCAGTCAACCAAGGAGATCGCAAATGAGAATCATTTCAGGCGCAATGATGGCGCTGCTGCTTGTTGCCGCCTCGGCCAGCACAGCCTCTGCGGCCTATTGCGGGGCCTCAAGCTACAAGGCATGCGGTAGCGTTGCCCAAAAGGCCGATTACTGCGAGGCGAAGCAACAGTGCCACACCGTGATGAAGACGTGCCGCAAGGTCGTCTACGAGAAGCAGCAGTACACGTGCTATAAGACGGTCTACGACACCGTCTACGAAGACCGGCAGATCACGTGCACCAAGTACGTGCCGCAAACCTGCTACCGCGATGTCACGTACACGGTGTGCAAGCCCGTCTACGAGACCCATTACCGGACCTGCAACTACACGGTCTGCAAACCGGTTTGGGAGACGCGGCAGAAGGAAATCTGCTACACGGTCTGCAAGCCCGTCTACGAGACCCACTACCGGACCTGCAACTACACGGTGTGCAAAC
>CAZURK010000081.1:0-51759 GCA_964623055.1 uncultured Pirellulaceae bacterium
ACACCGAAACTGTCTCGCCTTTCAGTCTCTCGACGCGCCGCGTGGGACAGTCCCGACATTTGGCATTCGCTATTTCACTCAAACGGCGGTGCCGCAACGGGTTTACCGTTGGAGGACTCTTTGGGAAGAATGGCGATCGCCTCCAGTTCGCAGAGCAGTTCCGGACGGCAGACGCCCGTTTCGACAAGCGTGTTGGGCACGTGGCGAATGCCCCACTCTTTCAGGATCGATTCGTACATTTCAAGGTACTCGGCACGTTTCAGGAACGTGGCGATCTGTGTCACGTCTTCGAATGAAGATCCCTGAGCGGCCAGCAATTCCTTGACGTTCAGCAACATACGTTCGATCTGTTTGAGAGGATCGTCCAAGTGGACCGTCGCCCCTTTCTCGTCCACGCTTGCCGTACCCGAGATGTGCAGCACCACTTTGTCGGGAAAATCCAGCTTCATGCCGCGCGAGAATGCTGATCCGTATTCGTCCGCCTCGTTCAGCGTCGGCGTATACATGCGTTCGATGTTCACGCCTTCGGTGTCCAACAACGCGTACAGGTCCATGCCGAGCAGTGCCCTGAGCGGCCACATGATGGCCTGGATGCCGGTGCTGGCCGGCAGAAGTGTGACGCCTTCTACCTCGAAGAACGCGTTTCGCGATAGATTGAATTCTGCATAGTCGCGATCGATATCGACCAGGTAACACCAAGTGCGATAGACGTCCGTGAATTTCGCGCCGTGCTGGGCCAGCAACCTCTCGCAATTGGCGAACATGCGATCGCTCTGCTCGCGGAATGTACCTGGGTTGTCCGGATCGTCCGATATTCCGTTGATGTCCGTGATGTACAGATGGCGGCGTCCGTCGATCGTCACCACTTTGGCGGTGGTGTCGGTCGCTTCGTCGTAGAACGTCTCGACGGAGTAGGATTCGGGGTCCTTCGGTACGATCGCGTGAATCTGGTGTTCGATTCTCTGGCCCGGACGACACGGCGGCTGCTGGAGATAGGTGGTTGCCGGAAGCTCCCCTCCCGCCACCCCGGCGCCTTCGTAAATCTCTTTCTGGATCTGCCGAAACGAGTCCATATCGTCCGCAAAATCCTCGAAGAAGGCTCGTTCCCAAACCACGTGCGACATGTCCGCACCGCCCTGCTCCAGGAGCCGTGGCAGACAACCGTAGAATCGGCGGACCTGCCCTTCGAAGTCCAATCCCAACTCTGGGCCGAGGACGGGAGCACAGCGTGCGTAGACCTCTTTCGTGCATTCCGTCTCGATCACTACGACTTCGCCGCTGCAAGTCTCCTTGTCGCAATAGCATTGAGTCCGAAGCGGTGTCTCTTGTGCCTCAAAGGTTGCCTGGCTCATTCCGTTTGCTCCTTTTGTTCAGAGTTCCTCTCGCATAGCACAGCCGGATGGCGCTGAGCGATTGGCAAACATCAACAGAATCGGTTAGGTGGGACCGGATCGAGGCGTCCAATGACGCCTTACCGGAGTTTGTGTTAGGGATGAAGGCGGAAGGTAAAAGACTTCGGAATACGGACGGTGGGTTACTTCGAGGAAGGCAAATCCAATGGTCCCTTCCGATGGTCAACTAGTTTACACAGAAGCAGACCGTCTCGCAACCTTCTCAGGGCCGCCAATGGCTACTCCGGGGGACGCGAAAGTCCGTCGATGTTGGCTTGGAGCACTGCCGCCGCCGCTTCGGGATCGAGACCATCGATGTCGACTGTCAAATCTGCGAGGTCTTCATATTGCGGATGACGCTTTTGGTAGAGAGCTGCGAAATCGCCGGCAGGGTCCCCCGCGTCAAGGAATGGGGGAATCCCTGACCGTTCGATCCGGTCGAAGATGGCATCGGGGGACACTCGAAGATAGACCACCGGACCGATCGCTCGCAATAATCCACAGACGGTCACGTTCAGGGCTGTCCGCCCGCCCAAAGCCACCACGGATCGACTCTCGGGGCGATCAAGCTTCAGGTACAGCTCGCAGACCACGTGGCCCTCGATGCGGTGGAGATGCGTCTCGCCGTAGCGTTCGAAGATCTCACGCACCGAGAGCTTCTCTCCCGCCTCGCACGCGTGGTAGGCTTCGATCATCGGATCGACGTCGTAGAACGGGCATCCCCGACGCGCGGCGAACGCTTTGCCGATCGTGCTCTTGCCACAGTGTTTCATTCCAATCAGAACGACGTTCATTTGGGACGCTAACCTACTTAGGGTTTATCCGGCGATCCAACTCCGCCCATGGCGCCGGGCTTTCGTAGACAGGCTGTTCGATACGGTTTGCCATGATCGCGTTGCCCGTTCCATCATCAATGATTGGCAACCGGACGTCGAAAAACGTGTTCGCATGGACGACTGTGCCGCCAGCGATCTTGCGCAATTCGATTCCCCAATCGCATCGAGTAGTGTAGTTGCGCTCGATCAACGTGTCGATCCAGATCGGACCCTGGGTCCGGTCGGGCGAGTAGCTTCTGCCGATGTCCATCCAGAAAGCGGATTGCACAGGGCGATACGAACCGTGCCGAACCTCTTCCCACACGTTGCCGTACTGGTTCTCGCGTTTGCGTCGCACGTCCGCGATGAAGTTGTCGCGGAAGATATTGTTCAGCGTGCGTACGCCGACATCCTGTTTCAGATCGCCTCGACGCGTCAGCCAGAATCCGCCCTGGTCTTCCAGGACATTGCCATCGAAGATGTTGAAATAGTCCGGCACCAACACGTTCTTGCCGGCGTCACCTAGACTCCAGATCGACACACCCAGACTGTTCTCGGATCGGTTACGATAGATGCGGTTGTTCAGCATCCCGCAGCCGTAGAACATCATGGAATTGTCACAATCGACGTGCCGGTTATTGCAGATGGCGTTTTCCACAACGCCGCGCAGCACGGAGACACGGACTGCGCCGGATGGCAGAATCGACCACGGCCGCTCCAGGGTTACCTCGGTTGCCGAGTTGGTAGCGATGCGCACGTACTGTCCCAGACCTCGTCCAGCGGTGATCACGGCGAATGAATCCTTCAACTTGTCAGACTGCCAATCTGCCTTGTCCGCCGTGAATCCGTTCGCCCGGATCTCCGTAGGCTCCCCGTACCACTGGAATCCGGCTCCTTCGAACAAGTAGGTCTCGCCGGCGTTGCCGCCCAACCGAGCCGCCTCGACTACATTCGCGTCGATCAGGTTGTGGTAGTGGCCGAAACGTCCGTGGATCTGCCAGACGAAGCCGCGGTTCGAACCGTACGCGCGATTGTGTTCGATTGTGCAATTCTCTGTGGCCCAAAAACTGACAGGATTGCCGCGAAGACGCCCCATCGTGAATTCGTTGTCGTGAATCCACGCTCGTTTCAAGTTGTGCGCGTGGAATGGCTGTCCTTCGAAGCTGGAATGGCCAACCTCCATATCGGCGTTGTAGTTGACGCTCACCGACCCATCAACGATCCGACAGCGTAGGATATGCGTGTTGTAGGTGGGTTTGCCGCCGTTGTAGTAGCTGATCGCCAGCGTCATCGGGCTCGATGTGCGAATGGTCAGATCCTCGAAGCCCGTGTGGTCCACCTCGCGAGCGCTGATGAACCAGCGGTAGCGTTTCTTCTCATGCGGAGCACCGCCAAAGAACACCGTCGTGGCGTCACGCCCAGCCCCGCGCAGCACGACGCGCGAACGCGTCTGAAGCGTATCGTCAACGCGATACGAGCTCGGTGGCGACGTACAACGTTTGTGGAAAGTCCGGTTCGTTCGTAACCTCCAACGGCAAAGGTGTGGTGAATCCGTACTGATTGCCCGAGTTGTTGTGAACGAAAGTCTCGTAATCGCCGGGCGCCAGATCCGGAGGAAGGCGAAACTGAACACAGAAGTTCTCCGAAACGCCGTCCTCCTTGTGCCTTGGCTCTTCCGGTAGTTGGACAGCCTCGCCACCCGTGGGGCGCAAATAGACAAAACGCGGCACGTACCGATCGCCTCTGAGATTGCAGCCGCAAAAACGATTCAATTCGCCCGGACGGCAAG
Source organism: uncultured Pirellulaceae bacterium (assembly GCA_964623055.1). Classification (GTDB taxonomy): domain Bacteria; phylum Planctomycetota; class Planctomycetia; order Pirellulales; family Pirellulaceae; genus JADHUC01. The sequence continues at coordinate 3,996 of CAZURK010000081.1, forward strand.
TTGATTTTAGCAAGAACCAGGATTTCGGCTGATTGACGACGACGGGATTGCTCAAACGATCGCCGTCCCTCAACCAGACAATCGCCACGTAACCCGGCGGGTACGGATGCGACGGCAGCTTCGCAAAGACGCTCTGCGGCGAAGCGTGAAGCGGCTTCAGCGTATGCGTCTGAGATTCCGGCGGAGCATCTGGCAACGGTTCGAGCCGGCCGTCGTAGTCCTCCATCAACCGCGCCACGATCTGCGGCAGGTCTTCCCGCTGGCTCACCAATGTGCCAGGAACGTGCACGACTATCTGCACCGTCTCCGGATCGTAGCCACCGCCACTTACGACCATAGTGTACCCAGGCCGTGTATTGCTGACGTGTGTGACGTAAGGGCCGCCGGAGGCCGAAAAGCCGGTGTTCGCACATGCGGACAATAGAGCCAGGGCGAGCAGTACGGCTGACCTGTTCATGTTGATGACCGCTGCTTTCTTTTCGGCTTCTGTTTTTTGGGGCGAGCCTTCATGTCCTGTTCGGCCATGAACTGCCTACGCATGTCTACATTGTCTCTCTCCACAAACGCGCTGAACGCCGGATCGTCAGTCCGTTTCATCCACTCCGCCAATGCTCCGCGAAGTCGCTCGATTTCCGCCTTGCACTTCGGATCATCAATCAGGTTGTTCAAGGCGTCGGGATCGTTTTGAAGGTCGTAGAATTCCTCGGGGACTCGGAGCAGAAAGAGTTTGCATCGAGCGGCAATGTCCTGGTCGTGCTCAACGGCCGCCCGCATTGCTCGCATCGATCTTCCTGACTGGGATTCGTTTCTGAACACACGTTTCCCGTCAGACCAGGGATTGTAAATGTAGCGAAAACGTCTGTCCTCGACGGCGCGCATTGGATACCGGTTTCGGCCGGCGGTTTGGTGGAATTGGGTGAATACCATTTCGCGACCGTCTTGCCGCTCGCCGAGTAACAGCGGCTTGAAGGAGCAACCGTCCACTCCATCGGCAGGATCGACGCCCGCCACGTCCAGCAATGTCGGCATCATGTCGATGCCGGAGATGAAATGCTGGTCGTCCACCGAGCCCGGTTTCACCTTGCCCGGCCACCGGACAATCCATGGCGTCCGCGTACTGTGATAGTAGACGTTGGTCTTCGCATAGGGCAGCGCCATGCCGTGATCGGACAAGAACAACACAATCGTGTCGTCGGCCGCGCCCGCTTCGCCCAGGGCGGCCAGCACAGTGCCCACCGTGTCGTCGCAGCGGCGGACCGAACTGAAATACTCGGAGATCTCCAAACGTACCTCGGGAATGTCAGGCAGAAATCCGGGCACAACGATCTCCTCCGGCTTGAACACTTTCGAGGGCGTTTCCGGGCCGTTTGGATTTTCGTATTTGTATTTGTCGTTGCCGTAGAACGGCCGATGTGGATCATGCGAATTGGCCATCATAAAGAACGGTTTGCCATCTTGTTGCGCCCGCTGAAAAAACTCCTTTGCATGTTGCGCGTACAGTCGAGGGCTCCGTCCACTGCCAAGTTGAACCTTTGGCGTGTCCCACCGAAAGGCGGCATAGGGTGTCGAGTGCGGTTCCTTGCCGAGCAGGCCGACTAGGTACCCGGCATCCCGCAACAGAGCAGGCAGGATCGGAACGTCTGGCTTCTGCAGGTTGTGGAACCCCTCGCCGCCGCTGCGATGCGGATACCGTCCCGTCATCCAGACGTTTCTGCACGGCTGACACACAGCAATGGTCACGTGAGCATGCTCGAATCGTATTCCTTCAGCCGCCAGGCGGTCGATGTTCGGTGTAGTGCCTCTGACCTTCGAGCCAAATACACCGACGCTGTCGCAGTTCAGGTCGTCTGCAGTAATCAGCAAGATATTCGGCCGCTCCGCCGCAAGAGCGCCTGCGGCGTAGACGACGATCGCACAAGAGCAGATCAGAAGTATCAGTACTTGTCGCATGAGAGGCCCCTCTTTGTTCATGTGGCGTTCGCTACTGGCGACAGAGCGTATCCGTCGGCCCGCCAGTATATCACGGCAACATGGCCGTTGGGAACTTCTCGTTCCAGGCGGCAGACGGTACATTATGGAACGGATCGCCCGTTACGAGACCCGCCTTTCGGACTTCGACCTTCCCCCGCCGGTTGCCAGCGAACAGCACCCTCGACACCAAGGAGTTCAGGATGCATCGACCAGAAAGACTTCTCGTTCTCCTCTTCACACTCGGAAGCTGCTGTTGGGCATGTTCCGCAGCGTCGGCGGTGGATCTGGAATCGCTCAAGACGCTGGGCGACGCGTGGCCCAGAGTGTTCTTCTTCCGTGGATGCGAAGGCGCGGCATCAAACCCGCGAGTTTCCTACGACCGCTGGGAACAGTCGTTCTCGCGATTGATGGGCATCGAAGGGAAGGCGTTGGACGAGGAGATACCCGGCCGGTCGAATCGCAACATCGAGTTCTTCACGCGGTTCAAGAACGACCATCCCGAGCAACTCGTCCTGCTGCACTACAACGGCAATGCTCGTGACCCGCGGTACGAGACCGAGAAGTACTTCGCAGGTCATTTTCTGTACTACAACGGAACGAAAATCCTGGACGGCGTGCCGGGGCAACCGGGCGAGACGGAGATCACGGTCGACAACCCGAATCTGTTTCGGGTGAACACCGGGCGATACAAATGGTCGAACGACGATATCGGCCTGTGCCTGCTGGATGCGGACGGCAGGCCGGATTGGCACCGCAGCGAACAGGTACAACTGATTTCGGTCGACAAGCAGCGAAAGGTGATCCGTGTACGGCGAGGATGTTACGGGACCGAACCGATGGCGTTTCCGGCAGGGCAAGCGTATGCGGCGACGCATGTGACCGAAGGCCCTTGGGGACGCAAGTCGAATCTGATGTGGTACTACAACTACTCGACCTGCTGTCCTCGAGACGAGCAAGGCAAGACATGCGCGGACATCCATGCGGAGGAACTTGCCGCGCGATTTCTGCCCGGCGGCGAGTTGGACGCGTTTGACGGGCTGGAGTTCGATGTGCTGCACCACGAACCGGGCGGCGGCGGGCTGTTCGGCGTGGATTGTGACGCAGACGGCAGGGCTGATGGTGGCGTGATCGACGGCGTGAATATGTACGGAATTGGCGTCGTCGAATTCTGCCGTCAGCTTCGCGAGAATATGGGGCCGCAACGCTTGATTCTGGCCGACGGGATGAGTCTGCGCAACCAACGTGCCTTCCAGATACTGAACGGTATCGAAAGCGAAGGCTGGCCCACGTTGAGCGATTGGGAGATCAAGGACTGGTCCGGCGGCCTGAACCGCCATTGGTTCTGGGATCAGAACGCGACCGAGCCCGTGTTCAACTACATCAACCACAAATTCACCATGGCCGGAGCAACGCCGGGCTCACGAGTTCAGCCCGAGGTCCCGTGCAGTGTTCATCGTCTAGTATTTGCTGCTGCCATGTTCACGGATTCGGCGATCTGCTACAGCTTCGCACCACGGAAGGAGCGGGCCGAGCTGATGGGAATCTGGGACGAATTCCGCAAAGGCACGGAGAACGAACTTGGCTGGCTGGGCCGACCGCTAGGGCCAGCGGTTCGGTTGGCCCAGCAGCAGGCCGACTTGCTGGAAGGCGCCGGCGATCCCATTCGAGAGGATCTGGCGGAACGGTTCGCAGGCGAGAATGCGCAGTTTACGTTATCTGGCGGTGTCATAGAAATTGCATCAACCGACGAGAGCAGCGCTACGCTCGACTTCACACTCCGCGGCGTTCCCTGCAAAGGACCGGATCTGTTCGTGGCTGTAACGGCCAGCGGCGAACATCGCGCGGCGGAGCCTGAAGAAATCGCACGGCGGATGTGGGTAGGTATTGCACCGAACGACGGTCAACTGGTACGCGCCGACCAACCGCCCTGTGGAATGTGTCTTAGAGGCGGCGAGGAAGCGGAAATCGACCCGGAGAGCGGAGCCAGCGTGCGGTTTTCCCGCGCAGTGGACTTGGCCGGGCACAAGCACAATGCGTACCGCGTCCACCCACCGTACAAAGGCGGCGTTGGCTACACTTTCTGGGAACGCGAGCTACTGGTCCCAAAAGATGGCCACTTGGAACTGTACACCGGTATGGGGCCCAAGAGCCCCGAACGCAGCGACGGAGTCTGGTTCAAGGTGCTCGTGGCAGAGGCCAGCCAACCGACGAAGTACACGCAGATCTTCGAGCATTCGCAGAAGGCATTTCAGTGGGAGCCGCATCGCGTTTCGCTGGCGAGTTTTGGTGGACGACGAGTACGACTCAAGTTCGTCGCCGACTGTGGACCAAACGACAACTCGACGACCGACCACGCGCACTGGGGCGATGTGGTGATCGTTGGATCGGAAGGCCAAGCGAAGTGGACACCGCCCGCGCGTTTCATGACCTGGTTGAACGATCGCGAATTCACGTCAGGTTTCTACTTCTCCGACATTCGATCCAAGACGGTCGATCTGGAATGGCGAGTCGAAGGCTCCGAATTGGTTCGGATCAACTCGGTTCTCGCATTTGCACATCCGGATGTGATCTACCGGGAATACGAAGGCGGACTCGTACTGGCCAATCCATCCCCGAGGCCATACACGATCGACCTGCGGCAACTATTCCCCGGCGTCAAGTTCCGACACCTGAAGGGGTCGCCTCTGCAGGATCCGGTGACCAATGACGGCTCGGCCACGTCCGGAAGCATCACACTGCGACCGGTGGAGGGCCTTTTCCTGGCCAAAGAGTGACAACGGCCCCAGCGACTGCATATCCTCCATCGTTTTCATGCCCCATATCGAGGTTTTCTAGTCGACTTGTCGGGTGCCCAATTGCGGGTCCAGGGCTGTCACGCTAGATTACTTTGTTCATCAACAAACGTTGTTATGTGCTGGGAGACGACCTTCGAAAACCCTTCCTGTGGGCGTTTTCGTTGTTGAAACCAGGAAAAACAGGAGTTTTGCGGTGCCTTCATTCCCCCAGGTCGATCCCATTCCGCTCCCTGCTCCCGTATGGATATTCAAAGCCCTGGAAATGCTGACTATCAGTCTGCATTTTCTTGCTATGCAAATGCTTATCGGGGGGCTGATCATTGGCAGCATGTGGGCCATCGCGGGGCGGCGCAAGAAGGATCAGGTGCTGATAGATGCGTCGGGAGCCGTGGCCTCGCGACTACCCATTTTGATGACGTACGTCATCAACTTGGGCGTGCCCCCGTTGCTCTTCGCCCAGGTGCTCTACGGCCGGGCGCTTTACACCAGCAGTGTGCTGATCGGCGCGTTTTGGATTTCGGTCGTCCTGCTGCTGATGATGAGCTACATGTGTCTGTACCACATGTCGAATCGCGCCGGTCGCGGCAAGGCATGGGGGTGGATCGGTCTGATCGGGTTGGTGGTCACCATCAAGATCGGCTTGATCTACTCGTCCAACATGACGTTGATGCTGCGGCCGGATGTCTGGCGAGAGATGTACAGCGAAGACGCACTTGGGGCTCACATGAATTCCGGCGATCCCACAGTGATGCCGCGATGGTTGTTCATGATGCTCGGCGGGCTAACCATCGGCGGCGTCGGGATGATGTTCCTGGGATTGACGAAACGGCTGAGCGCCGAGACGGGCGAGTTCCTCCGTTGTTGGGGGGCGCGAATCGCGGCGGCGGGCGCGGTTGTGCAAGTCGTTCTTGGTTTCTGGGTAATCAGTTCTCAGCCAGCCACGGTCAGCGAGGAATTGGGGCAGAGCACGCTGTACGTAGCATGCATGGTTGCCTGGGTCGCGTGTGCGGCGTTGGTGCTGGCAGCGTGTTTAGTGGCCCAGTCGAGAGCCCAAAACGCAACTTGGCTGTGGCCCGGCGTAGCTGGGGCTCTAGTTTTCGTTGGAACATTGGTTATGGCCATATACCGAGGCGGAATCCGCGATGCCACCTTGCGGGGTCATGGCTTCGACGTGTGGGATCGCGCGGTCTCATCGAATTGGATCGTGGTCGGAGCATTCTTGGTACTGTTTGTGTTTGGACTGGGGGCGATTGCTTGGCTCGTCAGCGTCGCGTTCAGGACCAGTGAGGTCGAAGAGAGATATGCCTGAATCGGAAGACGGAATCGTTGTGCCGCAGGCGTCTGAGGGCAATGACGAATCGCGCACGCGCAGAGCGTTTGTCCAAGCGGGTGTCGGTGCGTTCGGGGCGTGCTATGCGGGCGTGATCGCCTATCCGATCTACCGCTACCTGGACACGCCGACGCAGCGAGCGGCAGAGTTGGCCGCCGTCAGCGAAGTGGTCGTCGAAGCTGCTGATGTACCTGCGAAAGGCGCCGCGGTGAGGTTTGGCTTCGGCTACCGGCCTGCCGTATTGATTCATCATCACGAAATCGGCCTGGTCGCATTCGACGCCGTGTGTACGCACTTGGGTTGCACGGTCAAGTACGAAGCCGACAACGACCGCATCTTCTGCGAATGCCACAAGGGCGTCTACAACGCGAAGACCGGAGAGGTGGAATCCGGTCCGCCCCCCAAGGGACTCACTCAGTATTCGGTGGAGGTGAAAGAAGATGGCAAAGTCGTCGTCAGCCGCGACTGATCGCTCCATGTGGGGCAAGATCTGGGGCTTTGCGGACGAGCGGCTGGGACTCAAGGATCTGGTGGAGTTCGCGGCCAAGAAAGAAGTCCCGCAGCACGCGCATTCGTTCTGGTACTACCTCGGCGGGATCACGCTGTTTTTCTTTGTTGTCCAGGTGATCACAGGGATTCTGCTTCTGGTGTACTACCGCCCCGGTCCGGAAGCCTACGATTCCGTACGACGGATCACGTACGACATCGACTTCGGCTGGCTTCTGCGTTCGACGCATTCCTGGTCGGCCAATTTGATGGTCCTGGCCCTGTTCGTACACCTGTTTTCGGTCTACTTCATGAAGGCGTACCGAAAGCCGCGCGAGTTTGGATGGTGGACGGGATTGCTGCTGCTGGGTATCGTCCTGACATTTGGCTTCAGCGGCTACCTCTTGCCGATGGACGAACTGTCCTTCTTTGCCACCAAAGTCGGTTTGGCGATTCCCAACTCGACGCCTGTGATCGGCCCCGCGATTGTCAATCTGATCCGCGGTGGGCCCGAAGTGGGTGCCGAGACGGTCCAGCGGTTCTTCGCGCTGCACGTGGTCATCCTGCCTGCATTGTTCTTGCCAATTCTGGGCGTGCACCTATGGCTGGTGCAGCGACACGGCAATGCGATCCCGCCTCGGGAAGAGTCCAAACCGGCAGAAGAACGACGCTCGATTCGCTTCTTCCCGGATTTCGTCGTGAAGGATCTGGCCATGTGGCTGATCGTGCTGAACGTGTTGGGGCTGTTTGCCTGCTTGTTCACATGGGATCTGGGGCCGAAGGCCGACGCGCTCGCTCCGGCACCGGAGGGGATTCATCCGGAATGGTACTTCATGGTGCAGTTTCAGGTGCTGAAGGTATTGGGCGTGGTGTTGCCCGGCACGTTGGGTGAGATCGTGGGCGTCTTGTTCTTCGGGATTGTCGGTCTGATGGTCGCTCTGGTGCCCTTCTACGATACATCTGCCGAGAAGAGAACCCGCGCTCGGATGGCCACGCTGTTCGGAGTTGCTGTGTTGGTAGGCACGGTGGTATTCACCGTATGGGGCTACCTGGCGCTTTGAGGGAAGAGACAAAGGAAGAGATAGATGAACTATCCGGTTTGGGATGTCCCGGTCATTGGCAGCGGTGGGGTTATCGGTCTGATCGCGATTTTTCACATCATGATCTCGCACTTTGCGGTCGGCGGTGGACTCTATTTGCCAATGGCCGAAGCGCGCGCGTTGAAGACAGGACGCGATGACTGGCTGGAGTTCCTTCCGCGCCACTCGAAGTTTTTCCTGATCCTGACCGGCGTGTTCGGGGCGGCGTCGGGTGTCGGTATCTGGTTTGCCATTGGCTTGGCTGCACCGGAAGCGACCAGCACGCTGATTCACAATTTCGTTTTCGGGTGGGCCATCGAATGGGTGTTTTTCCTGATCGAACTGACGGCGGCCGCGGTTTACTACTACACCTGGAATCGGATTCCACAGAAACTCCATTTGCGGGTCGGCTGGGTATACGCCGGCGCGTCGTTTCTGACGCTGGCGATTATCAACGGTATCCTTACGTTCATGCTGACGCCCGGAGGGGCGTGGCTTGAGGTGGCTGGCACGGGAGCCGAGTCAAGCCGCTTTTTCCAGGCCGTGTTCAATCCAACGTACTGGCCGAGCCTTGCCTTGCGGACCTTGGTGTGCATTTCGCTGGCCGGAGTTTGGGCGTTGGTGACGGGCAGTTTGATCGACGGGCGTCGGCAACCGGAGTTGAAGACTCAGGTCATCCGCTGGTCGGTCATGTGGCTGGTGCCCAGCTTCTTCCTGATGCCGCTGTGTCTTCTCTTCTATCTGTTGCTGGTTCCCGATGACCAACTCAACCTGCTGGAATTGGGAATCTCGACCATTGGTGCCGGCACGTTTACGCAAGTGACTCGCGCCGTGTTGATTTCGGTCATGGCATCGGCCACCATCCTTGCCGTGGCCTACCTGGTCGCGTACCGCAAACCGGTAGATTTCCGCTTTGGCTACGCGTGTGCGATTCTGCTGTTGGCGTTGGCCGCCACCGGAGCTTCGGAGCACGCGAGAGAGATGCTCCGCAAGCCATACGTAGTGGGCCAGCACATGTATTCGAACGCCGTGCGCAAGACCAAAATCAAAGTCGACGAGGAGCGGATTTCCGAGGTGGACAGATTCAACCGCGACGGCTACTTGGCGAACACGATTTGGGCGACGCCGGAAAACCGCGCGGCGTGGGCCGCGGCCGACGCAGCCCGCGACTCTGACGAGGATGCGCCCACGGATAAAAGCGCTCCGGATATTCCCAAGGCGACTCCGGAAGTGTTGGCACGGGGCAAGTTGATGTTTCGCGGCCAGTGCCTGGCGTGTCATACCATCGACGGATACCGGTCGATGTACGGTTTTCTACACCACCGCGACTACGAATCGATAAGCAACATGCTGAGCATGTTGCACGAGTATTCGGATGAGTCGCCTTATCGCGCCTTCATGCCTCCATTGGTAGGCACTGACGGCGAGATCGAAGCGTTGGCCGTCTACCTGAACGATCTGGTACATTCCCGCACGAAATCGTCTGGTCGAGAAGGAATGGCCAGGGCGAACGTTCACCAATAGCGATGTGGCGTACTCTTGGTTGCCGCTCAAACCACAGAAAACACCGCAAAAACAATGGTTTGCTGAGCCTCGCCGGTTTCACCCAAACTGCCGTTTTCTGCCGCCTTCGTCCCGTTTCGGTTGTGCGCACAACCGCGTGAAGGCGGCAGTCGTTTGGACTGCCCGCCTCGAACGGCAGCCTCTGAAGTTGTTACGACAGCCGTTTTCGTAGCTCTGAAGCATCGCGTGTGCCCTTCACCTATCCCCTCCGTCGACGAGCCTTCTGAATTGATTCCCATTCCCCTGCCCACCTGCTACAAAGAGGGCAGGACAGGAGGCTGTGGTCATGCTCCGATTCTCGCTGCTCACGTTGTTGGGGGTTGTTCTGGTTGCGGCTGTTGGCTCTGCGGGTTTGGCGAATCCGACTGACGTTTGGCGGCAGGTGGTCTTTGGGCTAACAGTGTTTTTCGTCATGTGGTTTTCCCCTCTGCTCATAGGTGCCAATCACTTCCTTCCAGGCTGGGAGGCAGTCCCACGCTTTGCATTCGGCTTCTTTTGGACAGCATTGTTCTATCACATCCTGGCCGGTTGCATTGGCTACAGGTCCAACAGGATGCCAACGTATCAGGTGATTGAATGGCTGGGGCAAGTTGCTCATGGGATTTCACCAATGGACATGAAATCGTCAAAGGGAGAGTCAGCCGACACGGTCTCCAACCTCGTTTTTGTCGGCCACTGCCTGTGGACGCTCATCCTGGCAACCATCGGCGGCTTGTTCGCAAGTTGGCTTGGGCGGCGACGGGATAGGGGGAAGACACGGGCCGGCGAGTAGGCTGGTTTTGTGCGGGCGGCGCTGTCCCAATTTCCTTTGTATCTCCACTCTGAGTTTGGTAAGCTGGGCAAAGCGCCGCCACCGCCTTCCTTTGCCTTTCAGCTTGCCGCATCTTCACGGCAAACCAACAGCTAGGTATGGCAACAGCAACGACCAGCACCACAAGTGACCGGAGACTGAATTGAAAGCGCCAACGGACAAGCAAACTCACGACCAGCCACAGCAACATCACGACAAGAACCAAGCACACGGCGGCTATGGCGATTAGGACTGTCCAGCCCTTCTTTTCATTGAAGGGAAACCACTGGAACTGTTCGGACAAGAGCAACAGGATTTCAATGGCGAGCAGTCCAAGAATCAACCGATCCGGTGTGGGGCGATACCATCGGGGTTTGAGGTTAGGGTTGGTCACGGTTTGAATCTGTCGGAGCTTGGGCCGTTTCGCCATCCCAGCTTATGTCACAATTCGGTAGGGCCTTGCGAAGCTCTTCGATGCCTTCATCCGTGACGTGTGTATGTTTGAGGCCCAGATACTTGAGTCCTGTCAGTCCTCTGAGATGATGCAGACCGACATCCGTGACTTGCGTGCCGGAAAGCTCCAGCGATTCGAGTCTTGCCAGTCCCTTGATGTTCTCTAGCCCAACATCCGAGACTTGCGTGGTCAGGAGGTACAGTCTAGTGAGGTTTGTCAGCCTGTTAAGATGCTCCAAGACCGCCTCAATACTTAATTCGCTCGTTAAGCAGGAGACCATGACAGCGTGTGACAAGAAATCGTCACCAACCAACCCCCTCAGCCATGCAGGGGCAGGCGGTTCTGTCTCCGGTTCTAGATTCCCAGACTCATCAAACTGGTAATCGTAGAACACCAATCCCCCCGCCTCCCAAATCGCCTCCACAGCCTTCCTCTGCTTTTCAGCCTGACGCATTTTCACGGTAAGCCAGCAACAAGAGATGGCGACTGCGACGACCAGCACCACAAGTGACCGAACACTGAATTGAAAGCGAAACCGAAGAAGTAAGCTCACGACCAGCCAGAGCAGCATCACCACAATCGCCAAGCAAACGGCTGCTATGGCAATTAAGACTGTCCAGCCCTTGTTCTCGTTGAAGGGGAACCACTGGAACCAGTTGGAGGACTTCTTTCTTCTCTTCAGTATCAAAGAAGTTGTTTGTGTCATAGCCGTATTCGACGCGAACTGTCAAGTGAGCGGGATTGGCGGTCACCCTAATCTCATACCCGGCGATTTCGTCGTCGCGGCCGTCTTCTTCTACCCGGACGGTGTAGACACCTGGCGCAAGTGTGTTATCGCCCTGGCGTTCGATTCTCGAAAACGTCCCTCGTGCGCCGCTGTCATTGTCCATGGCGATTTGCTGTCCGTCCGGGCCAAACAGCCTCATCACCGTGTCGCCAGCCTTCCCGCTTGTTTCGATGACAACATCGGACCACTTATCCAAGCGAAACTGCGCGTAGTCAATATCCAGCGGCCAGACAATATTGCGTACCATGGGGCTGCCGTCGGTCGAAATGGTGGGTATTGTCTGTCCATCTACTTCGTAACGATCCGGTTCCACCGGTCCGCTGTACGGCCGATGTTCCTTGTCAGGCCCGAAGACCTTTCCTAGAAGATCGTTCAGTTCTTTGCCGATAGGCGTGATGATTCCCTCAACTAGGCTCTCTCCATTTGCCACAGTCTGGAGGAAGTCAGCGGCGCTGCCGAGGGAAACATCGATGGTAATCTCGTTGAAGATCTCGTCTGCAGTCGGGACGCTGATACTTGAAAGGCCGTCCAAGGCGTCCGGGAATTCGATGCGGATTTGCTCGATCGAGGGTAGATGCGTCTCCCCCAGATCTTCGACTCGTTTCAGTCTGTCGTCCCTCGCGGTCTTCCGCAGTTCCTCCATGTCGGCGCTGATTCTCGGCTTCTCCGTGATATCTCGGTAGTTCCCGGCATTCTCGATGCGTTCATCCCTCAATTGGACCAAGCCGTCCGAAGTCTTCTTGATTCCCTCACCGATACTTTCCAACTCCCGGTTCAGCGAGCGAATGAACTTCTGGAGGTTCGCGCCCGCTGCTCCTCTTTCGATCTGCTTTAGGGCCTGAGTTATGGTTATGTCCGGGTCAAGACGATCTTTGAAGGTCTTCTTTGCGTCATTCCCTGTCTTCACGAGAAACTCTCCGCCATCCTTGGGTTTCTCTTCTACTTGGCTGCGTATATCCTGCGCAACTTCATCAATCCTGTCCGGCATTGTTAGCTTGACGTAACTCGCCAATCCGAAACACGGCGGTTTGAGGGTCCATAGGTACGCACGGATGTCCTTTAGCAGCGCCCTATAGGATTTGGCCACTCTCTCTTTGGTCCTCTCCCTCTTGCTTTCTCTCGCATTGTTGACCCTCTCCTTCTCCTCCTTGACTCTCGCTTTCAGTGACTCGACCGAAGCTCGCTTTTCCTTCGCCCACGCGTGTTTGTCTTCTTCGCTCGCATGATCCGCGTTAGCTTTACGCACTGCCGCTTCGTAATCACTTTGCGCGTTGGCAAGCCTTGTGGCTTCCTCTGCGGCGATCTTCTCCATCTTGTCTTGGAATGCCTTCTCGACCTTGGCTGTCTCGGCAATCTGGTGTAGTTTCACCTCGATCTGTCCTGCGAGAATCTGGGCATCTTCCCGGTAGTCGTTCCGCTGGTAGACAACAGCGCCATCGCCGTTCGTCATCATCAGGTGGTCGAAGACGGGCAAGTGATAATCGAAGGTTTCAGCGTTATTGGAGACTTCGATCGAGGACGCGTTGACTTTGGGTTCGGCGGCAAGGACAAGGTTCAGTGTGTAGGCTGCATCATAACCGCCCGAGTCGGGGTGGACGTGTACGCTTCCGAAAGAAGACGCCTGGTTGTAGTACTCGTCACCGGCCATTGCGACAACATTGGGCTTGGCAAACAACCTGTCGTCGCCGTCTCCGTCGTGGAAGAAGGCCCGGTCGTCGCCACCACCGCTCGTGGCTTTGATCGATTCGACGTTCGCGACAATGACGGCGAGGCCATCGCCGCGAAGAATACCGAGACCCGGCCTCAACTCGACCGTTTCTTTCTCCGCGCTTCCACGCAGCACTGCGGTATCGTCTCCAACAGCACCGTCGAATCGGATTCTGTTGATCTGATCACCGATCGTGTGGCGCTGGCCATTGACCGTGAGTTCGCGGGTCTGGCCATCGAACTCCAGTTGGTCTGCGCCTTCGCTACCCTCGATACGAAGAACGCCATCGGCAATCGTCCACGGTAGATCCGCTGCCATCAATTGTCGGTGTTCCAGGGATTCCATGAACAGCGTACGCGAACCGTGCCGCCGCTTACGAAGTCTGCGGGCACGTTTCTTCTTCTGCGAGCTGAACCATTTGGTGATCGATGTGCTGCAATTGCGAGCGTTGCGGTTTGACGTGGTCATTAGAAGCTCCCCCTTTACTGAGAGATCTGTTCAGTAGAACGGTCCCGACCTCGCTTGCTTGCCTGGTATCAATCCGAGGTCCCGCTACCCACTACACTGCGAAACGACCAAACAACCCGCCACCACAATCAAGAAGAATGTGACGCACGGTCCAGCCTGCCCCTCAATGTTGCGGGGCGCGAGGGCAATGGTATGATTGGCCGCAGTCTGCCCGGCCGACGAGTGCGAGCATCTTCTGGCCGAACTGGAGGACGACTCGCAACGGCAGATTGCACCGTTGGAATTGAAGGGGCATACAGACCAAGAGATATCCGAGAAATTCGGTTGGCGCCTGCGCACTGTGGAACGCAAGGTGATACGAATCCGAGACAGATGGGCACAACACGCCTAGTGCGACCGAGTGACAAACAAAGTAGCCATCTCGCTCCGCGAGATGAAGCCTCGTCTCGTTGAGCGAGACGGCTTCACTCCCTCTTGTGCGAGGCTCTCTGGACCCCGCACAAAGGTCGACCGGCAGGTCTCAGAAGTCGAGAAGATCCTCGGGCGAGCTGACGAGGTCAGCCTGCAAGAGCCTGCTAGCACTTCGCGTCCGTTGCGTTTGTAGGTTGGCCCTCCGAGGCCGACCGTTCTTCCGCGGGCTCGGAGGCCCATTGTACTGACAGAATTGAATGACGCGAGGTATTAGGCGTTGGAGAAGACGAGTGTGACCGACGATGCGAAGCAGCCAGATACATCGCAATCGAGGTTGATGGGTGCCGAAGTCGACACTGTGGCCGTTCGTCGTTCCACGTTCTGGCGAACGTGGCTACATGCCCATCGATAATCCAGACTGGCCGAGACTCGACGCAATCTCGGACAGAGCCTCCTCCAGGTCCGATGCGTCGGTAGTGACGTCCTCCAAAGTTGGCGTGGGTGGGTTGTCGTCGTGTTCGTCGTGATTGGCTTGCTGCGGCTGCGGTTCGGGCAGAGGCTGTGGTTCCTGCTCTGGATGGCTGTCGGTTTTCGCAAGTGACGACTGCGAAGGCGCCTCACCTTCAGCTTCTGAACTCGGCGAGCCTCCGACATAGACGGGCCAAGCCCCTTCACCTTCACCTTCGCCTTCGGCGAGGGCTCGTGGACCGAAGGTGCCCAGATCGATGACTACCTGCAAGACGTCCAAGGTCGATACATTCCCGTCTCCGTTGCAGTCCAAGTACGGAGGCGGTGCGTTTGGTGGGACGGGCGGCACCGGCAACTCCTGCGGGCCGTTAGCGGTGAGGTGGTTGACCAGAGCCAGCACGTCCAGCACCGTGATCCGACCGTCACCATCTACGTCGTTTTTGTGGGTCGGAGATTGCCACGGGGGCACAACGCGGAAAGTGTGGGTGTACGTCTCGCCGGGTTCGCCTTCGTTGTTTTGGGGGCCGTCTGTTTCCTTGGGGGCCGTCAACGCAGTGAAAAGACGAACAAGTCCGTCTTGGGCTCCGACGAACACGTCCAATCGGCCGTCGCCGTTCGCATCGCCCACGAAAGGCCGCGATCGCGGGTCACCTGCAAGATCGACGGCCGCTCCGTCTGCCTGGATCGCTACGTAGCCATCGAACCGCGGTTCTGCATCGGTCCCTATGTTGGGATAGAAAAACAGTTGCCCTTTGGTGTTCCCGACAACCAGGTCCTTGCGCCCGTCGCCGTTCAAGTCAGCAACGGCAACGCTGGCCCGCCCATCCGGCACGCCCAGCCCGGCGGCAGCGTTCAGCGCCATGGTCTCGCTGCGGAAATCTGCCGGACCCGAGTTGGCTTTGTTCAGTAGGACGCGAACGTTCCCGTCCAAATCGCCGAGAACCAAATCGTACCGTTGATCGTTATTCCAATCGACAATGGCCAATGTGGCCCGTTTGCCGACGTCGATGTCGATTTTGCTGCCTGGTTGCCCAACCTTGACCGGTTGCGGCACGCCAAAATGAGGCTCCGAATTCGAGTTTTCGTTGAAAGCCACCTTCACAGTGCCGTCGGGCATTCCCAGTACCAAGTCTTTCCGTCCGTCTTGGTTCCAGTCAAACACTCTCGGGAACACGCCCATGCATCCAGCGGCCGAAACAGCCAGATCAGCTCCGCCGGACTGGGCGTAGAAGTAGGTGCCGTACACCGGAGCCGTATTGCTTACAGTGTTCAGGTACACACGGATCTTGCCTTCATCGCCTGCCGTTTTCTCGCCGACGATCAGATCCACCAGCCCATCGCCGTTCCAGTCCGCCAACGACGGTACGGAGTAGCTGCCTACATCGATAGTGGTTCCGCCCGCTTGAAGAGTTTCGGCGGCCGCTAACTCGGGCAATTGAAGCACAAGGCCGCTGCTCCCGCCACGGAGAGGATTTCCATCCGTATCGGTCAGAAGTCCGCCATTCAACTGCAATTTGTCATTCAAGTGCAATTCGTACGTGGCCGCTGGCAGCGGTTGATCAAAGGACAGAGTGAGAGTCTGGGTGCCACAAACGTACGCAAACTGGCTTGTGGCCATTGGCACGGGGCCTTTGGACACATCCACTAGCGACACTGCGTTCACAATCGATCCATCGTCGATTGCCGATTGTGCCGCCATGGCCTCGGTGAACGCGACTTTGAGCGAAGTTACCGTTGCTGGCGATACATCGACCTTCGCCACTTGGGGATACGACGACGGACCGCCGCCACCAGAAAGCGATCAGCCTTCGCCTTCCCATCCAACAGCACTCAGTAGCTGTCGATCCTCGAGATGCTCGAACACGAGACGCCTTTCGCGACGGTGTCGTCTCCGTGCATCACTCACTTGTCGCTGGGTGGGTCGCCCACGATGCCCGCGTTCTGCCATCAAACACACTCCAGTCCACACAAAGGCCACAATGGGACCATTTTGTCCAGTTCTCGCGATACGAAGATGACACCGTAACCGGGGTGCCAGTGGCGCGCGATACAGCGGATCAGTATATTATAATCGTTCTGATGGCCCGTTTCCGTCCAGTCTATTGTTTTGACGCGTTTTGCCAGTCTACGTTCCCAAGCACCGGAAGCAAGGGGAGAGATTGAACTCGCCAGATCGAGGTATCCATGATGATCGTGGTATTCCGAGGAGCAATCCTTGTGGTGATGATTGGCGCGGCGATTGCCGGTCTTGCACGCGTGCCATACGCACAGGCCCAGCAGGGCAACACGACAGTTCAACTGCCGACGTTTGGGGTGGCGATTGATGCAGTGGGCCTGTTGAGCGTAAAGAGCTTTCCCGATCCCGGCGGGCGTCTGCGGGCCGCCCGAGTTGCCGCTGCTCGATCCGCTTTGCCCGGGGACGTCGTCGCATCGTCGGAAATGCGAATGGTTTCACTTCTGCGACTGGAAAAGGCCGTTCGACGGGTTGTTGCTGCGGGCGGACAGCCAGACGACGTGATGCAGCATCTGGCCGGTCTGCAAGGTCTGCAGTATGTGTTTCTCTACCCTGAGAACCCGGACATCGTCGTCGCCGGTCTGGCGGAAGGTTGGGTCGAGGACGCTTCGGGCCGTATTGTGGGCATCGGCACGGGTCGTCCTGTCTTGCGGCTGGACGACCTGATCGTTGCGTTGCGTGCCTATTCGCCCGATGCCAATGATCGGCCGTTCATCGGTTGCACGATCGATCCGGATCCAGACGGACTGGCTCGCCTTCAGAGATTCCAGCAGACTATCCCTCGCACGATCCCGCAACGAGCCCGCCAGCAAGTGGCCGCCCAGATAGCCCAAGGTTCTCGTGACAGCCTTGGCATGGCCAACATCCGGGTCTTCGGTGTCTCGGCCAACACGCACTTCGCCCAAGTGATGATCGAAGCGGACTACCGCATGAAGCTGATTGGGATCGGTCTGGAACCGCCCCCGACCCGAATGACAACTTTCCTTACCGCCCTGACGGTTCCGCAGCATTCGATGCTGCAGCGATGGTGGTTTACGCCTCACTACGATTGTGTGCGGGTCACAAAGGACCGGCAGGCGATGGAGTTGGTGGGCGAGGCGGTGCAACTGTTGGCCGAGGACAAACTGGTCGGCCCCGACGGGCAACTGGCTCCGGCCGCGGCCCCGCCAAGTAAGGCGAGCGAACTGTTCACAACAGCGTTCACACGCAAGTACCCAGAGATCGCCTCGCGCAGCCCCGTCTATGCTCAATTGCGTAACTTGATCGATATGCTCGTGGCGGCGGCATTCATTCGCCAACAGGACTACTACGGTCAGGCGAGCTGGAATCTGGGAATCTTCGGCGATGAACGAGCTCTGCCCGTACGAACAGCGCCCGCAGCCCAGAAGGTGCCGTGCGTTGTCAATTCGATTTGGAAGGGAAATCGCCTGCTCTCGCCAGCCGGAGGTGGCGTTTCGATTCGGGCCGACGAGGCGCTGCGGGCAGATCGTCTGTTGGCGGACGAAGACGGCAAGTTGGCGGATCGATACGGACACGTCGGCCCGCCCGTCGACGAAAGCCGCTGGTGGTGGGACTGAGTAGGTCCCGCTTGCCGAGCGGGACCTGGGAAGGCTGACAGACCTCGGAATTGCAGGTCCCGTTCGGCAAGCGGGACCTACTTAACGGAGGACTAACCATGACTGCGCGTAAGATCTTGTTTCCCACGGATTTCTCTCACACCGGGGACGCTGCACTGGAACTGGCCACGTCACTGGCTCGCGAACGAGGAGCGACGCTGGTTATCGTGCACGTCGAAGAACCTCCCGCGGCTTACGGCGGCGGCGAGATGTACTATGGCATGCCGGAGCCGGCCGCTGAAGATCTACAGCAGATGCTCAAGGAGGTCAAGCCGACCGCGCCGGACGTGGCGTATGAACATCGATTGATCACCGGCGACCCGGCCAGCGCGATTGCCAGGCTGGCCGAAGAGGAGAGCATGGAATTGATCGTCATAGGCACGCACGGGCGCACAGGTCTGATGCGTCTGTTGATGGGCAGTGTGGCCGAGGCAGTTGTGCGCCAAGCGTCCTGCCCGGTGTTGACGTACAAGCAGCCTTCGGCAGCCTCGACTGGTGATCCTTCGCAAGCGAACAACGAGACGGCCTAATAGGCGAAACAAGAGCTATGCATTTCCGGAATGAGCTTGATGGACTTGCGCCAGCAGACTACCATTCTATTGCGACGCTAGTTGGACATCGCCACTTCGGCGGGCAGAGCGTGGCAATGGAAGCCTGAAGCGCAAGCGAAGATCCAACGGCGCAACTCGTTTCTTCGCTTGCGCTTCAGGCTTCAATCGCTTTCACTTCTGTTACTTCTGACACGCCATGGATATCAACGAAAGCCTGAACCGTATCCTTCACGCGGGGGACACTGTCGGCGAGCTGTTCTACGACCGTTTTCTTGGTGCCCATCCGGAAGTACGGCATCATTTCAACGGCGTCGATTTCAAACGCCAACGCGTGCAGCTTGTCACCGCGTTGATGATCATCGAACGAAATCACGTCAACCCGACGACAGCGGTCGAGGAGTACTTGCAGTATCTGGGAAAGAAACACGGCGAACTCAACATCCCCAAAGAAGAGTACGGCAAGTGGACCGAAACAATGATAGAAATCATGGCTCGGTTTTACGGTGACGAATGGTCGTCGAATCTGGAAGAGCAGTGGCGTGAGGCGATCGGCAAAGCCACCGCGTTGATGTTTGAAGGTTACAAACAGCAAGTTTCGGTGTGAACGGCGCCGGGAAGAAGCAGGAAAGGAAACGATCGTGATGAATCAGGTCTACAAGCAGCGTGTTAAGAACGTGATGAGCAGGGAGGTGGTTACAATCAACGCCAGAGACACCGTTCACGAAGCGTTGGAACTGATGATGGAAAACAGAGTGTCTGCGCTTCCCGTGCTCGACAACCGGGGACGTTGCATAGGCATCCTTTCGACCAGCGATTTCGTTGACGTGACCTATGATCTGGACGAGGGGATGGACGGAGCGGATCACCAGAGCGAGATCTGGTGGGCAATCTTCGTCAAGAACGTCAGCGACCACGTTGGCCAACAAAGCGTCATGGACCTGATGACCGAAAACGTGATTTCCGCCGAGCCCGATGCACTGCTGGTCCACGCCGCCGGCACCATGCTCCGCGACCGAGTACACCGCTTGCCCGTGCTGGACAACCAGAAACGATTGTTGGGAATTATCTCCACGACCGACGTGCTCAGAGCGTTCGTGGATTGCTCGCCGGAACAATGAGCACTCCGTCGAGACGCAAATGCTCCAGCGATACTTGATTGTCTGGTTGGTCCTCTCGTCACTGGCGGCGTTCTTCTGGCCTCAATTGTTTCCCGATGCGCCGGATGTGTTCAAGTGGAGCGCCCCGCTGCTTGAGTGGTTGATTACGGTCACCATGTTCGCCATTGGTTGGATGCTTCCTCACGATGAAGTGCGTCAACTGACTCGTCGTTGGCCAACGGTGCTGGGCGGCACAGCAATCCAATATGCGACCATGCCTGCCTTGGCTTACTTCACAGGACGCGCAATCGGCCTGTCCGGTGACGTTTTCGTGGGAGTTGTCATCGTGGGCACCGTACCAGGTGCGATGGCGTCCAACGTGTTGACGTTTCTTGCGCGTGGTAACACGAGCTACTCGGTCAGCCTGACCACCTCTGCGACGCTACTGTGCCCTCTAGCCGTGCCAGTCATACTGGGGCTGGCCCTGCATATGGAAGAGAGCGTGGATGTCTGGTTTCTCCTCAACGCCGGCGTCGATTTGCTGCTGACGGTGGTCATACCTGTGGTTGTCGGTCACGTCCTATCGAGAAGTTTCCCACACTGGGGCGAGATCGCGAAACGAATCGGGGTGGTCGTAGCGAACCTGGCGATCCTGTGGATCATCGCTGTCGTGGTCGCCGTGAATCGAGACCTGCCATCACGATCGGGTATCGACGTTCCGTTCGTTTCTCTGCTCTTGGCGCTTGTTGCGGTGAACATCGGTGGCTATTTGGCTGGGTACTCCGGCGGTGCGGCCATGAGACTACCCGCGCCGATGCGACGAGCGCTTACGCTGGAAATCGGCATGCAAAACGCGGGGCTGGGTGCGTTCCTGGCCATGAAACTGTTTGGGGATCGAAACGCCATTGCAATCGCCCCGGCCATGTACACGTTCGGCTGTATGCTGACGGGGACTATCTTGGCCACGGTTTGGGCGCGAAATCGGGGGCGTGATTCAGATGCTACAGACGCAAAACAATGATGAGCCTTCGGCACGTGTCCCGGCCGCCAAGGTCTATTCTGTGCCACGACGTTACGATTTGGCGACGCTGTTTGCCGTTTCGCTCGCCTACTCGCTGGCCTTCGGTGTGATGCGGATGTGTAACTTGTCTGCGACAGCCTTTGCCGCGGTGGCCGCCTTCGTGACGTGTGTCGGCCTGGGGCAAGCAATTCTGTTCAAAGGCGAAGCCCCGCGTGCCGCATCGTTGTTGGTCGGCATGGCATTCTGTCCCGTCGCCGCTGTGGCCGTCGCCGTTCAAGGGGCAGGGCCAGACGTTGGGAGAGTAGTAGCAGAAATGGTTCCCTTCGCGCTCATCCTATCGATTCCCGGCGCATTTGCCGGTTACTTCACGGGAGTCGCGGTCGGAGGAGTCTTTTTGATTGCCGAATACGTGCGGAAGATCGCTCGGCTGGTTACAGGCTACGACGGGTAGGTCTGCGTTGATTCACGGGACCTTGCGGGCGGACACGTGTGTAGGATCCGCATTCCTGCTCCCGTCCTGCGACAGCTACTTCTCGAACGATGCTAAACGCCGACGCCCTGCTCGCGGCCCTGCCTCCCCTTGTTTCCCAAGCTCCGCGGTGAAACAAAAAATGATGTGTCCCCCGATCCTCCTATTGACATCTACTATGGCCTATAGTACGCTGACTCGTAGTAACAAAACGATAGTCTGACCCCGATATATGGAGAACGTCGCGTGGGCAAGAAGTCACTTGACGATTTGGGCGAACTTCAGCGGGCGGTCATCGAGATAGTCTGGGATCTCGAACAGGCCAGTGTGCACCAAGTCCGCGAACAACTCGCCAGCACAAGGAAGCTCGCATACACAACCGTCCTGACGACTATGCAGAAGCTGGAAAAGGCCAGCTGGCTCCGCCACCGCGCCGAGGGCAAGAGCTATGTTTACGAACCCACTCGTACCCGCGAGGAGGCCGGAGCAAAGTCCGTCCGCGGGTTCGTTGATCGCATGTTCGGCGGCGATGCCGTTCTGATGTTCCAGCACTTGATGCGTGAGAGCAAGCTGACCGACGCCGAACTGGCCGAGTTGCGCAGACTGATTAACCAGAAGCGTAAGGAGGGCAAGAAATGATGTGGCAGTTCCTGACCGAGAGTGTTTTCTTGTGGACCCTTCTTTGGCAAAGTACCGCATTCGTCGCCGCGGGCCTCGCGGCCGCTTTTGCCCTGAGACGTCGCCCATCCAGGGCGCACCACGTTCTGCTCCTGGCGATCGTCGCCGCCATTGTCGTGCCGCTAGCCACCGCATCGGTCAGGCATCTTGGGCTTGGCCTGTTTCCCGCCGAGCCTGTCGCGATCGCCCCACCGGTAGAACCAATAGCAGTCGATCCACCCGTTGCTCCGCGGCGACATGTCACCGTCCCCGCAGCTTTGCCCCTTGAGAACATCCCCGAAGGCCCCACCGAGGCCCCACCGCTTGCAGAAAACGATCGCTCCGGAGTCGAGCCAACGCGTCTGCGAGTTGACAGATCCTCCGCCCCGCTCACGGCGTCATCGCAAAGCAGACGTATCCCGTGGCGCACGGTCCTGGTTTTCGCCTGGGCCGCTACGAGCGCGATACTTACGTTGCGATTGCTCCTCAAGTTTGCCGTTGGCGCCCGCTTGGCAAGATCGGCCTCGCCTGCAGTTTGGGAAAATGTCGATGGAGCCGCTCGCCGTGCTGCCGCAGAGATCGGAATCACTCGATCGGTCCGCCTTTTGAGCAGCGAGCGCGTCCGAAGCCCGATGATCTGGTGCTGGAGTTCCGAGCCGGCCTTGCTGCTCCCGGCCGCCGACCGCAACCAGGACGGAATCGACTGGGTCAGCGTCCTCTGCCACGAATTGGCCCACTACAGGCGCCGCGACCATATCGCCGGGCTGCTCGCCGAGTTGGCCCTCTGTTTCTTGCCCTGGCAGGTCCTCTTGTGGTGGGCAAGGAAACACATGCTGAACCTGAGCGAGCGGGCTTGCGACGATTGGGTCCTGGCGTGTGGACGCCCGTCGGCCGACTATGCCGAATCATTGCTAGACCTCGTGCCCCAGCCCCAGATGGCCTTCGTGCCGACCGTCCTTCGCAGCAAGAGTGGTTTGGCCGTAAGGATCCGCCGCATTTTGACAGATAGATGCTCCAACCCAAAAGCCGGCCTGCTTTGGCTCGTGATCGTGGGCTTGGCAACGATATCTGTCGGAGTCGGCGTCGCCCTCGCACAAACGCGTCCTGCGAAGCCAGACCCCAAACCCGGCCCCGTTCAGAAACCTGGCAAGCCAATTCAAGAGGCCACACTCAGACCTCAGCCAAGACCCGATAAGTCGCTTCACTGGGCGGCTCAGAACGGGCACGCGGATTTTGCCAATCGCCTGATTTCCACTGGCGCGGATATCGAGGCGAAAAACGGCTACGGCCGCACACCTTTGGCCGTGGCTGCGTATGCCGGCCACAAAGGGATGGTCGAGTTGCTGTTGGCGAAAGGAGCCAAGCTTGATACCGAGGACATATGGTACTACACGCCGCTGCATCACGCGGCTCGCAACGGTCATGCTGATCTCGTCACGTTTCTGATTGCCAAAGGCGCTGGTCTGAAGCTAGCGAGCAACCTTGGCTTCACACCCTTGAGCATGGCCGCCAAGAATGGACACGCATTAACGGTCAAGGTCCTGCTCGCTGCGGGTGCCGAGGTCAACACAGTTGGCAACGCCAGAGCAACGCCGCTTGGCCAGACGGTCGACGCCGGGCACCTCGAAACGGCAAGACTGCTTATCGCGGCCGGTGCCGACGTGAACGCAGAAGGCACGAGTCACCAGACGCCACTGATGAAAGCCGCTTCCGCTGGTCACCTCGATCTTGCCCGGATGCTCATCGGTGCCGGCGCCGAGGCCGATCGTAAGGCTCTGTACGAGGCGGTCATGGCCGGCCACAGGCAGATGGCGGAACTTATGCTGGAAAACGGCGCGGCAGTCGCCTTTCCCGATCTGCACTTTGCCGCCTTCATGGGAGATCAATCCAAAGTGAAGGAGTTGATTGAAAAAGGCGCCGATGTCGATTCGAGGGACAACGACGAACAAACGCCGCTGTTTCTTGCGGTCCTGGGCGGCCAACGAAAGGTAATCGAATTCCTGTTGGACAATGGTGCGGACATCGAGGCAAGAGACTCGCGCCGCTATGCGGTTCTGCCGAAGACCGCGCGACACGGCGACAAAGACATGGTCGCGTTTTTGCTGGCCAAAGGCGCCGATGTCAACGCCGGTTGCGGCGAAGGCGTCCGGACTATCACGCCTCTGGGCTGCGCGGTCCGCTACGGGCATCGCGACACTGCGGCCGTGCTTCTGGACCACGGCGCCGATCCGGACGCAAAGGGATTGTGTGGCCGGACTCCGCTGCAATGGGCCGCCGTTCGGGGTCACACGGAAGTGGTGAAGCTGCTTCTGGAACACGGAGCTACAGTTGACGCCCGGGCCGGCAACGGCGAGAAGCCGCCATTCGAGTGGACGGGCCGTCCACCGCCGCTGCATGCGGCGGTCTCATGGGATAGGCACGAAATAACCAAGCTGCTGATTGCCCACGGCGCAAGCGTAAACTCGCGGGATCGCTACGGGGCAACGGCCTTGCACGGTGCTGACGCAATCGGCGCCGCAATCTTGATCGCCCACGGGGCAGATATTGACGCGAAGGACGAAAGAGGGCGAATGCCCATTCATTCTGCGGCTGCAAGTGGAGAGCCACGTTTGGTCGAGATGCTAATTGTCGAAGGTGCGGACATTAACGCCAAAGACGGCAAGGGCCGCATGCCGCTGCACTACGGGGCGGCCAGCACTCATACCCGGGTCTCTGAGTACAACGTCGATCCCACGGCGACGATGAAAGTGCTTGTTGCCGCAGGCGTGGACATCGACGCCAAAGCCAACAACGGTGCCACCGCCTTGTACGAAGCGGCCAGCAAGGGCAATACCGAGGCCTTCAAGCTGCTACTCGCCCAGGGCGCCGACTTCAACGTCACGGCCGACGAGGAAGATGACAAAGGCCTCACGCTCCTGCACACCGCGGCCAAGAATCTCAGATTGGACATGATCGCACTGCTGATCGCCAAAGGCGCGGACGTGAACGCCAAGACCGAAAGCGGAAAAGCCGCCGTGGATCTCGTCAAGGCAAGGAGAAGCGTATCCGGCAGCCTTCAGAGGCGAACAATCAGACTCTTGGTTGAACATGGTGCGGGGGAATAGTCCTCGGCACCTTCATCACCGGTGGCACGACTGGCGTTCCGCAAGCGACTCGCCAGAAGGCGGTCGCTACCGACAGCCCTCCGGAGTCGCTCGAAGGCCCAACGGGCCGTATCCCACGCTATGCTCGCGGAAGCGGGCGCAGGAAGGGGGTCCGTAGCGGAAGTCGTGAGACTTCCGGGGTTTGGGACTCTAGCAGGCCGAATTCTCACGAATCCAGCTACCCGTTTTCCCAGGGACTCATGGGCGTCTTGCAGCCCCCTTCCTGCGCCTCGCGGAAGCCAGCGTGTGAAATGACCTTGACTACTTCCTACAAAACGTCGTAGAATACTCTCCGACAGCCTGTAGGATACGGGCGCGGGCGAGGAAAGGAGAGTGACGTGGACGAGTTGGGGGCGATCAGCGAGACGGAGTTTCAGGTCCTTGAAGTGCTCTGGGAGCATGGGCCGGCCACGGTCCGCCAGATCAACAAGAGGCTGCCGCAATGGGCCTATACGACGGTGCAGACGTTGCTGGCACGGCTGGAGAAGAAAGGGTACATCGCGTGCGACAGAAGCGGTTTTGCCCATGTATTCCATCATGAAGTGTCGCGCGACGGGTTGCTTCGCCGACGATTAAGCGAGTTGGTCCAGAAGCTTGCCGGCGGGGTGGCAACGCCGTTGGTGCTCGCGTTGGTCGAGGACCACAAGTTCTCGGCGGAAGATATCGACCAGTTGCACACGTTGATAGACCGCCTGGCAGCAGACTACCAGAAGAAGGCGGAAGGGGGCAGGGCACCGAAAGGTCACGGACGCAAGACGCCGTCCACCAGGGCCTCTTGACGGTCTGTTGACATCGTCCTGCCAGTTTTTCGGAAGGGAATCGCGACATGCTTGTCTGGTTCGCGCAGAACACGGTTGCATCAGCCGCGCTCGCCGTGCTGGTAGCGATTGCATGTTTGTTCTGCCGTCGTCGGCCTGCTGTTCAGCACACACTGTGGCTGTTGGTGCTGTTGAAGTTGTTGACACCGGCATGGTTCGCTTGGCCGTGGTCGCCGAAGCAGTTGTGCGCTCGCTGGTTCCCGTCACCGCAAGATAGAACCGAATTGGCGACGCGGTCGGCGATCGAAGATGTGCCGTCTCGTGGCAGTGATGTGCCTCCCGTTCCAGCAGGTGCTGCATCTGAAGAGTCGTTCGGCCCCGCAAACGTTGCGGTCTTGCCCAAGCCAGCCGAAATCCACAACGGAGGTAGGACGGGTCTCCCTGCCCCTCTGGACGGCTCAGGAGAGCCGTCCTACAAGGAAGTCGCGAGCAATCCGCCTATCGTGGCCTCAGACGTCAATGAAGCAAAGCCGCAAAACAGCAGGTCCCCTGTTCCCGCGGAAGGCAATTGGTTCGACTGGTGGACACTTCATTGGCAGACAGTGCTTCTGGGCATTTGGGCGGCAGGCGTGATCGTGATCGTTCTGCTGCAACTTGTCCATGTGACCAGATTCAGGCGGCTGGCTGCCCAGGGCAATGTCGCGCCAAAATGGTTCGCCGATGAGCTTGCCGAAGTGGCAACTCGTCTTTCGATCCGGCCGCCGGTTTCGTTGTTCTGCGGGAACCTTACCAGCCCTATGCTTTGGTGTTGGGGCCGACCGAAACTGCTATGGCCCAGCGCGCTGGGCGAACCGCATTCGCGGGACCGCGTCCGCGGGGTCATCGCCCACGAACTGGCCCATCTGCGGCGCTGGGATCATTGGGTGATAAGACTGGAGATGGCGGCCGCCTGCATTTGGTGGTGGAATCCCGTCTTTTGGTACGTCCGCCGACGGATCCATCAATCGGCCGAGTTGGCGTGCGATGCGTGGGTCGTGTGGGCATTGCCGGACGCTCGGCGCGCTTATGCCGAATCGCTTGTAGAGGTATCACGTTCCGTTTCCAACAGAGCTACCGTCGCTCCCGCCTGGGGAGCAATCGGGGAAGTACGACGCAATTTCGAAAGGAGGCTAGTTATGATCTTCCGAGATGATGTACCACGCAGATTGTCATGGAGCGGCGCAATTGTAATTCTGATGGTCGCCGCGGTTGTGTTGCCAGGATGGTCACTGGGGCAAGGAGGGGATGATCCTCAGACTCCTTCCAGTATCGAGGCAGCTACGCTGGGCGACAGCGAACCAGCCAGAGAAGCCGAGAGCGCCGTGGAGTCAAAGGCTGAAGGAGCTGCCAAGTCGGAATCCGGTGGCTGGCGATCTGTCAACGCTGGTGCCGAAACGAAACAAGAAGCTGGCGAGTCTCGTGTCGCCGAACCAACAGCGACCCTGCCACTACCGGCAGACTCCTTTGATACCATGCGTTCGCCGCCGATTCCTCCCGCTGCTGCATACGAGTTTCCGGCGCCGATAGCAGCGGATGCACCCGCGATCTACGATTCGGGACCACCAGTCGAAGGCGGTGCAGTTCCGGCGCTGAAGGACCTCAAGACGCCGACGACGATCGAATCGCGGCGATTGAAGAACCGTGATGCCTTGGGTGTACTGCAGATCCTGGCGGCAGTCATGGCCGCCGCACAGACAACGTCCTCGGATGAACTTCCCTTTGTTCTGGCCTTCACGCCCGCGAGCGAAGAAACGGCCAC
The DNA here is from genome assembly GCA_964623055.1 of uncultured Pirellulaceae bacterium. Taxonomy (GTDB): domain Bacteria; phylum Planctomycetota; class Planctomycetia; order Pirellulales; family Pirellulaceae; genus JADHUC01. The sequence continues at coordinate 31,430 of CAZURK010000081.1, forward strand.
CGTACCGGCCGCCACAGTGCCGGCCGGTTCTCCTCCCGGCCCCACACCTATTACTCCCATGTCCTCAGCAGAAGCTCTGCCCCCCGTGATCCCGAATGGATCGCCCCTTATTCAACCCCCAACGCCCGGGATTGCACCGTCGTGGCCTGCTGTCAGTGTAGCAAGCACATCGCCAGCGTACGCAGCCGGTTATAGGTCTGTGCGGCAAGCGAGCACAAGCAGACCGTCTCCACCCATCCGGTTGGCCGTAGATGTCCGCACAAACACGCTGATTGTGCGCGGTCAGAAGGATGGAGTTGAACATGTGCTCAATCTTGTGGCGAGGCTCGATTCGGATGAGGAAAGCCCCGACGAGACAAGCTCGGAGGAGAGCGTATCCGAGCCTCTCGGGTGCCAAGTCATACCTGTAACACATCGCGATCCCAACGAGATATCCGCAGTGCTTCGCGGCCTTGGAATAAACGTCGACATCAATCCGTTGCAGTCCAGCAAGAAGGCGGGCAATACGCTGGTCGAGAGTGGTCTGTTTTTGGTTCTCTCGGACTCGGATGCGGAAGAAATCGCCAAGCTGATCAAGTCGTTGGATATCGACGAAGAACCGGAGCAACCGACGGAAGATACAATGCCCGATTTGCCCGAGCCAGCAGCCGAAGGCGCGCCCGATGACGGGCGCGATGACGCGCCCGTAGAAACGGCGTTACCGCTTCGAGCATCCACGTGAGCTTCGACAGATGAAAGACTGACGGTCACGCATCATCCTCGGCACCAAATTGGTGCACGCACATGTCGTGAATCACTGTCGGTGCGAGACTGCGATGTACCTGCTGAGAGTCTCGACGTTGCGGCTGAAGACGACGCTGGAAATGTAACGGAACGAGTCCCTGAACTCCGGCTGTCCAACCAGTCTTTCTCCTGCGTACGTCGTAATCCACCGCCCGTCGGCGTCCAATTCTTGGATGATCGTACGTACATCCTCCTCCAGTTCTGCAGCCGATGGTGCTGTCGCAGGTCTGACGCCCGCCTTGGCGTGTTCGTAGGCACTCTCGATCGAATCGAGGCGGGCGGGCTGCTTCCAGCCGTAGTGGCCGGGGACGGCCGAGTCGTCGTAGGTGAGCTGGTACCTGGCGTCCATGTACAGCGGCTTGTTCGTCTTGAACTCGTAGTACCGCGCGATCCTCCCATCCGGCAAAAGGCTCTTCCGGAAGTACGCCAAGGCGCGTGGGATCCGTTCCAGGTACTTCTCGTTGCCCGTATGCCGCGCAATCTTGATCAGCGTCTCCATCACGTCCTGAGATTCCCAGCCGGTGATGGCCGGCGGTTCGAACTTTCGCGCCCAGATGGGAACCGTTTCGTAGTTGTACTGCTGGCACCAGCCGGGCTGCGGATCGGGCATCTGCGCCAAGATGAGGAAGTCGCCGAGTTTCTCAAGCGCAGCCTTATACTTTTCGTCCTTGTACACTTGGTGCGCGTCAATGAGCACGTCCGACACGGTCCCGGCGACGTTGTCGTTCAGCGTGTAATAGTCCCAATAGTTCTTGATCCTGCCCTCGGCCCGCCAGTCGAAGTCTGGGAACTTGGCCTTAACAACCGGTTGTGACTCGACGGGGCCCCTGAATCCCTGGGGAAAGGCTCCGTTGAGGAACTGCGCGCCGAGTAGGGCTTCGAGCCCGTACAGTGCGGCCTCGTGGATCTCGGCGTGCTTGAAGTTCAGCGCGCGATCGGCGCGGATGAGCATCTGGAGGGCCGCCTGGGTTTGGCCGTCGTCCAACGAAGAAACGTTCCAGCTCCCGCCGTTCCCTTTCCGGTACTTACCGAGGCGTTTGGCCGGTCCGAAATGGATCTTCTGTGTCCAGCCGCCGGACTCCAACTGGCCCAAGACCAGGGCCTCGGCGGCATCTTGGGCGCCATCCAGGTAGAATCCGTCCCCAGTCGCGGCATACGCTTCCAGGTAGGCCATTCCAACGGTAGGCGTGCCTGGGGGTTGCACAAACAGCGTGTACGGCGCCGCCTTCCCCTCGCCCCATCGTTGCTGGAGGTCCAGGCTGTAGTAGTAAACGTAGCCTCCGTAGCTGGCCACATCGCCACGGTAGAAGGTGGCGGCTTTCTTCATGGCCCGCATCGCCGCCTGCCGAAGGTCGGAACTGACCAAATCGGCGAGGATAGGATCAGCCGCCATTGCACTAGGCAAAAGGCGATCGCCAGCGCCCGTCGCCTCGCCTACCCGGGGCGGATCGCCATCGCGGACCGAGCCGAGTTCTCGTACTTCACGGCGGATTTGGTCCAGGTCACGTTTGACTTGCAGAAGCATCTGGTAGAGCTCGGCCTCCTGTTGCGTTTGCGGCCGGAAGTCCTCCAGAGCGTCACTGTCGCCGTCTCGGCGCATCTCACCATCTCGCGGTCGGGCGCCCTCTGACACAGTGTCGTCGCCGCACCACGCGCTGCCGACGAAAACCGCCATCAACAACAGAATAGCCACGGCGGACAAACTGGCGGATCGCCAGTGATTCGTTCGTGGCTCGGAGCCGAATAGCGGGACATGGCGGATTTGTCTCAGCAAATTCATTCGACTTTCTCCCGAACACGAGAATGAGGTGGGGCTGACTACTCTTTCGCAAGGATCAACTCGATCTCCTCGGTCTCGCCTTCAGGCAGCATGAGATCGGTCGATTGCGGCGCGTAGCCGTCGGCGGTTGCTGTGACAGTGAGTTTCAGGTCGGGGGTCAGGCTCCTGCTGCGATAACGGCCATCGCTCGATTGACGAGTGAAGTTGACCCAATCCCACTCGGTGTCGCTCCAGTACTCGCCCCAGACCTTCACGTTGTTGAGTTCCCCACCGCCCTCGGCGGTGACTCGGGCGATTACCACGGGCGCCGGGTAATGATAGATCAACAGGTCCGGCATGTCCGAATCGACGATACCAAGTCTTGCACGGTGTCCGAGCCAGACGTGCCGCAGGGGCGACTCTTTGCTGGTACTGAACATAATGGCGCGTCGCTCGTTGGACACCAGATGCAGCACGATTTCTGATCCTTTGGGAGCCCGCATTACGACCTTGCCGTGAGGGTCAGGGCGTCCTGTCGTGGACCACGAGCGAATCTCGCTGCCCGTGGGGCGGAGCCCGACACTCCCGTTTTCCATTGATACGGACCATGATTGTTGCTTCGTGCTGGCCGAGAGGAGAATCTGATGGCCCGGGATCGGTTCTCCTTTGCTGTCAAGATATTGAGCGGTGATCGTCACATCGGGCACGGCCTGCAGCACGACTGGCTTCGGGGCGACCTCGTCATCCAGGTTAACCGGCCGACTGTAGAACACCGCAGAAAGCGGATAGGTACGCCGTTCGTCTGTGGACGGATCCACATAGCCTTCCTTGACCCTCACACGATAGTCGCCTGCCGACAGAGGCTGGAACGCAAACTCGCCTTTGGCGTCGGTCAAAGCTGCCCGCCGGATGGCGCTGCCGACCGGGCCCACCCCGTGATCGCCCAAGATGCGCTGCTGGCCGACACTCACCGGCTGGTTCGCAATCGGTTCCCCCGCGATGCCCACCACTCGTCCCTTCAGAACGATGCCTTTCTCCAGACGGTAGACGCCCAGATCGCCGCGGGTGTCGTGGATCGGGTGCTCGGAAGGAGCGAATTCCTGTGGCAACAGCCAGAGAACGGCCGCGCCGTCCGTGGGAAGTACCACGCTGAACCTGCCCTCTTCGTCCGTCACGGTCTCGCACCACGAAGATGGGTCTCGACACGGATCCTCGGCCTTCATTTCCGCTCTCCAAAATCCAAGCACCTTGATGCCATCCGCCGCATGGCCGTCGGGTGTCAGAACGCGGCCCGTTGTCTTCTCGCCCGGGCACAACTCGATTCGTTTCAACCACGGCACCCCTCCCTGCTTCTGAATCGTCGACAGCCAGGCATAGGTTTGCTTCGAGGCATAGCGCGGGTGCTGCACGCACAATCGGATGGAAACGTGCGAACTTGCGGAGGTCACTTCGGCTGGGATACTCAGCGTGAACTTGCCTTCGCCGTCGGTCGAGAATTCCTCCGTACCCAGTACCTTTCCGAGCGATCTGTATTCGTCGTCCGCGGCGATGAAACGCACCGCCACGTTGGCACCGTCGATCACCTTGCCGGTACCTCTCTCGACGATAGTCCAAACACACCGTAGTGGCTGCAGGTCAGTCGGCATGTGTGCCGCGGCTTGGAGAATCCCCGTCCCCCCAACCACAAACGCGATCCCCAACAATGCCGCCATCGGTCCCGCAACAACACAGTCTCTGACTCGGGTCATGACCGGTCTCCTTATCTTGCTCCAGGCACTCGGTCTCACATCGTCGCCCTTCCATGAGTATACACTCGCTCTCTCATTTCAGCATGCGGGTCTCTCCGCCAACCGCAAGATCGATCAAGCCATCGAGAGCAAACCCCCACCCTGCTTTGCGCGAATGTTCGGGAACATCCGCGTCGTTTCAGTTGGTGGGATCGGCATCACGAATTGCGGCGAGGGCCCTGGACGCCGAATCTCGTACGTCGCGATGGGGATCTTCCAAGGCTTTTGTTAGTGCGGGAATGACGTCGCTCGGCACGGATGCCAACCGGGAAAGCGCCCCTACCGCCGAATTGCGTACGCGCCAATCGGAGTCGTTCAATGCCGCCACTACGGCAGGTATGACGTCACGCGGCGCGGCTGCGATCTTAGGAAGCGTTTCCACCGCCGCCTCGCGGACGAGCGAATACTCGTCGTTCCGAAGCAGTGCAAGCAGCTTGGGTTGGGCGGAGTTTGCCTTGGTTCCAAAGTCTCCCAGCGCCGCGACCGCTCCATAGCGGGGATTGTTGCGCGGATCATCGAGCATCTGCATTATCGCTTCCATGGCCGGTTGATTGTCGGGTGCAATTGCGCCCAGAGCGAGGGCCGCGCTTTTGCATACAGATGGATCCTTGTCTTCGAGCAGTCGGATCAACAAAGGCACGGCCGAAGGAGCGGGAAGGCCGAAACTGCGCAAGGCGCGCAGGTAGTTGTTGCGCACCGGATCATTGTCATCGTCGAGCGCGTCGACAAACACGGCGACTGCTTCCTTTGCTTCGGGGCCTATCGTCGCGAGGGCGTACGTGGCGTTGGTGCGTACGGTGGGATCCTCATGCCCAAGGGCCTCGATCAGGGCGGGCACGGCAGGCTTTCCCAACTCGCCCAAGGCCCAGGCAGCCGGCTTGGGTGAACGCCGATGGTCGATTTCGCGTATACGTTTCATGGATTCAATGAGTGCCGGCACGGCAGGAGGGCCAATCAACTTCATTGTATTGACCGCCCCCCGACGGACATCGAAGTCGTCTGATTCCAAGTCCTCGACGAGCGTCGGCAGGTCGATGGGCCTGACGGACTTCAGCGCCTCCAGAACCGACGGGAGCGTGTCGTCGGTCGTGGCTTGCACGGCTGCGATCAGTGCTGGAACGTCGTCTCTATCGACCAGCCCGGCATGGACCAGCGATCCCGACGCCGCGGAGGGCACGTCTGAAGCGTATTGCGGGTCTCGCTCCGCGTCTTTCAACGCCAGCAAGAGCGCCAGCAACGCGTCCCCGTCGGGATCCCCCCAGGCGCGGCCGATTGCCGATGCTGCGTTCGCTCGCGCAACGGTTGTTTTCCCTTCCTTGAGAATTCGAATCAGAACAGGAATCGCCACGTCGTTTCCGGAGAAATGACCGTTGACCAACGCCCATGCGGCGCCCTCCTGAACGTTCTTGTCGTTGTCCTGCAGCGCCTTGACGAGTGCCTGCCCGGCACGTTCACTCGCGGCGACCGATCTCTCGATCTGCCCCAATGTAGAAGCGGCATCCGCTCGGACAGCAGCGCTCTCGTCTTCAAGAAGTGAGATTAGCGTCGAGACCGCCTCCTTTGTTCCCAGTCGGAGTTTTCTCAGGGACTGCATTGCCGCACGCCGCACGTCGAGGTTCTGTTGGCGGACCAACGGAAGGACAACGGGAACTGCCTGTTCGGCCTGAGGTCGAAACTGACCCAAGCACAGAGCCGCGCGGCGACGTTTCTCGGCGTTGTCGTCCGCGGCAAGTTGAGCCAACGCGAGTATGGCCGCTCTGGCGTCCTCGTCCGATACCGACAGGCATTCCGCGGCGTTCGTCGCCAATGCCTCATCATCGTCGTTCATGGTTTCGATGAGGGCTTCGCCTGCCTGTGCGATTCTTGGGGCCCTCTTCTCCAGTGCCTCAACCGCAACGTAGCGCACGTTCAAATCACTGTCGCTCAGCCCTTTGACTAAAGCCGCCGCCACGTTCTTCTCTTTTGGTGCGATCTTCCCCAAAGCGTAGAGCGCAACCCATCGCACTCGGGGGTCCTCGTCCGAACAAAGTCGCACGAGATCGGGGATGGCTTCCGCCGCTGCTTCGCCGATTTCTCCCAAAGCCCCGGCCGCAGTCGCGCGAACGTCGCGTGACTGGCCATCGCCCCACTCCTCGGCACGGAGTCCTTTGTTCCCCTCCCTGATTGCCCGAATCAGTGCTGGCACCACGACGTCTGCCTTCGACTTGTAGCGACCCAAGGCATAGGCTGCCGAGTTTCTCTCGTGTTGCTCACCGCTGTGCAGTTTCGCGATCAACAGCGGCACGATGACGGCCTCGTCTGCCCCAATTTTCCCTATCGCGTCTGCCCCGATTCCTTCCTCTTTCAACACGCGAAGGAGTGTGGGCAGGGCGGCCTTCGCGTCCGGTCCAATCGCCCCCAACGCGGTCGCCGCATTCCAATGCAGCCCTTTTTCGTCACCGTCGAGTTCATCAATCAACGCCGGTACGGCGGCCTTTGCCGGTGGCCCAATGTAGCGTATCGCGGTCATTGCCCGCGCGCGCACAACCGTGTTCTCGTCCTTCAGTGCCGCCACGAAGCCCGGCACGTATTTCTTCTTGGATTCGTCGTCCATTCGCAAAAGTGCGTTGATCGACTCGACGCTGCTGTCGTTGAGCAGTTGGGCTACGAAGTCATCGGCCGCGTCCTTTTCTTCGGGAGCGGATGCGTCGCCCGAATGGTTCGCGGAAGGCTCCGCCGGCGGTTGGGCAGGCTCGGCCGCTTCTAGGTGAAGCTGAGATTCCGTGTGCATCGCCAGCAACATGAAGATGCAAGCAATGGGTAACGACGCGATGGCGAGAACGGCACTTCGTGAGAGACACACGTTCGGACTGATTGAGCTATCCAGAAGCCGTCTAATTCGAATGCGCAGTCGCGATGGCTTGTCTTTGGCCGCACCGAGAACCACCGGGCTCTCCGCCCCCGCCATTCGCGAACCGAGCAGCCCAACTTCCGCTGCCTTTAACAGCGATTGCGCATATTGTATTCGTTGCTCGCCACCGGCAAGCACCAGATCGTCGCAGACCAGTTCTCGCTCCAAACTCAGTCGCCGGCTCACGATCCAAACCGCCGGATGGAAGAAGAGCACCGATTCGATCATCCGCTGAAGGACGATGACCAGATGGTCGTATTGTCGAATATGCACCAGTTCGTGCATGATCAGAACGCGGATGTGATCGGGCGTGAGTCCGGTTGGAAATGCGACGGGTAATAGAATCAAGGGACGGAACACGCCTATTACGACGGGCGCGGAGATGCGTCGGCAGAACGCCACGACTGGTGCACTCCGCATTCGGAGTCGACCAACCGCATCCTGGATCGAACGCAGCAACTCAGGTTCGTCGACCGGCACCGCACATCGCCGCAGTTGGCTGCCGCCCCACAGCGCCATGCACAAGCGCGCAAGCATGATGCTTAGCCCGACAAGGTAAGACACTGTGATCCAGGCTGTGGTCTGTTGCCACACCGCATCAGGGTCCTCCTCGCGGTGGATGCCCTGGCTTGCGGATCCTGGGGCCACCACGCCGCCGACCGGCCCCGGCATTTCCGATTGGGTGTTGATCGCTGGTTCGTTCGATTGAACTGCCCGCTGAGCCACCGGAGCGTGCGGCGCATGTGACGCATTCTGCCGATCAAGCGACTCGCCCGCAAATGAGTGCGAAACGGAACGGCCCTCCGTCCGATCGGACCTGAGAAGCAAGACGAACGTAGAAGGCAGACAAGCCAGCATCAGCACCATCGCTGCAAGCCACACCAGATATCTGGATTGTGCGGACTGCTTCCGCAAGCACACGGAAAGACAGCCTGCCAGCGAGGCAACCACGCCCCCCTGCCACAGAAAATGCGCCAGCGTCAACGTCAGGTTGCGGCAAATGTCTGGAAAGAAAGCTGTTAGCGTGCTCATCCCGAATTCTCCCGCGTCTTGCGATTGATCAACCGACGGATTCTCTTCAATTCATCAGCGTCGATGTCCGAAGTATCCAGCAGTTCCAATATCACGTTCGACGCCTGGCCGTCGAAAACGCGTTGGACGAGATCACTAAGCATGCCGCGATGAATTTGCTTTTCAGTGACAGTGGGCTCGTAGAAGAACGCTCGGCTACGCTTGGTTCGTTTCAAATACTTCTTGCGGACCATGATGTTCAACACCGTGATCACCGAGCTGTACGTCAGCTCACGTCGAGCTTGGCCCGACGCCAGTGCTTCGCGGACATCTTGCACGGACTGCTGCGTCTCCTCCGCCCAGAGCACCTTTAGGATCGCTAGTTCCAACTCGGTTGGGTATTCCGAACGAGGACGGGCCATCGCTGCCTACCCCTTTCTGGCACGCTACACGAACTTTTAATTTATTCAATCATAGACACGTGGCCACCTCAAGCAAGTGGAAAATTGAAATAATTAAAAGATACAGGCTTTCCGCTCAGTGTCTGGCTGAAGAGGCGGTGGTATGTTGATTCCGCAGATGGCAGAACTCGCCCGCCCTATTGGATCAGCCCACCCGAGCCTTGCCAAGCGATCTCGTATTCCTCACCAGACCTTGGGAATGCGGCCGCCAAACGGTACGAAGGCGTGAACTCTCGTGCATCAACGTGGAATTCGACGTGAGTCGTTTCCCCTTTGGCGACGCGAACCGGTCGTTCGACCATCTGAGCGTACATTTGCCCCCAGTTCGTCAGTTGATTCAGAGCGTCGATTGCCGGTATGCCCGCATGAGTGACGATGTGACAGCCAAGCAGAAACCCGGAAAACCAACCGTCGCGTTCCATGGCTATCGTGTGGCACGTATCTTGAACCATCTGACTTCGCAAGGGAGGAGCGCCCGCCGAGCAATCGTATTGTTCGACGACAACCGGCGTCGAGCTTAGCCGGACACGTTTCGATGGATTAAACACGATCTGAACACCGCGCCCCCGATCCAGCCCTGATTCACCCGTTGCGATCCACGATGCGATTGCCGATCGCGGTCGAATGGGCGGCCTGCTCGCCGGAACCAAGATGGTCGCGACTCGTTCCGGAATGATCCGTGCCCCGGCAACCAGAAGACGCTCTTGGGCGTCAGCGATGCAGTGGACCATACCCTCGCTGGAGGCAACCGTTCCGATCACCTCATGAATCAGCGCGTCGCCGCACTGGTCGAGTTCAATGTCGGTAGACAATCCGAGATGCAGCCGGATTCTGTCTTTCGTGGACGCTGCAAGTGAGTCCCGAAAGGCAGCAGCGCGCCGATACGTCGTCGCGTTGCCTTCGATGGCATCCACATGCGCGGCACCGCCTCGCAGCACCATCATCGAAAGCGGCATCCGAGCCCCGGTGCCGATGTCAAGAAACCGTTTGTCTTGGCACAATGTCGAATCTGTGCCTGCCGCTTCGTAGGCCGCCATGCGCACAGCGTCTTTGAGCATGATCCAATAGAACGTATTCGAATAGCTGTCTACGAAGTCGCGGTTGTCGGTCGATTGGTTTGCAGCCTTGGGCACGACAATTGTGCACTTCAGCACGCGTTGACTGAAGTAGAATAGCTTGGCCAGGAAGCCAGCGAGCCGGTCATTCGCATCCGCTCGGAGAGATTTCAGCCAATCGATCATTGGATTCTTGCAGGTGCAGCCCTTCGTACTCCAACTAACTCGTATTGCGTACCAATTTGTAGGCCGGACCGAGCAAACCGTGCAACTGCCGGAACTTCGGCCTCTCGTGATGCCGTTGTTTATGGTACAGGCTGTCAAAGCAGTAAAGCCGGTTTGCGCTGTTCCGGCAAGGAGTCGGCCTCGGTCCGGCCTACGCGGTGCGCAGTTGAGGCTAACGGCATGAAAGTGACAGCGTAGGCGGTTCTATGGCAATCCGGTGTTGGGCATGGTCACGGGCCGGCGTGGCTATCCATGAGTATCTCTGCGTTCGGCAGAGCTTTGTGCAGTCTCGCAAAGCCCGCGGCAGTGATTTGGGTACGACGGACCTGCAGAGTCCGGAGGGTGTCCAACTTGGCCAAGTGTCCCACTCCCGCATCGGTCACTTTGGCACCGTACAGGTGAAGTGATCGGAGGCTGGCCAACCGTTCCAGGTGTTTCAGGCCGGGGTCGCCGACATTTGTGCAGTCGAGATGGAGATGCTTGAGCTTGGACAGTCCCCGCAAGTGCAGCAACCCGGCATCAGTGATTTCGTGCGCGCCTTCGAGCGATAGGCTTTCCAGACTGGTCAGTTTGGCCAAATGAGCCAACCCGGCGTCGGTCACCTTGGTGTATCCGAGATTCAAGTACCTTAGCTCCTTCAGGTTCTTCAAGTGAGCCAATCCGGCATCGGTGTCGTTCGTTCCCAACAGGTTCAGTTCTTCAAGCTTGGTCAGGCCGCCGAGATGCGCCAGTCCCGCGCCGGTCACATGGACTTCGTTGAAACCCGCGTACTCCTCCGAGTGGCTGTGGAGATCGACGCCGCCCAGGTTCGACAGTGCTTTCAGATGCAGCAGATCCGCATCCTTGGCTCTGATGTCGCTGAAGCTCACCGTCGTCGCCATGCCGGTCGCATCCCGTTCTACACGCGCACCCCGCTTCTTCAGTGCCGCCACGGCTTCCTGCTCGTTTGGCGCGGCGTCGAGTTGTCGCCTCTCTTCGGTTCGGGCTTCCGGTTCTCCAGGCGAAACGGGCAGATCGAGTTTCTCGAACGGGTCGCCTTTCAGCGGACCGTACACCACCGTTTCCACCCTCTTGCCGACCTCCCTGAACTCGACCAGGATGTAGAAGACCTGCTGCTTCGGGTAGTGAAAGACCACGAACTGTTGGCTCGGGGCCTTTATGAAGGGCGACTTGTGGATCACCTTTGCTTCGGCCTCATATCTGGGTTTGCCACCTTCAGCCAGCACCGCGTCGGTGTGGCGAGCCTTCTCCAGGTCGACCGCCACCTCTGGATCGGTCACCTTCGGGGCGTTGGTCAGATCCATACCACGGAAAGTCACCTGCCGCGGCGGTTTTGGTGGTTCGGCCATGGACGCTGCCGGGGCCGACGGCGGTTTGAACTCCCAGCCCCGCTCGTCCGGATCGGCCACACGCGCGACGTAGACGATCTTCTTCAGCGTTTGCCCATCCTTGACAAACTGGCCTTCCCAAAGGGTGCGGTATTGACTTGTTAGTCGCAACGGACGGTAGGCGCTCGCCTGTTTCGGCTTGTCCCGTTGGTACCGGTAGACGACGTCCAGTTGTGCCCCCTCGGGTACGTCAATAACGGTACCCTTTTCCACGGGCTGAGCTCCTTCGCCCACTCGGCCGCGCGCCGGGATCCAGCCAGCCCGAATGATAGGCCGGCCACCGTCGGTGGCCACTTCGAACTTGAGGCGAAATACCGTCGTGACCACGGGAGGAGTGGGAGCAGCCACATGTTGGACGATCTTCCCGTCGGCCACCATGTACCAGCCGTGGACGAACAGCATCGGCCTCGGGCAGAACACAGTTTCGTGGTCGATCCGGCACCACAGGTCTCCGGCCGGTACAGGCCGTGACTCAATCAGTTCGAGAAAAGCCCCGTGATACTCTCCAAAGACATACGGTTTCGGGTCCGGCGCCGCCTTGCGGGCCGCCGCTACGACACGCTCGTCGACCGGTCCCGGCAACTCGGTCCAGTGTTCCATGTACGTACGAACAACGCGAGTGGAAAGTGACTTGTCCTTGTTGGATGTGGTCTTCAGGATGATCTCGACCAGGGTGGGGGCAGCTATGTCGCCCAGGCGAATCAGTCCCCAGATCGCCTCCTGGGAATTCCCGGCCATTTCGGCTAGAACCGGCACCGCCTTCTCGCCGCCGAAGTCGGCCAGGGAATTCGCCACGACCCCACGCACGTTCGAATTGGGGTCGTTGGACATGGCGGCGATATGCTCGAATTCCGATTCGGCGCGGAGAAACGTGACCAGGCGGATCGCGGCAATCACGTGCTCGTATTTGTGCTTGGACGGATTTCGCACGACCTTGGCACATGTGGGCAGATAGCGGGTGTAATCGATGTCGAAGATAGGGTAACCTCTTCCCCATTTCCCTCGCTTTGCTCGCACATCGGAACCAATCGTGTCCCAGGCATACCAGGAATGCTTCGAGGAAAGACATGTAATTTGATAAAGCATGTTCTCCTGACGGGCGATGCCCTGGAAGAACCAAGTCAGCGATCTGTAGGGTTCCGGTCGTTGGCCATGGCACGTGACGCTGCGCGTCTTGCCGTCGCGTACGACCGTGATCTTGGTTTCGCCCGCGTCGGTGTGCAGTGCCGGCCCTTCGCCGCCCGGTGCGCTCAGCCAGACAGTCTTTTCGAACAGTTCCTCCAACTGCCGGAGCCGTCCGCCGTCGATCCGAAAGGTCTGACGCGCTGCTGGCCACTTTTCTTGTTCGCCACGCGCGGGTACCTCCTCGATTGTGTAGACGCACGAGCCACCGGCGCCGATCTCGATCTGCTCCGGTGCCCGATTCGAAAGCGGCGCCGTGAACGACACCGACACGCTGTCGAACGTCACGGCCGACTCGGCGGATTCGGTCGCTGGGTCGGGTCGCCTTTCTTCTCCGGCACGGGCTTCCGCAGATGCGGGGCGAACCATATCGGTCGAAGCGGACCAGATTAACACGGGCACCAGCAGCGCCAGCAAGCCCACGGGCCACCAGCGGGTCCTTTCGTGCGAAGGTGAGATGTCCAGAATGTTGCGCACGCGATTGAGTAACGCCATTTTGCCACCTCCAATTGCCGCTCCGAACTGGGGCGGTGTTAGATTGAGCCGTTTGCGGCCCAACAGTTCCAAGGTAGTCGCGTAGGTCATCCGTTCGCCGGTCGCCTTGACCGCCAGTTCGTCAGTGCACATCTCCCGCTCCAAACAGAGACGATATGACAGCCACCATACGGCCGGGTGATAGAACAACAGCGTCTCGATCAAACGCTGCAGCAGATTGACCCACGCATCCCAGCGACGAATATGGGCCAACTCATGGGCGATCACAGCCTCCAACGCATCGGGAGTCATTTCCGTCACCCAGCAGCCCGGCAGGAGAACGATCGGCCGCAAGACTCCCACGACAATCGCTTCGCGGATTCGTTCGCAGATGAATACCGGTGGCATCGACCGGAAACCAAACCGATTGCCGAGCTCGGCCACCCGCGAGCTCAACTCGGCAGAGATCGGACGTCGATTCCTCACAAGCTTCCGGACGCCTGCGAAGCTCAGCACCAACCGCACGCTCAGCAAGAACACTCCCCCCAACCAGACGATCAGCCCGTAAGGCTGGGCAAGGCGAAACCACTGGTCAGTCCGTTCCCTCCAGGAAGCCGTGGCGAGCCGTGTTGCGGGTGGAGCGACGTCTGAAGTCGGACGTTCTCCTTCCTGTCGCACTGCTACGGCCCGCGGGGCCACTGTCATGTCGTCGGGCGGTGGTGCCTCGGTCGGCAGTGCGAGGCTTGCCGAGTATTCGACCTCGCTTGGCTCGATGCCAGAGAGTTCCGGCAAGTCCGAGGCGTGAGTGGATGGCCCAAGAGACTCTGCGGATGTCGGCGTCTTGAGCAGTGCGAACGTGACCACCGGGCAAGCAGCCATCAGTACCAAGCCCGTCAGGTAAAGTGAATAGTGAACCTGTGCGCGGCGGCAGGGAACCAACCAGAGCAACAACGTCACTCCAGCGACAACCGCGAACCCTTGCCAGACGAAGTGCAGCAACGTCCACGCCAGCCGCTGCCAAACCGGTTCGTGCAGCATATCGAGCGGAAACATCGTTACTTCTCCCGCTGTATGCGATACTCGCGGATGATTTTCGCAATCTCGTCCATCTCTTCGGCGGACGGATTACACCGATCCAATACCTTAAGCAGCAAACCGCTGGCCGAACCTCCAAAAACCCGGCCAACCAGATCCTCCGCCAGTTCGCCCGCCGTGTCCTCGCGGTCCACATTGGCTGCGTACAAGTACGCCCGGCCTTCCGTATTGCACTGCAGGAAGCCCTTGTCGGTCATCACGTTCAACAAGCTATTCACCGACGTGTAGTGTCGTTGGCGTTGCTCGTTGAGCACCTCCCAGACTTGTCGCACAGTGCAAGGCCCGCGGTCCCAAAGGACCTTAAGCACCTCCAGCTCACCAGGTGTGGGGTGTTCGGATTTCGGACGCGGCATGGCCATCCCTCTCAGATCAATCCGTGCACGAAACGACCGACCATCTCATTCTATGGCTTAAACCAAATGTGTCAATGGGTAAAACCAAAGTTAAGACGAGGGTCAACTGGAGACTTCATCCGAGACGCCGTTGCGGGAGTCCTCTGCGGTCTTCCCGCGGATGTTCCGCCGATCTCGGTCAAAGAGTGACAGCAGATTCGGCAGCAGTACCAGATCGCCGACCAACGCCGCCGCCATGGCTATGCTGGCCAGCAGGCCAAAGTGGAACATCGGACGAAAGTCCGCTAGCAGAAAGATCCCAAAGCCCAGGCAGTTCACCACGGAGGTAAGTATGATTGGACGACCGACTTCGCCGAATGTGGCGGAAAGCGCCTGCTCGGTCGTCGCGCCGCCTAGCCGGCGCCGGTGGTAGTGCATTACGAAGTGCACTGTGTCATTCAGGGCGACGCCCAACGCCACTGTTGTCACCATGGCCGAGCCAGAGTTCAGGGGCACCCCGAAGACGCCCATCAAGCCGAAGACTACCAACACCGGGAAGGCGTTTGGCAAGAATGCGATGAGGGTCATGCGAAGCGAGCGAAACAAAACGGCGCACAGCGCCGACATGACCAGGACGGCGACAACAAGTCCCCGCGTGATGCCTCCGATAAGCCCCTCCGACAGCAGAACTGTGTTGACCGCCGTGCCGGTGAGAATACACTCGAAACGTTCATCGGGAAGGGCCGCTCGAATCTCCTCGATCAACGGTCGGAAACCCGCCTCGGGTCGGTACACCATGAAAGAGACTCGCAGCGAGTCTTGACCGCTGAGATCCGTAGTCCAGTCTCTGAACGTGTCGTAGTAGACGGCCCTGCGCAGCGACGTCTTGAAAATATCGCGGTCCAGCTTCACTTTTGGGGCCCCCTCGTGAACGCTCATCGTCGAAACGATCTTGCGGACTTCGGGGCGCACGCGGATCTTCTCCTGGAAGCGCAGAGCGACGAGCCTGTCTTCGTCGTGAGCGGCCCTTCGTTGCCAAGGGTCCTCCGGCGATTCTTTGGGAGTCAGGACAACGTCGACGATATACAGCCCAAACCTACGCTCGTCAAAATGCTGCAGCGCTTTGGTGATGCGCGAGTCGGACTGAAAAAAGGCGTACGGATCTATGTCAACGTCCACCCACCGCGCCGCGTAGGCGAGCGTGCCGAGGATGACCAGCGTCGCGCCGATCACTGTGCGTGGACGGCGCGTCACCAGACTCCGCCATTGCCGTAGTCGGCCGGAAGACAGCCCTCGCGCCGGAGCCGCGCGAAACGGTTGGACGGCCATCCACATCAGAAAAGCGCCCAGGAATGCGAGCACAGAGCCCGCAAACAGCTCGAAGCCAAGCTCGCGAGCCGGTCCGAGCTCGTTAAACGCCAGCATCAGAAATCCGATTCCGGTGACCAATGCAGCTCCGAAGCATGGCACCGCCACCCAGCACATGAAATGCGGAGGATCGCCTCGAACTAGGGATTGGCCTTGCGCGCCGCCGACTTTCGCAGGATCGCGAGCACGGACGGCCTCCGAGTGGTAATGCGAAAAGTGCACTGTGGACGTAAATACGATCACTGCCATGAGCGTCGGCGCGCCCACTGTCACGGCGTTCAGCGTCCAACCCGCCAGTGCCACGCCGCCGAGCATGATCCCGGCGCTCCATGCACCGCCAAGAACCGCCACGCCTACCGCGGACGGGCTGCGGAAACCCACGCCCAACGCCAGCAGGGCCAGCACCAACGACAACGGCACAACGGTGATCAGCAGACGGCGTGCGATGCCCTCCAATTCGTATTGGATGACAGTCCCGCCTACCATATGGAATGACACGTCATCCCGCCGGTGCTTGTCCAAGACGTCGTAGGTGGCGGATACGACGCGACGGCGACGCGCGTCAATCTCTTCCTGCCGGGCGCGCTCGTCGAGTCCCTCTGTCGTCTCCATATCCAACAAGATGAAATCCACCAGCGTCTGCCCGCGGAGACCTGACGGGTTGCCAACGCCAAGAGACTCGCGCGACGGCTCGTCGGGGTAGAGCGTACCGCGATACAACGAAAAGCGATCCTCTTCTCCAGCAAGGGCCGGTTTGATGAGCTCGGTCAGCGGTACGTTCTCGATCCGCTCCGCGACCAACGAAACGTCGATGACTTGACCGACTCCCTTGATCTCGATCAGGTCCGCGCGCAACGCGGCGAGAAACTCGATGTCTTCGTCGCGGATGTCGCGATGAAAATGAAGCCCTAACGCAATGGTGTCTGCGTATGAATAGTGCTCGGCGAACTGGTGCCAACTCTCCACCGCGCTTGCCGGCGCCCAACGCTCCGGCGAGTCGTTCATGGACAAGCCAGACGCGAAAAAGACAGCGACCGCCAACGCCGCCATTGCGGTGAACAACGTCAGCTTCCGGCGGCGGAAGAGAAGGTTCAGGAAATACTCAAGCATGATGGGAGAAAACGATCCTCTCGTCGCTGAACCTTCATCTTCTGGACCCGAGCGGTTCGTAGTATACCCCGCAGTCGCAAAAAATGCAGGACGGATTGTACGGCAAAGCGTGTCGGTTGCCTGTTTGGACGTGGAGGCGGCAAGATTGACCGTTGTACGCATTGACGGCGCACACCGAGTTCCTGATGCCCCTCGTCCGGTGACTTTTCGTACCGGAAGGACGGTAATTGCCAGAATTTTCGGATTAACCTGACCACTCATGTCTGCAGACGGGCATTAGCAGGTAGACGACAAGCAGCCACGACGCATCGCCGTTGCGCAGAGGATCACGATCCCATGCCCAGCAGAATTCTTAACAACTTCGTCAGTCGCATCCAGAGGAATCGCTGGCGCCGAGCTCGGAGGCGGGCACGACGCCGTATGAGCATCGAACCGCTGGAGAATCGCCTGCTGATGTCGATTGACATTCATTGGCACAACCGGGGAGTCACGTCAGAAGACCCCTTCATCGTACCCGAGTCAGACGCGATGGACTTGGAGCCGGACGACGCGGACACGCCCGACAATTTCGAATTCGTCTTCGGTACCCAGGCGGAGGCGGCGCGCAACGTCGTTGATGCGGCCCTGAACGCGTGGGAGAGGGTGATCACTGATTTCAACGACGACAACAACGACGACAACGTCTATACCGTGACCATCGTGATGGACACCCAGAACGACGCTAGCGGAGGCCGCGCCCGCACTCCGGGGCCTGGTGATCCGTGGAACGGTATCCCGGATGAGGGAGCCATCATCATCAACGCCAATCGGGACGCTAACAACATGGTACAGTGGTTTGTGGACCCCACGCCGAACGAATCGTCCGAGTTCATGGGGACGCTTGTCAATGCCTTCTGCGCCGACGCGCAGGGCGGATCGGCGGCCGCGGGCTTTTCCGATCTATTCTCCACCGTGGCACACGAAATGGCGCACCTGCTCGGCATGAGCCGCGACGAGGATTTCTTGTGGGAGGATATGGCTGACGATGACAACGACCCAGCGATCCAGCCCACCGGTCAGTCGGATACGGCGCTTGCGGCGGGCGAGGACGGCGATCTCTGGCGGTATGACGACGGCGGAGTGAAGGCGCTCTTCACAACCTACAACGCTGGTAGTTCCAACAACGGCAACAGCGATTTCCCGATTCACATCGCCCAGCCGGATGCACAGAACGTCTACCAGGACTTCTATGGCGCCCGGGACCTGGGAAATGCCAGCCGTCCCGACGGCCGACGTTCTCTTCCCTCACTGCTGCTGAGCCGCTACCTGCGGGAAGTGTACGGCTACGACCTCACGTGGCACGAAGACTTTCCCAACTTCTACATCCATCTCGACGCGGCCGGTAAGCTCACGGTGCGGGGGGGCGGTGACGGCGAAGCGAATTACCCGCCGAATTATCCTTCCACGGGCGACAGCAACGACATCATCACGCTCAGCAGCCAAGGGGATGATCTGGTCGTGGAGGTGGACATCGGAATCGATGTGCCTGGCACGGGAGTCGACACCTTCTTCCGCCAACATTTCCCCATCAACGACGTCGATTCGATCGAAATCTTCGGGTACGACGGCGTCAACTGGTCAGACGGGGATGATTCGATTACGCTCGATTTCAGCAACGTCAACTGGTTCCCGACCGGCGGCATTACCGTCAACGGCGGAGGCGACGTCAATCAGCTTCTCATCATAGGGCCGCCGGGAGACGGGCACTCCTATGACATCACTGGCTCAAATGTGTCCTTCGACGCTTGGCCGGTCCCGCTCGACTACCATAACATCGACGAGTTGACCGTGATGGCCGAGCCGGGCAGTTCTGGAAACACCATGCAGGTGACTACAACCAAAGACCTGGAAAGACTGGTTCTGGTCGGTGGTGACGGGCCGCTCTCGGACACCATCTCCGTCGTTGATGTGTTCTACTCGATGGAGAATATCGAGATCAATGCCCTGGGCGGCGACGACGTGATTCGCGTGAAGGAGTCAGGTACCAATGCGCAACTGAAGATCGATACGGGATGGGGGAAGGACCAGGTGAGGCTGGGGGCGTACATAGGGACTCTGGACGACTTTGCGGACGGCAAGCAGCACGAGATCGACGGTGGGCCTCCCGGGCAGGACGTGTTGCTAATGCACGACTTCAACACCACCAGCGGCACAGGCTACAGTTTCGATGTCGGTTTCCCGCCCAACTATCCGGCCGGTGAGGGGACTATCAGCCGCCACGGGCTGCAATTCTTCCTCCACCGTGGCATGGGCCAGGTCACCCTGGAGGCGGGCAACGGCAACGACCAGTTCTCGATTGCGGGCACGCCGGTCGACAGCCACCTGACCGTCTTGGCCCACGGCGGGGACGACGAATTCTACGTCCGGTCGAAAGACACCTTCCCAAACGTCGGAAAGGTCCACAGCCTGGTCGCCATTCACGGAGGCCCCGGCACAAACACCGCGACCGTGGACGATTCCGGCGACGGTACTGGAGACACGGTCACGGTCACGGAGACCACCGTCGGTGCCGGTCCGAACGACGACTTCTTCGGCTACAAGGGGAAACTTGAATACCACGAGTTGGACGACCTGACGATCCACACGTCCGGGGGCAACGACGTCATCAATGTCGAGAGCACCGCCAAGGGGACCGAGACGACTATCAACGCCTCGCGCGGCAATGACACGATCACTGTGGCCAGCCCTCCCGATCCGAACAAGGATCCTGGCAATGGCGACGAACGCGAGAGAGGTACGGTCGATCACATCGAGAGCATCTTGACCCTAAACGGCGAAGTTGGCGACGATCTGCTGACCATCGTCGACGTGGACGATCCGACGGGCGACGTCGTGACCCTGACCGACATGACGGTAGGCATGGGGACGAACGATACGTTCTTGGCCGCCGGAGGCGGCATCGTTTATACGTCCTTCGACGCGCTGCGGTTGCTGGAGGGCGCGGGCGGCGACACAAGCGCTGTTGAATCGACCCACCAGAATACCAGGACCTTCATCCAGACGGGCGATGGCGATGATACGGTCAGCGTCGAGAACCCAGTCGGCACGGTCAACGACATCCGCAATGTGCTCGTCATCGACGGCCAAG
Organism: uncultured Pirellulaceae bacterium; assembly: GCA_964623055.1. Classification (GTDB taxonomy): domain Bacteria; phylum Planctomycetota; class Planctomycetia; order Pirellulales; family Pirellulaceae; genus JADHUC01. Next base: position 51,477 of record CAZURK010000081.1, read on the forward strand.
TAGGGGCCGACAAGGTGGCAGTGGAAGACGCCGCCGAGGCGCTGGGAACTACGGTGACAATCACAAACAAGCAGGTGGGAGCTGGCGGTGCGGATAACCTTTTTGGTGGAGGTTTGCTAGCCTACGCCAACCTGGAGGAACTGAAGATCAACGTCGGCAAGAATGACGACATGGTCTTCATCGAATCGACCGCGCAGGGAACGCCGACCATGGTCAACACCGGCGACGGAACGGACTTGATCACAGTCGAGTACAACGGGAAGGTCGATCCGGTGCGCAGCCA
>CAZURK010000082.1:0-51643 GCA_964623055.1 uncultured Pirellulaceae bacterium
AGGAACGTCTTGTAGTCGGTCGTGTTCTGGTCGACCCTCGTTTCGTGTTCCGGTTTCGCTTCATCCTTGCCCTCGAACGGTTTCGGATGTCGACTCGCGAAGTGGTTGTGATGGACGACTTTCCCAGTGAGCGGATCTAATCCGTAGAGGTCAATTCCCCCATCGAGCCACGTGGATCGGCCAGCAGAGCAGTACGCGACACCGTCCAGAACCAAGACGCTTCCGTGTACGGGCCAGACGGATTCCACCTGCTCCAAAGCCACGACTCGAACGTCCGCCGGAGCAGCCAGAAAACGCCAAGCCAACTCACCGTCACTCAACCGCAGGCAGTAGACCCGCCCGTCGGCGCTGCCGAAAAGGCAAAGACTGTTCGTAGTCCCGCCTTTAGGCGGATCTTGAGTTGACTTCGAATCATCGTCTGTTTCACTCGAGCCGCCTGAAGGCGGTACTACAAACCTGCAAATCGTTGGCGGCGAATCCACTCGGCCGCCTGCGACGAAACTCCAGATCACCTTACCATCGGCCGCATCCAAGGCATACACCGTGTTCTCGTCGACGGCAGACAGCACCACCTTGCCGCCGGCGATCACCGGTTGCGTCAACCGACCGCCAATTTCCGCCTTCCACGCTTGTTTCAGTTTCACCGGTACTGTCGTGCTGGCGATCCCACTACGAAGCGGATCGTGCCGGAACATGGGCCAGTCGTGTCTAGAGGTCAGAGGTCGGAGATCAGAGGTCAGATTGTCTTCGGCTCGCGGTGACGTTCGTTCTCCGGCTCTGGCTTCTGAGTTCTGAGTTCTGACGGCTGAGTATGCCGGCCCCTTCTTCAGTCTTTCTGACCTCTGACCTCTGATCTCTGACCTCTGACGTTTCGCTGCCAGCGCCCAGAATCCCCATAGCTTCGATTCCATGTAGCAGCCGCATGCGTGCGGCGGGGCGTACATGAGCCCGTTGGCGGGCAGGATTCCGTATTGGCACGTGCCGCGGACCCAGTTGTTGCGGGAATGGTTGTCGCCGGCCAGGTCCATCATTTCGATGCCTCGCTTGCCGGTGATGATGTATCTGCCTGTGGCTTTCTCGCGATAGCAGCGGTGGTGATGTCCCGAGGTCTGCAGGTCGACGGCGACAGCGTTTCGCTCCTTGACTTCGCCCGTATGCAGATCTCGGCCTTCGTTGAAGTCCAACACGGGCGGAGGCGACACAGAATCGCTGACGTGAAGCCCTTGCCAGACAAGACCGTCGATAACGAAGATATCCAGCGGCGCGTGGAAACCACCGCCGGCTTTGCACTCCCACAACTTCTTTCCGTCTTCAGCAGACAACGCCGTCAGTTGCTCGTTCAGCTTGCACAGAACCACACCGTCTGTGGCGACCAGCGTGTTCTTGCCATACGTTACGCCTTTCCTTCCGGCCTTCTTGCCGCGTTCTCCATACGTCCACAGCTCTTCGCCTGACTTCAGGTCAAGGCACACGACACCCTCGCCCACTTGGAAGACCACTTTCCCGCCGTCTGAACCGAGTGTCTCTGGTCGGAGATTGGCGTCGGGATCGGACCATTCCCATACGCTCTCGCCCGATTCGGCGTTTATCGCCATGATCGTCTTCGCGTTCGGTAGTCCGTACCGCTGCTTGAATGCTGCATGCCCCACGGCATGCTCGGCCACGGGGGAACCCTTCAAAACCAGCAGCAACCCGTCGACCAGGATGATCTCCTCGGCACCCTCGGTGTTGCTGAACGTTTTCAGCGTCTTGCCTGTCACCGCATCCAACACGGAGATCGGCGAGTTCAGACCGAGAGGGGCGTACAGACGGTCGCCGGATACCACAAGCAGCCTCGTGACCTGTGGCGGTCCGGATCGGAAACGGATGGTATGCCATGTCCACGATTCCATGGGCTTTTTCCAGAGCTTGACGCCGCTGAAGGCATCGCGGGCCACGATCGACCATTTGCTTGGCACGTTGATGTTCGCCGCCGTGCCTTCGTCGATGATGTAGAACAGTTTGCCGTTCGCCGTCACGATCGAACTGATACTCGCCAGTTTGTGATGACTACGAGTCCATCGTGGATTTGCGAGCCATTGCACGTGTCGAGGCGGACCCACGACCGTGTCGTCAGCGACCGCGTTATTGTCAGGGCCGTGCAAATAGTGCGTCCATTCGTCGATGTCTGGCGGAATGAGCTTCTTCAGCGTCCTCCAACCGTCAGTGGTCCGGGATGTGGGATCCGAGTCGCGGGATGCGGGGTCCGGGGCTCTTGAAGATGCGTCGCGAATCAGTGCAACGCCGCCGGGGGCCAACACCCGCATGATCTCCTCATCCCGCATCCCGTATCCCGTATCCTGCATCACCACCAGGTTCACAAGATTGTCCGTGTAAGGCAAATGTTCGCCATCAAACGTGTCGGCGGTCACCTTTCCATAGACCCCCAGCGATCGGATGTATCGACGGGCCTTTTCCACGTTCCCCGAGTCCGTGTCCAGCCCTTGCACGATGTAGCCATCACCCGCCCGCAATGCAGCCGTGAGTGTTCCGTCGCCGCAGCCGATATGTACGACAAGCCCTCCGTTGACTCCTGTCGCCTGGACGATCTCGCTGGCCGTCTCCAATTCCGCAAACGACGAGGACGCAAACAATAGGGGCGTCACCAACACGCAAAGATACTGGGCTCTCATGAGCAACTCCTATCAGCGAATGTAGCCGGAGTCGCAAGACTTCGGGATTTGACGCGCCGCCCGAAGTGTTGCCACTTCGGCTACGACAGTTGTTTCTCGAACGGCTCTACAAAGACAGCACGAATTCGGCCAGATCGTTCACCTCTTGTTCGGAAAGGCTCTCGACATCTCCAGACGTTTCGCCGTGCTTTCCCTTGCCGATCAGTTCTTGGATTGTAGTAAAACTGCCGTCGTGCATGTACGGGGCGGTCCTCCACACTTCGATCAAGGTGGGCGTGTCGAAGTCGCTGCGGCGATCGTACCTGGCTCGAGAACCGACGTTGTGCATCTTCAGGTCGGTATAAAGTGGCTCCGGATGGCAGCCGACGCAACCGACGCCGCTGCTGAAGAACAGCTCTTTGCCGCGTTTGGCGGCTTCACTCAATTCGCCGTCCACCAAGTACGGACTCGGCACGGGCACAAGCGATCTCAGGTACTCGTCGATGGCCGCGGCGTCGCCTTCCGGGCGCACGGCAAACTGGATATGGCGAATGCCCGACCGAACGGCGGCTTCGGCATTCTCGCGAATTCCGCCGATCATCGACGGCGGCGTCTGATGAGCCAGCAACATGCTCTTTACGTTCTTGGCATTCCCAATCCCGTCGTTCAGCAGGTCCCAGTTCAACGCGTCCATTCGCGCATCAGGGTGACAGCTTGCACAACTCTGCCATTGCTGGAAGCAGAAATGGGCGTCGTGAAAGCACAACTCGCCGCGTCGTTCTGCGGTCAACTCTGGCTCGGGGCCCAGGCGTATCAGCTTCACCGGATAGTCAGACTTGTCCTCCAGATCGACAACAGCCAACAGGTCGCAGAAGTACACCGCGACATAAACCTTCGAGCCGATTACCTCCGACCCCCGCGGGCCACTAACGGGCAGCCCTTCGTCCGTCGCCGATTCAGGCCCGCCGTCGGGCCGCAGTTTGATCCGGCGCCGCATGCGGGCCAGAAACTCCAAATCGTTTGGCACATCGACGGCTGTCGTTGCCGAGTAGATGTCGCGCCCGCTCGCCTTGGCTTCCTGCATGGTCTTCGGGATGCCGTCCAGCTTCTCGTGCAAGGCGTCAGCATCGATCACGCTAACCTCATGCGTACCGGCATGCGTCACCAGGATCTGCTTGCCATCCGCCGTGGTGGCGACACCCCATGGATTTGCCGCGCCCGACTCGACGTCGTCCAACAACACCGTATTGATCCGCTCGTTCGAGGCAACGTCAATGATGCTTACTGCATTCGTGTTCATCCAGCCCAGTTCAAGTTGCGTCGTGGGTATCTGGAAACGCGAGAGAATGTGTGCGACGTACGCGTACTTCCCATCCGGCGAGAAGCAGATCTCGCGAACGCTGGAACTCCCGTTGTGAAGCCGGATGCTGGACGCTTCGAGGCTGGCTGTGTCGATCACAGTGATTTCCGCGGCCACGTGGTACGAGTTGGCCGGACTGACCGGGAGCAGGTTCGATACAAACACCAGACTGCCATCCGGCGAAACGGCAGACGCAATGGGATCACGCAGTGCCTTTACTCGCTTGAATTCCTTCTCCGACTCCACATCGATCACCGAGACGTCGTTGTCGAAGCGGTTGCAGACATACAACCGTTTGCCATCCGGCGCAAGCGAAGGACCACACGCGGTATGCCCCACTGGGATCGTCGCGGATATCTGACCCGAAGCCGGATCGGCGACACACACGACGCCTTTCGGGCCGCTGCAAGTGATATACAGTCTTGAACCGTCCGCATTGACAGCCAGACCTGTCGGTTTGGCCGGACAATCGATACTTCGTATGACCTTCTCCGAAGCAGCGTCGACCAAGTCGATCCTATTGGCGTCGGCTTCGACAACATAAAGGATCTTTCCGTCATTCGAGGCTACAACGTCGATCGGCCCAAGGTACTTGCCCTCGGCCGCGACAGCGGAAACGGCTGTGGCGATGCAGGCAACGATAGCGCAACTGGTTGTCAGGGGAAAAGCGACGAGAAGCGATCTGTGAATCATCGGACGACTCCTGTGAGTTCCGGCTCGATGCAAGCCAGCAGAGAGTCAGCAACGGAAGCCGAAATCCAACTCTCCCAGCGCATTCTAGCTTCTTTCGTCGCTGCTGCCAGATGGACGCTCGCCGGAAGCCGGCGGCAGCCGTCAGACCAGGCCGGAGAGCGTGGCCCGTAAGGTGCCCGAATTGGCGACTAGGGCTTCAACTGCCACGGATTGCAGAGGCAAACTGGTTTGCGAATGCACGGAAAACGCCTTGGCTGTCCGATCGATCCAGGGCCGCGAAGACAACATTGCGGAAGGCTCCGTGAAATCGCTCGTTTTCGATGAGTTGTCTTTGAAACCAACGAGCAACGTCCGCTGGATCGTTCTTGAAAACGCCACAGCCCCAGGCTCCGAGTACGAGCGTATCGTGCCCGTGAAGCAAGGCCACGGCGAGGACCCTTTCGATGCGTTCCAGCATCGTCGATTCGATCAGCGAAATGCGTTTGGGCTCGTTCTGGCGAATGGCTCCGGCATTCACGGCTGGGGCGGTGACAAAAGAAGCCAGATAAGGCGTGGGAAGCAGTTCATCGTTGTCGTCACGGAACACGGGCACCTTTGGCGAATAGATCATATTGTGCGTGTAGAGGGACGTTCCGCAGCTACGGTTCGTTTCGTAGTATCCGCTGATCGGATTGATACAGGCGTAAAGCCCTGATGCCCGCGCGAGGCTTTCCTCCTGGGCCTGACTGCCGTTCAGGAAACCACCACCCGGGTTCTTGGCCGACGCGAAGTTCAGACAAAACGGATCGAGCGAACCATCAGCGTTGACGAGGCGTCTTGCGGCCGAGAGCGTCGTGGAGTTTTCGACTTGAAACTCGGTGGCGAATCGGCCCCGCGTCGCATCAAGTTTCGCAAAGACCTCGGCAAAACAGTCAGGCGAGTAGAGAGTAGTGCCCTCACGCGCCCTTGTCAGGGAATCGGCTATCGAGACGTTCGTCCTGACCAGCAACGAATACTCGCCGTCTTCCAGGATATCGACCGTCTGTCGTGCAATCTGGCCTCGCGTCTTACGGTTGGACATATAGTGTTTCCTTCGAGGCAGGGGGGCTCTGTACTGCAAATGGTCAGGATTCGCGCGGCGAGCGCGCGTTCTTCAAAGTGCAGAAAGACAAAGAGCTTGGCGCGGCAGAGCCGCAACCGAAGTCGTTTAACGGCAAGCCGAAGGCGTCGGCGAATACGCCACCCAGTCGCCTTCGGCTTGCCGTTAAACGACTGTGCGCACGGTGCGCGAATTCAGATCGTTTGCTGTGCGAAGACGATCGTGCCTGACTTTGCGTCCTTCGCTTCTCTGCGTTGTCAAACTACAGGCTTCGCGGTCTTTGGTTGCGGTCGCAGGCCGCGCCAAGCAAAGACACGGGCCAAACGAGATTGGTTCACACTCGACCTGCCACGGCTCCGCGGTGCCGATCGCGAGGCTGCCAACGAACTGGCGACGATTGATGATGGCCATGACTAGCCCTCCTCTTCTGGTTTTGCTCAAGAGCCGACGCACAAATGGGTCGTGAGGCCGTTCGTAGTCCCGCCTTTAGGCGGTTTTCGCGCTGCTTCTTGTTTTAGGACCGCCAAAAAGCGGGACTACAAACCAATTCATGCGTCTGCTCTCAACTACCTTGTCCTGCATGATACCATATGAGAGTGCAGAACAAGTACGATGTTTCGTTGCCAGAGTTCGAACGGAAGCATCCTGAACCGGACAGACCGTAATTCGTGGAGCGTACGGGAGAAGAACGATGAAGAGACGGGACTTCTTGAAATCTGCAGCGGCCACAGCCGGCGGATTCATTGCGGTCGAAACACTGGCCGATGAATCAAGTGAGACGACGACAGACAAAGGCAAGAATGCCGCCCTTGCCGCGCCCTGCGGTCTGTATTGCGTTGCCTGTAATGCCTACGCTGACGGCGCGTGCCATGGCTGTGGGTGCGAGTGCGGGAAGTGCGGCGGGAAGCGCGCGAAATGGTGCGATATCGCCAAGTGTGCCAAAGAAAAAGGAGTCGACACTTGCGCTTCTTGCCCCGACATGCCATGCACCCGTGTCATCCAGTTCACAAACGATCCGGTGTGGCGTACGCATACCCCGTGCGTCGAGAATCTTCGACGTCAGAAGCTGATCGGAATGGAAGCGTGGATAGAGGAACAGAAGACGTACTGGAGTGACGAAAGAAAGTTGAAACGTTGGCTGGCACTGCAGAAGGAATGCGCGAACCGAGAAAGGACGTTCGCCAAGTAGGTCGATGTGCTCAAACTTCGTCCGGAAGGGAATGTCTTGAGATTGTGAGAACTACTCGCTTGACAGCGGACGCATCCTTGATATGCTACTTGGTCGAGTCGGGTGCGTGGCCGATGTGTTGTCGGCTGCGAGAATAGGGAAAACGGTGAAAATCCGTTGCGGTCCCGCCGCTGTAACCGGGGACGAATTCCGCATTCAGGCCACGTTGTTGTAACCTCTGCAACAGTGGAAGGCGCGGAAGGAGAACGAACCGGAAGCCAGAAGACCTGCCCAGAACTCGGTTGAATGATGGCACCTTCGAGGTTAGAGGAGCTATTGTGTTCCGTCGCAGGCGTTCTTACCCGAAAGTCCGCGTCCGACACCTCTTTTCGCTGGATTCCGACCGGAACATAAGCGCTTTTTCTCTGGAGCCAAAGCTACCGGTCCTTGCAGCGCCTCGTTGTCGCGCCATCAAAACCCTGGGGTTCCCAATGCCGTTAAGGATTTCTACGCGGGAAAACGGGGCACTCGGTTGTAGCTGAAGTCGCAAAACTTCAGGCACCTGGCCGAAAACGCCCGAGTTCCTGCGAATCCGGCTACCAGAGTCCTTAACTGCGTAGGGGCTTCCCCAAGATCGCAACGAGGATTGCCATGCCTACTTACTCACGTCGCAAGCGTGGTTTCACGCTTGTCGAACTCCTGGTAGTAATCGCCATCATCGGAATTCTGGTCGCTCTGCTCTTGCCCGCCATTCAGTCCGCAAGAGCGTCGGCGCGGCGAACGCAATGTGCCAACCGTCTGAAACAGATCACGCTGGCGATGCATAACTATGCGGACACGTACAATGGCAGCCTTGTCCCTTACGTGGTCGAGGACCAAAGGTCATTGGACGCCGTACTGTCTGGATCTTGGGCGTCAGTCGGTACACGGCAATACTGGTTCGGCGTTGTCGACTATGACGCCGATCCAGATGTGCTGGACTATACGCAGGGGCCGCTTGCCCCGTACACGGAAACCAACTACCTGACGTTCCAGTGCCCCGACTTCACACAAGCAATGATGGACAACGTCCGCTTTGGCGAGCCGGCGTCTGGTTTTGGCTACAACGGCTACTACCTGTCGCGGTCCTCGGGCGTGGAATGGGCGGGGTGGTCCGCTGTACCCAGCACACAGCCATTGATTCGTCGTTTTCAGGACGTTTTCACGACGAGCCAAACAGTCGCCTTTGCGGACGCCGCGCAAGTGAAGTGGAACCTGAGTTTTGAAGAAACGTGGCTTTTATCTCCACCCAGCAGGAACTATCCGGACATTCACTTCCGTCATTCCGGCGTGGCCAATGTGTCGTTCGTCGACGGCCACGTGGAAGCGCGAGAGCGGCATTTCCACATCGATCCCACTGGCTTCATTCCGGGCAACCAAGCCGATCTGATGAGCGACAAGTGGCTCGGTTATGTCATCGATATGGCCGAAATCACCGATCCCGCCACGCAAGACGAATTGTACGATCGCCGCTAAGAATAGGTTCTCCGAAAGTGAAACAATACACAACCTGCTCGCTGATCGTGACGCTTCTTTTCACTGCCACGTTGGCCGGTTGTGGCGGGAGTGAATCCGAACCGGATCCCAAGGCGGGCAAAATGGTCTACGTGGACACGAAGACCGGCAAGGCGTTCGTCGGCGACGTCACAGGCACGCCGGCGGTCCATCCGCAGACGGGTAACCGGACGCTAATGGCAGCACTGTATTGTCCCAAGTGCTCGATCTGGCACGCCGTGCCGCCATTGGAGGAGATCAACCAAATCCCCAACGCAACACGATGCCCCAAAACCCGAGTCCCACTGACAATCGACGGCCCATGGCCTGATGCCCAGATCGAACTTGGCGCAGATTCCGGCCCATAGCGCCCTTGGCGACTCCGTTCCGGAGCCATGTGAACGTCAGACTGAGTGACTCAGTCATCGGTGTATCACGTCGAAGCAGGTACCCTCGCGGCTGAATCCGAAGTCATTCGCGCTGCGCGAATGCCTGGCGGCCTGCGCCGGCCCAATCGTTGCACGCTTTCCGTAACTCCGGGTAGAATCCGAGTTGCTGGTCCTGACTGCGAAGAGAGACCAGAATTGCTATCCGAGCCATTCTGAATGGCGCTTGGTAGGGGCGGAACCATGTACCTTGTGGAAAAGGCACGCGGAATCGGAAATCTCGCGGCGGTTATGCTGCTCTGCTTCTCGCTCCGTCCGTGTGCGGCGGAAACGCTCCGTTGGGCAATCCTGGGGGATGCAGGGAGTCGGCCTCAGAAGATAGCGGACCTCGTGTTCACGCGTCTTTCTGCGAATGAGGACATCGAGCTTGTCGAGCGCGACCTGCTTTCGGAAATAGCACGAGAGCGAGAACTGAACCTCGTATTCAATGCGCAATCCGTTGCAGACCGCGTGAAGCTCCTGGAACTCATGAAGGCAGATCGCCTGGTCTGTCTTTCTGAGCGTTCTGACAGCTCACCACCCACGCTTCACGTCGTGGTTGCCGAATCGGCGCAGGGTGCTCGCCTGGCAGCGCGTGATTTCCCAATGGACTCTGAACAGGCAGTTGTGGGCCAAGTGGTTGACCTGATCCATCACTGCAGCCGGCATTACGCCAAGGGCGTCAAAGCGGTTGTGGGAGTGGCGCCATTTACACCGGGCAATCTGGAACACGATTACGACAGTCTGAGTACTACGTATCGGGACCTCCTTCAGGGAAAGCTATCCCTTCTGCCGGGTGTGGCCGTGATCGAGATGGACGAGGCGAGGGCCATCGCTGCGGAAATCGCTATCGGGGGAAGCAAGGTCAAGAGCAGGATCACGCCCATCCTGATAGACGGTCACTACGAGGTAGTTCAGGATGGCGCTAGCGTCGCATTCGATGTCCGGGGCACGCAGGGCGAGACCGTCGTGGTATCTGTCCAGGAGACGGTGGCGCGCGTCGAGGTGCCGTCATTCTTCAGCAAGCGACTTCTGACCCCGGCGTTGAAAGAGTACGTGGAAAGGACGACGGTGCCAGTGGACGAGCAGTTCCGCTGGCTGGTGACACAGGCAGAGTCGTTTTCCCGGCTCGCGCTTCCCGTACAATCGGCCGGCTTGCGCGAGGCGGCATTGCTGCTGAAACCTGACCATGTCCAGGAACGGCTCTCCCTTCTGGCCGACTACAGAAAGATCATTGGACGTCGCGGGTATCTCTCGAAGCAAGACGTGCGCGAGTACAGCGAGGTGGCCCACAATGATGTGGTTGCACGCCATGTGGAAACCTACGTGACCGCCCTTCACCATGTGGAATACCTGATCATGAACCGCATGATCGACCGAGAGGTGGCAGCGGACTTGATTGCCAAACACGCGGCCAAGACTTTGATTTCCCCGTTTCCCTACAACTACTCGGGCGGAATCAACGGCGAGCCACTCAAGCGACGCGGTGCCGAGATCCTGATTCAAGCCGAAGATGCCGAGTTGGAAATGCACAAGCTGGTCATGCCGGTTTTCTATAGGCTCCCAGTACCGACCCCGAATCGTGGGCTCGGCCTGGCGAATTTCGACCAGTACCTCATGCTCTCCTATCTGACCCGAGTCGACTCCGCCGGCCCGACGCCCAAACAACTGGAAGAATGCCTCTATTTCTTCAATGAGCTTTGCCCGGAGGATCGCCAGACAAGCTATAACCTCGAGCGTTTCTTCGGTCGAGGCAGGCCTGAAAGCGACCAATTCGCTCAGATCACGTCCGACGAGTGGCTGGCGTTCCTCGAAAAACTGAGCCGAAGCAAGAAGGCCCTTGTCCGAGCCATGGCTGAATATGGACGCATCAAAGCGGCATTGTGGCGGCAAGAAGAACTGGAATCCCACAGGGAAGATCTCGCCGCCCGTGTGAGGACGTTGATGACCACTTGGCGGACACTGCCGGTGAAGCAGTCTCGTGGAAGAAACGACGAGCCCATCTTCCGCGACCTGAAACGTCTTCATGAGAAACTGGCGCCCCATGAGAAAGTGGTCGTGCCAAAGCCAATGTATCCCACGAAGCCCGACACATGGCAGACCGATCCCGCGACGTGGCGCTACTGGGGATATCCCGAAATGCTGGGGCACCTGCGCTTCAAGCAACTGGGCGTCAGAATGGAGGGAGAACACGGAACAACGGCCTACCCTCCCAAGCTCTCGTTCACCCGAGGAAACAAGGATGAGGACTTCCTGTGGAATCAAACGGGCGTCTGGCGATTGGACGCTGAACTGCGCATGTGCCGGATGGCGGAGGATGCTGCCGATCCTGTCAAGAATGTTCTGTGGGATGGTGCGTATCTTTGGATTCTCAGTGGCAAAGACTATGCGAAAGGCGAGCACAGCCTGGCTGTCTATGATGCCCAAGGGCGGCGAGTCGCCGGCCTCGACGCAGACGACTTCTCGAAGCATGACAAGACCATGCGCATGATCGTCATCGAAACAAGTACGGTCTGTGTCACCGGGACCTTCTTTCCCCATCACCGCACATGGTTGGCCATGGTCAGCCTTGTAGACGGCGAAGTCGAGTTGAACGAGTTTCACCGAGCTACGGAAGTGCCGACCATTCAGAAGGACAAACGGAGTTTCGGCAACCCGAATCTGGTGTTTTTCCCCGGATGGATGCACGTGCTGAATCGGGAGGAAGGCCAAACGCCGCTTCTGCTGATCGCTCGCAACGGGACGACCACCTATGAACGGTTTCACCCGCTGGCAATCGACACGGAAACGCTGAAGGTCACGGTTCATCCCTACGGACTTGGCAATCGCGGTCTTGACAAGAACTACTTCAGCACGAAGGGCGAGCTGCTGTGCGACCGTGATTTCAACGTTACTCATTGGGCTAAACTCGGAGAGAAGTGGGACAACGGCAAGGAGTGGATACACCGCTGCAAGAACATGCACAATGCGGGCCATTTGGGCGACGGGTTCTTCCTGCACGGCGGCTTTCTGCACGTGACGGGTCGGAAGTGGTTTCGAATCAATCTCAAGACCATGGAAGAGCAGGAGATGACTCGTGGTCTCATCCCGCGCCAATGGCGGATGCAATGGTACGGCTTGTCGGAAAACCACGGCCTCATCGGATTCAACGGAGAGTTCTACTCCATCTCGTTCGCCGACGAGCACCTGTTCACGCAATACTAGCCGGATCTGAGAACGGACCGTCGAACCCTCACGCCTTCAAGCCCCACCGCTTAAGATGGAGCGTCACAAGCGGTTTGAATGGATCAAGAAGAGACTCGTTCATGGTCCGAGGCCACCGGCCGCCATGCAGATTGCTGATGTGGGGCTCGATGACGGTTCGTTTCCCCGTTCTGGCAGCGTTCCTCGTAGGTCTCGATCAGCACCTTGAGTCTTCGTAGCATCTCCGTGCTCATCACGTGGTCCATCAGCAGCCCGATCCGCAGTACAACTCGACCTCGAATGGTCCTCGGGAACACATGGAAATACGAAATGCAGTCGTTTCGGGGCACGATGCGCGAGATTTCCAATTTCGACCGATGGACATTGTGATCGCCCGGTATGCGGCCTGTGAAGGTTGCTCGCAGAGGAAATCGGCGGGATAATCAGTCGAAATGGACCTCGCTTGGTTCGATCGTACAAATTGATACAGATGAAATATTGATTTTCTTGCGTATTTCTGACAGTCTAGGATTGGGTAGTAATAGGCGTCGCGTCGCAACACCAGATGTTGTCTTGCCCGGATCGGTTGGAAACTGGCCCAACTGGCCGATCCCTCGCCCAGTTCTCAGAGAACGATATGGTTACACATACACTTGAACCCCACCACCACGTGCAGATGTCAACCTCTTTGCGCCGCGGCCGGTTTGCTTTGTCCCGTAGCAGAAGTCGCAAGACTTCTGGTTCCGAACTCTTGCGAGTCCGGCTACGGACACTAACAAGCGGCGGCATAGTTCATCGACGCTGCCGGGTTGGGCTCATGATTCTGCTCATCGCTGCGGTTGTATGCGCGTCGCCCGTTGGAGCACAAGAGAACCCCGTCGCTGAACCCGACCCGGCGGCAACAACCGAGGAACCCACCCCAACGGTGACAGCCGACCAGGAAGCCGAATCGCCGGCAACGACCGACGGAGAAGGGAAATTGCGGTTCTCGTTCGAGGGTACGCCGTGGCGGGAAGTCATAAACTGGCTGGCGACAGAGTCCGACTTGGCATTGCATGTCGGAGACCTTCCAACGGGCAGCTTTACTTATTCCGATCCGAATTCGTTCACGTCTCAGGAAGCGATTGATCGCGTCAATCTGTTCTTGCTGCCCGAGGGATTCACACTTGTTCGCAGTGGCAAGTTGCTTTCCGTGATCAATCTTGGCGACCCGCGCAGCATGCAGCAGTTGGATGCCCTCGCAAAGCTGGTCACAGTCGAACAACTCGATCAGCAAAACGACCACGATGTTGTGAAGTGTTTCTTTCCGCTCGGAGACTTCGAGGCCGAAGATGCGGTCGAGGAACTATCGGCCCTCAAACTCATGACGACGCCGTCGGTGTTCACCAAAACGAACCGATTGATGATTACCGACACCGTGGCAAAGCTGAAAAGCGCCAAGGCGATTTTGGATGCTTTCGAGCCTTCCGCGATGGACGACGGAACGGTCATGAAGAACTTCGCGCTTCAGCACGTGGATGCCGAAGATATCCTGGTCGTGGCGCGACCGCATTTGGGGTTGGCGACGGGCGAAATGATCGGGATCGACGTCAGTCTTTCTGCCGACCTGCAGGGCAAGAATATCTTTGTCACCGGAGTCGAAGACAAGGTCGCGCTGGTCGAAGGCTTGATCAAGGAGCTCGACAAACCGGAAGACGCCCTGTCACCAACCGACGGGGAATCGGAGCTTCGTTCGCACGTCGTCGAAGGTGGCAACGTCCAGACGGTCTATAGCGTTCTGCAAACGTTGCTGGCGGGCAAGTCGATACGTTTGTCGATGGACGAGACGGCCGGCAGCATCGTCGCCTTGGCAACGCCGGAGGTGCAGGCGGAAATCGCAGCGACGGTGGCCCAGTTGCAGGCATCGGAGGCGGAGTTTGCCGTTATCCCGCTCAAGACCATCGATCCCTATTTTGCGGTCAGCTTGTTGGAAGAGATGCTCGATCTGGCTGAACTCAAACGCCGGGCGACCGCCGGCATGGAGGCGTTCACACGTCACGGCAACTCGCGCGGCCTTGACTTGGCCGGGGGCATAAAGGATGTGGACGTGCCCAAGATCGATGCCGACCCCGATAACATGCGGTTGTTCGTTCTCGCTAAGAAGCCTCAGATGGATCGAATCAAGAAGATCGTCGCCGAGTTGGACGCCGGAGGCAGCGCCGGCGACAGCAACGACGAGATTCGGCTGTTTCCCCTCAGAGGCAAGCAAGCCGAACTGGTGTTGGAGACGGCGGCCAAGTTCTGGCGAGCGGAAAACCCTATCATCCTGTATTCATCAACGGCAGAGACCGAATCAGAGGACACCGAACGTGTGGTGACCGGCGAGTCGACGAAGATGAATTCCGTGGATGCGTCGAAAACCGATTCCGACACACCAACCGCACGCTTTCTGACGGACAACGTCGACAGCCAGGCACCGCCGATTCGCTGCCAGTTGACACCGCGCGGGCTGTGGCTGCAATCAGACGACGCCGAAGCACTCGATCAATTCTACGAACACTTGCGAACGATCGCAGGACCGGTTGATTCGATGCCGTCGCCGCCGATTGTGTTCTATCTCAAGTATGCAAAACCCGATGACGCGATTCGAATGCTGGCCGAGTTGTTGGACGGCGGCGAGGCAGCGAAAGACGGCGAGACCGGATCGCTGGTCAACGGATACGTATCCTCGGGATCGTCGGGCTCGTTTCTCAGCAGCATCGTGACTTCGCGGGCCGGAACGACGACAATGATGGCGGGTTCGATCACCGTCGTGGCGGACTCGCGTCTGAACCGATTGATCGCACAAGGCAGCGCCAGCGACATTGAACGGATCGAAGAGTACCTGACAATCATCGACAAAGACAGCAGCATCACGTTGATTGAAGTCTATGGAACATCGCATGTGATCGAATTGTTACACACCAAGGCCAGCGAAGTCGCAGCGGCCATTCGTGAAGCATATCCCGGTCGTGTCTCTGGTGTACCCAGGGCCGGCGTGCCGAACCAGCCAGGGGGTTCGCCGGACCAGAGACAGCGTGCGGAAGCCGCCGCCAAAGCGGCCGAGGCGAACCGGCAACCTGGCGAAAAGAGGGCCCCAGAGAACAGGCCCTCTCGCGGACGAGAGCAAAGCCTGGAGCCGAAAATGACGATCGCTGTTCACGAGCCAAGCAATTCGCTGATCGTAACCGCCCCCGAACAATTGTTCAAAGAGGTCGAGCAGTTGGCGAAGGCGATCGACTCCCGAAACGAACATGCTGTCGAGATCATATCAGTCGATGCCGAGGCGGTCAGGACGATGCTGCAGCGAGGCTTTTTCGGTGAGGCCAAGGCAAGTGGCGGCCGAGCGGGGGCATCATCACCACAAGTGCCGAGGCCAGCGCCGCCACCATCGCTACGGAGCAGAACCGGTCGGTAATACCAGGAGGGAGTCGAAGCGATGAATCGATGTATCGCTATTCTGAGATGGCCGTTTGTTTGTCTGGTCGTTCTGTTGGGCAACTCGTTGTTTACCCACCAACTTCATGCTCAGGCAGGCCTTCGCAAGGCTCTGGAGAAGCTGGACAAGAACGAAGACGGCGAGATCTCTCCGGATGAGATTACGCCCCTGGCGCGTCCTTACATGGAGCGGATCACGAAAGCGCGGGGGATGTCGGTCGACCGAACTAACGATATCGATAAGCTGCAAGAGGCAGCTCGCATCTATTATGCCTTGCGTAATGGTGCGCGTGGCAAGGACGTCTCTCCTGAAGGGGAAAGCACTGTCAAGCCTTTTGGCCCGGATCCGGATGAACCTCTGGTTCCGGAATTCGGCTTGCCCGAGGTGAAGTACCCGTACGTACAAGCTGACTTGGACGAAGCCGATCGGACCCTCCGCCGAAGCGATCGGAACGAAGACGGATACATCGACCGCGCCGAGGCGATAAAGGCCGAATGGACACATCGGAACCCCTTCGAGGCGGACCTTGACAAAGACGATCGTCTGGGCCGCCTGGAGTTGGCTCAACGATACGCCCGCAGGCGACTGCTGTCACGCGATTCAGGCGAGTTGATCAGGAAGGCCTGGCGGACCGGGAGCGGCATTCGTTCATCGGAACGGGAGAAGGAAGAAAGGCGAGACGACTCGCGGTGGTGGCGGCGCGGGGGTTCTCGGTACTGGCTGACCGCAACCATTCTGGGGCGGTTTGATTCGAACAAGAACGGCCGTTTGGAATCACACGAGGCGCAAAGCCTGGGTATCCCGTCTAGCCAAATCGACGTCGATCGGGATGGAGACCTGTCGCGAGAAGAGCTGCACTCGTATTTGACGGAAATGCAGGAAGAAGCAGGGGATCTCTCTGAAGGGCTGCCCGGTTGGTTTTACGAATTGGATGCGAACCGAGACCGACAAGTTGCGATGGCCGAATTCACGACCGACTGGACGGACGACAAGCTTCGGGAATTCGAATTGCTCGACAGGAACGGCGATGGACTATTGACGGCGTCCGAGGCCGCCCAGTCAAAGGCGATGGTCGGAGGCAGCTATGTCAATCAGGACGCCGAAATACTGGCACCACGTAAGACCATCATTTCCGAGATCGAGGTGACCGACGACTACTTGATCGGCGATCTGAACGTTCAGCTATCGATCACGCATACGCACACATCCTATCTGGATGCCTATTTGACAGGGCCGGACGGCCAACGGATCGAGTTGTTCACAGAAGTGGGCGGCGAAGGCGACCACTTTGACGAGACCATCTTGGATGACCAGGCGCGATACCCGATCGTGAAAGCAAGGCCTCCGTTCAAGGGAGCATTCTTACCCGAGGCCCTGATCAAGAAACAGCCCAGTTTGGGTCACTTCAATGGCAAAAGCGTCAAAGGAGTCTGGCAACTAGTCGTGCGTGGCACGCGGAACCAGCGTTTTGGGATGCTTCACAACTGGAGTCTGATCGTCAAGCCCATGGAAGACATGCTTGGCAACACAACGACGGTTTCTTCACAAGAGGATTCACAGGCGAGTGAGTCTCCTGGTGACCACTCGGGCGGCGAACAGACACCCGGAGATCCGGCGCGGCCGACCAACGACGGAGAATCCCGGGAATCCAGACGGGATGATGCCAACTCTCAAGCCGAGTCGAGACTCAAACTCTTCGGCGCGCAGATTATCAAACGCGCGGACAAGAACGGCGACGGCGTGTTGACGATCGACGAATACGCCGAGAAGGATCGACATCGTTTCGGCCCGACGGACACGAACAACGACGGCCGAGTCGACCCGAACGAATTGGGCGCAGCGTTGAAACGCTTCTAGGAGCGTGTCTTTTGATCCGTACGATGGCCCTCCGAGGCCGTCGATTGGCCCGAATCCTCCCGTTTCGACGGCCTCGGAGGGCCATCGTACAGCCGAAACGCAGACTTCTCGTGATTTGAAGACACGTTCTATAACGCTAAAGCGGAATGACGTAATTGCTTTGAGCATCGACTCCCGCTTTCCGGTGCGTCATCTAGTACGGCTTCCGTAACGTTATACCTTTTAGCCGCAGGGGCGCTATAATCAACTGATGCTGCGCGTTCTTTCTCACGAGAATAGGACTATGCGACGCCCTGCTAGCGAGTTCGTCGGGTGAACAACAGGCCAATTCTGCGGTGAATGACTACATGAACGAAGAGAGCGATGCGGCGATTATCGAATTGGTGCTCGGCGGCCAGCCCGATCGGTTTGCCGCAATTGTGCGTCGCTATCGCCAAGCACTACATCGAGTGGCCGTCAGCCGCCTGGGACGCTCGGACTGGGCCGAGGACGTAGTCCAAGAGACGTTCTTCTGTGCATTCAAGTGGCTTAGCTCGTACAACTCGCAATACAGCTTTCGAACGTGGCTATGGACAATTCTGCTGAATCAATGTAACCGCCACTACAAAAGGACGGCGCGCCTGCCACAAGTGAGCTCGTGGAGTGATCACGGAGAAGCTGCCGACCCGAGTGCTTTTGATTCTTCGGCCAGCAGCGGCGAACCGTCTCCACTGTCGCGATTGCTGCAGAAGGAACGCGGCGAATTGCTTGAACAACTGTTGGCCGAATTGCCCGAGCCGCAAGCTGACGCTTTGCGTTTGCGTTTCTATGGTGGACTGAAGTTCCAGGAAATCGCGGACGCGATGGGGTGCAGCATATCGAGCGCCAAGAATCGGGTCCGCTGGGGACTGGAGAAGATGAGCGCACGGATTACCTCCGACGAATTAGCACCCGTGTTTGATCCCGCAGGACCGCGGGAAGACCCCGGGGCAACTGGAGAACCGACATGAACTGCGATCAAGTCTTTGATGTCTTGACACGAGGGCCGTTTCCTTCGGGAGCATCAACCGACGCCGATGTCGAGTTGCACCTCGCAGCATGCCACGATTGCCGCCAACTGGCCGACGCGCTGCGTCCGGCGGTCGACATGTTTCACGAAGCCATACCGCACGACGAATATGACGACTTGCCGGGTTATCGAGGCTCGCTGCGTGAATCCGAAACTCAGCCCTTGCCATCGGCCGTTGCGATGATGCTTGATCGGCCGCCGGCCAAAGCGACTGCGGTTTGCGAACGACGTCGAAAGGTCACGCCGGAAAGGCCCGCGTGGCGTCTGACGGCCGCATGCTTGTTGGTTCTCGTGTTGGCTGGAGTGCTCTGGACGGTCAATTCGAGCAGCCGCGATGACTGGGTATTCGTGGGATCGGATGCACAGCGGCCCGAGCAGGCCCAATTCCAGCCTGACGCGGACGGTTTGCTGCAACTGGCGAAACTGGAGTTGAGCGACAAATGCGTTCTGGGCCCTCGTCGAGGGCGACTCGGCACCACAACGTCAGCCGGCGATCCAAACGCTGACGGCTCTCAAACGCAGCATTTCGTATGTTGCACGCGCTGTCATCATGCGGCTTCATCATCATCGCAGCCTTCTCCGCCCCATACGATTTCCGTCGCCATGGCGGCGTGTACCGTTTGTCACGAGTAGGTCGCTGGTGACATTGCGCGAGCGGATAGCCCTGCAGTTGCAGCGAGGAAGCCGCCGACTCATAATGACTCCAGGCAAGGTGCTAGGGCACTCCATATTCGTCTTCGGAAGATCGCTGGCATTTTTCCGGTACCTTGAGCAGAGGGGAAGCCGAGGATGCTGTTCCGACCATACCGTTGCACACAGTTATCACTGATTCTCCTGACCGGGGCTGTTGCGTTGTCTCTTGCCAGCCGTGGCCGTTCTCAGGCACAAGATGAAGCACGTCCGGAAGGGCAAGCGGTCCGAGCATCGGTCTCGGGCAACCTGGAGAGAAAGGTCCTGCTTCATGTTCTAGGATACGAATCGCTGACCGATGCTGAGCTCAAAGCGGTGAAAGAAGCACTTGCCGAGGACAAGCAGTTGACGGCAATTCTGCGCGACTTCGAGGAGGACATGGCACGGCATGCCGTCAAGTTGCCCAGCGGCCAAAGCCCCAACTACCGGATTGTGCTGAAACGCTGCGGCGAGGAATGTGCGGTGATTGCTCAAGAACTGGAAACGCGGAAGGAACACAACAAGAGAATGATTGAGGTTATCACCGAAAAGCGAGCCGAGATATCGCGGCTGGAAGCAAGGATGCTTACAGAAATTGAGACGCGTAGAGTGAAAATCAACAATCTCACGCAACTGAATGAAGCTCATGAGGGAGCGCTCGAAGCGTCGGAGATGAGGCTGGAAGCTGCGCAGGACAGGGCGACGGATCTTCAGGCAAAGCTGGCAGCTACGGAGGCCAAGCTGGCGGACCTTCGGGCCAAGCTGCAGGCCCAACAGAAGAAACAGGATGCATGGGGCCAAATCAGTACACGAGCGCTCGATCAAGGGACGCTCGGTTCCCGCGCGTATCCTTGAACACGCAGGTTTGGCTTCAGGTCTTTCAGCTCTCTGATCACCTCCGATTGGGCGAGATCCCCGTCCAAATCCAACCGGTAGAGCGATTCGAATTCCTTCAGGTGACGCAGTCCATCTTCCGTCACGTTCATTCCGACGATGCGAAGAACGGCAAGGGGTTTCAATCGCTTCAAACGAGAAAGACCCTCATCGTCGATCGAAGTGTCATTTAGAATGAGCCACCTGAGTAGCACGAAATCTTCCAAGGTGTCGAAACCGGCACCGGTAACGCGCGTGCTACTCAAGTCCAAGTGCCCGAGGGTGTCGCGAAGCGGCGCCAGTCGCCGGACTCCGTCGTCGGTCACTTGGGTGCCTTCGAGACGTAGGCAGAACAAATGCGGCAGGTGGGCAATCTCAGATAGGCAACGGTTATCAACTTGTGTCTTCGTGAGATTCAACTCTGTTAGGTTCTGCAGATCGCGCAAATGCACCACACCTTCGCTCGCGACTTGCGTTTCAGACAGGTTGAGTTCATTCAAGTTCTGCAGACCGCGCAAATGCGCCAAGCCTTTGCTCGTGACCTTTGCCCTAGCGAGTTCCAGGCCCTTAAGGTTCGTGAGCATGCCAAGTTCCTTCATACCTGCATCGGTCACTCGCGTTGCCCGGAGTCCCAGACGTGTAAGCACTGGCAGAGAACGCAGGTACCTCGGGTCACCATCACCAAACCCCGATCCGCAAATGCCCAGGTTCTCGAGTCTCGTCAGCCCCTGAAGATAACGAAAATCGCCCGGTTTCGGGGGCTTGATCTCGAGGTACAGTGTGTGAAGATGCGGCAGATTCTCGATCATCGAAAGGTCAAAGTGCTTCCCCGTCCTGACGCCCAAGAATCTCAACGAGGGAAAGAGGGCCAGTTGTCTTAACTCTCCATCGCCGACCCCATATTTTTCGTCAATGATGAGCTTGTTGACTTTGCCGTCCTGATCCATCTCAAGGAGCACGTTCCGCCTGCGAAACACCTCGATGGCTTCCGGTCTCCGCAATTTCACTCACTCTTCCAAGCCGATCTCGGCGGCTTGCCTTACCCGTCGCTGTTTAGAAGTACGCATTCGGCGGAGTGTCGCCACAGCTTCGTCGGAGATGTGCGAGTCAGCTTCGGCAGCGAGCGATTCAAAGATCAAGATAGCGCGTTCGCTCGTTTCCAGATCGCGAGACTCCACGGCCTCTGCAACCGCCGGGAGGGCGCTCATGCCGGCTGCCATCAAATTGCGGGACGCCGCCTCCCGCACCTCAAACTCGACACTCCCCAGATCCTTCACCCACCGAGCAATCGCCTCCTCCGAAGACGCGGTAGAACCTGGTTCGCCCGCGGCAACGGGGGCAACACCACACAAGACCAGCCATAAGCAGTATCTTGCGATAGATTTCATGCAACACTCAAGGACGCTTTCGTTTCAGTACGAACGACACCTCGGCAGTGTCTCGGCTGGCGCGGAGGCTGGTGGGGCGGGGCTCGTCGCCTGAGCTTACGCAGACGTAAAGGTCGTCGCCGCGGAGTTCGTACACTGCGTGAATCTCCTCCGACTTTTCGTCGTCCGTTGCGGTGGTAACGATGTCGATACGTCTGGGCGATTTGGCTGGATCGAGCGTGAACTTGCCTGCGATGCGTTTTTCCAGCTCCATGACAATCTTGTTGCCGTCAATGATCCAGCGTGCCTTCTTTGTCGCGTCCCTCGGCTGGCCACCAACAGTCCCGGAACTAATGGTCCAGGTGCCCTGCAACCGTTTCTGGTCAGCGCGCTTCGCTTCCTCGATCATCGCAGGAGTGGGGTCCGGCCTGGTGTCCACGTGGGCGCGTTCGTCCTCCCAGGACGTGGTCCCCTCCGCAAGCAGTCCGTTGCGCAAGACGATGCGTTGTTCGACGATCTTGTGTTCGAAACCGGTCAGGTCGATCTTGGGGACGATTCGGAAGGCGCCGTTCAGTTCGCGGGGCGCTCGCCACGAGCGCGGGCATAGAGAGCCTCACCCATACTCGAACTGACCAGACGCGATCTGTTTGCCCGAAGAATCGAGAATCTCGAATCCGGCACGAGACGACGAGCCGCGACGGGGCGACCAGTTATAGCTCTCGCCTCCGGCCCCGGTGATCTGCAGCCTGATGCCCAACGTGCGTTCTTCGTCGACCAGTATTTGGGGCTCGACCTTCAGCGGCAGGCCAGCCTTCAGCCGCGTGCTTTTGCCTTCCACGACCGTCAACTCCGGCTCGCGGCCGAGGAACGAGCCGCCCAGCGTCCAGCCATCAAAAACCTCGCCCTCGGCAAGCAGCCGCACGGACCGGACACGATACTTGCCGACCACGGCATCATCCGAGCCGTCAACGAATTCCAGGTCAAGCGGTTGCGTGGGTGATGAAAGCCTTGCCTCGGTGATGTGTGGCGACACTTCGATCTTCCCCAAGGGCGGTTGTGCACGAGTGATTTCCAACCGAGAACCGTCCAGCGATGCGGCAATCGAATACCAGACTCCTTCGATCCGTGTATGCCGACCGTAAGGAAACGACTCCATCTGGCCGTCACCGTCCAAGTCGACGAAGAAGCGGTCCCCTTCGAACACACTTTGCTCCACGTCGTTGAACAGCCCGTTGCTGTCCAGGTCGGCGATGGCGATCGTGCGCCGTTTACCCAGCAAAACGGCCTCGCCCTCGTAGTACGAGCTATTGCGAAGGTTAACGTGGATCTTCTCAAGGAGGTATTTGTCATCGCTGTAGGGAAATGCCGAGAAGTTTACGTAGTAAGGGGCGGTTACGCCGCCCGCCGTCACCAGCAGCCGGATACGGAGCGGAACATCGTTCCCCCTACTACTGAGACTAAACTCGAATCGCTCCTTCTCCGGGTCGAAACGATTGTCGTTGTTCTCGTCGACGTAGACCACGTCGTACCCCTTCGCCGTGCTGCCGCTTTCGTCGATGGCGAACGCGAATACGTTGTCCTCGGCATCGCCGAATGTGGCAGCGTAGTAGATCGGATTCTCCGATTGGTATTCCGGCTCCCGAAGCTCTTTCTCGGGCGCGGCATCCAGCGGGTTCAACCACTGGCAATTCCCGTAGCCAAGCTTCGGCTCCATGTCATCCTTCCCCGTCAACTCCATTCGGGCCACCTGCCGTTGCGGCTCGTTTTCCAGCGGACGCGGCGAAGGTTCCGCCGTTGCCGCCGTCTCGGCTTGCGACTCCGCCGGCGCATCGGAGAAGAACTCGGCGCCGGAGCAAAACGCTGCAAAGGAAAGGAAACCCAGAAGAGCACAGGAGTAACGCCATCGGGCCATGGTCTCTCTCCCAGACTAGAAATCCACAATTCTGCGCGACCGGAGGTTGATCGCTCCACTGATTCGTATTTCGATTCTAATGCTGCAAATGGAAAACGTGCAAGGGAAATCGCTCCAGCAAGAACGGATGGGGATCAGGCCGGAGTAAATGTATTGAATGCAGCACAAGACCGTATCCGTTCGTATCGTTTTCCGTTTTCGCCCCGCCGTCATCTTGCCGGACAAGCTGAATGCGAAGACACTCTATGTTTAGGACCACAATCCTGGGATTGGAGGAAGGTAACACAATGTTCAGACACGATCGACTCGGTGAACCGGCGGCAGTGTTTCTGCTTCTCGTGTTGGGCTGTATCCCCGGCACATGTCTTGCAGCGGACAACTGGCCTCAATTCCGCGGGCCAGCGGCGTCGGGAGTCAGTGCCAATTCTGGCCTGCCGGATGCCTGGAGTGTGGTGGACGGTGTCGAGTGGAAAACGCCGATCCCCGGCCGTGGGTGGTCTTCGCCGATCGTCTGGGGCAAGAAGGTCTTCGTCACCACCGCGATCCAGGAAGGCGGTGAAGTCGAGCCGGTCAAGAAAGGGCTTTACTTTGGCGGCAATCGTCCGGCGCCGAAAGAGGCCCATCGTTTTGTGGTCTACTGCCTCGATCTCGACACCGGAAAAACCGTCTGGGACAAGGAAGTCCATCGCGGCGTTCCCCAGCACGGTCACCATCTGAAGAACACGCTGGCCTCGGAGACCCCGGTTACTGACGGCGAGCGCGTATACGCCTACTTCGGAAATGTGGGACTGTTCTGCTTCGACTTCGAGGGAAACCAATTGTGGTCGAAGCGGTGGGAAAGCGTCCCGACGCGCTTCGGCTGGGGAACGGCCGCTTCGCCCGCGCTGCACGACGATCGAATCTATGTGGTCAATGATAACGACCGACAGTCCTTTCTGGTCGCACTGGACAAGAAGACAGGAAAGCAGATTTGGCAAGTCGATCGCGACGAGAAGTCGAATTGGGCCACGCCGTTTGTGTGGGAGAACGAGAAGCGGACTGAAATCGTCACGCCCGGCACGGGCAAGATCCGCAGCTACGACCTTGACGGGAAACTGCTATGGGAGTTGGGCGGAATGTCGTCGATCACGGTTCCCACACCCTTTGCCAAGCACGGGCTGTTGTACGTGACATCCGGGTATGTGTTGGACCGGCGCAAGCCGCTGTTCGCCATCCGCCCCGGTGCCGTCGGCGATATCTCCTTGGAGGGAGACCAGATGGGCAACGAGTACATCGCCTGGTGTCAGAAGACAGCGGGGCCCTACAATCCGTCGCCGATTGTCCACGGCGATTACCTGTACGTCTTGTACGACATGGGGCTGTTCGCCTGCTACGACGCCAAGACGGGCGACGAAGTGTATGGCAGACGCCGCATCGGGCCGGGGGCGAGAGCGTTCACCGCGTCGCTATGGGCCTACGGCGGCAAGATCTTCTGTCTCAGCGAAGACGGCGACACCTTCGTGATCAAGGCCGGGCCCAAATTCAAACTGCTCGGCAAAAACAGCCTGGGCGAACTGTGCATGGCCACGCCAGCGATCGTTAGCGATGGTCTTATCATTCGTACCGAATCTCACCTTTTACGCATCAGGTAATCATGAGTCACTCCAAAGCACAAACGGTTAGAGCAGTTGACCGACGACATTTCCTTAAGACAGGCATGGCGGCGGCCATTGGATCTGCCGCGGTGGGCTCCGGTGTCCTGGAGGCGAATGAGTCATCGGACGATGCAAAGCCGATCACTACACGACCGTTCGGCAAGACGGGCCGCGAACTGCCGATCTTGGCGTATGGCGGCGCTGGGCTTCCCAAGGTTTGGGGCAATCCTCTTTCGACCGAAGATCGTGTGATGCTGGTGCGTTACGCCTACGATCGCGGCGTGCGTTACTTCGATACAGCGGGCAACTACATGGAGAGCCAGTCACTGCTTGGTGAAGGCCTGAAGGATGTCCGCAAAGATGCCTATCTGGTTACCAAGGTCGAGACGACGGATCCGGCCAAGGTGCGTGGTGCTGTTGAGAAATCGCTCGGAGAACTGCAAACGGACTACCTGGACGCTATCCTGATCCACGGCACGCCGGGGCTTGAGCAAATGACCGTCAAACGGGCGATGGAGGTCCACGCCGAGCTGATCAAGCTGCGAGATGAAGGGATCGCAAAGCACATCGGTTTATCGGCCCACTCGTATTTCGACAAAGCGTTGGCGTGTATTTCCACCGGCGGGTTCGACCTGTGCATGTTGTCGTACGGTTATATTCCGCGGGGATACAACCAGTTGTTCTCGCCCAGAATGCTCGAGCTGCGCAATGCCTGCGTGGCGAAGGCGCACGAGTTGGGGATGGGCATCGCCGCCATGAAGGTCGTCGGTGGTGGTATCCTCGGCGCGTGGTCGGGGTACGTCGTGCCGGGATTCGACAAGAGACGGCTCAAGCAACTCCCCTCCGCGGCAATTCGTTGGGCGCTGGACGACGACCGGATCCAGCTTCTGGTCATCGGCATGCGTTTGCGGGAAGAGATCGACGCGAACATCAAAACGCTCTCAGCCGACGTGACGTACACAACGGACGATCGAGCGCTGCTTACGGAGTATTGCGCAAAGGCATACGACAGCGACGCGATCAAACGGATGAAGATTGACTGACGAGTTGTACTGTGCCTCCAGGAAACACAGCAAGACGGTTAACCTCGACACCAGGCATTCTTCTTCTCGGACTATTGACCGACTCGGAGTTCCAGTCCTACCATTAGAATCCGCTCGAAGAGTCTTACCTTGTGACGTGATCGGCCACGAAACCTCGAGTCGGAGAATGCCATGTACCACCAGCTCACGCGCCGCACGTTTCTTCGATCGGGAGTCGGTGCCGGAGTGCTTGCCACGTTCGGCTCGGCCGACAGCTCGCCGGCCGTCGCCGCTGCGGACAATCGAGGCCAACGGCGGCCATCCCCGGCACTCTGGTGCTCAACGACGACGGTCACGTGTTCCTGAATCTGAGTGACGATCTTCACAAGGCCGATCTGCGGCGCTACCTGCAGAGCTACTGCCGGCCGGGGGTGGACGCGGTGGCGTACTGCGTTGGCGATATGTCGTGGCCGACGCTCTACCCAACGCGAGTTGGCGTCCACTATAGCGTGCTGGCCGCCGCCGGCGAAGTCAAACGAAATCGGTCTCGCAAGAACGTCGACAACTTCGCCTCGGAGCCCGGCCGTTACTTCGGCGCGGCGTTCGGGATCCTCCGAGAGTTGGGCAAGAAGGTCTTGGCCAGTTTCCGCATGAACGATGCTCATTTCACGTCGGTCGACAACCCCAACGTGAGCGAGTTCTGGAAACAACATGCCGAGCGGGCGCTCGGCCGTGTTTATGGATACTACGGCGGTTGCCTGAACTACGAGTTCGACGTGGTCCGCCAGCACTTCTTCGACCGGGTCGTCGAGTTCGCGGAGCTTTATCCGGAAATCGACGGAATCGAGTTGGACGCCATGCGCTCGCCGTACTTCTTCCCGCCGGGCAAGGGGAAAGAACTTGCTCCCTTGTTCACTGAACTGGTTCGCCGGATCAAGGCGGCGTTGGCAGCGCAAGCCAAACGCTTGAAACGGCCGGACTACCTGCTGACGATCAATGTGCCGCTCACGCCGGAGTTGGCCCTGGACAGCGGGCTGGACGTTGCCGCCTGGGATGCAGAGCGGCTTTTCCATTCGGTGAGCGTTGGTCCTTACCAGGCACACATGAACCATCCCATGGAGCGCTGGCAGAAACTGCTCAAACACGGCACTCCCGTTCTGGCCTACGTCGGGTGCTCGCCGCAGACGGGTCAGTACCTTGGACTGCAAGAGTACCGCGCGGTGGCGGCCAACGCGTACGGCAGCGGCGCAGACGGAATCTACCTGTTCAACTACCCGTGCCTGTTCGAGCTGGCCTTTCAAAAACCTACGGCCGCCCATGACGTGAAGATGGTCCTACCAGACATGCGAGCCTTTCGACACTACGACTTCACCTGTGTTGGCCAAGCGCTCGACGAGATGGGGGACGCCGAGTCGCTGCGCGGCAAAGACAAACGTTATCTGTTCTACTTCAGCAACGACGCCCGCTATCGCCACTACGACCCCGACTTGGCCAGCCTCAATCGACCGGCCGATAAGGGACAATTGATAGCCGTGTTCCGATGTTATGAGGACTACGACCGCGCTCGGGCCATCACACTGCGGTTCAAGATCGAAAACGTAGCCCGCACCGAGCAGTTTCAGGCAAGCTTGAACGGCCAGCCGATCGCGGCCAGTCAGCAACAGGTGCGCTACGCGGCCAACGGACGCGATACGCGGATTCACACGGTCAAGCTCGGACCGTATCTGGAATACGAAATCACCTTGCAGCCGTCCCAGCTTAAAAAGGGCGAAAACCACCTGGAAGTCACTCCAGCGACGCTTCTGCCGAAGCTGACAACGAAGATCAATCTGCTGGAAATCGAGCTGTTCGTACGCTATGCAGCGTGACCACAAGCAGATCGTCATGAACACGAATCAGCCCCAGCGATCAAAGGCACCATGCACGATGTGGCGTTCGAAGATCTTAAGCCATCTGCATTCGGCTGTGGCCTTGCTGCTTGCCACGGCCGCCGTCAGTTCCGCCGAGCCTGTTCTGCCTGGCACGAGGCCGCTGACGATCAAGCAACCGCTTGATGAAGTCATGGTCGACGGCATCAACCGCTTTTGTCTTCGCGAACTCGCGGCGTCACCGGAACGGCGCGCCGCCTTGTGGAACCGCGACTTCTCAAGCGTCGAGGCCTACGCAGCGGGCATTGTCGCCAATCGCGAGCGGTTTCGCGAATACATCGGCGCCGTCGATCCACGACTGACCGTGGCGCATCCGAACCGATACAGCTTCGAGCTACTGTCAACACTCGCTCGATCGTCCGTCATCGCCCATACGAACGATGTGACCGTCCATGTTGTACGGTGGCAGGTGCTTGAAAGAGTCACGGCCGAGGGTCTGTTGCTGAGACCTGAGAATATTCGAGCGGGCGTCGTTGCCCTTCCGGATGCGGATTGGACGCCCGAGATGTTCTGCGGCGTGAGCGAGGGATTGTCCGAGCAGACGCAGTTCGTGCGGCGACTCGCGGCCGCGGGTTGTCTGGTCGCTATCCCCACCCTGATCAGCCGAAGCGATGAATTGTCCGGCTGCCCGCACGTCACGTACACCAATCAGCCGCATCGCGAGTTCATCTACCGGCAGGCATTTGAAATGGGCCGACATGTTATCGGTTACGAGGTTCAAAAGGTGCTGGCTGCAGTCGATCTGTTCGAGCAACTCGGAACGTCTTCTTCCGGTCCGCAAGAGAAGGACGCTACGTTCGCCGAGCGAACGGCCACTTTGCCGATCGGTGTTGCCGGCGTCGGAGAAGGGGGCCTGCTGGCGCTGTATGCGGCGGCTCTCGATCCGCGTATCGACTCAACGCTTGTGTGTGGGTATTTCCAAGAGCGAGAAAGCGTCTGGGAGGAGCCGATCTACCGTAACGTGTGGGGATTGCTCACCGAGTTTGGCGATGCGGAACTCGCGGGGATGATCGCTCCGCGGCGGCTCGTGATCGAAGCGTGCCGCGTGCCTGTCGTGGCCGGTCCACCGCCGCCCCGAGACGGTCGCAGACGCAGCGCGGCTCCCGGCCGCATCAAGACCAATTCGTTCAGTTCAGTTCGGACCGAGTTCCATCGAGCCGCTCCGATCTACAAGCGGCTTGGAAAGGAACAGGAATTCGATCTCGCGGTCAGCGGCGAAGAGGGCCACGGTCCGGCCGGCACATCGCAAGCCGTCACCGCGTTTGCGGACGGCTTGGGCATCCACGCCAGATTAGACGCAAAGCCGGAAGCCTGGCGATCCGTCAACGCTGTCGTTGATCTGCCTCGCGAGCAGCTCAAGCAGGAGGTCGAAAAATCGTTTAACGGCAAGCCGAAGGCGTCGGCGTCGTCTGCGCCCACAGTCGCCTACGGCTTGCCGTTAAACGGGGCACTCCAAGACGCCCAACGACAGAAACGCCAGTTCGACGAAATGCAAGTTCACGTTCAGAGTCTGCTCCGCCAGAGTTCGAAAGTCCGTGACCGCAAATGGAAAGCGGATCTGTCCTCGGTCGCGCAGTGGCTGCCGTCACGAGACAGACTGCGCGATTGGGTCCACAACGAGTTGATCGGACGCCTGCCACACACGAAGCTGCCCTTCAATGCGCGCACTCGACTCGTTCTGGAAACCGACGAGTATGTTGGCTACGAGGTCGTTCTGGATGTCCTTCCCGATGTGATTGCGGCGGGAATTCTGCTATTGCCAAGCGATATGAAAGCGGGCGAGGAACGCCCCGTTGTGGTTTGCCAACACGGACTCGAAGCGACGGCGATGGATACGATTTCTCGTGAGCAACGACCCTACCGTTCGTACAAGGCCTTCAGCGAGGAATTGTGCAAACGCGGTTTCATCGTCTATGCACCGCAGAATCCGTATCGAGGCGGCGACCGGTTTCGCACGATTCAGCGCAAGTCCAATCCGTTGAAGCGATCGTTGTTCAGTTATATCATCGCGCAACACGAACAGACGCTCCAATGGCTCGCCACGCTGGGGAACGTCGACGCCAAACGGATCGCGTTTTATGGATTGTCTTACGGCGGCAAAACGGCGATGCGCGTACCGCCGCTGGTCGATGGGTATTGCCTGTCGATTTGCTCGGCCGACTTTACGGACTGGGTGAAGACGATCACCACGAACGAAGACCGCTACGGCTACATCTTCACGGGCGAGTACGAAATCTTCGAATGGAACATGGGGCACGTCGCCAGCTATGCCGAGCTTGCCACGCTGATGGCCCCGCGGCCGTTCATGGTCGAACAAGGCCACCGCGATGGCGGCGCTCCGACCGAGTGGGTCGCGGGCGAGTTTGGCAGAGTGCGCCGTCACTACGACTTTCTAAAGATCGGCGACCGCACAGAGATCGAATTCTTCGACGGGCCACACACGATCAACGGCCAAGGCACATTCCGATTCCTGCACCGCCACCTGAAGGAGCAATGATGAAGTCAATCAAGCCCTCAAGACGAATCATCACACGCCGCGAGGCGCTGGTGGCAGGCGGGGCAGCGGCCTTGTTTGGATCCGCGGGCAGCGGCGCAGTCACTCAAGCGGCTGAAGACAAGGTTGAGGGATTTGTGAGCGTCAAGGACTTCGGCGCGGTTGGGGATGGGGTCGCGGATGACACGGCGGCGATTCAGGCTGCGCTCTGCGCCGCCAAAGGAGCGGACGGCAACGCGGCCGGTCGTTCCGTGTTTTCCTTGTATTTCCCCAGCGTGCCGGGAGGTTTCTATCGGGTGACCGACACGCTGGTTATCGACGGCACTCACGGACTTGTCATCTACGGCGATGGCGCCCTTACCGAGCGCGGAGACCACAACGCGACGATTCGGTGGTACGGTTCCGCTTCGAAGCCAGTGTTTCAGGTCAAGGGTTGTACTGGAATTCCGTCCAATCCGAATTTTCACATTGCATTTCGCGATTTGACGATATCGGGATATCCTACGTCCTTGCCTCGGGAGGGTGAGTTGCCGGCCGCGCTCGCATTATCGGGAATCCACTTTGGCAACCTCGACGGTCAGAACGACAACACACTTTGCCGTCGTGCCATCTTCGAGAACGTTGTGATATCGAATTGCCGTTTTGGTATCTGGTCGGGCAATCCCGATGGGAAGAACACGGATCACGCGACCATCCTGGTTACCGGCTGTCGGATCCACAACAACGCGCAGGCCGGTATTTGTTGGGGCACAGGTAACGCGCTGGCCAACGTCATTTCGTGCGATGTGGGTGGAAATGGGTGGGCGGGTGACTGCTTCGCGAGCGATGATTACTCCGCGCCCATCGGAGCGAACATCCACGTCCAATCCGGGTACATGGACATCGTCAGCCTGACCAGCGCCGGCAAACCGGCCAGCGCGGACATCTACCAGTCGTCCGGCCGCGTTTCCATCATCAACGCCTGGTCGGATGTGCATGGGTACTTCTTCTACCAGGCAAGCGCTTCGCAGAACCTCGGAGGCTACCACGTGGGGCAGATTACGGGTGTTCGCCACTATGAAGGCTCGATGGACGCGACGAATACTCCGAATTCCATGCGCATCGCGGCGCCGGGCACGTTTGTGTCCAGTTGCTTGGTGTACGGCAATATCGAAGTGATGTCCGGCCTCAGCGGTCGGCCCGTCTTCGCGGGAATCAACTTCATCCGCCCTGATGCCACGTACATCGGCTCGGGCGTGGACACTCAGCGCAGCCTGACCGTGCTTGGCAACGCGGGTAACTCCGCTCAGGTTCTTCTCGGCGGAGCGAACGCTGGTGTGCCGTTGGCACATAAGGGAAGAACAACGCCGCAGATTCTTAGCATGGGTGACAATCCATGCCTGTTCCAGGTTCTCGGCGCCGATGCTTCGGGTTCCGGTCTGTCTTTCCACACGAGAACAGATGATGCCAACGGAAACCACTCCCTGCTGATGAATGGTTACTTCACTGCAACGGGAGTGCAGCCTCTGCAAGCCGACAAGATGGTCTGGTTGCTGGAGCTGGGAGGCTCGCAAGGTCTAAGGATCTCGGGTTCTGACCCGGCTGGTTCATCCGATGAGATCCCGTTCCAATCCTTCATCGACTTCGGCGGGTTCAAAGTCGCGCCGCTCAGCGGACATCGAAACGAAATTGCTCTTCAGCCACCTGCCAGGAGCAGCCGGCCAAGTTTTCAATCCGGCGATTACTGGGTGGGTAGCCTGTATTATGACACCACTGCCAACAAACTGCGCGTGAACACCGGCGGCTCGACGTGGGTAGATCTACACTAGGGGAGTGCACAGATGCAAACCATCAGACAGCTTGCGATCATCGGCATAGTGCTTGCTGGTTTGGCGACGACCACGGTGGCAGCAGACATGACCTCTGAAGCCTTCTTTCGGCCAGCACCCGATCTCGCCGAAAAGTATGACCCCGATAAGATCTTCCCTCAAGGGCGAATCTTCCCATTGAGTTTCTACGGGCTGAACCTGGCACGCGACAACCCGGAACGATTGACTTTGATCGGCCCCTACGGTCGACAAGGGAATATCGACGCGGCCAGGAAGCACGGCCTCCAATGTACCTACACCATTTCGCTGCCGATGAAGTTTCATGACAAAGACCCTCTCAAGCTGACGCCCGACGAGATACGCGAGCGTATTCGCGAGCAAGTCGAAGCAGCCGCCAGCCATCCGGAAATCGCCTGGTGGTACTTGTCGCCCGAGGAATTGCGGTACTGGCGCAAGAACGAGATGACGTATCTAGAGGTTGCCACGGATGCGATCCGGCAGGCAGATCCGCTCAAGCGGCCCGTATGGATGTACGAACCCAACCACCGTAATGCAGCAGCCCTGGCCCGCACACTCAAACACCTGGACATCTGCGGCAAGGGCATGTACACGAACTATTCCGGTCAGCGCGAGAGCCGAGTTTGGGTGCGTTGGACGATCGAGCAAGAGGTCAAGGCGATCGAACAAGCCAACCGGCCCGCAATACCCATCGCCGTGCCGGAGATGTTCCAGCAGCCGCCGGAAGAACTCCTGCCGATGATCCCGCGGTGGGTGCGGCATGACGTGTACCTGAGCCTGATGACCGGCGCCAAGGGCATCGTGGTTTTCTCGGGCTGGCGGCGTCCGAAATTTCCCGCCTTTGATCGCTACATCCAGGCGTATTCCGAGTGCGCCCGAGAAATCAACGGATCACTCAATCTCGGGCAAGTCTTCCTTTTCGGCGAACATCGCAACGACATCCGTGTGCGCGTCATTCATGGCCCGTCACAGATCGCCACGGCACACAAGCAGCCCGTCGTGTTTCCTTCGGTTGCGACGCTGGACGTAGCCCACGGCAAAGATCGTTACCTCTTTCTCGCCAATTCGTCGAACGAACCGGTGCGAGTTGAGGTGCAGGGTCTGCCGCGCGCGCCAATCACGTCAGAGTGTCTTTTCGAACCAAGCGGTAAGCAGATTGTTCGGCCCGACGAGTGGAAGCCGGACCTGGAACCGTTGGAGGTCAAGGCGTTCCGTCTCGAACCGACTGAGCAGAGGTGAGGTAATGGCGGCAGCCAGGTGGCCCGTTTCAGAATTGGCCACGGAATTGTGTGGCACTGCTTACTTGTTAGCAGTGCTCGTCGTGGCCCGGAGAAACACGGCTAACAAGTAAGCCGTGCCACACTGGATTCAAAAATAGCCTAGACGTACTTCCCATACGGCGCGTTGAGCACCACAGTTAGGAGTCGATGCCATGCCAAAAATCGTTTGCGTTCGGATAGCGGTCGTTTTCGTCGCGATGGTGGCCGGTGCGTCGCTCGGCGAGGAACGCAAGTCGCGCGTCGTCTTCAACGATGACGCACAAATGCTTGGCGAGGCACCGCTGGAAGGTACGTCGGAGTTTGTCAAAGCGTGGTTGGATAAGGAAGCTGAGGCCGTGCCGTTTTCGACGTACGTGTTTCTCGCCGCGACGCCCGATATCTGCACGTATGATTCGAAAGCGGGGGAGACGTACGGCGATCGTTTTGGCGCGGACTACTCAAAAAGTTGGACGCCGGGTATTCGAGGGCTGCGGGCGGAGCGGACCAATGCGCTGAAGGTCGTGACAGAGCACATGCACGCCAAGGACAAGGAAGTGTTGGCGGCCATTCGCATGAGCGACACGCACCACCGGAGTATCGAACACTCAAACCCGCTCTGCCCGAAGTTTGCCATCGAACATCCGCAGTTCGTTATCAAGCAGCCTGACGGTCGCACGAACGAAACGGCGTTGGATTATTCGCACGCGGAAGTCCGTGAGCATCGGCTGGGGATCATGCGGGAGATCGCCAACGAGTACGACGTCGACGGGCTGGAGTTGAACTTCGTGCGTTGGGCGAAACATCTTCCAAGAGACAAAGGCCGCGAAAAGGCGCCGATCATGACCGAATACGTGGGTCAGATCCGCGAGATGCTCGACGCCGCGGCAAAGAAGCGAAGACGGGACCGACTGACTCTGGGCGTCCGCGTTCCAGAGTCCAACGCCGCCTGTTGGCTGGCCGGCATCGACCTGGAAACGTGGGTCAAACGCGGCTGGATCGACTACGTCGTTATCTCGACTTGGAACAACACCGACCCACAACTTCCGGTTGACGAATTCACGCGTTTCACGAAGCCGGCCGGTGTGGACACGATCGTTGTGATGGGCAATATGATTGGCACGATTTACAGCGGACCGCCAAGTATTCTGGATCGGCCGATTGCCATGTCTGTCAAACACAAGACGGACAGCTATCTCGGCATGCTGATCACCGAATCGGAAGCTCGCGGAGCCGCCGCTAATTATTACACGTGGGGAGCGGATAGCATTTCGTTCTGGAACGTCGGCATCCATTTTGGTCGCGCGGTGACCGCCGCGCCGGAGCAGCAGGCTCGCATCGCGCAATGGACTCAAGCCGTCAAATCGAAAGAAAGCGTCTTCGCCGGGCCGCGCACATACCGCTATCTGCCGATAGGCAAGGGTATATCGAGTCGCAAGCCGCCCGTCCGCAACTATCCGTGGTACGACGAAGGCCGCAGTCCGCTGGGCCACGTGAACAGCCCCGTTTTGACGTTCGACAAGGACCACGCAGGGAAACGGCTCGTCTTCCCGTTCCGCATGGCCGACGGCCGCAACGGCGAGAAGCTGTCGGGCCGTCTCACGTTCTGGGTCTACCATCTCGTCGACGCAAACAAGATGGCCGTTGACATCAACGGGCAAGTCGTTGACCGAGCCAAGATCAGCCGTTTTCCAGCGGGCAAACGCCGTGGTGGCCTGCCGGGGCAGCGTTTCGAAATCTCCCTGGCGGATTGCCCGCCGTTTTGTGGCGACAACGAACTGGGCCTGACACTGAAATTCACCGCAAAGCACCAGCAACCTCCTTACATGGAAGAATTGGAGATCGTGGTTGGCGAGGAAGATTCGCCAAGTCAAGTAGAATGAGAGCGCCGTGCATGCCACCGCCGATTTGAGATCTCCGTAGCCGGACTCGCAAGAGTTCGGGACCAGAAGTCTTGCGACTTCTGCTACCGGAACAATCAAGCCGGCAGCGGCATCGTATCGGCTGGGTACGCGCTTCATAGTTGTGGTAGATTACAGTCCGCGCCAAGCTTCCGGCCGTAACGCCGATTTGCCTCGGGCGAGCGCGGCATCGAGCGTTGCCAACAGGGCCTCCTTGTCGCGTGAAAGTGTTCCGGCCAACGGCACATAGTTCGATGCGTGATTGGTGCGAAAAAGGCAACGGGTAAGGCCATCGGTGTGCAGAATGGTCTGACGCAATTCGGCGAGCATCTCTTCCGGATCCAGAAGCTGGAACGTGCCTTCCCGCCACTGCTGGTGAAGCGGTGTGCCGGGAACCAGCATCAACGTCAGCAGCGAGAAATAGGGCGGGTCCATAGCGCTGACCACTCGCCCGGTTGCTTCGCTGTGCTCCGCCGAGAGGTCCGCACCACCGATGCCAAGGATGCCGATGATCGAAACTCGAATGCCGGCCGTTTTGGCATGGTGTACCGCCTCGATCATCTCGACTGCCGTGGCTTCCTTGTTGATTCTCCGGAGGACTTCGTCGCTGCCGCTCTCCAATCCCAAATAGACGATCTGCAGGCGCTTTTCTCGAAGCAATTTCAACTCGTCAAGGCTCTTGCTCAGCAGATCGCGGGCATTGGCATATACTCCCACTCTTCGCAAGTTAGGAAATGCAGAAGCCAAAGCATCGAGGATCGGGACCAGCCGGCCGGCGCTCAGCACCAGCGCGTTGCCGTCGGCCAGGAAGACCCGCATCGTGTCGGGCATCACTTCTCGCCTCAGCTTGATGTCTTCCAGCACCTCCTCAACAGGCCGAACTTGAAACGGCTTGTCCAGGTATGTGCCACAAAACGTACAACCGTTGTGCGAGCACCCGTATGTGATCTGCAGAATGTAGCTGTCGGCCTCGCTCGGAGGCCTGACGACCGTACCATGATAACGCATGTTGGCACCATACACCGAGCAGAAAGTATGGACAATCGGTGTGTTCGTCGCGTCACTCCCAGATCGGCTTCATTTGCCATACGTCAAGCGACTTCAAAGTGACACTGCCATTCTCGGAAAAGGCAGCGACGTCCAAGTGATTTTCTCCGGGGTAGTCGACGCGTGTCACCGATGCGCTGCCGTCGTTGATGAACACTTCCACAACGGACTTGTCGAGGAAAACGTGCAGCTTGAGGGTCTTCCGGTTTTCTCCCAGCGCGTCTGGCACCTCGGTCCCGGCGACGTTCAGCATCCCGTCAGCATACCGAAGCACAACGGCGTCCTGTCCATCGTCGCTGCAACGAACTTTCAGACCGAAGGCAGTCGCATCACCGGGCTCGAATTCAGCCATGACTTCGATGGTGTCTCCCTCGGCTGCATCGATACGCCTTGACTCGCTGGATATTCTCACGTTTTCGACACGAACGTGTTGCCCGCGCAGCTTCTTGAGTTCAGTGGCCGGGGTCTGCACGAGCTTCTGATCTTTGTCGAGCGTCAGGACGCGCGGCAGCGACATGCATCCGTTCCAGCCACGGCCAGGCTTGAAACCACAGACCCAGCCGAGCATGATGCGGCGCCCGTCCCTGTCGACAAAGACATTCGTGGCGTAGAGACCGCGTGTCCAGGCCCGGTCTTTGGGCGGGTTGCTGCCGAAACCGTAGTCAAGCACGCCCTGCGGACCATTCATGTTGAACTCGATCGTTTCGGGATTGAAATCGCCCACCACGAAAGTCGGCGGCTTGGTCGAGCGCAGAAGCACCGATTTGCCCTCGAGCGTGAAGAAGTTCGGGCATTCCCCGTCGACGCCGTCCATGCGCCCTGCATATTTCCATTTCGTGAGTTCTTTGTCTTGCGCCTCGCAAACGAGGCCGTTACATGATTTGAATGTTACGAAGGTCCGTCCCCCACAACGAAACACAAAGGGGTCGCTCCAACCGCCGTTGGTATCGGCTGGAACTCCGTTCATGCCGGCTGCCATCAGCGGTACGTCTTTCACTCGTCGCCACTGGACAAGGTCGTCATCCAAAGGAACCACGCCCCAGTGTTCACGCTTGCCCAGTCGCGTGGCGTCTGGCCGCTCCGGAACGAAGGTATAGAAGACCATCGGCCGGCCAAGGCCGTCGAGCGTGATGCAGCCGGAATTGCAGCGCCGTTCGCCACGATCTTTCATCGGCAGGAATGCCCACGGCAGGTCTTCCCAGTGGACGAGGTCCTTGCTGCGTGCGTGAGCCCAGAGCGTGTAATCATCTCCCCAGCGGTCGCCGCTGAACGGATTGTATTGATAGAAGACGTGATAGTAGTCCTTGTACCGGATCGCGCCGCAGATATCGTTCATCCACTGCGCCGGCGGACGAAAATGGTAGACGGACCGGGACGGATCCTTCTGGGCTTTGGGAATCGCGGCTGCTACGGCCGCCATGGCCTTCTTGCGGTCCTTCTGGTCGACGCCGTCAGCCTTGGTTGTGGGTGGCGCGTTCTGCGGCACCTCCAGATCGACGTCAAATCGCACGATGCACATCTTGCCTTGCTGGTGATCCTGTGCGACGCCCCATGTTACGCCTCGGCCCTGCTTCGTGTTGTTGAATGCATCAGGATCATAAGGACCACACCCAGTATGCACGTATTCGAGTTTCGCGGCACGTTTGAAGTGGATTCCATCCGCGGACCACTGCACCGTGAATTCTTCCGGCCCGGCGCTGTCGATCAACGCAGCAACGCCTTCACGATGCGGCCATACACAGGCAGTATGTCCTCCGATCAATGGATTGTCCTTCACCTTCACGAAAGAGCCGGCGGGCGATTCACTGATCGCCAAGCCCCATCGAGTTGTGTCGGCCGTGACTCTAATGTCGCCACCCTTGTAGTACAGCCAGAATCTGCCTTCACGGACAATCACGTGGGCATCGTCGACCAAGTAGGAATCCCACTCTCCTTCCTCGCCCGGACTGAGTATCGGATAGGGAAGCTTCTGCCAGGGACCGCTGGGGCTGTCCGCGATTGCCAAGCCGATATGTCGCCCGTTGTTTGGTCCGCGTATTGCCCACGGCTCGCCGGGGAGTTTCCTGGATGACGTGTAGTAGAGGTAGTATTTGCCCTGGTACGCCATGACGTAGGGAGTCAGCACACCGTAGTTGTCCCAGGCGTCCGCTGGGCCCTTCGCAAGGGCATCGGTGTTCTCCTTCCAGTGGATTCCGTCGGTCGAGGTGGCATGACCAATGACGCCAGTATACGGCGTGTTGCCTGTGAATTTCGACGTGTAAACGTGATAGGTATCACCCACCTTGATCACGTTGCTTGGGTCCTGCCGGCTAAATGCCTCGTCATACCCGATGCCTTCGAGTTTGGTGATACGGTAGTTCGGCGTCTTCAGCTCTTCCGGGATTTCACCACGTGCTGCAGGCAAGGATATCGCCAGTAGAACTGTGGAAGTAAACAGAATCGAGCAGGTCCGATGTGCCTTCATATCGCTCTGTCCTCTTCGTTTCTTTCGACGAACCTTTTCACGGATCGTTTCTGGATAGTATCTGTACCACGCATTCGATTGTGTTGCCGTAGAGGTGGCATCGTCAACCACCGGGAACCCGGGATTTGCATCGCGCATTTGCGGCGGCTATGTTTATTCTTGGCTTCATGACAAATTAGGAGATGAGACACATGAAGAGACGAACAACAGCAATGGGAATCGTACTGGGTGTATTGGCGCTCACGGCGTCGGTCGCAACGGGGCGGGAGTATCATGTCTCGGTGACCGGAGATGACGGCAACGACGGAAGCCGACAACAGCCGCTCAAGACCATTTCGGCCGCCGCGCGGCTGGCGCAGCCCGGCGACGTGGTGACGGTGCACGGGGGGACGTACCGGGAACGCGTTACGCCGCCGCGGGGCGGCACGTCCGATCGGAAACGCATCACCTATCAGGCCATGCCGGGCGAAGAGGTGGTGATCAAGGGCTCTGAAGCGGTCAAGGGCTGGCAGAAGGTACAACACGATACGTGGAAGGTTACCATTGCGAACCGCTTCTTCGGCGAATTCAATCCGTACAGCGACCTGATTCACGGTGACTGGTTCAACCCCAAGGGTCGCGAGCATCATACCGGGGCGGTCTATTTGAATGGCCACTGGCTGACCGAAGCGGCCAAGCTGGACGATGTGCATCAGCCGGTTGGCGACACACCACTTTGGTTTGGCCAAGTGGAAGGGGACAGTACTGCGATCTGGGCACAGCTCAAGGGCGTCGACCCAAATCAGGAGCAAGTCGAGATCAACGTGCGCCAAACGGTGTTCTATCCCAATAAGCCGGGTGTCAATTACATAACCGTGCGCGGACTGACGATGATGCACGCCGCCACGCCCTGGGCTCCACCCACCGCTGAACAGATCGGCTTGATCGGCACGCACTGGAGCAAAGGCTGGATCATCGAGAACAACGACATCCGCTACTCGACATGCGTCGGCATCACGCTCGGCAAGTACGGCGACCAGTGGGACAACACCTCGCAAAACTCGGCCGAAGGCTATGTCAAGACGATCGATCGCGCCCTGGAAAACGGCTGGTCCAAGGACAACATCGGCCATCACGTCGTGCGCAACAACCAGATCGCACATTGCGAGCAGGCGGGCATCGTCGGCAGCCTGGGCGCGATCTACAGCCAAATCACCGGCAACGATATTCACGATATCCACATGCGTCGGCTGTTCACGGGTGCCGAGATGGGTGGCATCAAGATCCACGCCGCCATCGACATGGAAATCAGCGGCAACCACATCTATCGAACCACCCGAGGTATCTGGCTGGATTGGATGGCACAGGGCGCACGCGTTACACGTAACCTGCTGCACGACAACGACGGGAGCCAGGATCTGTTCTTCGAAGTCAATCATGGCCCGTTCATGGTGGATAACAACATCTGCCTGTCCTGGTTCCCTGGAGAGACCAGCAGTCACTGGAATGCTCGTCGCAGCGTCCTTGACGTGTCGCAGGGCGGAGCATATGTCCATAATCTCTTTCTCGCTGGCGTCTTGTTCCACAATGAACTGAGGCGCGATACGCCGTTCATGAAAGACGACTCGACAGAAGTCGGGGGCTTGCGCAACATCCCCGGCGGCGACGATCGATTCTACAACAATATCCTTGTGAACCGTGGATTTGACGGCTACGACAAGGCGGGAATGCCGTCGTGGATGAGCGGCAACGTATTTCTGGACAAGGCCCAACCGTCACCGTTCGACAAATCCCCACTTCTTCGCCCAGACTTCGAACCCGAAATCAAGCTCGTCGAAAAGTCCGATGGTCTGTACCTGGAGATAACGCTTGACAAGGCATGGGCCAAACAGACGCCGCGCCCCCTCGTGACGACCGACATGCTCGGCAAGGCGAAGACTCCCAATCTGCCTTACGAGCAGCCCAATGGTTCGCCATTCCGGCTGGACACCGATTACTTCGGCAAGAAAAGAAATGCTGCCAACCCCTTCCCAGGCCCCTTCGCAATACCAGGGGGCAGAAAGCAGGCCCTGAAAGTCTGGCCTATAGCCCCATTGCAGAGAACCGAATAGCTTGGTCCATCGCCCGAGCAACATCCGTGTGCCTCCATCCGTGGGCGTATCGCAATTTGCGGGTTGCTTTCGCCCACGGATAGAGGCACACGGATAAGATGAGAGGAACCTCTATGATGAAGCGCTACAGTACCTTGGCCTTGGCGTTCACCGTTCTCTTGGCTATGCCCGAGAACCGAAGCCTTGGCGAGGATTCGGTCACCAACTCGTTGGGTATGAAGATGGTCCGGATTGAACCGGGGTCGTTCATGATGGGATCGACGGACGGCAACTGGGACGAGCGCCCCGTTCACGAGGTGACAATCAGCCGGGAGTTCTTCATGGGCGTGACCGAGGTGACCAACGCCCAGTACGAGCAGTTCGATCCGCAGCACAAGGAATTGCGGGGCAAGTTGGGATTCTCGAAGGAGGATGACGAGGCGGTGATTTTTATCTCTTGGGAGGATGCCGTCGCCTTCTGTAAGTGGCTCAGCGAGAAGGAGGGCAAACCGTACCGGCTACCCACCGAGGCCGAGTGGGAGTACGCCTGCCGCGCCGGAACCACGACGCCTTATCACACGGGCGAGACGCTACCGGAGCCTTTTCACAAGAATGTTAGTATGAGTTGGTTTCCTGGAAGAGGATCGGACAAGGATGTAGTTCCTTTGCGCGTCGGGAAAACACCGCCAAACGCGTGGGGCCTCTGCGACATGCACAGCAACGTCGAAGAATGGTGCTTCGATTGGTACGGCCCCTATGCGGCCGATCCACAGACGGATCCCGTCGGGCGCTCAAACGGAGACTTCCGCGTCACGCGCGGAGGGAGCCATTCCACGACACTGGAATTCCTTCGCTCGGCCAACCGGAGCGGCACACTGGCCGAAGACAAGAGCTGGCTGATAGGCTTCCGCGTCGTCCAAGCCGAAATGCCATCGACTGAACCGGTGCCGGCACCGACAGCGCCGCTTAATGCCCGGGATGTCTTGCAGGAGATTCCAGATGATCTGGCAAAAGGCCCCGATCCAGCGAAGCCGCATTTCGAAGGCCCGCGCGAGTACGTCAAACAACCACCGTCCGATCACTGCCCGGTGTTCAATCGACACAACCACTGCCCCGCGCTGGTCAACTGTCTCAACGGCGACCTGCTAAGCATCTGGTACACGTGCCAAACCGAGCCCGGTCGTGAACTGGGCATTGTCGCCAGCCGTTTGCCCTATGGGAAAGACGAGTGGCAAGTCGCATCGGACTTCTGGGACGCGCCGGACCGCAACGATCACGCGTCGGCCCTGTGGGTCGATGAGAAGGGCACACTCTACCATTTCAATGGGCTGTCCGCTGCCGCGACCTGGGGCAGCCTGGCGACCATCATGCGGACCTCGACCGACAACGGGGCCACTTGGTCGAAGGCTCGTTTGATAATGCCTGAACACGGCTTGCACCACATGCCTATCGAATCGGTTATTCGAACGCGCGAAGGAGCCATCCTGGTCCCCTGCGACGCTGTGCCCGGCGGCGCCGGTGGCAGCGCCGTGCTGGTCAGCCGCGATGACGGCCAGACGTGGGTCGATCCGGGCGAGGGACGACCCGCACCAGACTTCTCGGCAGGCTCGACCGGCCCATGGATTGCCGGAATCCACGCAGGTTTCGTGCAGCTTTCCGATGGGCGATTGCTGGCGTTCGGCCGGGGCAATAACATCGACGGGCGGATGCCGATGAGCGTCTCGGACGATCTGGGCCAGAACTGGACCTATAGCGCCAGCCCGTTTCCGCCGATCGGCGGCGGACAGCGGCTGGCGATCCTGCGTCTGCAGCAAGGGCCGATCCTGTTCTGCTCGTTCGGCCGCGAAGTGCGATTTTGCGACGCCACGGGCAACAAGCAGGTCGGTTCCGGCCTGTTCGCCGCTTTATCAACCGACGAGGGCAAGTCGTGGGAGGTCAAGCGTCTGATCACCGACGACGGCCGACCGCGCACGGTCGACGGCGGCGGAAACACCGGCCCGTTCACCATGAGCGCCACATCGGCCGAACCGCGCGGGTACCTGTCGATCTGCCAGGCGGCCAACGGAGTGATTCATTTGATCTCGTCCAAGCAGCATTACGCCTTCAATTTCGCCTGGCTGAATACACCGCCGCCAGCGCCGCCTGAGCCGGTGGAATTGAAGGTGAAGGCGGAACTGCGGGCCACCTACCGTCCTGCGGGTCTACCCAGCGAGGCCGGCTGGCGATACAACGGCACCAGCGCGAACGAGAGCGAGGCTCTCGAAGTGCTTCCGGGCGGAGGAATCCGCATCACGACCGGCGCGAATGAACGAGTCCGTTGGGTCGGCGATACGATGAAGACATTCGCTGCTCGTGCAGATACGGGGCACACGGCGGAGATTACAGTGAAAGTAACCCGCAGTACATCGAACAGCCGTGGCATCGATTTCGAAACGTACGTTCCCGGCGTCGGGCGCGCCTTCATCACAGTAACTACCTCTTCGGTGTTCTGGCACGGTGGCGGTTTTGATCGGATCGCCGAGAAGCTGGACAATGCTTCGGCCGCGCACACGTATCGTATGGCGGTCGGTGCCGATGGATTCGTACACATCTTCCGCGACGGCAAGCGGCTGGCCATCCGGTCTGCCGCCGCCGGTCCCGATCCCTTGGCCCGAGCCAAAGGTGCCTACATCCAGTGGGGTGAAGGCGCTAGGGCCAGCGAAGCGAATGCCGTCATCACGCGCCTGGGCTGCGACACCACCGGGGCCTACCGGCCGGGAGAATGAAGAACCGGCTCGGGTCATGTTATGGTGAGACATTTTCGTGTCCCTGTTTTCCACTCCCGGAAGTCCGAAGGCCGTTCCGCCGCATCTCATGGTGCAATGCGGATCAGCTTCTCGGCTCGTGCTCCGCGCCCTTGCTCGTCCCACGCCAGCAGCGTTACGCGGTGGTCCCCTGGCTTGTTGTAGATGTGGGTAACGCTCGGCTCGACGCGGGGGATGCCGTCGCCGAAGTCCCACATGACCGCAGCGATCTTGCCTTGGGTCGCCCGGGACGTGCTGGCGAAAGCGACTGCCTCGCCTACGCGAGCTTTCGTTGGGGCCTCGAATGAAGCTGTCGGCGGGGGAGTGGGAAGGGGTTTGGCGGGAGGCAATGTGTTGCGTCCGTTTCCTTCGACCGAACAGTCGATCCATTCCAGTTGCGAATAGTCGTGAGGCCCCGAGACCGCAGCCCGCTTGTTGTTCCTTATCCTACATCGCACGAAACTGAGGGAATCGACTCCTCGCCCGCCGAGTTGAAGCCCAAGCTTGCCGTTGTCGGAGAACTCGCACTCCTCGAAAACGAGATGTTGCACATTCCCATTGGTCCGGAAACCGTTGCCCTCGTCGTTCTTGTAGATCACCGACGGGTGCCCAACCAGCGTGTCGAGGAACTTGCAGCGATAGAAGTAATGATAAGCTATCCCGCCCGCCTCGCCCTGAAGTTGTGCACCCCAGTGGTAGCAGCTTCGGATGGTGTTTCGCGCGTAGAAGTGGTAATTCTTCGGCATCTTGCTCGACACGGAGATGCCGATACCCTGGACCGGACCGACGACGTTGTCGGTCACGATGTTGTAGCTGCCGATGATCTCCAGACCGTAGGGTTTCGTGGGTCCACCCTCGTCGGCGACGACGTTGCGCCGCACCGCGCAGAAGTCGCACCCTCCGACG
The DNA here is from genome assembly GCA_964623055.1 of uncultured Pirellulaceae bacterium. Lineage (GTDB taxonomy): Bacteria > Planctomycetota > Planctomycetia > Pirellulales > Pirellulaceae > JADHUC01. The sequence continues at coordinate 44,605 of CAZURK010000082.1, forward strand.
CTCAACCAGTGATCGATGCGATTGTCCTCGATCACCGCGCGGTCGGAGTGTCCCCACACTTCGACGCCCAAGCCTTCGCCACCTGAGCCAGTGACTCTGTTTTCGCGAATGACCAAGTCATTCGCCCCGTCATTTGCGAATATGCCCCCGCGGCCAGTGTTACGGATGACGTTGCGCAAAATGCGATTCCGCGACGATCCCCAGGCCACGCGGATGCCGCCGCCGAATTTCGCATCTCGCGCGATATTCTCGATCACGCAGTCAGAAACCTCACTATCTGTAACGCCGTTCTCGCGCGTGGGATTCCTGCCGGAGAAAAGAATGCCATGAGGCCCCCACGTCTTGGTCTTTACCAGATTTCGAACGGTCACGTGGTGGAGTTTGACGCGGCGCGAGTTGCTGCCTGATATCCCTTGCACAACCAGAGGGTTGTTTTCACCGTCAAGTGTCAGATGTGCAACCTCCGCGTCCTCGCACCCAGAGATCTGTATCAGAACACCTGGCTTCTTGCCGTCAAAACGAATCGTAGTCTTTTCCTGTCCTGCCCCGATTAGGCGTATGCCCGACTTCAATCGGACTGCCTCCGTGATCGTGTGCGTTCCCGGTTCCAGCGTTATCGTGTCGCCCGGTTTCGCTAGTGTGAGCCGAAGGTGGATAGCATCGGAATCCGAGCTTGAAACTGCCACAGTCCGGCCCAGGCATGTCACCGCAGACGCAACAGACAGTACTGACACGACACCTATCCGAAGCCCTGAATACGGAGAACGGAACTTATCAGCCATCATGATTCTTCTGAGTCATTCGAGGGTGTCCGGGGAACTGGGATGGCGAAGGTATGCCTGAAACGAGGTCAATCACGCCCAATTCTCCAACGGACCGGAATGCGAAGCAAGAGTGGGGTAGCTAGTGCCTCTCCGGAGAAGCATAATGCGCATTGATGTAACGAGCTACGTGGAAGTTGTGACACGAAGATCATTGGCGGCGAACATGCACGTGGAAAGCAACCGGGGCGTCTTTGTCGGGGAGGATCGGAGAGTTGCAGTGTTGTTGATCTGTTACTGGTGATTCTACGATGAAAGAACGTGTGACCAAGACGTTTGGCTTTCTGAAGACGACTGCGATCGGCGGTCTGATCTTTCTGTTGCCACTGGCGGTGATTGCGTTTTTGCTGGGTTATGTCTTCAATGTGGTGCTGCTGATTTACGAGCCATTGGAGGAGTATAACCCCGTTAGCACTGCCGCCGGCACGGCGCTTCTGTTCCTGATCGCGGTCGGGATTCTCGTTTTCCTGTGCTTCTTGTGTGGCCTCGCGGCGCGGCGCGCGGTTGCCCGCAAGTTCTCGAGGACGGTCGAGAAGCATCTCGTGATGGTCTATCCCAAGTACGCGATCTACAAGGACATTGTGGCCGGCAACGTCGGCGGCGACGCGCTGGCACCATCCCTCCTTCCTGTGACAATCCAGTTCGACGATGCGATTCGGATTGGCTACGAGGCTGGACGTACCGAGCGGGGACTAGTCATTGTCTTCCTGCCGGGATCGCCGGATCCTTGGATAGGCTCGGTGATTCTCGTCGAGCCCGATCGGATTCAACCGCTGGATGCCGACTTCAGCGAGACGGCCGCAATCTGCGAACGCCTCGGCCGCGATTCCGCACAACTACTCGGTTCGGTTTGCCCGGTTCGGGAATCAACCACGAAAACCACCACTGACGCCAGCGAGTAGCGAGATCATACGGTGCGCGGAAGAGGGCTCGTTGCCTGCACAAACTTCAGGCATACGGGGTCAATCGCCGAGATTTGCGACACGCTCGGATTGCGATACGCGCGTGGCGAGGTTAGCATGCGAGTGAAGTGGCTTGCGCCCAAACAGATCAGTACATACGCAGGTGTGTAGGAGCAGTGATGAACAAGAGACGGACTGTTGTTGCAGTGACCGCGTCGATTTTCGCAGTAGCGCTCTTCTGGGCCGTGCGGCTCCCCGGAGCAGAGGAAGACCCCGGTCCCAGTTGGCCCGATTTTCACGGCCCCGGTCGGACGAACATCTCTCCGGAAAAAGGTCTTCTGAAGAAGTGGCCCGAAGGTGGGCCGCGGTTGCTTTGGAAGTACTCGTCATGCGGCAAAGGGTATTCGGGCGTTTCGATCGCTGATGGAATGATTTTCACGGCAGGTGACTTCGATCAGCAGGAGATGATCCTGGCACTGAACATGGACGGCGAGCCCCTGTGGAAAGAAGCCAACGGCGAAGCGTGGCGCGGGTCCTCCCCAGGATCGCGCACCACGCCCACTTACAGTGACGGTATGTTGTATCACATGAACCCGCATGGACGGTTGGCGGCTTACGAAGCCAAGACCGGCAGACCCGTGTGGGCAGTAGATCTCAAGGCGGAATTCGACGCGCGTTTCGGCTGGTGGGCCCTGTCCGAGAATCTGGTTGTCGATGGCGACAAAGTGTTGTGCATGCCCGGGGGGCCAAAAGGCCGCGTTGTTGCTCTCGACAAGCGCACCGGCGAAACCGTTTGGACCAACACCGAGATAGAGCACAGCGCCGCCTACTGTTCACCGATGGTAACGACGTACGATGGTGTACGTCAGTTGCTCACGCTGACCCAGAGGTCCGTAGTTGGCGTAGATGTCGAGACGGGCAAACTTGTTTGGTCCGCGCCATTTGTCCCGCGTTCTCCGCAGAACTCTCTGACACCGGTTTTCCACGACGGATATGTGTTTGTCGCCTGTGGGCACTCGTCGGGCGGCACGCTGCTGAAGATAGAGCCGGATACGAAATCCGCGTCGACCGTTTGGTATCGTGAAGATCTAGACGATTGTCACAGTGGAGCGTTGCTGATCGACGGCAGGCTGTACGGCTGCAGTTGCCGATCGGGGGGAAAGCAGTTCTACTGTGTCGACTTCATGACCGGTAAGACGGTCCAGGTGGATAAGACGCTGGGAAAGGTGTGCATCACGGCTGCCGATGGAATGCTGTACTGTCTGGGCTACCGGGGCACGATGTCGCTGATGGCCCTCACGCCCGATGGATTCGAGATCGTCAGCGAATTTGAATTGCCGCGCAGACCTCCCAACTCCTATCTTGCACACCCGATTGTGTGCGGCGGACGGCTGTACTTGCGTTGCGGCCCGGATGTGTATGCCTACAACATCCGGGCCAAGTGAAGCGTCGTTTCCCTCGCTGTCCGGTTAGGGTGGCCAGGGCTGGACCGAAGGGAAGCCCTGGTTCCTCATGATTCCCGGGGCTTCGTTGACTCCAGCCCCGGCCACCCAACTTCCACGAGGAGAGGTGACTCCGTCAACCTTCCTCGACGACGTTCATGCCCATCAAGTTGGCCAGATGCCGCACGTCCTGCATGTGGTCGCCGTAAAACACAACGCGGTGCAGCAGCGTCATGGCGTCCTCAGTCTCCAGCACGCTGCTCCAGTTCGCCGCCATCTTGGCCGCGTCGCGGACTTGTGTGACGATCTGCGTGCGACAGCCGTGCACGGCTTTCTCGGGGACGTCGATAATCTCGCCTGTTGACACGAGGATCGTGTCCAAGTTGATCAACTTGGCGCGGGTGATGACCTGCCCAATGCGGTACTGGATCTCGGGCACACACCCGCTGCCGCCGACCTCGGAATGCCCGCGCAGCAGATAGGGAGCCTCTTTGCCATCCGGGCCTTCCATTTTCAGAGGCGCCGTGCAATGGGCGGTCCACAGAGCATTTCGCGATGTGTCAAAGGTCGCGTTGCCCTGGAAGCCTGGACGGTCGATAGCGTACTGAAACAGCATCATTGTCAGCAGCGAGTCCATGTCGCCTTCACACGCCGCCGGCACACCACGGTCGCGGAGGCGCGTGAAGCCCAGGCAAGGGAACCCGCGCGGCAACCACCCCATGCAGGTTCCAATGGCCAATCCGTCAGCCTTCACCTCTTCCATAAGGCGGTCCAAGACGACGCTGACACGAGCCGCTTTTTCGATATCTTCCTTCGTCGGCTCGAGGATCTCTTTCGCGCCTTTGGTCCATGCGCCTAGCTCGGCTTGAACAGCCTTCTCGTCCGCAGCCGGGAGCATCTCGTCCATGTCTTTCAGTTCGAAGGTCACCACATCGGCGCCAAGACGCTTCTTGATTTCCTCAGGCGAGCAGGCCGGCTCGGTGCCTCGGGCTGGCGGGAAAAGTAGTATCCTGGACTGCTTCATCAGCGGAATCACGCGCAGTAGACGCAACGCTCGCTCCAACTCGCCGTAGTCGCTGCTGGCCAGCAGCGCGACGCGATGTCCTTTGCTAAGCCATCGAGGCGCATACATCCAATCATGACCGCTGGCGGGCAACGAGAACACGGCCATCGGATTGCCTGCCTCCAGAACGGGCCCCACCACGCGCTTCATCGCGAAGTTCTGGACGTTAATCGCCAGTACGGGTGTTCCCGGCCCGGCTTTCTCCAACAGCGCCGCCGTTTCCTGAGTGCTGCGGGACTCGCCCACGAGCAGTTCGACGTTTCCAAGCCTCTTTTCCGCTTCGGTGAGCCGAGCCTTCATTGCTTCGATCTGCGTGGGGTCGGCGCCCCAATTGCGATCTTCCGGTTGCGGCGTGCCCGTGAAGATAACACAGATCCGCGATTTGGGACGTGGTTGCGCAGGCGGCTCGGCAGCCCGCGCATGCGTCCACGTTCCGCCAGCCAACAACAATCCACTCGCAGCGCCCGTCCCCAAAAACGCCCTTCGCGTACAATGTTCACACATCGCCTAGCCCTTTTCCAAGAATGACTGTCGCGTTTCGTATGCAGGCCTCGGAGGCATCCCGCGCCTACCGAGGCAAGAACTCGATAACGATTGTCGCCATGTTAAGTTCGATTGTCAAGAAAAGCGCCGCCGCGCCCCAAGGGGTCGCTCTACCACAAGACCATGTGCGCCGCGGCCACGCCGGCCAACAACAGCACAATCGCGTTGAAGACGGCTTGAGGAATACGCTTCAGCACCAGTACGCCCACAAACGCTCCGATGACGACCACGGGTACAAGCAGCACATCAAGACTGAGCGTAGTGGGCGTAAAAATGTCGCGATCCGAGAAGTGGTCGAGAGCCAGAAAGACAGGGAGCTTGCTCAGATTCACGATGAAGAAGAACCAAGCGGCCGTACCCAAGAGCTCGTGCTTGTCCAGCCGCTTGCTTATCAGGTAGATACTCATCACCGGCCCGGCCGCGTTGCCTACGGCGGTGCCAAAGCCGGCCAGAACGCCGGTCATGGCAATGAACCAACGTCGATCGGGCATCTTCTCCCAGCCAAAACGCTGGCGGGTGATCTGCAGGGCCAGCAACACAAGGATGATGGCGCCAATCAACACACGCAATGGACCACTTTGCAGCTTCCACAGGACTAGATACGCCGGAACCATGCCGATCGCGACATAAGGAAACAGCTCCAGCAAGCGGTCCCAATTGGCGTGCCGGCGATAGTACGCCAGAGCGAACAAGTCGCCCAAAAGCAAGATCGGCAACATCGCGCCAACCGACGCGTGCGTCTCCTCACGAAACGCCTCGGCCATTAACGCCACCGCAGGAATCGCCGCACCGGGCATCCCGGTCTTTGAGAAGCCGATCAGAAGCGCCGCACAGGCGCTGAGCAGAAAGGTTACAGGGTTCACATGCATCCGCAAAACCGCTCATAGCGTTGTTATTGCGGAGCGATTGTAGGAGACGCGACCGCTTGTGTGCAATGGGATGCGCAGTAGGTTCCGTCCGGCAGACGGGACCTACCACTTCTCACGCCTTGACCCCAAGAAACCCCTCGTGCAGGAATACCGGCTCGTAACCGTTTTCCGTCACCCAGCGAATAGCTGCGTCCATGCGTGCCGGGTGATCGGGAAGGTGGTTTCGGTAGAAAGGCCAGAAATACTGCTCGTGTGTCAACAGATCCATGATCTCGGCGGTATTAGGATCCTTGGGCAACGGGGCGAGCGTTGGCACGATCCGGTCCAGCGACGTGTTGTTGATCACGATATCGATTCTCGAGAAGACGATACCGCTCTCGAAGTCTTTCCACGCGTCGTGACGCGAAAGATACTCGCTGCGCACGTCGTCCAATCGGTAATTGACGTCCCACACACCGCTCGAGTTCTTGCGAAAGTACCCGCTCAGCGCGCGCACGCCTCGTTCGTACAGTGGTTTGTACGTCTCGGGCCGGATCATGCCCCAGTGGACCACGGTGGTCGGCGAGTAGGTCTCTTCGCCGGCGAAACGAACGATCTGCTCGCCGATCTTGTCAAAGTCCCGGATGACCTGCTCGGCCGGAGCATCCTGATATGGCCGTGCCGGGTCGTTGGCGTGGGCGTGGAACGCCAGTTTCAGCCAATTCGCATTGTCTTTCCATTCACTCCGGTACCGATCGGGGAACTTCGTAAGGTTGAATTCGTCGGCAGTCGTGTAGTAGATGTTCAGCACAAAACGTGCGCCGTATTTCTTGTGCAAGTCGCGCAGCATCTTCAAATAGAAACAATCAAACAGCGACTTGTAGTCCTTCTGCCAGATGTCGCGCAAAAAGAAGCTGTTGTCGTCGATGGCCACTCGATACCGAGGACGCGAGTGGCGATCCCACACCACGCGCACACGCGACCTGCCGCGCCGGCGTCCGCCATCGGCCGTGGCGAAGATCTCCGTCTCATGATCACGCAACACCACTTCTGCCGAAAACCGATCACCCTCGCGCTTCGCGGCGCCCCCGTTCACGCTTACCGGCTTTCCGATCGGTGCCTTGCCCGACACGCCTATTCTTAGCCCCCCGTCGACCTGAACGCCATGCCTTCGGTTCAGCACCGCGCCGTCGAACGGCTCTTCGATCACTATCGCGTCGTCCAGAGCAGCCCGCGCCGGCCGATCCAATACCAGCCCAACCGCACCGGCTGCCGCCATTTTCAAGAACTTCCGCCGCTTCATCACCTGCCCGCACATAAGCCTGCCTCCCAATCGTTTGCTGCCACGGATTGTCGCAAGGACGAACTCCAGCCTTCTGCCAGTTTACTGGAGACCACTTTGTATGCAACAATTTGGGGC
>CAZURK010000083.1:0-51634 GCA_964623055.1 uncultured Pirellulaceae bacterium
CCTTCAACAGCACATAGGCGTGATCGTCCCAAACGTCGATGCACGCACCGCGAATCTTGGTCAACGACTCGCCGTTCTCATCCTTGAATTCGTCCACGACTTTGGGCGTTGCCGGGTTGCGCACATCGACCACCAACAGCCCACGACGCTGGCGGGGGATGTAGAGAAATCCGTCCTTGCCCGCGACCGTGTTGTTGCCGCGCCGCGTGTTGTCGTAAGGCAGCCACGCACCGTCCCAGTACTGGCCGAGTTGTTTAGGGGCGTCCGGATCGCCGATGTCCAACAGAAACACGGCCCCGCCGAAAGTCTGCCATTGGTGGGCCCGTTCGCCGTCGATCCACAACGCGTCGGATTCGCCGGCCGTGACCGCCCCACCGATCCGTTTTGGCATGCGGGGATCGGACAAGTCGAACGTCCACATCCCGTAGTTGTAGTCGCTCACATAGGCTGTTTCGTCGATGATCGTAATGTTGCCAAACGCGCTGGGCCAGGGATGCTCGCACAAGCCAACCTGCTGTGCCTCTTCCTTGTCTGGTTGAAACACAAACCATCGACTGGCCGGCGAATCGACGCTCAGACTGTATTGCCCGGGACCGTGTTTACCGTCGATCACGTACAGCAGACCCTTATGAAACGTGCCAAAGACGTGTCTGCCTGATCCTTCCGGAACGTCTAGCGTGGCGATCTTCTCGGCAGCCAGAGTTTTCTGAGCCGTGTAGCGATATACGTCGATTCTCCGCTCGGTCAGCAAAGCAAGCATGTCTTCGGATGCGGCAAACACGCCGGTTTTCTGTTTGCCCTCGGCCCACGCCTCCCGGTCGATACCACCGGGCAGCAACTTGGGCTGGCGGGGAGCCGTTACATCCAAAACTCGTACGGCATCGCCGACGTAGGTGAAGGCGTGACGCCCAACGGGGTAGAACGAGGAAAGCCCGTCGACTTTCGCGATCTGTCGAGGATAGAGAGGCGAGGAGAGGTCAAACACCCATAACGCCGGCTCGCTGCCGCCGCTGGAATAGCCGATCCGCTCGTCTTCGTAGATGTGGGTCAGCCGACCGTACTTGGCACGATCGAAATGGACGCTCCGCAGCGGCCCTGGGCAATATGGATTGGAAAGATCATCCACGAGAACGAGGCCCCGCCGGGATGCCTCGAAATACGCGTAGCTGCCCATTGGCAAAAGCCTGCGCGAGAAGTACCAAGACGCAATCTGCCCGACGACGCGCGGGTGCCGCTTGTCCGCGCAATCCACGATGCTGTAGTGCCCTTCACCCGGGCCCGGATACGCGAACCGGCCACGAACCACGATCGGCGGTCCCGGTACTCCGAATCCTGTCTTGAGCGCAGATCGCATGCTGAGCCGACGCCCGTCCGCTTCGGCGAATTTCGCTCGCCCCTGCGCCGGATCAATCGCCAGCACGCCGTTAGGCACATGTATGTGTGGCCAGCCAGCTTCATCGGAAAGATCGTAGCCGCGTGGCTGGATTGGATGAGCGAAATCACGCTTGGCGGCGTACTCCAGCGAGCAGACATCCACCCCGTCGTCCAAGACGACCAGTCCTTTCGCGCTGCCGTACTCGGCCGCCATGTCGCTGGGCTGCAGCGGGCGGCCGTCGGCTCTCTTCATCGGGCGGTCACGACCGTCGGAGGAAAACCGCATGGCTCCGGCCTCACGTTCCCAAGTCTGTTGCAGCTCGGCAAGTCGTTTCTCCCACGGCTCGCCAAAGGCGACATAGCGCCTCAACGAGGGGCCGCGACCGATACGGGATTCGAGGTAATAGATGCCGGGATGGGCGGCCTTTATCGTCACTGGGACGTTGGCCGTGGATCGTGCCCGCACGGTGACTTCGCGGCGCAGGAACATTGCCGCCCGCATGGCTTCGTCCTGCAAGTCCGTCAGCCGATCACCGATGCGATACTCCAAGGCCGCGACCTTCTCGACCGTGCTTTGATTCCGCACTTCCACATGGAACACGGCTTCATCCTCGGTGCGGCGAGCAAGCTTCGCCCGAATGGTAAAAGGCGATTCAAAGAAAGGTTCACCGACAACGACTTCGCCATTGCCAGCCGGTTTGACGAACCGCAAGGCTCGCACTTCCAGCGGGAAATCGGGTGTGGCATTGCGGTTGCCACCAGCGTGAGTGATGCCCGCCAGCGCGGCAGACGATGCGCCGCCTTGGACCAGCGTTGTGACAACCGCCTCGGTAGCGTATCCGGTTCGATCAAAGCCAGCCTCGCCGACTTCGAGCCGGTTGGGTATGCTCGCCGACAGCAACCGCCAGCCGGACCAGGACGATCCGTCGTGGAATCTTTGCAGGAATGCCTCGCCGTTGCGGTCTGCGTACAGCACGTTGACCGTCAGGGCTATCCCGGAATTCTTCACCCACACACTGACCTGCTGCGACGGCGTCCGATCGCCGTGCGCGGGGTTCTCGTCCATGCCGACGACACGTTCCAAGCCCAGCGTTGCTGCCGCGGCCGGCAGTTCGATTCGCACCGGCCACTTTGCCGGGCCTTCTTGTTCCCCCACCAGCTCCATCGTTCCGAGCGACTGGGAACAGTGGACACGCCAATGCCCGGCTCGCCCGGCCTCCGGTCCGACAGCAATTGAGAATGGCAAGTTGGGCGGAGGCGGATCACGGAACCACGGCTGATCGAACGCGTCGTCGCCGGGATGCACGACGATGCTGCCCACCTTCACCGGAAGCCCGTGTTTGTACAAGGCGATGCGATGCAGGCCAGGTGCGAACTGAAAAGGCTCGTCAATCGTGATCCAGTGCCAATGCCGGGCGTTTTGCTGGTAGACCGTCTTGAGAAGTTGACCGTCGACGCTCACATACAGGTTGCTGGCCATCTCCTGCATCGTGAGGCCCTCGTACATGTTCTTGGCCTCGAAGTAGACGCGTGCCCAGACCGACGCACGGACCGGTTTTCGGGTCCTGAACACGGTAACCACACGGTCCGCATCGCCGCGCAGCACGGCCACCTTGTGTCTTCCGAGCGTCTCGACGCCGCCTTCCAACTCGGTGAAGTCGATTGCAGGAATAACAAGACTGCCGGCCTGATCCCATTCCTTCACCGGATTAGGCGAATTGCCTTCACCAGCGAGCCAAGAACACTCCGTCGCAGGTTCCTTGCCCCAGTACAGTACCACTCGATCAACACGCTGTCCCGAAGAATCGGCAGGCGCCAAGGTCAACTCGTGTTTGCCCGCAGCGAGTGGAACGGTTCCAGCCTTCACCCAATGCCATACCTGGAAGTTCCCCACGTCCCACCGGCCGCCACCCGTCGTCGTTTTCGCCGAGAGATTGAATTCCCGATTTCCGACCTTGAGGGCCAATTCATCTTGCCCCGCCCAAGGAAAGTAAACGCGAGCCCAAATCTCCGTCGTTGCGTCTTGGGGAAGGTTGACGGAGGTGGAAATCGCGCTTTCCTTCTTCGGAAACACGACGCCGGTCACACCGCCGAAGTTGCGGCATTCCGCGTCGGCTCTTTTGAACGTTTCCGCCTCCAGGCAGATCCACTCGTCCGCCGTCAACGATCCGGCGGCCAAGCTCAGAAAGAAAGCCATCAACCATACTCGTTGCACTTCCATAACAGCCTCGCTTCCCAACAACCCCCGCGTCTCGGCTTCTGCCGGCGTGGTGAACCACGGCAATCCTGTTTCCAAATCCCCGATGTCAGTCGGGGTATCGCAAGCGTCTATTCTATACTTTGCGACCACGAAATGGCGATCGGATCTGGCCGGCGCGCAGGCACGAGACCTGTGAATCGCACCAGACTCATGGCCGCAGGCCCGCCGACACGAACTGCGGCCGTCGTTCCCATTGGGCCAACTCTTAGTTGCGGCTTGACTTTCTGGGCAATAAGTCCGATGATTAGATGTGAAGAGACAGCCGGTCTCGTGCTCGCTGGAAGAGCGCATGAGGAGTTGAGGATGACTGACCTGGCCGAACGATTTCAGGCTGACAAAGCGGAGTCCACCTTACTGGTGTTGTTCATACTGAGTGTCGATCGGAGCGAACAGCCGATTGATCAAGAATCGTGGGTCAGCCAAGCCTTGGAGTTGCTTGGTCAAGAATTCGGTGGCGCGACGGCGTTTCCGCAAGCTCGTGGGGTTTGGCGGGACGATGTGCAAGGCGGAAAGCTCGTCTTTGACGAGCCGGTGATCATCCAGTGCTACACGAACGAGCAGGCGCTCGAACAAGGCGCCGACCGCTTGCGAGAGTTTCTGGTACGAATGGGCAGCGAGACGAGCCAAGGAGCAGTGGGGCTCGTCATCGACCGCGATTATCTGGAAATACGATTCCCGCCGGGCGAGGTGAATGATGGCTAAGAACGTGCAAGAGATTGCGAGACGATTAGACGCAACGGTCGTCGATGAAGTCCCCGATGTGGGCGGCGGAGCGTTTGGAGCTGCCAGATTAGCAAGAATTCTACAAGCCCGCCTGCAACCCAGTCGCGGCCAACGCCCTGGTCGGCCGACCGATCCGAGTTGGGCGCTGCATCCGAAGGTTCCGATGAGCGAAGACACGATGCGGAAGTTGACGGAACTTGCGGATCAGGTTAGTACATCGGAACGTCAAGTCAGCCCGATGCAAGTCGCTGCACAGTTGTTGGAGGACTCGCTGAAATGACCGGAGTTCTCGGCGAAAATGAAACTCACCTTCTCTAGTCGACTGTTGTCGGTATTCCCCCGTCTACTACTCCGCCTTGGGCAAGGGCACAGGTTGGTCGTCGGGGACGGGTGACTTGTAGGGTTGGCCACCGGTCTTCTCGGCGAATTCGGCTTTCGCCTTCTTCAGGAGTTCTGCATCGGTCAGGAGATCGACACCTGTGACCGCGATTAACTTGGTGGCCGTGACGGCGCCTCGGATTCCAGCATCGCTCGCCTGGCAGGCGGTGACGGCCCAACTGTGCCAGGGGACGTCCTGTGCGGTTGTGGCCATTCGGAATCCAACCGTCGGCGTGATCCAGGAGACTTCGGCCACGTCGGTCGAACCGCCAAACGGTGCCTCGGGCTCCGGATCCAACGGCATGATCATGTCGTCGAAACCCTCTTCTGCGATTCCGAGTGACTGCTGCAACGTCCGGCCGAACTGCTGTTCCTCGTCGGTGAACTGCGGCGGACCTACCGTCTCCAAATGTTCCTGCAGCCTTTCCTGGAGCGATCGCAGCAGCAAGTATTCATGGCACCCGGTCAGCAGCGTGACCTTGTGCGTGGTTTCGGTCGCGATGGCAGCGCCCTTGGCGACTTTCAGAATGCGTTCGTAAAGACGTTCAACCGACTCGCGGTTCACGTCGCGAGCGTAATACCAGACCTTCGCGTAGTTCGGCACGACGTTGGGAGCATCGCCGGCGGCGGGGATGACATAATGAATCCGGGTCGTCGGCTCGACGTGCTCGCGCATGAGGTTCACGCCGTAGTTCATCAGTTCCACCGCGTCCAGTGCGCTGCGGCCATCCCACGGGTTCACCGCACCGTGGGCCGACTGGCCAAAGAATTCAACCTCGAAGTTGTTCATCGCCAATCCGGGATTGTTCTTCACCCCGTTCTCGTCAGACGGATGCCAGTCGATGGCTGCGTCCAAGTCGTCAAAGACGCCGGCCTTGGCCATGTAGACCTTGCCGACAAGCGTCTCCTCGGCCGGACACCCGTAGAGTCGAATGGTTCCCGATATCCCACGAGCTTCCATTGTTCGCTTCACAGCGATAGCCCCACAAGCCGAAGCCGCACCGAAGACGTTATGCCCACATCCCTGTCCGCTGGTGATGCCATCTTTCCGAGGTTCCCGCCGAGGTACCGCCTCGTTTCCCACGCCAGGCAGCGCGTCGTATTCGGCCAGGATGCCAATGATTGGTCGCCCTGTCCCGTAAGTCGCGATGAAAGCCGTGGGCATACCGCCGACGTTGCGCTGTACTTTGAAACCCTCCTGTTCCAATACGTCGGAAAGAAGAGATGCCGATTTGTGCTCACGCAGGGCCGTTTCGGAGTAGTTCCAGAGTTCAAGAGACAAATGACGGACTTGGGCTTCGAGCTTGCCGACTGCGTCGATAGCTGCCTGTCTCGCTGGCGGCATATCCTGAGAAAGGCCCAGGCTTGCAGGCAAGATGATAAGCGTTGAATAAAGGGCAAGTAGCTTCACGGTAGTCCTCCGAAGTCTCGAATAGGGAATCCTGTTTGGCTTGTCAAGAAGAGTGATGCCAACGAATCAAAGGAGACGACGAATGGCCGAATGTATGATTCGTCGTCTCCTTTGACTCGCTGGACCATTGGGATTTCAAAGGGTGAAGCCCCTGCTTATGATCTCCAGGGACGCTGTCGTTGGAGGTCGCGGGCAAGCAGGCCTTTCATCGTGGCGACGTTCTCTTTGACCTGAAAGTCGAACATGCCGACGTTCAGGAAATCAGCGCCCTTTTCCAATGCCAGCCGAAAACCCTCTCGCGGTTGTACTGTTCCGGCGCCTAGGATCTTGAATGCGATCCATGGCTTGTTGATCGTCTTCATCAGGTCGGCCACCTGCTGCGGGTCTTGGGAGCAATAGTCCACGCTGTTAAACGTCTTGAAGTAGAAATCCGGGTTCAACTCGAGTTTCTCGACCGCTTGGGGCGTTTCGAGCGAATGGGAGCCGACGCCCGCGACCAGTCCGTTCTGTTTCATGAAGGCGATGACCTTCCCGATCAGTTCGGTGTGCCCATCGGCCACGAACCGGTCTCCAATGCCACCTTGCATAAAGGCGCCTACGGCACCGGCGTCAATTGCGATTTGGATATTGCTGGTCAGGTCGTCTACTTTGGGATAGGTCTGCGCGATCCATTGGATCTTACCGCCGCGTTCTTTGCGGTATCGTTCGAGCACTCCGACAAGGTGCTCGTCGCATCGCATGATCGCCGTGTTGATCCCGTTTTCTTCGCTGGCCTGTAACGTGTCCATGATCTTCTCGGGCGAGAAGTACTGCTTCATCAGGGCGGACACGTAGATCAGGTCCCGGCTATGCGCAAAGCCGCTGAATAGATTACCGCCGCAAATCAAGCGGCTGATCGTCAGCTTGCCGATCTTTCCGTTTGGCACGGCTTGGCCTGCCAGCCCAGTGGCGATCGGGGCCGGATCGTCGGCCCAGGCCAGCAGTGCTTGCTCCTCGAGGCTCATGCCGGCGAGAAGCCCTGCGCCGGAGATTTTCAACGATCGTTCGATGAATCGACGACGATCCGGGTTTTCAAATGGAGTTCCCATGACATGTCTCCTTCAGTCGCTTCCGATGGGTTGGTCCAGCGCGTCGAGCGGTTCGATTACCGCAACTTTCTCTTTTGGCAGCGTGGCCACCAGCAGATCCGGCAGGTCGTAGGTCTTGAGCGCGCCGTGGACTACGTTCACGAACTGGTTCACGGCCAAGGGTGTTTGCACGACGTTGGACCAACTGGCCAAGCAGTTTCTCAGTGTAATCGAAGCGAACAGTTGCGACTCCAAAGCTGCCGCGTGCAAAGCCGGCGGACCGGACCGGCCTGCGCTGATCAGATGCACTTGGTTGGGTCGGTCATCAGCTTCGTAGTCTTGCAGAAACCGGGCACAAACCATCACGTCCTCGGTGCGCATGGCCAAGTACGACGTGCCCAGCAGATACGCCAGGTACTGCTCCTTCCAATCGCCACCAATGTAGTGCGAGATGCCTCGCTTGCCAGCCTGCTGCCCGGCCGTTTCACCGATGCCGCGGATATCTACGGCCAGCACCAGGTGCCCCGCCTGAACCAGTTTCTCGATCGGACCGCCGGTTGCCGCGTCGGCCTGTTTTCCGTCGGCGTGTAGGTACAGGTAGGCTTGGCCATCGTGCTTTTTCGGCACGAAGGCCAAGGCGGGCAGTCGGATACCTGCTTCCGGATCGAGAATTAGTTTCTCGATCCGATAGCCTTCCCGCTCGACAGCGCCGACGGTGGTGCACTTCGGCTCGGGCAGGTCGGCCAGCTTGCGGATTCCGGTGATCCGCCGAACTGCGTCCAGCGCCTCGGCCTTGGCCGTTTGCTGCCAGAACTTGGTGCGATCCTTGGCCAATTTCGCCTCCAGATCCCGGTTCAGATCGTACGTGTTTCGGGCTCCCGGCAACAACATGACCTGGCCACGCGGAGTGCATAACGCTTGTTCATCGCTGACGGGCTCCGACTCCGGTTCGGTGATGGCATCGTCAATGTCGAGCAACCAGCGGCGCATCCAGCGGACGGCCCCTACTCGCAACTGGCCGGAAAAACCATGACGGGCGTCTGTTTCGATCAAGTCGACTCGCTCGGCAAACCCCATCCGACCGTAGAACCGCTTGGCCTGCCGGAAACAGTCCCACGTGCCGCCGATGTCGAAGAAGTCGTGCGTTGCGGCGCACATCAGTGTCGGTTTCGGGGCGCGCATCATCACATAGTCGGGATGGTCCATGCCGAAGCCGACTGCGCCATGTATA
The DNA here is from genome assembly GCA_964623055.1 of uncultured Pirellulaceae bacterium. Classification (GTDB taxonomy): domain Bacteria; phylum Planctomycetota; class Planctomycetia; order Pirellulales; family Pirellulaceae; genus JADHUC01. Next base: position 8,445 of record CAZURK010000083.1, read on the forward strand.
TTCTGTTCCGCGTCTTGCGGCCCGATGGTCTCGGTCAGCCGACTGAGCGTGGTCAGAAAGCAGCTCGGCGCGGCGCACGTGACCCGTTCGTCCAGAGCCATCAAATAGCTGGTCAGCGTGCCGCCGCCGGAATTGCCCGTGCAGCCTATCCTCTTAGGGTCGATCTCCGGTCGGCTTTGCATGTAGTCAATAGCCCGCATTCCGTCCCAGACTCGATAGGTAGCCGTGTTTCGTCCCAGCAGCGTACTACCTACGCCAAGTAGGCAATGGGCCGTTGTGCCGCCTGTCACGGGCTTGCCATTCTCGTCAAGCAGTTGGTACCGTTCACCCTGGTCGATCGGGTCGTAGCAGAATGCTGCCAGGCCGCTACGGGCCAGCAGGATGCACCCCTGCTGGTATACTCCCGACGCCTTGCCGTTGCCGCTGTGGCCGCAGGGAAACAGTACACCGGGAAACGGTGGTTCTGTCTTGGGCAGATACAACAGCCCGCTGACGAAGTGTTTTGGCTGGCTCTCGAAAACGATTTTCTCGACGCGGTAGTCGCCGCGGTCCTCTTTGGCGACGACCTGTGGGTTCAATGGTGTACGCTCGGGAAAGCCGCCGAGTGCTTGGACAAAGAACTCGCGCATCCGGCGTTGGCGTTCGGCCATCTGTTCGGCCGTCTTCACCTCCTCGTACTCGGTCGCCCGCCGGTCGAGTGCATCGCGAACGCGACCCATCAAGTACGTGTGCATCATTTGGCCCGGTTCCACGTCGCCGCCGGCCGGCAGCACGGTTAGATCCTCGGCCGCAGCACCAACGCCAGGCACAGACAAGAAGACAGAAACCAGCAAAATACGAATCATGGCAACCTCCTCAGTGAATAGGAAGCGAATCGGCCCACCGCAGTGTAGACCCCCGCGGAGCCGGTAGCAAGCAATTGAGAAGATTGGCGGTCGGAGGTTCTGAAGTCGCGCGAATCTGGCCGCAACTCTATAGGAACCCCGCGCCCTGCGAGGGGACGATGCGGATCTTCTGGAACTCCTTTTCGAGCGGCGCATAGTAGTCGCGTTCGAGTACCGGGTCGAGTGCCTCGTCGAAACCTTCCTTGCCCAGTACGATCAGCGCTCCTCCCAGGCCGGCGCCGCTTAGGCGTGCGCCAAGCACATCTGGGGAACGCAAACAGATCGAAGCCAAACGGTCGATGTTGGCCGTGCTCACATGGTAGTCGCCGGCAATCTCGTGAACGGGAAAGCCGTCCTTTTCCATGACCGTGAGCGCATCGTCCGTGAGGAACTTGATCCGAGCGCTCGAAGCGTCCTCGACCTCGGTGACACGGTCACCTAGCTGAGATACGTTCATCATCTCGGCAAAGCCCTGAACGTCACCTTCCGCAAGCATATCACCAGCCCGCCGGCCCCGAGCGCACTCGCCAAATCCGAAGGCGGCTGCGTCGCGCACGTGGTAGCCGCCATCCGGCTCGTTGGCCTGCTGGATACCGTCCAGAAAGCTCTTGTCCCGATCCTCGAAGGCAGAGAAGAGTCTTTGCTGGGCCATCACGCGCGGAAGCGACTTCAGAAAAGCGTAAACCTCCGTATCAGAGAGCAGCTCATTGTTCACCACGTCGCCAAGATAGACACGATGGTGTTTTGCGTCCAACAATGCACGCTTGGTCAGAAACTCCTGCAACTCGGCAAGCTTCCGTTCGCCCAGATAATCCAGCAGGAGCATCTCGGCTGCCTGGTAGGAAATGATCGGCGCGTTGAACGCGGTCTTAAATGGTTCGACCGACTTATTGGCCTGGTCGCCAGATTGATACAGGATGATATCATAGCCGTCCGGGAAGGGCGCCGGTTGGCACACCTCGATATCAGGCGTCGTGATCAAGGGCTGGATCGACCCGCGCTGGCACAGCTTGATCGCGGCGTGATCGCCCTTGCCGCCCCGCGTGCCGATGTACCATTCGCCGTTACCATAGATGTCCAAGAGCAGGTCGACGGATGGGTCTGTCAGGCCTTCCCGGTTGAAGCGCAGAAAAACATCGGTCGCCATCACGACAAGGGCCGAGGAGGACGACATCCCGGCCGACGGCGGCAGATCGGAATCCAGCAGAAAGTCAACTCCGGCAAACGTCCGGCCCCACGGGTAGCAGAAGCAGGCGGCGTACACCGGCCCGCAGGCGAAATAGTTGATGAACTCCCGGCCGCCACCGTGCACCGTCGCCTCGTGTTCCGTCCAGTTGAGCCAATCGCCCAATGAACTCAGAGGCTTTTCCGGCAGCCGATCCGAGATGCGGAATTGTCCCTCACCGAAGTCGCCGACAAGCGAACGGGCGCAGATCACGTCGTCGTTGCGCCGGCCGCACACCGCGCGTACGCGCTCGCGCGTGGCCACCGGGTTGGTGATCCCTCCCCGGTGGTCGGCGTGCATTCCCATCAAGTTGGCGCGCCCTGGTGATTCGTACAGGCAAATTCGGCGATTCTTGCCGAATCGTTCGGCAAAACGTTCGATCAGGCATGCGAACTGCCCCATCGTGTCAATGGCGCAGGAACGCGTACCGTGCAAAGCGACCGCTCGTTCGAGCAGCACGTTGTTCTGGCCCTGGCTGGCCGACGTCGCGAGCGACAGGTACTGCTCGACGCTCAACTCGCCGATTTCAGGCGTCATGTTTTGTACAGCTCCCAACGGATAGAATACCGGTAGCCGGACTCGCAAGAGTTCGGGAGCCGGAAGTCTCGCGACTTCCGCTACGACAGGTTGGTTGTCTTCTGGGAATTGACCTACACCCGGCCGGGGTCGACGGAACCAAGTTCGATCACGTTGGCGCCTATGGGCTTGTTCTTGAACAACGTGCCGGCGTCGTACAGACCGCGGTCGATGCTGCACAATCCGTAGGCAACGCAGTTCGGGCCGATCAATGTCCCTGGCGCAACAACGCTGCTGCAGCCTACCTGGGAAAGGTCGCCGAGCACTACGCCCATCTTTACCAATCCCAGATCGTAGCGTGCACCGTCAACCGCTATCTCGACATTAGTTCGCTTGTCCCGTTCCCGCAAGCCCTGAAATATGCCGAGATTTGCCGCCGTTACCTGGTTGCCGAAGTGCGTTCCGAAGCCGCAAACACTGTCTCCCAGGTAGGACGGGTGAGGAAAGTTGGCGTCGTTCATCATCACGACATTCTTCAGTTCGCCCCGAAACGCCGTGCCGCCGGAATTGGATCCGAGGATCACCTTGCCGCGAAAGTACGAGCCTTGCCGGATCTCATTACCTTCCATGATGATCGTAGGACCTTTGATGCCGGTGGCCGGTTCAACGAGCGTGTCGGTGCCGACGTAGATATCTCCCTCGCCCGGATAGATAACGGAGCCGAGCACCTTCGCGCCCTTGTCCACGCAGATGGTGCCGGGGGCGTCGCCCGGCGCACTGCCCACATAGTACGACGGGTCGAATTCCGCGCCTTCGGCGACCAAAGCACGAAAACAGCCCTTGCCGCGATTGGGAAAATCCTTCTCGGTAAGCACCTTGACGGACTCCGACTTGCTCATCTCGTCGATCTTCTCGGCGAGCCAGGATTTGGCGTATCCGCCGATCTTTCCGAGCACGTCGATCACCGACTTCGCTTCGGTCACGAGCGAAGCGTGTGCAAACGGATGAGCGGCGAAATCGAAGTAGTAATCGCTCCGGAGTTTCTCGGGCACCTGTTCGGCGGGAAGTTCGGCCAGCTTAATCACATCGGTCATCTATTGGCTCCATTCACTTGCAGGAGGCTAGTATTTCGAGCACCAAATCGTGAATCCGCTGAGTGCGGCTAACCAGAACGTCGTAGGTAGTTCTGCAGTCGTCGGTTTCGAGCTTGAATGGGTTGCCGTCAAAGTCGCTGACGACCGCCCCTGCCTTCACAGCGACGTCCAGACCGGAGAAAACGTCCACGTACGGTTGCTTCGAGGCAAAATAGACGTCCACTTGACCGGTCGCCACATCGACAAAGCCGAACGGACCGCCGTTGGGGTAGAACATCTTGAATTCGTATATCAGATCGCCGTATTGATCGAGCAGCGGCCTCAGGAACTTCTTAGGTTTCAACGCGTACGACTCGATGCACGCGCCGCCGAGATTATCGGCGGGATCGCCAGCGAGCGCCTGACGATAGTCTTCGTTCAGTTGTTGCTTGTCGACCAGTTGGTTGCCTTGAACCGTTACCAGGTAAGCCCCTGTGTCATCAGCAAAGGCGATAAGATCCTGGTTCACGTCACCGGTCGCCGTACTTGCGGGCGCGAAATCCTCTTTGAAGAAGGCCAGCGAACTGTACCACCACAACGGCAACTGCCGTTTGAACAGCCAACTGCCGTCGAACGGATCCGACACGCAGTACATAGGCTCGCCGTCGGCGTCCAGGTTGATCTCCACACGTTCGGATTCTTCCGATAGCATAATGATCGGCGTACCCAGTTCCTTCAGCCGCTTGATGTAACCGCCCTCGGTCGCCTCGTCCACACCATAAACATCCGGATCCCAACTCTTCCAATCACCTTCGCGCGTCTGGATCGTCTCCAGTCCGGCTTTCGTCCCCGCCAACGATCGTACTGAATCCATGGCCTCGGCGACTGCCGCCACATTAAAGGCAGTCAGTTCCGAATCGCAGGCAAGGCTCTGCTTTCTCTCGGCAAACTTATCCTCTGGCATAAGAGACCTCCTCAGCCAACACGTACCCCGTTTTCAGGATTGCACAAAACGTTCACTCTAGCGGTTGATCGCCCTCTGTCAACACTTTTCCCCTGCCCACGACAAAATAGAAAAGAAGGTCCATCCACAGGCGCTGGTCACTTGCGAAGGTTTTGGATCTATAATCTCTTCACGGCTAAACGCATGCATTAGTCTGGCGCGAGAGGTTTGCCATGAAACTCTTCGGGCGACGGTACGATAACGGCGAACCGATATGCGTCGAGATCGCCGACGGTAAGATAGTCGGCGCGGAAACTCTCGCGAACCCTGAAACTCAGACTTCGAGCTGGCCCTGGATTGCACCGGGTCTCTTCGACATCCAAGTCAACGGCTACGGCGGGCAGGAGTTCAGCTCACCGGATCTGACGCCGGAGCAAGTGATCGCGATCGTGCAAGAGTACGCCGCGTTCGGGGTGACGCGATGTTGCCCCACTCTGTTCACGGCAAGTTTTGAAGTGCTCCGGCACAGCCTGAAGACGATCGTTGCGGTGTGTGATTCGTCGCCGGAAATGGCACGGCAGATCGCCGCGATTCACGTCGAGGGACCATACATATCCAAGGAAGATGGGCCTCGGGGCGCGCATCCATTGGAGCATTGCCGGCCGCCAGATTGGGACGAGTTCCAGCGACTGCAAGATGCAGCCGACGGACGAATCCGAATTCTCACCATGTCCGTGGAATTCGACGATTCGCCGAGCTTCATCGAACGGGTCGCGGCAACCGGCGTGATCGTGGCCATTGGACATACTTCGGCCGATTCTGCACACATCCGCGCAGCGGTCGATGCCGGCGCCCGGCTTAGCACCCACCTCGGCAACGGCTGTCATCTGACGATGCCCGTGCATTCCAACTACTTCTGGGACCAGTTGGCCGAAGACCGGCTGAGCGCCAGTTTGATTGTGGACGGTCACCATCTGCCGGCGAACGTGGTGAAGACGTTCGTCCGTGTTAAGACGCCCGAGCGGTGCCTTCTGATCAGCGATGTATCCGGCTGGGCCGGACGACCGCCGGGACGCTACACAGCCGGTCACGGCGAGTTGGAGATTTTGCCGGACGGGAAGCTCGTGGTAGCGGGACAGCGTCAGTTGCTAGCGGGGGCTTCCCGTCCCATCGGCACGGGCGTGGCCAACGTGATGCGGTTTGCCGGCGTCAGCCTGACCGAGGCCATTGACATGGCGACCGCCAATCCGGCCCGGCTGCTTTCGATGCCATCGGGCGGTTTGCAGCCAGGCGATCCGGCCGACTTGGTGCTCTTCGATATCATTGAACCAGACGACGAAACGGCTCTGCCCGAATTCGCAGTCCGCTGCACTGTGTCAGGCGGCGAAGTGGTCTGGGGCGAGCCTTGGCACCCATAGCAGCCACTGGAAGGATACAGAGCAGCCATGAAGACGCTGATGTCAACCAGCCGTCGGTTCCTTCTGATAACGGTTCTGGGCGTCTGCTCGTCGGAGAACGGAGCAGCAGGCGCGGAAGACGTCAACAAGTTGATCATCAGCGCCGCGCCGGAAAAGGCGACTGTTCGGTTTGGCCAGCCGCTGAAGATCCGCGTCACGCTCGAGAATGCGTCCGCAGCGCCGATCAGCCTTTCGCCCGGTGATCTGTACCTAATCCCCAGTGGCTGGCGCACCGAAGGCCGCGGTGGCACGGGCATCGGAGCCAACGTTCGCTTGTACGCCGCCGGCGCCACCGCGCACGAGCAGCAAGTGGAAATCGTCATTGCTCCCAAGGACAATATTATCTTGACTGGCACCCACCGTGATTGGACCGTGTTGACGTTGGGCCAAATGGAGGCTGAACTACGTGTCGGGTCGGAGAAACAACGGCTTGAGCGACTTCTTCCCTCGAAACCACTGCCTATCACCTTCGAGGTTGCGCCTTCGCAACTGATGCTTGACGCGTTCGCCGCGAAGACTTCGGCTGACCGCGCTCGATTGCGCGACTCGATGAAGGGCTTGCTCAGGCTCCGAGCTGCGGCGCGCAAGTTACGGGACAGGCATTTCGTCGAACACACATTGGAATACATGGCCGGTTACGCGCTTCCACTTTTGCAGGACGCCGCTGGTGACGACGATCCAATCGTCCGAGCGCAGGCCATCCTTGCCTACAAGTACAGCGTGTGGGCCATCGGTAATATGAAGGCCATGTTGAGCGGCGGGAAACGACCGCAATGGGCCAAAGATCTTGTGCCAGGCGACCAGCAGGCTGCGCAAACGACGTTCGAGCGATTAGCCACTCGGGCCCTTAAGGATGACGGCGCCCGGGTACGACTCGCAGCAGTCAACGTGCTCAACTGGTCGGATGTCGAGTCGGCGTTGCTGGACGTGAGGAAACTCGCCGACGACAGCGACCCGAAAGTGAGATCGGCCGTTCAGGGCTATCTTAGCAAGTACGCCTCCGAGGCCAGTGTGGCCGAAGACACTTTCGCGTCGTTGGAGGATCCCAGCCAGGAGGTGCGCGACAAAGCCCTTGCGGCATTAGCGACCGGTCCGGCGCCTCCGCTTGCCTCATTGCAGCGTGCCTTTCAGAGAGCCAAGGGCGAGGTGGCCCTGCGGCTGTTGGCCCTGCTCGTCGAGCAAGAGGACGCCACGCTTGGCAGCACTTTGCTGCCGCGTTTCTCGGAGCGTTGCGATCAAGTGCGGCTGGCCTGTGTGACGGCGGTTGCCGGACACGCGGACTCGGCCGCGACTGATCTGATCCGTTTGGCGCTACGAGACAAGGATGTGAGCGTACAGCGTGCCGGTCTGATGCGGACGCTGGCATTGCCGAAGAACGATTCTTTGCCGCTGCTGGAGCAGTACATTGCCCGCGCGACTGCCCCCGAGCTTGAACCGGTCGTCAAGGCAGTGCGCAACGAGATCAACGAGCGACGTCTGCTTCCGTTCCTGGATCGTTCTACGGCAGCGCTGGAATGTACGTTTCCGTCGCGAAACGGGACTGTGCCTATGGTCTCGCCGAACGGAAAGTGGGTGGCCTATGTCGAAACCGGTTGGTCGCGTCCCGGCGGCAGCGGCGGAACGGGCCGATCGAATCTGACCAGCCTGGCGCATGCCGTGAAGTGCGACGGTACGGATGATCGCGTCGTCTCCGATATGTTTCTAGTCTGTTGGCTGGGCGACAGCCGCCGTGTGGCCTCCGCCCGCGATGGTTACGCCGCCGTCTGCGACTTGCAGGGATACCCGGTTATCGAATTCGGCGAGCCGCACGAGGCTGCGGTTCAGGGCTCGAAGGTCTCCGATTCGGAAAAGGCCGCCAAGGCGCTCGCCGATTGGGTCACGGCCGGCAATCTACGCGATCAATGGGGAGTGAGGATGCCGCACCGCAACCGACTGCCACGGATCTCCGAGCCTGGTTCACTGACGTGGTTCGAGAACGCTGCCATCTCGCCCGATGGACAGTGGTTCGGCCCGATCCAGGACGGAGCAAACGTTTTTTTGCTTCGTTCCGACGGGCAGCGCAAAGCGATCCATGTGCCGGAGGGAGCGAGCATGATGAGCCAACAAGCCACGTGGTCCCCCGATGGGCGTTACGTGTTTCTGCCAGGGACGGGTAACAACGGCCTGCTGATCGACACCCATTCGAATACCACCAAAGCCATCGAGAACGTGGATCCGATTCACCGGTTTGGCAGTTGGGATTACCGGAAGTGCCGCTGGAACCCATGGGCAAAGGACGGGTCGAAGCTGGCGTTCTTGCGCGACGGACAGGTGTGGATTTGCTCACCCGGCAGCGACGACGCTCGGCAGCTTACATTCGACAGCACACGGAAAGCGTTCCCCACCTTCTCCCGCGGCGGGACATGGGTGGCTTACATCACATGGCAGTCAGACACTCGCCGACATTACGAGCGCGTTGGCCCGACCGACCTGTGGGTTATCGATGTCAAAACGACGCTGGCTGCCCGCGTCACCGCGCAGTCCACCGGCCGGATTCATTGCCTCGATTGGCTAGATGACAACACGCTGATTTTTGATCGCTTGGCTCCCGCATCGACGCTCGGATACAGTTCCACGCTGAAACGTCTCGACCTGACCGCGCGCAAGTGACGAGAAGTCGACCGACAAACCATCGCGTCGGCGGGAAAAGTCGTGAGACCAGAAGTGTTCCTGCTACTTCGGTCGTCGTCGCGTAAACTCCAGCCCCGACCAAGTCTCGTCCACCGCGCATATCTTGTAGTCGACCAAGCCACTGTCCAGGCCAATCTTACGTACAACGGCCTGGGTCAGATCCGTCGCTTCGGCCGACGACTTCTTCGGCCAGACAATCCAAAGCCCACCATCTCCGGCTGCGCTTCCCATGCGCTCGATGCGTTTCCGGAGGTCTTTCTGCGATCGAGTGAACCAGATGGTCAGATCGCGCCGGCCGCGGTTGTGCCTGCGCAGAGTGACGTCGTCGGGTAACTTGCCCAAGGTCCTTTCGAACTCCGGTGGAGCGTCGATCAGTACGACAACCGATCCGGCTTTGATGCCCAGCTTTTTCGGCAGCGGCGCGCCCGCATAGCCTTCCATGCTCGACCGCGGCACGACCGGCTCAGATGGCGGCCGCGCAATCGCTCGTTTCAGCGCACTTTGAATTCGGCTCCATGTAGTATAGACCGCATCCGGCAGAAGTTGCTTGACGCGTTCCACCTTCGCCGCCTCACCTTCGACGAAAGCCAACGGCACATTTCGCGTGGCCTTGTACTTTCGGATCGCCACGCCTACATCGCGCCCCTGGGACGGCAGCCGCGAGAGGTCTATCACCACGGCAGCCGGTGGCTCCTGCTGCAACCGCTTCCACACGGCGGGCGTAAACGGGTCGCAGTCGACTTCATAGCCGAACGAACGAAGGTTCTGTGCTTTTTCTAACGCTTCAGCCGCTTTCCAGTGAATTAGCCGGACGCGGTCTCTGTTCACGGCGCAGCCCCGCTTTCGATTGAGTCAACGAACGGGTATACCAGATTCCTTGTCAAGTCTGACGCAACGGCTCTCGTGAGTCAAACTGATGATGTGAAAGTTGAATGGCACAAACGGCAAGCACACGAAGGAGCAAGAGAGCGATGAGGCGCAGAAGGCAGATTTCGTTGGTTGTTCTTATTGGCGCCTCTATCTGCCTGCTTCCGACCGCCGACCTCTTTGCCCACATCGAGCTTACCTCCGACACCAATATCACAATCACCGAAGAAGGTCCCTTCGATACGGCTGAAGGGTTCTTAAGCGAACTGTTGGAGGACAATCTCCTGCTGGCATTGGGCAAGAAGCGTCTGTCCGGTCCCGGTGACAAGGTGACCTTCGTCATCCGGACACGAGCGACTCGTTGGCACGAACTGCCGCGCGACGCCATCGAAGACATCACGGATGTCGATGCGTTCGAGATCACAGTTTCCAGCAATTCCCAGGCTACCGTCACCATCACCGGGCAGACACCTACGGCCGCTGGCTACGGTGTCATGTTCTTTCTGGATGAGCACCTGGGGCTATTCTGGGCGATGCCCGGCGATTTGGGAGTCTGCGTGCCAAAGCAGAAGTCGTTTCGTCCAGAGGAGGGAAACCAACGAGTCCGGCCTTGGGTCGTGGCTCGCGTCTTGAGCGGCGTCGTTCCGCGGGACAGAAACTCCGTGCCTCGGAAGCACCGCGAACTGGCGGGCGTCGTGCGCGAACAGCGATCGTTCTTCCTGGCCGACGAGTTCTTCAAGAGTCTGCGGCTGCATCAGGAGGCGGTGACTCACAACATGATCAAGATCTTTCCGGTGGAAGAATGTCGAGCGAAGTATCCCGATCTCTTTCCCATGAAGGACGATGGCACTCGCTTCGTGCCGCAGTTGAAGGAAAGCAGCCGACCAGGCGGGAAGAACGCCTATCAGTCATGGCATCCGTGCTATACAAACACGAAAGCGATCGAAGTAGCGCTTGAGAAGGGCACAGCGGCATTTCGCGAAGGTCGTTTGTTCTATTCGCTCGGCATCAACGATGGGCGGCGCGTTCAGTGTGAATGCGACCAGTGCCGCCAAGTTGGCTGGCCGCACAGCTACTATCGTTTCGTGAACCAAGTGGCCGAAGCGCTCGCCGACCACCATCCACCGCACACGGTTGGCGTGCTGGCCTATGGCGACGTAGGTATCCCGCCCGCGGATTTGGAGTTGCGAGACAACGTGCTGGTGAATGTCGCGGGTGTGCGGAAGAGCGTGTGGGAATCACTCGCACCGTTGTTGGGCACCTACGAGTACATCTATGGCGCCGGCTACGTGATCCCCAACCTGCCGCTGGACGTGATTACGGAGAACATGCGCTACTACCAAGCCCACGACTTGAAGATGTACCGCGCAGAGTTCTATCCGGTCTGGGCATTCGACGCACCCAAGGCGTTTATCATCAGCCGCCTGCTCTGGAATCCCAAACAGGACGTCCGCCAGTTGCTCCGCACGTTCTGCGACCGAACCTTTGGCGATGCGGGCGAACCCATGTTCCGTTTCTACGAACACATCGCCTCGATCCGCCGGAATGATGCCCAGCCCGGCAAGTTCACGCCGATGTGGGACCGAGTGTGGCCGTTCCGCGAACCGCTTCAGTTCGTGCGTTGCCCCGAGGACCTGCACGAGCGGCTTTTCGTTTGTTTGAACGACGCCAAAGGGGAAGAACTAACAGACCGAGAACGGAAACGCCTTGCCATGGTCGAGGCGTTTGCCGAATTCAGCGCGGTGTACTACGAGATGTACCGTCTCAAGGAGGACGTGTTCCGCGGCAGCGGAAACTCAGGGGAAGCCATCTCGCTTGCCAAGAACCTGAAAGCCAGGAAAGAGGCGGTCTTTGCCGAGTTTCGTAAGCATCCGGAATGGTTCGAAGGCAGCAGCGTAGACATCGAAGGTCTACATGATCGTTTTTGGCCGACGCGCCGTGTCGAACAGGAATTGGAGGCGGCCATCGTCACGGCCGCCGTACAACTGGACGAGCCACCAGCCGAATTGGCGCGATACGCAGGTCCGCACATGAGCGTTCCGAGTTCATTGATACCGCTTCGCAAGGAGGAGCATCCCTGGTACAAACCCGCGCAGCACGTCCGAATGGACATCACGTCTTCGCAACGCGGTGAATTCTCAATCGAAAACGCGCCAGTTAGGCCGATCAACGACGATTTGGATCCTCGCCGCAACGGCTGGCCTCAAGCGCAGTGGCTTCACGGCTTGACACGCGATTTACCTGTAAGTCCAGGCGCGTTGTACGCAGTGGATCTGGATCTTGAGGGCCGGCAAGGAACGCTTCAGGTGCGGGTACAAGGCACGATGAGATCCGCGGATCGTGAGCGAATCGTGTTCGCACACACAACGACGGCGTTTGACTACGGAGAGAAGGAGGTTACGAAACGCATCGTCTTCGATCCTCTGCGGTGCCACGGGCAATCGGCGGACGACGGCTTGAGCGCAAACACGTCTCGGACACTCAACCTTCAGATTCATCTGCTTTGGCGGCCTGACCGTCTGTCTGCGAAACTTGCCGGCACAGTGAAACTAGGGCAACTGGCGGACAAACCGTAGACCCGCTGCGTTGGCGGCCTCTGCGCAATCGCCCGGTTACCAACTGTACCCTAGCCGCCTGACGGTGGCTTCGATATTCGTCCTCCACGGCCAATTGGCGAGCGTCCTCGCAAAATGAGAGTCCTGCCTATCAAATCGAGCGATACGTCTCGGACATAGCGTGCCTGCGGGCCGTCCCGGCAGATCGGCTGGCGCGTCACTGGTGCAGTCGTCCAGATTGGCATGGCAGTTGCGTGCACCATACGAGCGAAAAGGCGGCGCTGCAGCGTTGTTAGATGCGCGGATGGATCTCGGAGAGGGGAAACGCTGCAGCGCCTTTTCTGAGATTCATGTCGATTCGCATCACCAATTCCACGCAGCGTAGGGGGTAGCCCTTGCCATCCAGTGACCACCTCGCGAGATGGCCCGGTTTCTGCGATCATAGATACATAAGAAATAGGTGATGTCTCTCACTGTATCTGACGGCCGGGGGCGAGGCTCACACGATACGCCGCATTTGCCCCGCGTTTCCGACTGAATCAAGAGGCTTTTGGCGATCGATCGTGGTTGCCGCCGAGCAACAGCGGACAGATCGTCTTCCTGAGGTTGGCGTCATGAGCGGAGTCTCCGAACAGCAGGTCCGGGACGTCATACTGGACTCGATCGCCGATGGCGTTTTCACGGTAGACGACGACTGGAATATCACGTCGTTCAACCGAGCTGCTGAAGAGATTACGGGCATTCCGCGTGAACAGGCCGTCGGTCAGAAGTGTTTCGATGTCTTCCAAGCGAGCATCTGCCAGACCAATTGTGCGTTGCGTGACACGATGAGCAACGGCCGGCGATGGGTGGATCGGCGGATTGATATCCTGAACAGCCGCGGGGAGAAGGTACCGGTCAGCATCAGCACGTCGATATTGCGCGACGATGATGACCGCGCGGTTGGTGGTGTAGAGACCTTCCGCGATTTGTCAGCAATCGAAATTCTGCGCAAGGAAATCGACGACCACTACACGTTCCAGGACATTATCAGCAAGAACCACCAAATCCGACGCATTCTCGATATCCTCCCCGATGTCGCGTCCAGCGATAGCACGGTTCTGATCGAAGGCCCGACTGGCTCGGGCAAGGAGCTTGTGGCCAAGGCTATCCACAATCTAAGCCGCCGCGCCGAAAGGAGATACGTCGCCGTCAATTGCGGCGCCTTGCCAGACACGTTGTTGGAATCGGAGCTGTTCGGCTACAAGAAAGGCGCATTCACCGACGCCAAGAAAGACAAGCCGGGCCGTTTCGCGCTGGCCGAACAAGGAACCTTGTTCCTGGACGAAATCAGCGACATTTCCACAGCGTTGCAGGTCAGACTACTGCGAGTGCTGCAGGAGAAGGAATACGAGCCTCTCGGCGCTACGACGACCGTGAAAGCGGACGTCCGCGTGATTGCGGCCACGAACAAGTCTTTGGTCGAGCAGGTCGCGCGGGGCTCGTTTCGAGAGGATCTGTACTATCGACTGAATGTTGTCAGGATCGTACTACCTCCATTGGCCGAGCGGCGCGAAGACATACCGTTGTTGGCCAGCCATTTCATCCGACAGTTCAATGCCGAGCAGGGGAAGCACATCCAAGGTATTTCCGAAGAGGCGATTGCCGTGTTGATGCGGCACGCCTTCCCCGGCAATGTTCGCGAACTGCAGAACGTCATCGAACGCGCCGTCGTCCTGTGCCGCAACGACCGAATCGGCATCGAATGCCTGCCCCCGGAACTAGCCGACGCGGTATTGGCCAGCAGCCCCGTAGAGCAGAATTCGCCGGCCAATCCACTGCTGGAGGCCGAAGCCGAGACCATTCTGCGGATGTTACGCGAGCACGATGGTCACCGGGGAAAGACTGCTGCAGCGCTCGGAATCGACAAAAGCACGCTGTGGCGAAAGATGAGGAAATACTCCATCACCTATCGCTGAGTGGCGAGCTGCCACGCATCGCAGCGATGCAATCATGCAATGCAATGCAATTGCACCGATGCAACTATATGCCCTCGCTGGACGCCAATCTGCCTCGTCACACACTCCGCCGCCGAGACACGGCGCGTTTTCTCGTTCAACCGCAAGCCGGAGGCGTGCGCGCCCGACATTCGCGCACGCCTCCGGCTTGCGGCCAAACGGCCCACGCTGGAATCTGGAGTGCGATAACTCGTCATCGCTTTGGATTTCCCTCGGCCCCGACGTGCAGTTCTTCCCGAGTTTCGTGAAGTACCAGTCTTTTTCTTCTGCAGTGTGTAAACGGCGCAGTTTGTGCATAGCCATGCGTGCACAGTCGCTCCCCCCATCGAGAATGAAGTGCGCGGGCCCCCGGGCGTTTAAGCAGCCTCGGGCCAGACGCACCCTGGACAATTCTCCGAACCGTACGTGGGTCTCGCGACATCTCTTTGGCGTCAGAAACCGCCGAGATCTGCTGATACAACGTTTTTCTTGGGGCCGCTTCGTTCCCGAAGGGGGCGCAAAGGAAACCAGATCACGGGCGCTGAGCCAAGTCCACGAGAGAAATAGGCGGAAGGAGAACAGTTCGCATGGGCAACAAGGGGAAGTACAGTTTCTTCGTCGAGGAAAAGGCCCTCCAGGTGACCGAGCGGCCCAGGAAGTTCCTCGAAGCCTTTGCGGCCGTCCTACAGCATTCCAGCTACTACGTTGCCCTGGATGTCTATTCGCGCCTCAGCACCAAGTGCAGCCGTTGTGCTGCGAGTTGCCAGCTCTATCAGACAACCGACGACGACCAAGATATCCCCTGCCACCGATCCGAACTTCTGCTCAAGATCTTTCGGCGGTACTTCACGAAGTCGGGCATTCTGAAAGCCCGGCTGTTCGGCGGGTTCACCCTGACGGACAGCTATCTCGACGAATTGGGCGAAGCAGTCTACCGGTGCACGGCGTGTCGGCGCTGCAAATCGACTTGCCCCGTCGGCATCGACCACGGCTTGCTTACCCACTTGGCGCGTTGGCTGCTTTCGGAGATTGACGTTATCCCCAAAGCATTGCTGGTCGCCACGCGCGAACAGTTGGAGGGAGTCGGGAATACGTCGGCAATTCCGGTTCCTGCGCTCAAGGACACTTGCGAGTTCCTGGAAGAGGAATTCGAGGACATCTACGGAGTGGATTACATCAAATATCCTTTTGATGTGGAGGGAGCCGAGTATGTCTTCTTCCCTGCCGTTTCCGACTACCTGCTGGAAGCGGACACGTTGATGGGCAACGCCGCTGTCATGCATTTGACGGGAGGTTCCTGGACGATCGGTACGGGGAACTACGACGGAATCAATTACGGTCTGTTCTACAGCGACCGGATGATGGAGCGAATCGTCAATAACGTCGTTGCCGAAGTGCGCCGTTTGAAGGGCAAGAAGATCCTGGTCGGCGAATGTGGGCATGCGACGCGCAGCGCCTGGTTTGTGCCCACGTTCTGCGGTCCGGACGCACCGGAAGTAGTGAATTGCCTGCAATACGCTCACGAGCAATTGATGGCTGGGAACATCCCCCTGAGCAACGAACGAATCACGGAACGCACGACCTACCACGATCCCTGCAATATTGCCCGAACCGGCCGGATCACTGAAGAACCACGAGAGATCCTGAAAGCCATCTGCGAGGATTTCGTCGAAATGACTCCGAACCGCGCGGAGAACTACTGCTGCGGCGGTGGCGGCGGGACGGTGTCGATCGACGAGATTCGAGAATTCCGAACCGGCGCGATGGGCAAGCGCAAGGCCGACCAGATCCGCGCCACCGGAGCGAAATACCTGGTTGCCCCGTGCGCCAACTGCAAGAAGCAGTTGAAAGAAGTCTGCGAGGACAACGGATTGGATGATGTTGAAGTTGTGGGTTTGCACGATCTGCTGTTGAGGGTTGTCGATTTCGGCGTAGCTAGAGACGCGCCGGACGAATCGGCTTCCGCCGCGGACTCGGAAACTGCAGAGCCCGTTGTGGAGTGAACGCATGTTGTGGGGCACGTTTCCAACGTGCCTTGGGTTGTTGGCACGTTAGAAACGTGCCCCACGTCTGGAAAAGGAAGACTGATGGAAGCCTGGTTGGATTTCGCGAGAGGCCCTGCCTTCGTATTCGCTTTCAGCTTCATGATCCTGGGCCTGATTCGCCATCTCGTGTTGACGGTGTGGGAGATCGGTCGGGTGATGCGTCGCGCCGGGGACAAGACGTGGCCATATCGTCAAGTCTGCGTGGCAACGCTGAAATGGTTGTTTCCCGCTGACAAGCTGAAGAACGAAGTGCTCTTCAGTTTGACCTCGATACTCTTCCACGTCGCAATCCTGATCGTGCCGATCTTCTTGGGCGGGCATATCGTTTTGTGGGCGCGGGGTATGGGCGTCTCCTGGACGACCGTCTCTTGGCTGGCCATTCCCAATCCGTGGGCCGACGTGTTGACTATCGTGGCCATCGTGACGGCCGTGACGCTTGTGATCCAGCGCGTTGCAGCACGGGCCACGCGGACGCTGTCAAGGTTCCAGGACTACGCCCTGCCGCTCGTGATTGCGGTGCCCTTCGTGTCCGGTTTCTTTGTGATGCATCCGGCGATCAACCCGTTCTCGTTCCAGGCGACCCTGTTGGTTCACGTGATGAGTGCCAACGTGGTGTTCGTTCTGGTCCCGATCACGAAACTGAGTCATGCAGTTCTGATTCCCGGTACGCAAGTGGTATCCGAAGTGGCATGGCATTGGCCTCCCGACGCCGGCAGCAAGCTGGCAGTAACTCTCGGAAAGGAAGATGAGCCGATATGACGTGGGCGATTCTCACCGACACGACGCTTTGCATAGGCTGCGAGAAGTGTGTCAAAGCCTGCAAGGCGGAATACGAACTAGGGAAGGATGTCCCGCGGCGCTGGAAACGGCGGATTGATGACTTGTCGTCCACTCGCTACACGACCATCATCCGCAAGCGGCCGGACCCCTCGGTGCGCCCGCCGGGGGATCGGTTTGTGCGCCAGCAGTGCCGGCATTGTGCGAAGCCGGCCTGTGCATCGGCGTGTCTGGTCGGTGCGCTCGAAAAGACACCCGAGGGTCCGGTCATCTACGACAGCGGCAAATGCATGGGCTGTCGGTACTGCATGATGGCCTGCCCCTACGGTATTCCGCGATACGCTTGGGAAGAGCCAGCCCCATACGTTCGCAAGTGCAACATGTGCTACGAGCGAGTGAAAGACGGCAAGGAACCGGCCTGCGTCGAGGCGTGTCCCGAGAAAGCGACCATCTTCTTTCGCGATCGGGAGGAGGCGATCCAGCATGCTCGTAACCGGATCCTGGACAACCCGGATCGGTACGTCGACAAGGTCTACGGAGAGGCCGAGGTGGGCGGGACGTCGGTTATCTATATATCCGACATTCCGTTGGATTTCCTCGCCTTCAAACCGAATGTGGGCGACGACCCGCTGCCGGACCTCACTTGGGCGGCGCTCTCGAAGGTACCGCCGATCATTGCCGGTGTGGGTGCCGTGATGACAGGTGCGTGGTGGATCATCGGCCGGCGCATGAAGCTGGCGGAAGAAGCGGCCCGCTCCGTGCAGACGTCGGAGGGAAACGAAGAGAACTAGAGTATGAACACCAGATTGACCACACTGAAAACCACTCTTTGGGCATTGATAGGCGTCTTGGCGGTGATGACCGTGGCGCGGTTCGCTCGCGGACTCGGCGGAACCACAGCGCTTTCGGACGTTACTCCCTGGGGGTTCTGGATCGCTTTCGACGTCATGTCCGGCGTGGCGTTGGCGGCTGGCGGATTTGTCCTGGCCGCAACGGTCTACATCTTTGGCCGACAAGACTATCACCGGTTCGTTCGACCTGCGATCCTGACCGCGTTCCTGGGCTACATCGCCGTAGCGGTGGGACTGCTGTACGACTTGGGACTGCCATGGCACATCTGGCACCCGATGATCTATCCCCAAGAGCATTCGGTGCTGTTCGAAGTGGCCATGTGCGTGATGTTGTACTTGACGGTGCTGTCCCTGGAGTTCGCTCCCGTAGTCCTGGAATACCCTTGGTTTGACCGCCCGCTATTTCGAAAGATCCATCGCGTTCTCAAGACCATTACCATTCCGCTGGTAATCATGGGAATCGTCCTTTCCACATTGCATCAATCGTCTTTGGGTTCGTTGTTTCTGATTACGCCGTATCGTCTTCATCCGCTTTGGTACAGCCCGATCATCTGGGTACTGTTTTTGATCTCGGCCATCGGACTTGGGTTGATGATGGTCATCATGGAGTCGTTCTTCTCGGCCTGGTTCTTTGGCCACAAGCTGCGCAAGGATCTGCTGGCCGGCCTGGCGAGAGCCGCTTCGATCGTTCTGTTTGTGTACGTCGGCCTGCGACTCGGCGACATGGTTGTGCGCGACATTTTGGCCGGACGCGATATCCTGGCTATGGCGTTTGACGGTTCCTGGCAATCGCTACTGTTCTGGTTCGAGTTGTTGCTCAGCGCGATCGTTCCAGCAACGCTGCTGTCGTTTCGCCGAATTCGCCAGCGCACCGCGGGGCTGGTCACCTGCGGGATGATGACGATCATGGGCGTGATCGGATATCGCTTCGACGTGTGCATCGAAGCGTTTGCCCGGCCGGACGACATGCCCTACTTCCCGAGTTGGATGGAGTTGGCGGTTAGCTTCGGCATCGTGGCCGGCGCCATGCTGGTCTTCATCTTCTTTGTCGAGCGGTTGAAGGTTTACCCAGAAGAACATGCTGCCGAGGGAGACGCGGCGCCGCGTGGGCTGCCGAACGTCGACTATGGCCCGGCGGGCACGCGAATGTTGTTGCCCGATTCGATCAACGCGCCGCGGCGTTACTCGCTCGCCGCCTTGACCGGCGCCGCCGTGGCCGTCGCGATCTTGCCCGCCGAGTTGTTCTCCGGAATGGAATTCACGACCACGCCGGTTTCAGGCACCCGGACGGTAGACGGCTGGATGCAAACCGATGGCCCACGGTCAGGGCTTTCCTTGGCTGGAACGGGAAAGCCGATGCCGCCGGACGCAGAACACGTCCGGTTCCTGATGATAGACGGTAACCGTGATGGACGCCTTGTTCTATTCCCGCACGGAAACCACGCTGCAGCACTCGGCCAAGAGGACTCGTGCAGCAAGTGCCATCATTTGAACATGCCTTACGACCGGAACACTTCCTGCTGGGAGTGTCACCGCGACATGTACCTGGAGACGGACATCTTTGACCATTCTTCGCACATCGACAAGCTCGACGGCAACCAGAGTTGCGTTGCCTGTCACCGGGATTCGACCGAAGTCAAAGACCGGGACACGGCTTCGGCGTGTGCCGATTGCCACTCGGACAGGGTAGTCGAGAATTCGCTCGTCAGTCCGCCGGCTGACGGGATGCACGGAATGGCCACCGGATACATGGACGCTATGCACAAGCTGTGCATTTCGTGCCATGAGCATCAGGTGAAACAGGATCCGGACAACTATCCGGCCAGCTTTGCGCAGTGCGCCAACTGCCACCGCGACATCGACGCCGCGCGACTCCACGAAATGAAACCTTACATGACCGATAACGCAAACACGACGAAATAAGCATGGAAGACATCCGAAACTGGATTCATACGCAGCTTTGGTACCAAGTGCCGATCAGCATCGCCGTGATCGACCGCGAGCACCACGTGGTCGAGGCAAATCCGCACTTCGCGCAGAACTACGGCGATTGGAAGGGCCGTTACTGCCACGAAGTGTACAAGGGTCTCTCCGAGCGATGCGAGAATTGTGCCGCCAGCAAGACGTTTGTCGACGGCTTGGTTCGCCAACGAGAAGAGGAAGGGGTTGTCCGCGACGGCAAACCGACTCACTACCTCGTGCAGATGGTCCCGCTGATCGGCCGGGACGGCACCATTCGCTATGTCGTCGAGATGTCCACCGACATCACGAGAATGAAGCTACTGGAACAGGAGAAGCTGGACGCCGAGCGTCTGGCAGCAGTCGGCCAAACCGTGGCAGGTCTGGCACACGGAGTCAAGAACCTGCTGATGGGGATCGACGGTGGCATGTACGTGCTGCGATCCGGCCTGGAACGAAGCGATGCCGGGCGCATCCTCAAAGGCTGGGAAATGCTGGAGCAGGACATTGGCCGGATCACGGAGTTCGTGAAGGAGTTTCTCGAGTTCGCCAAGGGCCGCACCCCGCAGGTCGAGCTTATGGACCCGAATGAACCGGCCAGCGAAGTTGTGACCCTGTTCCGCGAGATGGCAAAGCGGAAGGGCATCGAAATCCAGTTGGATCTCCAGAACGATATTCCCGAGGCGCAAATGGACAAAGACGGGATCCACACGTGCCTGGTTAACCTGGTGTCCAATGCCCTGGACGCCTGCGAAGTGAGCGACAAACCGAACCGGCATGTGATGGTTTCGACAAGCGAACGGGACGGCAAACTGGTCTACAAGGTTGCCGACGACGGAGCCGGGATGGACTACGACATCAAGAAGAAGATCTTCTCCAGCTTCTTCAGCACCAAGGTAACGGGCAAAGGAACGGGACTGGGCCTTCTGACGACGCGAAAGATCGCCCAGGAGCACGGAGGCACGGTATCGTTCGATTCCGCAGAAGGAGCGGGTTCGGTGTTCCGCCTAGAGTTTCGCCGCGACAGGCTCCCGCAACCCAACGGGAACAAGAAGAAGATAACCGAACAGGAATAGTACCTCAGGTCATTTGAAATCATCAGTAGGATGGGCATTCGTGCCCGTCTGCTTGGAGTCGGGCACTGTTGTGCGCGGGTCTCCGACCCCGCACGGGTAACACTGCTGTGCGCGGGTCTCCCGACCCCGCACGCGGGACGACCGGAGGTCTCACGAACAGCAGGAGACCTGCGGTCAGCGTTTTCGGCGAGGTCGTGAGACCTGGGCCGAGCGCGCGTGGCAGTTTGTGCTGGGACGACGGTCCCGGGAGGACTTAACATGGAACGGCCGGAAGACAAGACCATTCTCGTAGTCGACGATGAACCGAATGTCCGAGAGTATCTGGCAACGGTTCTCCAGGATGCCGGCTTCAACGTCGTCACTGCCGGCGACGGAGTCGAAGCGTTGGAGATCATCCGCGACAATCCCCCTGATTTCATCTCGCTGGATCTGATCATGCCCAGGAAATCGGGCCACAAGCTCTTGTACGAGTTGAGGAAGCACAAAAAGTGGTCGCGCATTCCGGTACTGATCGTTACGGCCCACGCCCAGGACGATTTGGGCAAAGAGGATTTGGACGACCTGCTGGAAAACCGCGTTATGTCGGGCCCCGGAACGTACCTGGAGAAGCCCGTGAACCCGGCAAGCTACGTGCGCGGCATCCAGCGAGCATTGGGCATCGAGGAAACCGAAGGTGCGACGGAGAAGATTAGCCTGAAAGAAGAGTTACAGAAGAGCCTTCAGAGCGCCAGCCCCGAGGCACTACGGATGGCCCTCGAAGCATTGAAAGAGAAGAACAAAGACTGACCTTTGGAGCAAAGTTATGGCCGAGTCACAAGTGGACAAGAAGAAGATTCTGATTCTGGACGACGAACCGCACGTGGTCACGTACCTGGAAACACTCCTGCAAGACAACGGCTACGAAACAGTTTCCGCGTCGAACGGCAAGGAAGGTATGGAGAAAGCAAAGGAAGACAAACCGGATCTGGTCTGTCTGGACATCTCCATGCCCGAACAATCGGGAGTACGCTTCTACCGCAACCTCAAAGAGGACCCCGATCTGTCTTCCGTACCGGTGGTTATCGTAACCGCCGTTACCGGCTACGGAGGCGACCCGGAACCATTCAAGCGGTTCATCAGCAGCCGCAAACAAGTGCCTCCGCCGGACGGTTACCTGTCAAAGCCCATCGACAAGCAGGAGTTCCTGGACACGATTGCCAAGGTCTTGTCTTGACGTTTGATGAGGCACTAACCGTCTGCACACTCGCCCGCGTCTGTTGGGCGAACGATAGCTTGCACGAGTCGTTCGATCTTCTTCACGGTGAACGGGGCGGGCATCACCAACGCTTCGCGGTCCGGCGGCGCCTTGTCGCCTTTCCGTAGGGCGATAATGACTTTTACGCCGGGGATTCGTTCATCCTGAATCATCGAATCCACTAGGCGACCGTCTCGCACCTCGGGCATCGCGCTGTCCAGGACCGCCACGGACGGATGAAACGTCTCGATGAGCATGGAAGTCTCGTATCCGCCCCGGGCGAAACGCAATGCAAGGTTATCCGAGTCGGCTTGGGCCGTTAGCCTGCCAATGAGCGCTTCGTCGCTCGTCACTACAAGCACCATCGACGCCAGTCCGTTGCAGGCCCGGAAGAACGAACAGTTTTCGCAAGTCGCATGACAGAAGCGGCCCTCGTGCCCGATCGTATCGCCCAACTCGGCCACTTCGTAACATTTTTCGATCCGCGCACGGTACACGACACACTTCTTGCACGTCTCGGACGGTGACGTACTTCGGCAGAAATACTCCCAGCAATGCGTCGGCATCGAGGCCGAACCGAACGCGTCGGCAAGGGCCATATCGCTCGAGTCGCATTCGCCGTACCCGAGAGCATCCAGATTCCTCCGGGAAATGCGGAAGTGCCCACCAGCGGTTCGGCTAGCGGGAAGCATCCCCTTCCTGATCCATTTCAGCACGGCGTCCGGTGTGACGCCACAGAATTTGGCGGCTTGGCCAGTCGTAAGCAGTTCAGGTTTCATAGTATTCGGTGCGTTTTCTCTGTATTCGTATTGGCTTTCTGCATTTCTACGCCGCGCAACGCATTAGTGCAAGTACTTACCAAGGATCTATGCAAGCTTATGGGGCAATTTCAATACGTCTATTAGTAGTATTGGTCGTGCCCGGGCATTCTGTGTTTGGAAGCAAGTACGTCCCATAATAGCCATACTACATTCCGCTGCATATCGCCTAAATCTGGAAATTATCGGGTCAGTAGATTGACATATCCACTAAACAACTGATAACATCGTGACAATTGGCGTTAAAGACTGCTTTAACCATAAAAGGCAGACTGGTCAGAGTAATGACAAGCCAAGACCCTTCTTTCTTGACGACGGGCCAGGCAGCGAAGCTCTGCTCTGTGACCCCCGACACGATCCTGAAATGGATCCGCAAAGGCCGGCTCGAGGCAGCTCGAACGGCTGGCGGTCACTTTCGTATCGAGCGCCGGCATCTGGAACCCCTGATCACTGCGCGCAGTGCTACGTACCCATCGGGCCAGACGTTCTCCGAATGCCACGCGCCGGATTTGCGGTGCTGGGAGTATTTGGGCGACCGTGGGGCTGTGACCGAGGACTGCAAACAGTGTGTGGTTTATCGGGTTCGCGCCAGGCGTTGCTTCATGATGGCCGGACTGGAGCAGGACGTCGGACACGCGAAGCGGTTCTGCCAGAAGTCGTGCCAGGATTGCGTCTACTATCGCCGAGTGAAGGGGCTCGCGACCAACGTCCTGGTTCTCACTTCGGACGAAGGCCTCATCGAATGCCTGGCCGAAGAGGACAGCGACAGCATCGTGCTGCGGTTCGCCCGCAGCGCGTACCACGCGTCGGCCCTCATCCAGGATTTCCGGCCTGCCTTCGCAGCGGTTGACGAAGAATTGCTGGCAAGCGGCGATAGGGAGCTTCTGGATTCAATGTCGGGCGACCCGCGGATTCCGGGTCTGAGAATCATCTTGATCGTGCCACGAAGCGGAACACGCAGGAAGAATGACAGGCCGACAAGCAGTTTGATCGTCGGCGTCATAGAAAAACCGTTCCGAATAGACGAGATCGCGGATGTGATCCACAGCTTCCCCGTCGATTACCTGCCGGCGGAGAGCGGCACATTGTAGGGCAGGACCGAAAGGGCCAACGATGACTGAAGAACAAGTCCCGACCACTGATCCGAATCTCGAAGGGAGTCTCGATGAAGATGGTTTTCTGAAAACCATGTCGCAATGGAACAGGTCTACGGCGGAAACGCTGGCCGATATGAATGACATCGGCCCCCTGACCGATAACCACTGGCGGATTATCGAATTCGTCAAGGACTACTACTTGGAGCACGCCTCCGGTCCACCGGTGGTCCGGATCTGCAAAGAGACTGGTGTTAGCAGGGCGGAGGTTTGCCGTTTGTTCCCGTGCGGGGTGGCCAAGGGAGCGTATCGTTTGGCTGGCCTGCCGCGTCCTTCGGGATGCCTTTGAGTTTTCTAATCAACATAGAAAAGGCGAGGCGACATCTCGCCGGACTATCACGAACCGTTTGCACAGAGGATTCATAGCATGGAGATTGTGAGGTTTATCGTAGGGGTAGTTCTACCCTACGTAGCGATTGTAGTGTTTTTGGTCGGCATGGCTTACCGCATTCACGTCTGGAGAAAGTTGGCGTCGCCGCCGATGACGCTGTTTCCGGCCCCAGAAGACCAAAAGAGCAACACCCTGAACACTGTGCAGGAAGCAGTGCTGTTCAAGAGCCTGTTCAAGGGCGACCGGGCATTGTGGATTCTCGCCTGGGTGTTCCACGCGGTGCTGCTGCTGATATTTCTCGGGCACTTTCGCGTATTCACCGGGCTGATCGACAGTACGCTAGGGGCGATGGGGATGAGCGAAGAGGGCATCAAGGCCATGTCCGGCGCGGCTGGCGGCGGTGCCGGCGTGGTGATCCTGCTGGCTACGATTCTGCTTCTGGTTCGGCGAATGATGTTGCCCCGTGTGCGCGAAATCACCGGCGCGGCCGACTACTTGGCCCTGCTTCTGATCGCGGCCATCATTATTACTGGCGATCTGATGCGATTCAGCGACGCCCAGCATTTCGACCTGGCGAATTCGAGAGAGTATTTTCTCAGTCTTGCGTCGTTCGGCGACATCATGGGGGCAGCAGCCCTGCAGCACAACGTGTTCTTGATTCACATGTGCTTGGCGCTTCTTCTGATCCTTTGCCTACCTTTTAGTAAGCTTTTGCACTTCGGCGGGATCTTCTTTACCCATCAACTCATTCGCAAGCAGTAAGAGAAACGCCGGAGTTCCAGCCCGGTTAGGGAGACTACGAACATGTTGGACAAAAGTACTGAGCAGAAAATGGGCGTCAAGCAGAAGGTTGTGGACGCCATCAAAGCCATCAAGAATGGCCCGCGAGCGGGGCGGATGTACATGGAAATGTGTGCCAAATGCGGCTCCTGCTCCAATGTCTGTCCCGTTTACTACGGCAAGAAGGAAAAGCGATACAACCCTGCCGAACGAACCGACTTGATCCGGCGGATTTACAGGAAATACTGCACGATCACGGGCCGGTTGTTCGGAAGATTTGCCGGAGCAGCGGACTTTGACCCGGACGATCTGGAGGAGTGGCGGAAGATCTGGTACGAGTGCACCGGTTGCCGGCGTTGCGCCATGTACTGCCCGTTTGGCATCGACCACTCCGTCATCACTCGCAAGGGCCGTGCCATCCTGGACCAACTGGACATGACCCCCGACACGATGCAAAAGGTGGTGAACATCTCCCTGGAAACGGGCAACACAGACGGTGCTAATGCAGCAGCCTTCTGCGCGGCGATCGAATTCCTGGAAGAGGAGATGGAGGAAGAGCATGGTATTCCAATCAAGATCCCCATTGATGTGAAAGGCGCCGAGTACCTTTACATACCGCCGTCCGGCGACGTATTGGTCAACCCCGAAGCGACGATGGGTCTTGCGAAGGTGTTCCACGTCCTGGACATGGCCGACAAGTGGACTATGAGTTCCAAGTGTTTTGACGGAGCCAACTACGGGCTGTTCACCGGCAACGACGGTGACATGAAAACCGACAACAAACTGTACGTCGAGGAGGCCAAGGATCTTGAATGCGACGTGATGCTGATGGGCGAATGCGGCCATGCCTATCGCATCATGAAGATGATGATGGAAAAGACCGGCTGGTGGGGCGAACTGCCGTTCCGAGTCGAAAACTGCATGCAGTGGACCGCCGAAATCCTCAAAGAGGGCCGTCTCGAGTTTGACAAGTCGAAGAATCCACAGCCGGTCACTTACCACGATCCGTGCAACTTCGGACGCTCGTGCGGGATCACCGAGGAGCCGCGGGATATCCTGAAGGCATCCTGCTCCGACTTCCGTGAAATGTATCCCAACCGAGGCGAGAACTGGTGTTGCGGGGGCGGCGGTGGCCTGTCGGCGATGGACGACATCCAAGACTTCCGCATGGAAGTCTCTGGCGTGAAGAAGATGGAGCAGATTCGGGAGACGGGGGCTACGTACGTGGCCACGGCGTGCTCGAACTGCAAACGCCAGTTGACCCAACTCATGGAGCATCACGACGAGGACATCGAGGTTGGCGGCGTGCATGACATGCTGTCGCGCTCCATCCTCGTGAATGGGAAAGCCGCCGAGCGCCAAGACTACACCTGACGTTCTAGCATCGCTTGGCTAGTGCTTTGTCAAGCCTAAGAATTCGGGTTGGGTGGCCGGGGCTGGACTGAGCGACAGCGAGGGAAGCCCCGGGGTTTCGGGCTTCGCCCTCCAACCTCGGGCCTCATTGTAGTTTCATCCAACGCCGAACACGCGGACGAGGACGCCATGGAACATCCGGCACTCAAGACGGTTACGTTCGGTGGAGGCAAGGCATACGCGCTGGACGAACACGGGTTCCTGGCCGAACCGGAGCAATGGGATGAAGAGTTCGCCGATGGCACGGCACGGCAACAAGGCATCCACGATGGTTTGACGGAAGAACACCGGGACTTCATTCACTACATCCGAGAAGAAGCCCTAACTGAAAAGACCCTTCCGCTGCTTGTCGTGGCGTGTGCCGAGAACGGTCTGCGTCTGGATAAGCTGAAGTCACTTTTTCCCACCGGCTACTTTCGCGGCGCGTGTCGAATCGCTGGTCTCAGCTACAAGTTTCTTTGCGACGTCAACATCTGGCACTCGTACGAGACTGCCCCCCGTCTCAAGCCTGAGTTCAAGATAACCGCCCAGGGCTTTCTTGAAGACTTCAGCCAATGGAACGAGCGTTTTACGGAACTCGTTAGCGGCGAATGGAACCTGCGCCAGGGCCTGACGTCCACGCACTGGGAAATCATCCGTTTCCTGCGCGGCTACTACGAGGCCAAGCACAACATTCCGACCTTTTACGAGGTCTGCGAGGTTCACGGTCTCGATTTAGATGCGTTCAGGGAGCTGTTCCCCGAGGGATACCGACGCGGCGCTTGCCGGGCCGCCGGATTGCCGTTCTTTGCCTGAGTGCCTCCAGAGCTTCAGGGAAATCGCGAGAAGCCGCCTGCGCCAGTTGCTCAAGTAGCAGAGCACTGACGGAATCCCCCAGTTGGGTGACTAGCGCTTCTCACCGGTCACACAAGCCCGAAGCGCAAGCGAGGGGCTGCAGACGAGCTACCCTCGCTGGCGCGTCGGGCTTGTGTCAACACAGTGCCACGATTTCCCACGCGTCCGGCGTCTTTCAGCCCTCGGGCCATCATTGACTGGATTTTGGGGTCTTGAGGTCTTGACGGTAGTGTAGGTATGCTATACAGAATGGTGTAGGATTCCTTCTTGCAGTGATACCGTTCTTGTGCAGTCGCAATTGCGGAACAACTCATGGCTGACCTGGCAACCCAGAACGACTTTGACGATCCGGTGATTTCCATCGGCGTTCTAGCCCAAAAGGTGGGATTATCCGTGTCCGCGGTGCGCAAGTACGAGAACGAAGGGCTCATCATCGCTCATCGAACCGACTCGGGGCATCGTCTTTTCTCGCACGAGGACATCAACCGTGTCCGGAACATCCAGCACATGATTCAGGAGTTGGGGCTGAACACCGAGGGGATCCGCCGGATGCAGGCGCTTCTTCCATGCTGGGATTTACTGCCCTGCAACGGCGAGACTCGCAAGACTTGTCCCGCATACAACGACAACACTCGACCGTGCTGGATGATCAAAGGACTGAACTGTGCCCCCCAAGGAAACGAATGCCGGCAGTGCCCGGTATACCGGTTCGGCTCGTTGTGCACCGAGGACGTCAAGCGTCTCTTGCACGACCAGAACGACGTCCAGGATGGAGACGAGGCGATTCGAGAACTACTACAGCGACTCAGAGATTCAAGACAGGAGAGTTAGTATGCCGGAAGCCGTATTGGACGATGTGCAAATCAATCGCAGCATCGTGCGGTTAATCAAGGGAGACATAACCGAAGTCGAAGTGGACGCCTTCGTGTTTTACGCCCAGCATGACTTGGCGTTGGGCTCGGGCTTTGGGGGCGCCATTTCGGTGCGCGGAGGGCCCAGTGTTCAGAAGGAGTTGGACGAACTCGGCCCGATCGAAACCGGACAAGCCGTGGTCACCGAGGCCGGGAAACTGACCGCCTCGTTCATCGTCCACGCTGTCGGCCCGAGATTCAACGAAGACGACATCGAGGGCAAGCTGCGAACCACGGTGTCGAATTCGCTGAAGGCGGCCGACGAGCGGAGCGTGAAACGGATCGCGCTGCCTGCGATGGGCGCGGGTTTCTACGGCGTACCGTTAGATCTGTGCGCGCGGGTCACGGTCCAGACGATCAAGAGCTATCTGGAAGGCGAAACGGAGATTCAAGAGGTCATTATCTGTGTTATCGACCGGCGAGAGTTCGCTCCGTTCGAGGCTCAACTTGCATCATTGAACTGATAAGGAAGAAGAGACACTCACTATGCACGATTTTCTCCATCTTACCGAACATACACTTCATAATGTAGCGCTGGCGTTCATGGCGCTGGTGTACGCCATACGTATCTTCTGGTTCCTGCGGTTCAAAGCCGGGCGCGAACGCCAGGGCCCGACAGGAACCGGAAGCGTCATGCCGACCAGAAGCATCGTCTATTCCTGGGCGAACATCGCCATGCCTTGGGTCATGGAGAGTACACGGACGAAGTTCCTTATGTACCTCCAATTCGCGATTTTCCACTTGGGCGTAACGGCAGCGATCTTGCTGTTGTTCATCATTCCCCACGTCCCAGGTCTGCTTGAGAACCAAATGATTGTGCTGGCCATTCAGGCGACCACGGGTGCGGCTTGTGCCGTGGGAGTGATTCGCATGGTACGGCGAATTGGCAGCAAGTACATGCGGGCGATCAGTTCACCGGACGATTATTTCTCTTTGGTGCTGCTGACGTTGTGGCTGCTTTCCGCCGCGTTGGCGGCTCCCTACGGGTACCTGAAAATCGAAGATCTGTCGGCAGCGGGAATGGGATTTCGGTTGACGTATTTTCTGATGGCTTCCTTCTTCCTGGTCTACGTGCCGTTCAGCAAGATATCGCACTACTTGTACTATCCTTTCACGCGGTACTACTTCGGAAAGACGATGGGGTATCGCGGAGTTTATCCGGTCCGGCAAGGCGCGAAGGCGGATTGAGGCCGGGGTCTTTTTCATTCACACGCACCAAGTCTGCAAACCATCTCACGGTGGAGGAAGTTGATGAGCGAGAGCAAAGAGAGATCCCACAAAGCCCAGAAAGTTCTGGAACGAATGGGAAAGAAGCTGAACCGGCAGATCGCCGGCTCGATGGTCGCCTGTGTGCACTGCGGCATGTGCACCGACTCGTGCCACTACGTCTTGGCCAATCCCGGCGATCCGACATACGCGCCGGCCTACAAGGGCGACAAGATACGCAAACTGTTCAAACGCCATTTCGACTGGACCGGCCGGGTTTTTCCTTGGTGGGTGAAAGCCGACAGCGTGTTTACCGACGAGGAACTGGAGGAGCTGAAAGACACGGTTTTTGGCAAGTGCACCAATTGCCGGCGCTGCTCGATGAACTGCCCAATGGGCGTTGATCTGGCAACGTTCAACCGTATGGCCCGAGGACTTCTGGTCTCGGTGGGGGTCATGCCCGAGGGCGTGGCGGTCGTCAGCAAGGACCAATGGGAGTTGGGCAACCAGATGGGCGTGCTCAAGGAGGATTACCTCGAGACGCTTGAGTGGATGGAGGAAGAGCTGCAAGACGATCTGGAAGATCCCGATGTGAAGATTCCCATCGACCAGGCGGACTGTGAGGTCGTCTACTCCATCAACCCGCGGGAGGTGAAATACGACCCGCGAAGCATCGCTGACGCGGCCAAGATATTCCACTT
Source organism: uncultured Pirellulaceae bacterium (assembly GCA_964623055.1). GTDB lineage: Bacteria > Planctomycetota > Planctomycetia > Pirellulales > Pirellulaceae > JADHUC01. The sequence continues at coordinate 38,701 of CAZURK010000083.1, forward strand.
TGCCGGCGAGAGTTGGACGATGCCCAGTGAATGCTGGGACATGACCAACTTCGGACTGTTCTCTGGCGACGATGATCTCGGCGGTTCCGTCGCGAGTCGGTTGTACGAGAAAACCGAGGAACTCAAGGGCAAGAAACTGGTCATCTCCGAATGCGGCCACGGATATCGGTCCACTCGCTGCGAGGGGCCGAATTGGGGCCAGTACGATGTGCCGTTCGAGATGGAAAGCTCGGTGCTCACCATGCTGCGGTACATCAAGGAAGGTCGTATCAAAGTTGACAAAACGCGAAACACCAAGCCGGTGACTTTCCACGACTCGTGTAACAACGCTCGAAGCTGCGGTCTGTTCGAGGAGCCTCGCGAGTTGCTTGATCTCGTGGTGACCGATTTCCGCGAGATGTACCCGAACCGCGCGGAGAACTACTGCTGCACGGGCGGCGGCGGGGCCATGAGCATGTCCGAATATACTCCGCGACGGCTGAAGTCTGCAAAGATCAAGGCAGACCAGCTTAAGGCCACCGGCGCCGAAGTGGTCGTCACCTCTTGCCACAATTGTGTTGACGGTCTGGCCGACTTGATCCGCCACTACGATTTGGGAATGGAGGTCACGCAGCTAGTGAACCTAGTGGCCAACGCCTTGGTCATCGAGGAAGAAGTGTCGGTGCCCGCCGAGGCGCCCACCGAAGCTGCACCCGAAAAGGCACCTGCCCTTGCCGGCCGGACGATCGTCGTTGCGGACGACGAACCGGACCAGGTGACGTTGCTCAGCACGGTGTTCGAGGATCACGGTGCTACGGTCCATGCCGCCACCAACGGCGACGAAGCTCTGGAGTTGGCACGCAGTCACAAGCCGGACTTGCTGACCCTGGACCTTGAAATGCCAGGCAAGAGCGCGGGAGAAGTATTCGAGATGATCCGCAAAGACCCCGAGTTGGATCATTTGAAGGTCTGCATCATTACGGGACGGCCCGAACTGCGCAGTACGATCTATGACCGCTCGGTGGCGCCGCCCGAGGGGTACTTGGACAAGCCTGTGACCGAGGAGTCGCTGATGCGAAACGTCCGCAAGGTCCTCGAGTTGGCGCACGATGAATGAGTCACGATGAAAGGGTGAGGTGCGCGATGGGAGATCCCTTCCAACAGTACTTCGACCGGCTGCCGTGTTATCTCACGGTCCAGGATCGTGATTTCCGGATCCTGCATGCGAACGAGCGGTTCCTAAAGGACTTTGGTGACGTTGACGGCCGTTTCTGCTACCAGGTCTACAAACACCGGTCGGAAAAATGCGAGGTTTGTCCCGTCGAACAGACGTTCTGGGACGGTCAGTGCCACCGGCGCGAAGAGCGGGTCCGGTCCCTGGATGGGAGAGACGTTTCGGTATTGGTCGAGACGACGCCTATCTACGACGAGGACGGTAAGATCACGTCGGTCATCGAAATGTCGACCGATGTGACGCACATCAAACGTCTGGAAGAGCAACTGCGACAGAGCCAGCATCGCTATCAGCTTCTGTTCGAGGAGGTTCCCTGCTACATCTCGATCCAAGGCCCCGACCTTCGCATGATCGAGATGAACCGGGCTTTCCAGGAAGATTTTGGCTCCTCACTCGGTGCCCTGGGGTGTAAATGTTTCGAGGTGTACAAGCATCGGACCGAGGAATGTGTGCCCTGCCCGGTCCGAGAGACGTTGGAGGATGGCCAGATCCACACGCGCGAAGAAGTGGTCACGTCCCTCCAAGGCGAACAGATGAACGTGCTGGTCACGACCGCACCGATCCGGGACGACGACGGGAAGATCGTCAGCGTCATGGAGATGAGTACCAATATCACCGCCGTCAGAGAGCTCGAATCTCATCTTACCTCACTGGGATTATTGATCGGTTCGGTCTCACATGCATTGAAAGGTCTCTTGAACGGGCTTGCCGGCGGCATGTATTTGGTGGAAACTGGTTTTTCAAAGGACAAACCGGATCGAGTCCACCAAGGCTGGGAGATCGTCAAACGCAACGTCGACCGAATCAAAGGAATGGTGTCAGACATCCTTTATTATGCGAAGGATCGAGAACCCCTGTGGGAAACCGTTTCCGCGGTTGAACTTGCTGACGAAGTCTGTGGTTTGGTGCGTTCGAGGGCCGAGGAGCATAAGGTCGACCTCGTCTGCGAAACGGATCAATCGACTGGCGATTTCGAGGCAGATCCCCGAGCCGTCCGGTCGCTGCTGGTGAACTTACTGGAAAACTCCGTGGACGCCTGCCGCTTGGACAACAAGAAGGACGAGCATAAGGTAACGCTTCGAGCTAAAGGTCTTCCAGACCACGTTCAATTCGAAGTGCAGGACAACGGCATCGGCATGGATCAGGAAACGCGAGAGAAGGTGTTTAGCCTTTTCTTCTCGTCCAAGGGTACGGAAGGAACCGGTCTGGGTTTGTTCGTTGCCAACCGCATCGCTCGAGCGCACGATGGCAGCATCGAGCTGGAGTCCGAGGTTGGCGTTGGAACAAAGTTCGTCGTCGAACTGCGTCGGAATCGGCCGCCGCAGGAGTCGGCAGAGTCCCTCAGTTGAGCAAAGGAGACCCGTCATGGCTGAAGACCCGAAGACTATCCTCGTAGTGGACGACGAACCGGACACACGCACATACCTGACCACGGTTTTGGAAGACAACGGGTTTGCCACCGTCGCTGCCGCGGACGGAGCCGAGGCATTGAAGAAGGTCGAGGAGAGTCGCCCCGACCTTGTCGCGCTGGATATCTCGATGCCCGAGAAGTCCGGTGTGGCGGTCTACCGAACCTTGAAAGAGGACGACGAACTCAAGAGCATACCGGTGATCATTATCACTGGCGTCTCAGACGACTTCGAGAAGTTCATCTCCACACGCCGGCAAGTCCCCCCGCCTGAAGGCTACATCAGCAAGCCTGTGGACGTTGAAGAACTGCTGGGCAAGGTCAACGAACTGCTGGCCTAGCAAGAGAGCTTGGATAGACGGCTGCTGGTATAGATCGCAATCGGACTAATCGTTCGAGAGCCATTTGGTGATTTGGCTGAGATGGGTGTTTGGCGTCCAATACCTTGACCGAAAAGTATAGGTTTACTATACCAATATTTACAGCGCTTAATACGTTCTCACTCAAACGACATTACGACGTGGTGGTAACTGACTGCCACGTATGGGTTTATGTACAATACGCAAGACCAAAACGAGATCGACGATCCGGTTATTTCCATAGGTGTCCTAGCCCAAAGGGTGGGCCTTTCTGTATCCGCAGTCCGCCGATACGAAAACGAAGGCCTGATTATCGCCCATCGAACCGGATCTGGCCGCCGCCTTTTTTCACACCAGGACATCAGCCGCGTCCAGAATATCCAGCGGTTGATCCAGGATTCGGGCCTGAATGTTGAAGGGATCCGCAGGATGCAGGCGCTCCTGCCGTGTTGGGATCTGCTTCCCTGCAGTGCCGAGACCTGCAAGACCTGTCCTGCATACAACGCGGGCACTCGACCGTGTTGGATGGTCAAAGGTCGAGTATGCACCGCCACAGACAGTGAATGCCGGACATGCGACGTCTACCGCTTCGGCTCGTTGTGTACCGACCAGATCAAGATGCTCGTGCATGATCAGACCGATGTCCAGAATCCCTGCATGGCCATCCGAGAGCTAATGGACCGCAAACAGCGGTCGCGAGAGGAGAATTGAATGGCGAGTCCGATACTGCTTGTGGTTACCTATGCTTCGATAGTCGTCTTCGTGGCGGCGATCGCAATCCGGGCTCTGAAGATCGCTCGACTGCCACTCCACCTGCGGTGGGAACTCTACCCAGTGGCTCACGAGAAAGGTCGGGCACACTATGGGGGCTCGTACCTTGAGGAAGTCGACTGGTGGACCAAGCCGCGCCACTCGTCGCTGGTCGGGGAACTGAAGGTGATGATTCCGGAGATCGTCCTGCTGGCAGGTGTTTGGGAGCACAATCGCAAACATTGGCTGCGTTCTTTCCCGTTCCATTTCGGCTTGTACTTGCTGGCCGTTTTGATCGTCCTGCTGCTGGCGGGTGGCATCGCCGAGGCGGCGGGGATGAGTGTGACGGCCGGGGATGGCATGGTCGGAAAAGTCCTGTACCACCTGACGTACTTGGTGGGATACGCGGGGATGGGATTGGGTCTGATTGGCGCCGCGGCCTTGCTGGCGACTCGGACCTTCGACGCAGATTACCGTGAGTACACGAAGAAGGCAGACTTCTTCAACTTGGGTTTCTTCGTTGTGACGTTTGCGGTGGCACTCGCCGGTCACGCCCTGGCTGATCCGCATTTCGCCGCTTTGAGAGATTTCTTCGGCCGCTTAGTGACGTTCGATTTCTCAACGGCCAGTGCCACGTCCGCGTCGGCGACAGGTCTGATCGCAGTCGAGATCGTCTTGGCGTCCCTGCTGCTGGCGTACATACCGCTGACGCATATGTCACACTTCTTTACCAAGTGGTTCATGTACCACGACATCCGATGGAGTGACGAACCGAATCGACCTGGCGGGAAAATCGAACAGCAAGTTGGCGAGCAGCTTCAGTATCCGGTCAGTTGGTCGGCGCCTCACATCCGAGGGGACGGGAAGAAGAATTGGGTTGACGTAGCGACATCCGGCGTCGAGGAGGAAAAGGAAGAGAAATGAAGAAACGTATCAAGGTTGAAGATATCTCGAAGCCATCGACGACGCTTTCAGAGCTGCGCAAGGAGGATTTCAAACCGCTTCCTGCGCCTTTCGACCAGCCGGAGTCAACGCCCGATTTCGCGCCTTTGAGCGACAAGGCCCGGGAGAACTACGAGGCCAGCCTGGACAGTACGCTTGTCCTCAATATCCCGAAACCGAAAACCAAAGAGGAAGAAGACGAACTGGTCGCCAAGTTCCTCTCCGGCCTGCAGAAGCTGTTCACCAAAGAGAACAACTGGACGTTTCTGCAACCGCTTCTGCTTTCGATGGACCACTGTGCTACGTGTCACACGTGCTCCGACTCGTGCCACATCTATGAAGCCAGCGGGAAGAACCCAATCTACCGGCCAGCCTACCGCTCCGAAGTGTTTCGTCGCCTGTACAAAAAGCATGTCAAGTCAAACGGCGGGCTGCTACAGGCATGGCGCGACGGCGAAATCGAATTGAACTGGACGACAGTATCTCGTCTGGCAGAGCTGTCATACCGGTGCAACCTCTGCCGCCGATGCGCCCAGACGTGCCCGATCGGCGTGGACAACGGTTTGATCGGACACGAGATCCGCAAGCTTTTCAGCATGGAGATGGGCATCGCGGCCAAGGAGATCCACGAAAGCGGCTCGGTCCTGCAGTTGAAAGTGGGATCGTCGACAGGTATGAACGAGCTGGTGGTAAAGGACAACATGGAGTTCATCGACGAGGACGTCTCGGAGATGACCGGGATTGATGTCGAGACCCCCTGGGACAAAGCCGGCGCCGACATTCTGCTGATCCACAACGCTGGCGAAATCATGGCTTGGCCGATGAACCCCGGCGCGTTTGCGGTAATCTTCGAGTCGGCTGGCTTAAGTTGGACCGTGTCCAGCGAAATCGCCGGCTACGACGGCATCAACTATGGCCTTTGGTACGACGACGCCCAGTTTGCTCGCGTCGCGATCAAGCATGCCGAGGCGGCTAAGAAGCTGGGCGTCAAAAAGATCGTGCTGGGCGAATGCGGGCACGCCCATAAGGCGCTGACGGTGATCGCGGATCGGGTGCTAACCGGCGATCTGAACATCCCTCGCGAAAGCTGCATGGTGACGCTCGAAGACATCATCTCTTCAGGCAGGCTGAAGGTCGATCCTGAACGCAACGACTTCCCGGTCACCTTGCACGATCCATGCAACTTGGTGCGGCTGATGGGCGTCGTCGAGCCGCAGCGGCGGGTTCTCCGAAAGATCGCGCCCCAGTTCCGCGAGATGCATCCCCACGGGGTACATAACTACTGTTGCGGCGGCGGCAGTGGATTCGCGATCATGTCAGGCCATAACTTCAACGACTGGCGCAACCAGATCAGCGGCCGTAAGAAGCTGGAGCAGATCCTGAACGCATTCAAAGATGAACTCGATCCGTCGATCAGAAAGTACGTCTGCACGCCCTGCTCGAACTGCAAGGGGCAGTTGCGCGACATGATCTCCTACTACGATCTCTGGGAGAAGCACTCCATCATGTACGACGGGCTGGTCGAATTGATCGTCAACTGCATGGTGGACGCCAAACCCGGCTTCATCGAGTGGGAGATGCACTAGCGCTCCGTAGATTGCAGGACTGCAACGACACAATGCAATTGTCTGCACTTGTGCAACCGTTGACCCGTGTCGTATGCGCTCGCTAGCCTCGATTGCGCACCGATTTGTAGGCCGGACCAAGCAAACCGTTCAACTGCCGGAACTTCGGCCTCTTCTAATAGCGTTGTTTACCCTACAGGCTGTCAAAGTAACAAAGCTGGTTTGCGCCGTTCCGGCAAGGGGTTCGGCCTCGGTCCGGCCTACGCGGCGCGCCATCGAGGCTAGCGTTGCGCAGGTGACTCACTGCCTCCTCACCTCTGGGTCTTGCGGACTTCCGTCATTTTTCTCGCAGCGATGGGCTGGCCGGCGCGGATCTTGCATATTGAGCGTGGTCGGACCGAGCGTGTGACCGACTTCGCCAGTCTTCGACTTCCAGGCGAGCCGGGACCATCCAACCGGTCCACAGCCGATGCTTCCTCTGCAAATACGGTTCTGCATGCCTTTGCGTCTGAAGAGAGGGCGATCCTATGAAGATCGCGATACCGACCTTCGGAGACCGCGTGTCTCCGCGGTTTGACTGTGCTCAGGCTTTCCTGGTCGTGACCGTCGAGGATGGCAGTCCGTCGGAGCGGCAGGAGGTGGCAGCCGATGGTTGGGCCCCGTACGAGCGGATCAATCGGCTGGTCGAACTCGGCGCGGATGCGGTCATCTGCGGCGGAATCGACTGTTGGTCTGCCGAATCACTGCGATCGGCAGGCATTGTTCTTTACGGTTGGGTCAACGGCACGATTGACGAAGCCCTGAACGCACTGTGTCAGGGTGAGTTAAGTACAGAATCGTTGATAATAGCCGACGTCCGCTGTCGACGAGGACGGGGGCTGGATTCTGAGAGCCTAGGCCGCATGGACGAGCGACCTCTGCAAGATCCGAATGCCCGCGGTCACGGGAAAAGACGCCGGGGCGGACGTGGCCGCTACGCTCCGCCAGGCTCCGCCGACTGACGTTGGTCACAGGCAACGTCGTCGAGCGATCCGCGACCTAGTGTAGTGTTAAATCCGTTGTGTAACGAATCTTCGTTTAACCGCGACCCAGCGGGGAGCGCGGGAGTTAACGTCGCCCGACGCGCTCCCCGTTGGGTCGCGGTTAAACGATCTTTTTGCAGGACTTCGTTAGCGAGGCACTCGAGTGGTGCTTCGTTTGACACCTGATTCAGATGAATAGGGAGGACGTTGATGTCGTCATTAGTCAAAGAAAACGTGGTTGTCGCGATCCCCGTAACCGACGGGCAGTTGTGTGCCCATTTCGGTCATTGCGAACGATTTGGCCTTTTCGAGGTGGATATTGCGAGCCGTCAGATTCTCGGTTCGCGCGAGGTTGACCCGCCACCTCATCAACCGGGCTTGCTTCCTCGCTGGCTGCACGATGAAGGTGCAAATGTTGTCATCGCTGGCGGAATGGGGAAACGCGCTCAGGACATATTCAGCGAGCAGGGCATACGAGTCGTGGTGGGTGCGACTGAGCACCAGCCCGAGAGCATTGTGCAGGCGTATCTCGATGGCGATCTGACTCTGGCAGAGAACCCCTGCGACCATTAGACGAGGAGGCCAACACAATGAAACTAGCGATAACAGCGCAAGGCCCGAAACTTGAGAGCGAAATCGACCCGCGTTTCGGGCGAGCGCGGTATTTCATCGTCGTAGATACCAAGTCCGATCAGTTCGCGGCTCACGACAATCGGCTGAACCTCGCCGCCCAGCAAGGTGCCGGCATTCAAGCCGGTCGGACCGTTGTTGAACTGGGGGCATCGGCCGTTATCACCGGCAACGTCGGCCCCAAGGCGTTCGACACGCTACGAGCCGGAGGCGTCCGCATCTACTCGGGCGTTTCCGGCATCGTCAAGGAAGCCGTCGCAGCGTTCAAAGCAGGCGGCATCGAAGCTGTCGACAAGGCGACCGTCGAAGGCCATTGGGCGTAAACCAGTGAATGACGAATGACCAAGCACCAATGACCAATGATTAATTACAAAAAGGAGGCATAATCATGCCAAGAGGAGACAAAATAGGCCCTGGCGGAATGGGCTCAATGACAGGACGCGCAGCAGGTTACTGCGCAGGGAATACGACAGCAGGCTTCGTCAGTCGTGCGGGAGGCCGCGGATCTGGCGGGGGAGGAAATGGAGGTGGCCGAGGACGAAGACGCGGTCGGCGAAACAGGTTTCACGCCACCGGGGGCCCAGGCTGGCAGCAGGCGGCCGATGAAATGCCTGACGTCGCAGCCACACCACCCGCACCGTCCACTCCACCGACGGTGGACCAGGACGAGGAACTCAATGCGCTCAAGCAGCAAGCAGAAACGCTATGCCGCACGCTTGACGGAATCCGAGAACGCATCGTCGAACTAGAAAGCCAAGCGAAGAAGGCTGCTGCTGAGGGTAGTGACGCGCAGCTTTCCTGAACGTAGTGGGAGCAAGGACAAGTCATGCGTATTGTCGTAGCAAGCGGCAAGGGCGGAACAGGCAAGACCACGGTGGCAACAAACCTGGCCTATGTCGCTTCGCGCACCAGTTCCCGCGTGACTTACCTCGATTGCGATGTGGAAGAGCCGAATGGTGCGATATTCCTGAAGCCTGAAATCTCCGAGGAACGCACTGTTGGGAAACAAGTTCCGGTGGTCGATGCCACTCGTTGCACACAATGCGGCGAGTGCGGCGAGATCTGTCAGTACAGTGCCATTGTCTGTGTGGGCGAATCACCGTTGGTTTTTCCTGAACTCTGCCACGGGTGCGGTGGCTGCTCGCTGGTCTGTCCGACGGGCGCGATTCGCGAGATTACGCGCCCCATCGGACGATTGCGGACCGGAACAAGCGGCCCTATTGGCTTTGTGGACGGGATTCTGAACGTGGGCGAGCACATGAGTCCACCGGCGATCCATGCGGTCAAGCAGGCAGCTCCAGAGGAAGACCTGGTGGTGTTAGATGCACCGCCAGGCACATCGTGTCCCGTCGTCGAGGCCGCACGTGAAAGCGATCTGGTTGTCCTGGTAACCGAACCAACGCCGTTTGGTCTCAACGACCTCAAATTGGCGGTCGAAATGGTTCGGGCGCTGAGACTCCCGCTAGGTGTCGTTATCAACCGTGCGGATTTGGGGAACGGCGAGGTGCGACAGTATTGCGAGCAAGCACGAATTCCTGTGCTGGGCGAGATTCCAGACGATCGCATCGTCGCAGAAGCCTATTCTCGCGGAGAATTGGCGTGCGAGGCCGTTCCTGGATATCAGCAGCGGTTCGAGAAACTGCTTGCCAGCGTGATAGAGACTGCGGAGATGTCATGAAAGAACTTGTAGCTGGATTCGCAAGAATTCAGCCGGATTTGGGTATCGCGACAACTGAATTCTTGCGAATTCAGCTACGAAGAGCAGGCGACCGGTTGCGCCCCATCGAGACTACGGAGAAGTCATGAAAGAACTCGTCGTCATAAGCGGCAAAGGAGGCACGGGGAAAACGTCCATCGTGGCGTCGTTTGCCGCACTGGCCGCGGGACGAGCGGTCTTGGCGGACTGCGATGTCGATGCGGCAGATCTGCACTTGGTCCTGGAACCTCGCGTACTGCGTCGCAGTGACTTCATCGGGGGCAACAAGGCACGTATCAAGCCCGGCCACTGCACGGCTTGCGGTAAGTGCGAGGAACTGTGCCGTTTCGATGCAATCTACTGCGACGGCCCCGGCAACGGGCGAGTCGACAAGACATTTCGCGTCGACCCGTTGGCCTGCGAAGGATGCGGAGTGTGCTCGTACTACTGCGCGGAAGAAGCGATCGAATTTGGCTCGGTTGTTGCTAGCCAATGGTTTGTGTCCGACACGCGTTTCGGACCGATGTTGCACGCCAGGCTAGGCGTGGGTGCGGAGAACTCCGGGAAGCTCGTGACGCTAATCCGCCAAACGGCCGAACAGGTCGCGCGGCAGCACGATTTGGACCTGGTTATTTGTGACGGTTCGCCGGGAATTGGCTGTCCAGTGATCGCATCGCTGACCGGTGCAAGTCTAGCCTTGGTAGTCGTCGAACCTACGGCGTCCGGCCTGCACGACTTCCGTCGCGTCGCCGAGCTGATGGGCAGGCTGGGTGTGCCTGGCCTAATGACGGTGAACAAGGCGGATTTGAACATTGAGATGACCGAGCGTCTTGAGGAGATGGCTCTGGAACTTGGAATATCGCCAGTGGGTCGTGTGCCCTACGATCCGGCGGTAACCAGCGCGCAGATTGCCCGGAGTACCGTAATCGAAGCATCCGATGGTCCCGCGGCTAAGGCGATCAGTGCCATTTGGGAAAAAGGTCGACGAGGCTCTTCAGACTAGCATCCCAGCAGGATCAGGCGGTTTGGTGCAACTGGCGGAGACGTAGACCGAATGAAAGTGCGACTCACGGTTATCGTAGAGAACACGGCCGAAGGGCCAGGGATGCTGGCCGAGCACGGTTTGGCTTATTGGATTGAATTCGGACAGCAGACCGTGCTTTTCGACAGTGGCCAAGGCGTGGTATTGGCCGGCAACGCCTACAAGCTGGAATTGCCTCTGTACGAGGCGGACGCGGTTGTCTTGAGTCACGGGCACTACGATCACACGGGCGGTTTGTCCGAAGCACTTCGCGACAATCAACGCTGCGCGGTCTTTGCTCATCCGGCGGTCCTAACAGCGAGATATGCGAAAGGCAAGAATGGCGCTGTCAAAGAAATCGGAATCCCCTATTCGGCCGAACGAGCCATGCGTCAACGTTTCGACCTGTGGGTCAAGACGGAGAAGCCGACAACGATTGTGGAAGGCCTGACGGCGACCGGTCCCATCCCGCGAGTTACGAATTTCGAGGACACGGGCGGGCCCTTCTTCCTCGATCGTGACTTCCGCCAGCCGGACCCAATTGTCGATGACCAAGCGTTGTTCTTCGAGACGGACGGCGGAACAATCGTACTGCTTGGTTGCGCCCACGCGGGCGTGATCAATACGCTACGTTATGTACGTACCCTTACCGATCATCGGCCCATCCACGCGGTGCTCGGCGGCATGCATTTGGTGGACGCGTCGCCCCAACGCCTTAGCCGAACGATTGAAGAATTCCGGCGGCTTGAGGTCAAGTGCCTTGGACCGGCACATTGCACTGGCGGGGCGGCAGTTGCAGCCCTGTGGAACGCATTCCCGGGCCGATGCATTCCCTGCCATGTTGGCTCGCGGTTCGAGTTTGAAATCTCGGGATCGGCGCGGTGAAACTATCCTCATTTGAAAGGAGAGTCCTGATGACAACGACACTGACATCAATCGCAGCAGTCGTGGTCGTACTCGGCCTGTCATCCACTGTTTTCGCACAGCGAGGTGTAGGTGATGCGCAAGGTGTAGCTCGACAAGCCGCGAAGCCCAAAGTGGTTTCGCTTACTGGAAAAGTGTTGAAGGTAGAGACGGCACCCTGTGAGATGACGACGGGACGGTCGTTGCTCGGCAGCCATTTCATCATGACGACAGCCGACAAGAAGAAGGTCAACATCCATCTCGGGCCAGCGGGTACTGTGGATTTCGTGACCAAGAACCTGTCCGAGGGTCAGAAAGTCCAAGTCGCAGCATTCCGAACCGACAAAATGAAGGTGGGGCACTATGTGGCTCAAACGTTGACTTTCGACTCCCGAACGGTTGAACTGCGCGACGAAAATCTTCGCCCAGCGTGGGCCGGCCGAGGTGGCCCCGGATGGGGTCGAGGCTGGGGGCGACAAGGCGCCCAGCCCGGTCGCTATGGCGGCGGCTGGTAGTGGCCATTGGACGAGACATCCACAGAAAGCAACGACAACTGAAGAGAGTTGTCAGATTGGAGGCCCGAACGATGAAGCTGCTTCTATTGTGTCTTCTGATGATTTCACTTCTTGGCATCTGGCCCGTTGGGCTGCTGCTATCGGACGACGATAGCCAAGAACCGGCAAAGCAATTCACAGTGTACCCGATCGGCTGGGTGCGAAAGACGGAGGGACGCACCACGATCGAAGTGGACAAGAAATATCAACGAGGCCTTTTGGGGCTCGACCAGTTTTCGCACGTTTGGGTGTTGTACTGGTTCGATAGAAACGACACTGCCGAGAAGCGTTCGATTCTCCAGGTGCATCCTCGCGGCAATCCAGACAACCCAATACGCGGCGTGTTCGCGACGCATTCGCCGGCTCGTCCAAACCTGATTGCGATGACTCGGTGCGAGATCATCTCGGTCAAGGAGAATGTCATCGAAATCAAGGAGATTGATGCTCTCCCAGACACGCCGGTGCTTGATCTAAAGAACTAGTCCAGCAAAGGAAGGTCCAGTCCTATGAAGGTTGTGATCATTGGCGGCGTTGCCGCGGGACCGAAAGTGGCATCCAGAATCATTCGTGTTGCGCCTGACGCCGAAGTGACGATCGTCGAGAAAGGCAAGCTCCTGTCCTATGCCGGATGCGGGCTGCCCTACTATGTTTCCGGCGTCGTAAAGGAGCAGGCGGAACTCATGTCCACCCCGGTGGGCGTCGTCCGCGATCCCGTGTTCTTCCAGAAGGTGAAGAACGTCCGCGTCTTGAACCAAACCGAAGCAATCAACGTTGACCGCTCCGGAAAACGCGTGCGGGTGAAGAATCTGATGGACGACGAGGAGTCGTGGTTGGACTACGACAAGTTGGTCTTCGCCACTGGCGCTGCGCC